>NZ_QHLK01000004.1 GCF_006864455.1 Campylobacter sp. MIT 97-5078
AAAACGAGTGAAAATAATACTGATCAAGATGAGTTTAATACAAGCAAAACTTTATCTTATACTGATATAGAAGCTGAAGTGGCTTGGGATTTGAATTTGGCTTTGCCGAGGGGGTGTAAATTTGTTGCTTTTATGCCACATACTTTTGGGCGAAAGGCATTACACTCGGCATTAAATACGGCTGGGGCTAATTTAACCACATTAAGAAATGGCAAAAGAGATTATATAAGAATTTTTAATTTATTCAAGAAAGAGCAAGCAAATATCGATTTTGATGCTGTATATTATAAAAATAAAGATATTGATAAAACAATACATCTTTTACCTAAAAATACTCTTGCACTCCTTGTCTCTAGGGATCCTATTGACTCATTAACAAGTTTTTTAAATGTTCCATGGCCAACGCAAGGAAATTATTATACACTTGATGATACAAACTTTAAAGAAATTGCTGATCGGACAAGATTTTTACATGGTGGAGTTACAGAGCGTCTTGTTGAATATGCAACTTTTAAAGGACTTGATCTCTATTATCAAGAACATATGCTTTATATGATGATGTTTTATGATTATGTATTAAAAACTTGTAAAAATTTTGACCAATATCTCGTTGTAGATTTTCAAGAAAACTTACCAGAAAACATTTTTTCTACTATGAATACTTTGAGCAAGAAATTAAATATAAAAGGTGTAAAATTTGAGGATATATCCTATCTTAAGGCTAATAAAAACGCAGGTTTTGTTTTAGGATTGCCAATAACCCTTCATGTCAATGAAGAAATTGATATTATCATAAACAATTTTATACCTTCCCAAAATAATAACTTAATAGAGCTTAGCAAATCTAATTTTTTACAGATTGAAAGTCCATACTTAAAACTTTATTATTTAATTGACAAAAATCAAAATGAAATTCTTAATAAAGACTTGCACTTATGTGAAAAGGTAAAAGTATGGATTGAAAAATTTCATTTCGCACTTAATGAACATTGGAAAGAAACAAAAAATAGACGTATAACTAATGAGAAGTTGCTTAATTTCTTAAAAAGGGAAACAAAATATAGAAAGATTTTTAAAGAGCTTTTTGATAAAAATTTCGCTTATATCAAACAAACTCGCCCTGACATCACCGCTTCTTGGAAATACTATCAGGAATTTGAAAAAATGTGTGAGGAGTTGGATGAAAAAGATTAAAACACATAATAAAAATAGCTTAAATATAAAAATTTAAACCAAACTAGACAAAAAATCAAGCTATTTTTAATAAAAATGAGAACTTTTCAAGCTAAAAAACGCTAAAACACTAAGAAAAGTCGTTCGGATCCATATCCGCACTTAGCTCCTTATACTGCTGGGCAAAATGAGCGATTTTGATCAAATTTGTATGTGTGTTACTTCTTAGCAAGAGATAAAAACGCCATTTTGCGTTGATTAATTCTATAGCACAGCTTCCAAAACCTACAAGCTCAACGCTTTTAAGTTTTTTAAACTCCCCAGCTAAAAACTCGCAAAGCTCTTTTGCTTTTCTTTGATCTTTATGCTCGATGACAAGCCTTAAAAGCCTTTTAAAAGGCGGATAAAGGTTTTTTCTGTTTTCAAGCTCATCTTGCAAGAAGCGATCATAATCCTTGATATAAGCTTGAAAAAAAGCCTTTTGCTTGCTTTGTATAAGCACCCTTGCTTTGCCCTTGCGTCCAGCTCTTCCAGCTACTTGCATGGCTAAAGCTAGGCATTCTTCACTAGCTTTATAATTTGGACGAAACAAAAACTCATCAAGCCCTAAAATCACACTTAAATCCACACTATGATAATCATGTCCTTTAGCCAGCATAGAAGTGCCAACTAAAATGTCAATCTTTTGCTCGTTAAAGTCCTTAAGTATAGCATTAAGCTTAGTCATGCTTGTGATTTTATCGCGATCAAACTGAGCGATATTTGGGCTAAATTCGCTTAAAGCTTGCCTAAGTTGCTCGCAAAGCTCTGCTGTGCCTATCTTGCTTGCTTCAAGCATAGCACCTTGACAATGAGGGCAGATTTGATCTATGGGCTTTACAAAGGAGCAATAATGGCATTTTAAAAGATTTTTGTTTTTATACACACTCATGGCTATGCTACAAAATGGGCATTTGATCCTCTCACCGCAGTTTTTACATTGCACTTGGCGAAAATTTGCACGACTTGGCAGAAAAACCACAGCCTGTTTTTTTGCTCTTAAACTTACTCTAAGTTCCCTTAAAACAACACTAGAAAGCCCTAAATCACTCTCATCAAAGATGAATTCTTTTTCGCTTTCATAAAAAGTGCCACGAAGTCTAAAATGCTTTTGCTTATAAAAGCTTGTTAAGCTTGGCGTAGCTGAGCCTAAAAGCACTTGTATATTATGCTTTTGTCCCAAAAAAACAGCCAAATCCCTTGCATTGATATAAGGCTTGTTATTTGCCTTGTAAGAATTATCATGCTCTTCATCAACGATGATGAGTTTAAGTTTATTAAAGGGTAAATTTAAAGCCGATCTTGCCCCAGCAACAAGTAAAATTTCGCCATTTTGCAAGGCTTGCAAGGCTTCATCTTTTTTCTTTTTTGAAATTTTTGAATGCCACATGATGAATTTATCTTCAAAATACACACTCAAACGTTTTTGCATTTGTGGGCTAAGTGAAATTTCTGGCATTAAAAGTAAGGCTTGCTCACCTTTTTGCATACATTTTTTAATCAAGCTTATGTAAATTTCAGTCTTTCCGCTGCCTGTATCTGCAAAAAGCAAGCTTGAGCTTTGTTCTTGTAAAAAATCATAAGCCTTAGTTTGCAAAGGGCTTAAACTCACACTTTTTAAAGGTGTAAAAGCATGAGTTTTATAAGGTTTTAAAAGTTCAAAAGAAGCCAAAACAAAGCCTAGCTTGCAGGTATAATAATAACTTATAAAACTAGCTAGTTCAAATTGAGTCTGGGTTAAAACGCGTCCGGTTTTTTCTATGATGGCTTTAGTCGTAAAATTTGGCTTTGAAAGTTCTTTAAGAATGATAGCCCTATGAGGCTTATTTTGCTTGCCAAAAGGCAGGATTACCTCGCTTAAAGGCTCGCATTCAAATTCGCTTTCATAAGTAAGATTATCAAGATAAGAGCCTATAATGGCAAGTTCATAATACCTCATAAAAGCTCTTTACAAATGCTTGAGCTTACACACTCAAAACTCATGGTGCTAGGCTCATACACAAAATCCACAAAGCTTTTGCTGCTGAGATAAAAACGATACGTTCGCTTTCCTGTTTTCATCCATGCTTTAGAATTTGAATAAATTGGACTTACCAGCACACTTTTTGTGCAACAATCGCCCCCATTACATGCTTTAATTTCGCTTATAGAGCAATAAAACAAAGTCTGTTTTTCACTCATTATACTTGCCTCATCAAGCACGGCTAAATTTTGTGTTTGGGTAAAAATATCTTGATTTTTGTGAAAAGCCAAAGCACTTTGTATAGTGGTAAAATCAGCCTTTAAACGAAATAAATTCGCATCTTGCTTGCTAAGATGAAAATACGGCAGAGCAATACCTACAAGCAAGGCTAAAATAAGTATAACTAAAACAAGTTCAAGCAGGGAAAAAGCTTTTTTAAAAGCCATAAATTTTACTTTAGTGGTGTTTCATTGATCGTTTTTAAAAGCTTGTTGAGTTCTTTTTGCAACATATAATAATCATAGCTTTTCTTCACAAAGGCATTAACGAATTGTTTGAGTTCTATTTTTTTTGTTCCATTTGAAACAAGATCAATATCTGTTTCAAGGTAGTTTGCAAAATCTTCTCCACAACGAACGGTAAAATCTTTTGCTGAAACATTGATGATGACTTCTTTTATCCCATCACTTGCCAAGCACAGCCTCTATTTTCTTAGTAATATCTTCGCTGACTATGTTTTTGCTTTTTAACTCTTCTTCAAGTCTTGAAATTTCATTACTTTTAGCTTCATTTTGAGCTTTTACACTCACAAGTTCATTTCTTAAGTTGTCGCAGGTTTCTACGAGTTCATTATAACGCTCTAAAAGCTCATTAACCTTATCTGTAAGTGTGTTAATAATTTTATCATCATACATTGATCTTGCCTTTTTGAAAAATATTTTTCTAATTGTAGCAAAAAAGTTTTAAATTTTAAGCATTTTTTTGTAGAATTTGGCTTTTAATAAGGAAAAAAGTCTATGAAACTTACCAGCGATTTTATCCCAAGTCCTGATCAACACCAAGCTATTGAGGGCATAGTTAAAAGCATAAAAGCAGGCAATAAATACCAAACCTTGCTCGGTGTTACAGGCAGTGGAAAGACTTTTACTATGGCAAATGTGATTGAAAAGCTAAACATGCCAACCTTGATAATGAGTCATAATAAAAGCTTGTGTGCACAGCTTTATAGCGAATTTAAGGGCTTTTTCAAAGAGGATTTTGTGGAGTATTTTATCAGCTATTATGATTATTATCAGCCAGAAGCTTATATCCCACGCACTGATGTTTTTATAGAAAAAGACAGCTCAGTAAATGAAGACTTAGAAAGGCTTCGTTTGAGTGCTACAGCTTCACTTTTAAGCTATGAAAATGTGCTTTGTATTGCTAGCGTTTCAGCAAATTATGGCTTAGGCAATCCAAATGAGTATGTAGGCATGGTTTTAATCCTTGAAGAAAGCATGCAACTTTCTCAAAAAGAGCTTTTAAAAAAGCTTGTGGATATGGGCTATAAAAGAAATGATAACTTTTTTGATAGGGCTGATTTTAGGGTAAATGGCGATACTATAGATATTTATCCAGCTTATTTTGAAGATGAGGTGGTGAGGCTTGAATTTTTTGGCGATGAACTTGAGAAAATGTATCATGTTAATGTGCTTGAAAATAAAAAAGGCAAAGAACTGAAAAAATTCATACTCTATCCAACAAGCCAGTTTAGCGTTGGTGAAGTAAGGCTAAAACAAGCCATCAAAGACATTAAAAAAGAACTCGCCTCCAGATTAGCTTTTTTTGAAAATGAAAATAAGCTTGTAGAGTATCAAAGACTTAAGCAAAGAGTTGAGTTTGATCTAGAAATGCTTGAAAGCACAGGTATGTGTAAGGGCATTGAAAATTACGCTTTGCATTTAACAGGACTAAAGCCCGGCGATACGCCTTATACGCTCTTTGATTATCTTAATATAGGTGATAGAAAATTCCTTGTTATCGTCGATGAAAGCCATGTGTCTTTGCCTCAGTTTAGGGGCATGTTTGCAGGCGATAGAAGCAGGAAGCAAACCTTGGTTGATTATGGTTTTCGCTTGCCTTCAGCCCTTGATAATCGCCCTTTAATGTTTGATGAGTTTATAAACAAAAATTGTCAATTTCTCTTTGTTTCAGCAACCCCAGCACCCCTTGAGCTCGAACTTAGCAAAGATCAAGTTTTTGAGCAAATTATGCGTCCAACAGGCTTACTTGATCCTTTAATAGAGCTAAAAGATAGCGACAATCAAGTTGAAATTCTCTTTGATGAGGCAAAAAAGGTTATAGCTAGAAATGAAAGAGTTTTAGTTACTGTGCTCACTAAAAAGCTAGCTGAAGAACTTAGCCACTATTATATAGAGCTTGGTTTAAAGGTAAAATACATGCATTCAGATATTGATGCCATTGAAAGAAATGAGATCATAAGAGGGCTTAGAACAGGATTTTTTGATATACTCATAGGTATAAATTTACTTCGTGAGGGACTTGATCTACCTGAAGTTAGTCTTATAGCCATAATGGATGCTGATAAAGAAGGTTTTTTAAGAAGCACAACAAGTCTTATTCAAACCATAGGAAGAGCAGCTAGAAATGTCAATGGCAGGGTTTTGCTCTTCTGCAAAAAAATCACAAAGTCCATGCAAGAAACCATGGATATTACAACTCAACGTAGAACATTGCAAGAAGCTTATAATAAAAAGCATAATATCACCCCAAGTTCAGTCAAAAGAAATTTAGAAGATAGTCTTAAAAATGAAGTCGATGAAGCTGAAATTTACCGCAAAGGCAAAAAATTAGAAAAAATGCCAGCAAGTGAAAGAGCGAAGCTTGTAAAAGAACTAAGAAAGCAAATGTTGGAGGCTGCCAAAGCACTTGAGTTTGAAAAAGCAGCAGCTTTAAGAGATGAGATAGCCAAGCTTCGCACTGTATAAATTGCTTAAATTTGTTTTAAAACTTTAAGGTGTTACAAGCAAAACTTAAAGAAAAGCCTTAATGAAAATTTAAAAATAACTTTGCAAGCAAAAAATTCAAAAATATCAAAAGTAAAAAAAACTTAAATTTGCTTACCTATGCTTTGCTTGTCAAGTCCTTTTTTAAGCATAAGATCAATGATAGGCTGTTCTCTTTTATTAGCTCTTTTGCAATGGTCTTTTTGAAAAAAATCAGTGATTTTTATCACAACCTTAGCCCAAGTTTTTTTTCTTTCTCGCCACGCGTGCGAAGAGAGGCTTTCCCACGCATAGCCGTTAAATAAAGTTGCATTAACAAAATGATCCATAGCACGCACACCTTGACGCACCCTTGCTACACTGACGAAAATTCCCACAAAAACGATAAAAATATACCCTATAATAAATAAAGGCACTACAACACACAAAAGTAAGGTGCCAGCTAGCTTTTCTTTCATTCACTCTTTCTTTTACTAAACTTGATATACATTCCATTTGCCGTGCGTATAGTAAGACGCCCAACGACATCTGGGATAAAATTTTCTTGTAATTCTAGCTTATATTTGCTTAAAATATAACTAAGTATGATCATGGCTTCTTGCATAGCAAAGCCCTGTCCTATACACACCCTTTCTCCCATACCAAAAGGCATATAAGCGTCTTTATTTTCAAGCTTTTCAAATCTTGAAGGATCAAAATCATCTGGCTTATGCCAAATTTTGCGGTGGCGATGTATAAGCCAAGGAGCAACAACCACACCTGAACCTTTTTTAACCTCTTTATCACGAATTTGCGTATCTTTTCTAGCACTTCTAGCAAAAAATCCAACAGGCGGATAAAGCCTTAATGCCTCTTTAAAGCAGTAATTAAGCCATTTAAGCTTTTTAATATGCTCGATTTTTGGCTCTTTTTCATCTTGTAAAATTTCCTTAAGCTCTTTATATGCCTTTTCTTGCTCATCTTCATATAAAGAAAGCAGATACAAGGTCCAAGTTAAAGAACTTGCTGTGGTTTCATGTCCTGCTAAAAAGAGCATGGAAACTTGATCAAGAATTTCCTTAAAAGAAAAACGTTCATTTGTATCACTATCAACAACCTTAAGCAAAGAAGCTAAAATATCATTTCTATCCTCTGCTAAACCCTTGTTTTCTTCTTCGTAGCGAGGTTTGATAATATCGCTAAGCACTTTTCTTATCACTTCTCCAGCTTCTAAACGTTTTTTTTCGCCAAGTAAATTTGAAAGCCATTTTGGAAAGCAAAACATTTGCCTCATCGCTGTTCTCACGCTTTGTTCTTGAAAAGTAACAAAGGCATCAAGTATGATTTTACCTTTTTGTTCATCAAGTTTTTCACTCATTATAGTACGAAAAATCACATCAGCTGTTACAAAAGTCATCTCCTCATCAACTTCGATGATGCCATCTGCTTGTTTGTCAATTTGCCTTTCAAGGCGAATGACTAAGTCCCTAGCTGCTGCACTCATAAGCTCAAAAACCTTGTATATCCTTGTCATCTCAAAGCTTGGACGCAAAAGCTCCCTTTGCTTTTTCCATACCTCATCATTTGTCGTAAAAATACTTTGTCCTAAAAGTGGCTCTAAAAGGCGGTGCAAAAGCTCACTTTTCGGGAATTCTTTTACCTCGTTCACCATGATTTTCTTGACTTCTTGGGGGTTATTAACTACAAAAAGATCAAAGCCGGGCATTTTTACCCTGCCTGTTTGCATGCTATAGCTTTTCTCATACAGCCCATCAAGCCATGATCTACGTTTAAGCAAAAAAGTCATTAAATTTGACGCCTTATTTTTGTAAGGTTTTGGCTTAAAAGGACATTGTATCATAGTGTTTTACCTCGCTTTAATTTTGTCTTCAAGTATTTTTTCATCAACCACAAAAGCAAAAAAATCATATTCACCTTTGTGCTGGCCTGCTTCTAAGTATAAAAAATGGGCTCTATACCAATCACGCCTTATTTTAGCGTATTCTTCTTTACTATAAAGCTTATAAAAATGTGTCGAAAGAAAGGATGGTGAAATTTGCATATCCTTAATCCCACTCGTTTTAAAAAAATCAACTTTATAAAAACATGCCCCATCAATCTTGGAAGTAAAATCAAACCAAGTAAGCTTAAATTGAGCTAAAAAGGCAAGATTTTGTTTGTATAAATTATCATGTTTATGATAGCTCATCAAAGGCACACATTCGCCCAAAGTAAGCACCTTAAGCTTATCAAAAGGGATATTTTCATCAAGACTTTGTTTAATCAAGTCTGCAAGCACGTTGATGATCAAGATCGTGCCTACACTATGTGCACAAAGTATGAGCTCATAATTTTCTTTTCGTGCATTAGCTTTCAGAGTTTTAAAAACAATTTTAGCAAATTCAGCCGTTCTTGCGTCTATATCTTTAATCTCGCCTCTAGCCCAACGAGAGCAAAATGCACATATTCGTAAGAGCCAAAATGCCGCTGTTTTATTGCCTATCTTAAAAATGAGCTTGCTTGAAAAATACAACACAAGCAAAGAAAATATCACAGCTATAATCTCGTGGCTTGCATTTACTATAGGCTTGAAGCTAAAAAAGATAAAAGCAAAGATAAACAAATAGCTAAAAAGCACATAAAAAAATGGATAAAATCCAGCTACTAAAGGAGCTTTACACGCCTTCGCAAAACGCACAAACAAGCCCGTAATCACGTAAATTTTAAAAAAATCAAAAGCATCAGCAAGTATGGAAAAGATATTTTTATGCCAATTTGCCTTGACTATGTCATTCCACGCTAAAAAATGATAATAATTTTGTGAATTTTCACCTTGAATGCTCCAAGAGGTGTGGAATTCATATTCTTGTTTATTCTTAGAGAGTATGAATTTTTTTTGTGTCATTTTTTCGTAAAAGGCTAAATTTTTCTTAAACATTAAATAATAATATCTAAAGCCTCTTGGATCATACCCTGCTATGTAAAAAATATCTCTTTTTTGCATTATAGCTCTTTGTTTTTGAGAATTTAACTAAAATTAATTAATCAATTCCTAACATTTATAAGAGCAAAAAAGCCTAATTTATAGTAATTTTACGGGCTTATTATCAAAGTTCTAAAAAAGAATTTTTGTAAAAATTGCCATTGATTTGATTGTTTTGTATGAGATAACTTCTAAAATTTGTATAGAGTTTATAATTTGGCTTAAACGCATGGGCTTCTTTCCAAAATATATCCAAAGGTTTTTGATAGCTCAAGCCCTCTATATCATAAAATGCCTTACCGCACACCTTAAGCGAACAGTTATGATACAAGGCTGAAAGTCCAACGGTTGAATTAACAACAACACAACCCAAAGCATCGTTTAAAAGGCTTGGTAAGTGAGCATCGTGTATATAAAAAACTCTTCCCTCAAGCTTATATTGCCTACAAAGCCTGTTTATCAAAACACCATAATGAGTATAACCCCTATCCATAGGATGATGCTTAAACACAAGGCAGTGTTTATCTCTGGCATTTAAAGCAAAAGAGCTTAGTGTTTGAATGATGAAATGCTCAACACTCCCACCCTTATAATGCTTTAAAATTTGCGTATCATTAAATACCTGCAAAACAGCGACGAAATATTTCCCTTTGAGTTTTTTAAGCTCTTCATTCGTCTTTTTTTCACTAAATTTATACCAAAATTTCCTATAAAAAGCTCGTATCCAAGGGATAAGTTCGAGTGGGCTTAAAGAACGATGATGTAAGCGATTGTTGTAAAAAGGAGCCAGCAAAAAAGCAAAAAGCCAATACCAAAAAGCAAAAAAAGCCATACACTCAAAAGCACCTTCAAATTTCTCATTCGCAACACTTACAGGAACTTCAAGATCAATATAAAAATTCTTATCCCTAGGAAGCTGAGAATTTGCATTAACGCCGTTTTTCTCAAAAGTGATGAAATTTGGGCGAAGATAGCCTTCTTCAAAGATGTAAATGCCTATTTTAAGGCTTTTAGCAGCCCTTATAGCTATGCTATGCAAAGGACGGCAGTCATTATAAGTGATGATATAATCGATCTTGTGTTCTTTGCAAAAATTTTTAAAAAAGGTTTTGAAATTTTTAAGCTCGCCTTTATACTTATGAGCATTAAAAGGATAAAAAAACTTATCTCCGCCGTTAAAATTAAGTTTAAATACCCTAGCATCATTTTGTTTAAGTTTTTTTGCAAGTTTGCTAAAAAAAGGACCGATTGGACCTTGCAGTAAAAGAACATTTTTACCAGCAAATTCTTTCATCTTTTGCTTAAAATTCATAACGACTAACGTATCCTCGCCCCATATCTCTAATAAAATATTGATTTTTGAAAATTTTAATTATAACAAAAAAATAAAAATTTAACTTGAAATAAAGTCTAAAAAGCAACATTTTTTTAAATTTTCTTTATGCGCTATCTTGACTTTAACGCAAGAATTTATTAAGAAGAATTTCCAAGTCAAATTTAATTTTTTATAAAAAAGTATTCATATGCTCGTCTTATCTTTCTTAGGCTAACATTTCTTAAAACAAGCAAAAATCTCAACCATTTTTTAGAAAAATACGCATTTTGAAGCTCAAGCAAGCTCTTAAAAGCAGGTTCAAACTCACAAAGCTTTTTATCTTTAGCATTAATATATCTTGGATATATAAGCAAAGTTCCCGCGACAAGCTCCTCAAGTGTAAGTTTTCTTTTGCGACGAGCACAGATGAGTTTATCTGTAGTTAAACCCCAGCCCGCATAAAAAGGAAGTCCATATACCACCACTTTTTTAGCTCTTAAAATCGCCTCAAAACCAACGGTTGAAGTGATAGTATGCACCTCATCAACACTATCTAAACAAGAATGCAAACTCACATCACAAACTATCTCATCGCAATATTCAAGTATGATTTTCTCATCTTTTAGCCCTTTTCTGTTACCGCTAAGCACATCAGGATGAGGTTTAAAGACTATATAAGCATCTTTATTTTCAAGTCTTGCTTGCTTAATAAGCTCTTGAGTGCTTAGCTTAAAACCGCCAAGTAACATAGAAGCGTCATCTTCAACTTGAGCAGCGATGAGGAGGATTTTCTGTTCTTTTTTGGCATTAAATTTGATATTTTTATGAATATCATTGTTGTATTTTGAGAATTTATGCTTGATAATTTCTTTGATCGTTTTTTGTGCTTTTTGGATATGACTTTGATTAAATTCGTAATTTTGCAAGAGGTATTCTAAATCACTTTCCTTGCTTGGATCAATATAAAGTCCCTTACTATCAATTACCAAAGAAAAAGGACGCGTCAAATCAGAACCCAAAGAAACCGATCGGATAAAGCCATCTTCAACTCTAAAAATTCTCACCCTTTCGCCAAAAACTTCTTTGATTTTTTCATCACTAAAACTTGCTCCCCACACAAAAAGCTTGTCATCATTTTTAAAATTTATAGGCTTTTTAAGAGAATTTAAAAAAATGAGTTTGTTTGCTTTAGCTTTAAAAAAAGGCTTGATAAAATGATGTTTCCAGAGCGAAAAACCTAAGAAAAACAAAGTATTTGAATTGACTTGCTCGATAGTTTTATACTTATAAAGTGAGTTTATAGTATCTAAAATATCGCTTTTTTCTTGTGAGTAGGGATTAAAATACTCACTATAAAGTATATATGCTGCTGCAAAAAGCTCTTCAAGTGTAAGTTTTCTCTTGCGACGGGCACAGACGAGTTTATCTGTAGTTAAACCCCAGCCCGCATAAAAAGGCAAGCCATAACATACGCATTCACAGCCACACAGCAAAGCTTCAAAGCCCATTTGAGAAGTTTTTGTATAAACTTTATCAAAATGTTTTAGCAAGGCTATAGGATTAAAATTTTCTTTAATCAACACGCAGTTGCTAGGTAAATTGCAAAAATCAAAATCAGCTTTTTTCTTTTTGCTCAACACATCTGGGTGAATTTTAATGTAAATTTGAGTATTTTGATTTTCTTTTATGGCATCATTTATCATTTTTTGAGTGCTAAACTGCAAGGCTAAGCCATATTTTAAGGACGCATCATTTGCACTTTGAGTGATGATTAAAATACGTTTTTGCTTACTTTTTGTGAAAAAATCATTTGGTAAATCAAGAGCGTTATTGTATTTGCTTAACCCGTATTTTTTGATAAGCTGTATTGATTGTGTAGCAAGTTGAAGTAAGCTTTTATCCTGTTTAAAGTCATATTCATTAAGTATATTTTCAAGCCTTGAAGGCGAAGTAGCATCATAATAAATACCCACATCATCACGCACCAGACTAAAACTAGGCGAATGCTCAAGCCCCAAACCAACAGAGCGTAAAAACCCATCTTCTAAAAGTTCAAATTTAGCCTTATATCTTTGAGCTTGCTTTAGCGCCCAAAATCCAGAACTCTTACGCCCCCAGCCATAAAATACACTTTTTTTATCAACCTTAGCACCTAGTATGAAAGGCTTAAGGTTTAAAAAAGACTTGACATTGTTTATAAGACGTTTAGAGTTTGCGTATCGTTTCATATCATCACTTTTCAAAAAAATAAATTATAACATTAAATTTAAGATACTTTTGCTTTTATCTGCTTGTATGAAGTAGAAAAATGATAAGGCTTAACAAAAGAAGCCTTGAAAGTGGCGGACAGAGAGGGATTTGAACCCTCGAGACCCGTTAAGATCTGCACCCTTAGCAGGGGTGTGGTTTCAGCCACTCACCCATCTGTCCTTTGTGGTTTTAAAGCTGTAATTATAACGAATCTAGCTTGAATTTAACTTAAAAAGCTTAAATCCGCTGGCTTTGTTTTTAGCTTCAAAACAAAATAACCATACCAAAACGATAAAATTGTAAATTAAAAGATAAAATTAAATATCTCTTAAGCTCAAAAAGCCTAAAAGAAGCTGTGTTATAGGCTAAGATAGGCTAAAATAAAGGTTACAACAAAAGCAAAAGCAATGGTTAGAAGTTGTTTTTGTCTGTCTTTTTTTATCGCCACAAGCGTGATCATCAGCCCTGAGATATAAAGAGTAATCAAAGCCAGCCCAAAACCCACAGAAAGCACACTAAAATACCATTTACCCTTATCCTTGTGAAGCATGATCATATCGCCAAGCAAACTTCGCTCTTTCGTGGTAATCACAATTTGATCATTATCTTGCTTGATATTAATACTATAATGCACTCCACCCATACTCATGCCCTTGCCTTTTTTATCATTTTTAAGCTTGGTATTACTTGGAATTTTAAGTTTAAGTTCTTTAAGCAAAGCAAGAAGTTCTTCTTTTTCTTTGCCTAGAGTAAGCGTTTTTTTTACGCTAAAGCTTTGTTCTTTAAGTCCTATATCTTGATTTATTCCAAAGATGTAAGCTATACCTGTAACAGCATACATCAAAGCAAGTGGCAGAAAAAATAAACTCACATAAATATGAATTTGGCGAAAAAATTTATTTTTATTCATATCAAAATCCCTTTATTTTATAAATCAAAATTTAATGTTTTTTAATAAACAAAATGTAACAAATAATGATAATTCATTAAAAACAAATAGCAAAAAACAAGTTTAAATCGATATAAAAACAAGAAAAATAACAAGTTAAAAATGTAAAAGCCCCGAAGCGGGGCTTTGATTTTAGTATTTATCAATCACCTGATAATTATATGGCTTAGTGTTTTTATCAAACTCAAGATATTCAGCTGGTGGATTGCCATTAATCTCTTCGTGTTGATAGTATCTATCGCCTGCTTTGTGTCCGTTCATATCCACTTTGTAGCGAATTTCGCCCGGATTGAGCTTTTGCATATCTTCAAAACCAAGATTTGAGGTTTTAAAGTCATTTATACCATTAGCTGCAGCGATTTGCACAAGTTTAGTCTGTCCTTCTCTTGCCATTTCAACTGCTTGCAAAAGCATTCTTGAAGCTTCTCTTGGATTGTGAAAACCTGTTGAGTTTTCAGCACCCACAAAATCGCCTCTCATTTGAGCTTTTCTGTGAAGCTCTAACACCTCTTTAAGTGTAGCTGAAATTTTAGCCTGATCAGCCTTGCCATCTGTTTGATACTCTGCCTTAGCACCTAAAAGTTCTCTAAGCTTTTTAATATCCATAATAAGACTTACTGTCGCATACTCAGCACTTCTTAAATCATACGCTACTGATTTTTGAATATCTAAAATTTGAGCTTTTAGATAATCCTCACTTTGAGTATGACAAGTTTTACACGCTGCATTAATGTTTTGTAAAGGTGAGGTTACATTATGTTGAGTAAGCTTTTTTGCACCTTTTCTAATATAAGGCATATGACAATCCGCACACGAAACGCCATTTGCTGCATGCACACCACCGCTGTAAAGCTCGCTTTCTGGATGTTGAATTTTAATCATAGGTGCACCGCTAAGCTTGTGAGCCCAGTCTTTATCAAAGTTTGCACGCACTTTATCATAATAATCATCAAACATTTCTATCCTAAATGGCTGTCCCTTTTTCCACTCACTCCAAGGAAATGCTAACTCTATACCTGCGACTTCAACTTCTGTGAATTGATTGCCATCTCTTAAAGAATCAAACTCATCATAAGTTTTTTGAGTGCCATCAAACCATTTTTTGCTTGGATCTTGTGCTATGGTTTCGCCTATAGTTTTTACCTTTGTGCCAGTTGGTTTAAAGTAGTATTCAACATGGCATTGTGAGCAAACAAGGGTTCTCATCTCCTCACGAGTAGCTTTAATGCCAGCTACTGGGTCTTTTTCATAGCCTCTTGAAACAAGAGCATTAATCGCTGCTGGACGAGTGAGTCTTAAACTCATATCGTTTGGATTATGACAATCCGCACAAGTTACGCCCATTCTTTTACCCCCGTGTGGTCCTGAATGCTCGGCTGAATTTTCAGCATAACCATTTACTGCTGGAACAGTTTTGATCATAGTCCAGTATTTTGCTGAGTTAAATGCCACCCAATCACCTTTTGCAGTATTATTTAAAAGCCAAGGAGTCCAACCACTATGACAATTCATACAGGCAGCTGGTTGTCCGCCAAAAGCTTTAAAGCCGTGAGCATTTAAGAAATCTTTGTTATTTCTTGCTGTGTCCATTTGATCAACTTGTATCCAAAAATGCCCTCTTTCTTCATTTGCATCAAGAGAGAAAGGATAACCTGCCCAAAGCACGGTAAGTTGCGGGTAACGAATAAGCTTTGAATATGCTAAATTTCCACCAAATTCGGTAGATATAGGTTTTTCTGTCTCAACAGTAAGATACATATCCAAATAATCAGGGAAGTTTTTACCCCAATGATCAAAAGTTGGATTATCATCACTTAACTCGACTAAATCCTTAGAGAGTATCCCTCCAACCCCTTCGTTTTGTTTTTTGGTGATATCATTATTAAGATAAAGCACCCCAGCGATCAAAACGATAACAATCACAATCGCACTCAATAACTTTTTATTCATTCATTCCTCCTTGTAAGTTTAAAATCCTCTTTTGTGACCGACACCTGCATGACAAGATACGCATTTAAGAGTATTGTCTTTGTGTGGATTGGTCGTAGCGTTAATCACGACGCTAACATAATCAGCATGACACCTTACGCAATTGTCCTGCACCATAGCTTTGCTTTTTTCATTCGCACTTAAATTTGCTGGCAAATCATTGAGTTTAAAAGTAAAAGCGTAGGCATGTCCTACACCACTTTCAGCCTTAGCGATCCATTTATCAACAAAACTATGTGGCAAATGACAATCATTACAGCTTGCTCTTGGCTCTCCTGCGATTTTCTTTGAGTGTGGAGCTTTTAAGTAATCAGCATACACATCATTCATAATGTGGCAGTTATTACAGGCTTCGCTTGCGTTTGAAAAATACGAGATTCCTTTTGCATTATAAAAGGTATAAAATCCTAACGCAAAAAACACAAAAAGCAAAACAAGAAAAATGCTAAAAATGCTACTAGAGCTTTCATTTTTATCTAATTTTTCCAAGCACCCTCCTTTTTTTGATAAGATTTTTGTTAATCATACATTAACTTTATTTAAAGTTTTCTTAAGGATTAATTTACTCTTGATTAGTTTTTTATTGTATATAAAAATTGTTTTATTTTGATAACAAGCCCATTCTAAAAGACTTTGAAAGAAAATACAAAAAATTACTTTGATAAAGTAAATACTCAAGTAAAAAATCTAGCCTTTTAAAAGTCTTTCAATGCTTAGATTTCAAGACTTTTGCTGGATTTTAGGATAAAAATATCAAAAATTTATAAAAAACGCACCACTTCATCAAAATCAAAACGCGTTTTTTCTGGAATTTGTGTGCTAGCTTTTTTGCCAAGTGCGATCATAAGGCTGGCTTGCTCTTTATTTGTATCAAGCTTAAGATAATCGTTTAAAGCTTTTTTATCAAAACCCCCTATGGTGCAAGTGCCTATATTCAAAGCATTTGCCGCATAAAGTATGCTTGCAAGTGCGATATGAGCTTGCTCTCTAGCATAAGCAAGCTTTTGAGCCTCGTTCATACCATCTAAGAAAGGTTTATAAGTTTTTAAACGCATATTTAGCTCACCTTCGCTCATCTTTCTTTTTCTTAACTTACTTTCAAAATACTGAGAAAAATCAAGCCTTGAAACGATAATGATAACAGCTGCTGCTTGAGCTACGTGAATTTGTTTATTTGCAATTTGTGCAAGTTCTTGTAACTTCACTCTATCCTCAGTCAAGATAAATTTCCAAGGCTCAAGCCCAAGACTGCTAGGGCTTAACCTGGCGATCTCTAAAATTTGCCTTAAATCCTCACTTGAAAGCTTAGCATCTGAAAAATCACGGCACGAATACCTTGTGCTTAAAATTTCAAGTTCTTTTTTCATATTTTCTCCTTTGTTTATTTGAATTTATTTTATTATACACAAAAAATAGTAAAATTTTTATTTTTATGTTTGTTTAAAATGCTTTCATCTTAGCTGATATGCCTTTTATGTCTTATCAAACTCAAGTAATGTGGCAAAAACAGAATTTAAACAGAGGGAAATTTTAGAAAAGCTACCTTTGTGTTTTCAAGAGCGATTTTTTAGGTGAAAACTCATCTTGCAAAAAAAAATGGTGGGGGGGCACAATGCTCAAAAAGTGCAAAAAGCTATGCAAGAAGAACTTGAAAAAGAAGCTTTGGTAAGGATTGATCATCATATTGGTTTGGTAGATTGTAAAAGTTTGCAAGACTTAACGCAGATAAAAGCTGAAGTTTTAGGAGCTATCAAGAAACTTTTTTAATTAATTAAGACTTTACAAAAAACTTCCTAAGCTCCAAAACCTACGATTTTGTTTTTATCAAAACTTGAGCTTAATTCTTTGTGTATGCTTTCTAAAAAATCTTGCATTTTGAAAATACCCTCTTTTGAAATGGCTGCTTTTAAGGCTGTGTTTTTAATCACCATGATGATTTGAGCACCGCTAAGTTCATAATTTGCTAGCACATTGACGCTAAATTCTTTGTCAAATTCGGCATTTTTAGGTAGGGATTTTTGCCAGATTAAAAGTCTTTGAGTAAAGTCTGGCTTTTTAAATTCTATCTTATACTCAAACCTTCTTGAAAAGGCACTATCTAGGCTTTCTAAGAAATTTGTCGTAGCTATGATTACTCCACTAAATCGCTCTATTTGCTCTAGGAAAATATTTTGCATTTGATTGTGCATTTTATCAGCCCCACTGCTACTTTCAATTCTCGTGCTTAAAAACTGATCAGCTTCATTTAAAAGTAAAATAGGACTTTGCTTGCAATTTTGGGCAATTTTATTATAAGTATCAAAAATTTTTCTTACATTTTGCTCACTTTCGCCCACATATTTGCTTAAAATTTTAGAACAATCAAAGCTTAAAACCGCCTTTTTCATAGACTTTGCAAGGCTTAAAGCCGACATCGTTTTACCCGTTCCAGCAGGTCCGTAAAAAATGATCTTTGCTTCTATGTTTTTAGAGCTTTTTATACCCCAAGAACTCAAGCGTTCAAGCACCTTTTTATCTTGTTGTTTTAAGATATTTTCTAAAAGCTCCTTTGTTTTTATAGGCATGATAACATCGTTTATATCAGTGTTTGGCTCGATTAGCTCAAATATATCTTGTTCTTTTACAACGCTTTCTAGTCTTATCTTAGTGTTTTTGCTTGGCTCTTTAAAGTCAATGATGCGTTGTAAAATGTTTTCACTTAGATAAAAACTTTTACTAATATCTCCAAAAGGACTTAAAAACTCATCATAATCAATAAGATTTTTTTCCATAAGTTTTGAGTTTTCATCAAATAAGGCTTTATTTTTAAGTCTTTCAAGTTCAGAGTTGCTGATGAGTAAAAGTAAGGAATTTAAATCCCTTGCATTTGAGTTTTCATCATTGATGCTGTATTCTTCTTTTAAAAGGGCGATGAAGATGATTTGCTCTTTTTCGTTTAAGCCATATTCTTTAAAAATTTCAGCCAAAACATTGTAAAATTTGCTATGTTTAAGACGTTCTTTGATATGCTTTTCATAAACTTTTATGGTGTTTTTAAGCTCATCATTTTGATATTTTAAGTTAAAATTTAGCCTTGCATAAAGCTCAATACGCTCAAATTCATCTTTTAAATACTCCAAATAATCGCCATAAGCGTCTTTTTTAGACATATCAAGCACGCTTTTTTCTTCGATAAAATGCAAAAAAAGCTCACTTAAACTCAGCTCAGTTTGAAGTAAATAGAGCATTGAAGCTCTTAAAGCCCTTGAATCAGTGCTTTTAAAAGCACTCATACTTTGAGTGATAAAACCAAGCTCTATAAGGTGCTTTAGCTCTTCTAAATGATCTAAATGCGAAAAAGAAGAATCCCCAAAAAGAGTAAAAAGCACGCTAAAAGCACTGGTGCTTGAGTTTGCCTGCACATAGTTTTTACAAAGTTCTCTTAAGATCAAAGCCTCATTTTCACTGCATTTAAGTTTTTTAAAGAGTTGCGTTTCTGTAATATTTTTTTTGTTTAAAAACTCTTTTAAATCATTCATTATCAACCTTTTTAATGCTTAGCCTTATATTGTTTTTCTTTTCTATAAAGAGCAATTCTTTATCACAAACTTGATAGCTTATATCATAATTTATATTGAGTAAATTTTGACTAAAACCACAAGCGTTTTGTATTAAATTCTTACCCTCAAAAAGAGGCTTAAAACGCAAAATATCTTCTAAAAAATCATCATAATAAGCCTGCCCTAAGTATCTTTGATTAAAGGTTTTTTTCTCAAAGCAAGCTTGTTCTAAGCAAATTTTATCCTCTATCTTAAGCCTTAAAAGCACCTGGGCAAGTTTATAAAGCTCTAAATTCACGCCCTTTTGTTTTTCATACAAAAAACCAAAATCAGCATTTCTTAAACCTTGTATCTTTAAGCTTACATACACAGGCGTGGATTTTCCTTTTTGAAAAGGTGCAGAACAGCTTAGTAAAAAAAAGCCTAATAAAATGACAAAAAATCTCAAAATTTAGACTTTATTTTAAATTTTTAAAGCTTAAACTAAGCTCTAAATTCAGCTCTTTAACAAGTTTCATCACAGCTTGCAAATCATCAATTTGCTTGGCACTCACTCGAATTTCCTCGCCTCTGATTTGAGAGCTTACCTTAAGCTTGCTATCTTTAATTGCTTTGTTGATTTTTTTGGTATTTTCACTATCTATGCTAGAAACCACTTCCAAACTTAACCTTGCTAAAGCTCCACTTTCTCTACTTTTTTCTTTAATAGCAGTAGCGTTAATGCCCCTTTTAATGAGCTTTGAAATAAGCATATCTTTTAAGGTATCAAGTTTGCCTTCACTTGAAGAAGAGATTTTAAAAAGTCCAAGCTTTTCATCAAGCTCAAACTCAGCCTTTATGCCCTTTAAATCATATCTGCTTTCAAGTTCTTTTTTAGCTTGCTCTAGGGCGTTTTTAAGCTCTCCGCTATCAATAGCTGCACTTATATCAAAACTATGCTCATTTGCCATTTTTTATAAACTCCTTTAAATTCTCAAGCACCATTTCTATAAGTTTTTTCATAGCTTCAGCACTTGCAAAGGCTATATGAGGTGTGATGATGAGTTTTTCTTTAGCTTTGATCTTTAAAAGCGGATGATTTGCCCTCATAGGCTCATTTTCAAGCACATCAAGCCCTACTCTTATATCTTTTTTATCAAGCACAAGGGCTAAAGCTTCTTCATCAACTATGCCACCGCGTCCTACATTGATCAAAATAGCTTTTTCTTTCATGAGTTCAAGCTCTTTTTGTGAAATAAGCTTTTTTGTCTTTTCGTTAAGCGGGGCATGAATACTGATAATATCACAAGTTTTAAGCAAATCTTCAAGACTAAGATGAGTAAAATCAGCCTTTAAATTCGCCCCTGTTGTAGAATGATAAAAAACCTTTGCTCCGAAGCTTTGAGCTACATTTGCAACCTGCTTTCCTATGGTGCCAAGCCCTATAATGCCATAATTCTTTCCCTCAAGGGTATGAATAATACGGGAAAAATCCGTAAAAATAGGACTCTTACACCAAGCACCACTCTTGCTAAAATGATCATAATACACTATATGATTTAAAAAGGCAAAAAGCAAGGCAAAGGTATGCTGAGTAACACTTGAGGTAGAATACCCTGCTACATTTTTTACCACTATATCTTTACTTTTGGCATATTCTACAGCGATATTGTTCGTACCTGTGGCTGTTTCTAAGATGAGTTTTAAGCTTGTATTATCAATCACTTCTTCATCGATAACAACTTTATTTACCACAGCTACGTCAGCTCCTTTTAGCCTTTGTATCACCTCATCTTTGCTTGTAAGATCATAACTTACAAATTCGCCAAAGTCCCTAAAAGCACTTAAATCAACCTCGCCCAAAGTAAGGGCGTCTAAACAAACTATTTTCATTTTATCTCCTTTAATTTTTATGCCTTTATGATATGTCCTACAAATTTAGCAAAATTATCAAGCACTAAGCCACCTTTTCTAAAACCTAAACCACAGCCATCATAGGCAAAAAATACACCGGCTTGGTATTTTTGCCCCTCATGTTCGTTAAATTCAACAAATTCTTGATAGACGAATTTATTATTTGTATAAGTTCCCTTTGTTTCAAAGCTTACTGAACCATCAGCTTCTATTATGCTTATATTTGCTCCTTCTCTACCAAAAACAGGTTTTTTAACGCATTTTTTACCCACTAAAGGCTTATCGCTAGTTTCTAAAAGCAAAGGATGGTTTGGATAAAGTTCCCATAGCACTTTTAAAATACCCTTGCTTTGAAAAAGTAAGGTATAGGCTGGATTTAAAATAATCGCCTTTTGATTTTGCATGATTTGAGTTAAAAGCATGGCTAGCTCGCCTTCTTCTATGGCTATATTTTCCCAAGGAATAAGCTTAAAGAAGTATTCAAAATTTATGCCATTTTTAAAAATGCCTTCAGGGCTAAACTCCACCTCATCAATAAAGCTAAAATCACTCTCAAAGCCAGCTTCTTTAGCAATATGAGCTAAAAGCTTAGTGGTGATCTCATCTTCATGAGAACCAGCTATGCTTGAAAAAAGGATTTTCCAGCCCTGATAATACTGCTCAAAGCCCTCAACGCTTTCTTCAAGGGTAACAAGGCGTTTAAAATTATCCATCAAACTTTCATAAAGGCTGTTAAATTGCAAGCTTTCATCAAGAGCATTTTGTTTTAAAATCGCCCATTGCAAAATCGCTGTTTCAAAAAGGCTGGTTGGAGTATCAGCGTTAAACTCTATAAGCTTGATAGGCTTATTATCAAGCCCGCCAGCTAGATCAAAACGAGAATACAAATGCCAATGCACCTCATTTTCCCAACTCATCTTAATGGCATCAATTAAACTAAAAGGGATACCTAACTCATCAAAGCGGTTCTCATCAATCACTTCTTGAGCTGCAGCAACAACCATATCATAAAGCTCATTTACCGCTTCATAATAAGCATTTACTTCTTTTTGACTTACTTGCACTAGCTCATTTGAAAGATACTCACTGCCATCATTATCAGTATGCCAGCTAAAACCTATGCTTTCTAAATAACTTTTTTCAAGGGCTTTTACTTTTAAAAAATTCATTCTTACCTCATCTTTTTAAATTTAAGAGCCAAAGCTACTTGAACTTGCTGCCTTTGAACCACCTCCAAAAAAGCCTGATCTTGAGCTTGATCCAGCTCTTGTGCTTTGACTGTTAAAACTATTCATACTTCTTTGATAGGCACTTTGATTTGAAAAAGCTCCTCTTTGATTGTTGGCAAAATTTTGGTTATTAAAAAGTTTTGAGCCTATCCAAGAGCCTATGATCGCTCCAGCTGCACTAGCAAGTAAGGCTTCTCCTAGACTTAAACCGCCTCCACTCATTTGAGCATTTTCTTGAGTAAGTTTTGAAGTGCCATTATCAATTTTAGCCTCTTCTTGTTTAAGCAAGGCATCCATTTCTGCTTTAGTAAGCACTCTTTCAGTGCCATCAAGCTGCTGTAAAACCACTCTAGTTTCAGCACTTGGGAATTGTTCTTTGATCTTATACTCGCCTTTTGCAACCTCTTCTATGATGACAAAAGCACCTTGCTGGGTATTTTGGCTCATATCCTCTGCCCTAGTTCCTCCATCATTGCAAGCTGTCAAAGCTCCAGCCGCAACCGCACTAAGTCCTGCTATCATGGTAAGTTTGGCTATCTTTTTGATGTGTTTCATAATCTTTTCCTAGCAAAAAATGAAATTTCTTAAGATTGTAACAAATTTTTACTAAAACTTTGTAAAAACACAAATTTTTTATTTTATCTATTCTTTTGTTTTTAAATCTTTGTAAAACAAATTTGCAAGCTTGGCTTGAAATTTAAGCCAATCTTTTTGAAGCATGATAGGAAAACCTCCATACACCCTGCCTCCTTCTAAGCTCTTGCTTACCCCACCTCGTGCAGCAATAGTGGTAAAATCGCCTATCTTAAGATGTCCGCTTGTCGCACTTTGTCCGCCCATAATGACATTTTGTCCAAGTTCGCTTGAGCCAGAAATTCCTGTTTGAGCTACGATAATGCAGTTTTTACCGATAATGCAGTTATGTCCTATTTGAACGAGATTATCAACCTTAGTCCCAGCTTTAATAATAGTGCTTTCAAACACAGCTCTATCAATGCTTGTGCAAGCCCCAATCTCAACAAAATCTTCTAAAATCACATTGCCATTATGATAAATTTTATAATGCTCTCCAGCATTATTGTGAGCATAACCAAAACCATCACTTCCTATAACGCAGTTTGCGAGCAAATGGCATTTTTTACCGATTTGGCTATCATTATAAATAACTACATTTGGGTGGATTACACTAAAATCACCTATGCTGACATTATCGCCTATATATGCTCCTGCCATAATCACGACATTTTCACCTATATTTACACCACTTCCTAAATACACATTTGGCATTATGATGGCACTTTTAGCGATTGTATTTGGCTTTTTTTCACTCGATATTAAAGGCTTTGCATACAGCTTGCTCAAATACGCAAAAGAAAGCTGAGGATCAGCACTGATGAGCTTTTGCATATCTTTTGGCACTAAATTTTCATGCTTTTTGCCGACTATAATCGCTCCAGCTCCGCAATGAGCAATATTCTTAGCATTTTTATCGCTATCACAATAACTCAATTCATCAAAACTTGCCCTTGAAAGCGAATTTAAAGCCTTGATCTCTAAATCCTCGCCCTTAAACTCAAGTCCCAAAAACTCCGCTATCTCACTTAATTTCATCATCGCCCCTTAATAAAATAAAAATATTATAATCATTCTTTCGTAAAAAAAGAATAAATCCTAACAATCCAAATTCATTCTTCAAAACTCTTTGATATAAATTCTTTCTTAGGAGCTTGAGCAAAACTTGATCTTTCTTTATAAAAAACAAGCTCAACCGTGCCTGTAGGTCCATTTCTATTTTTACCTACTATAAGTTCTGCTTTTTCTTCAAAAGGGTGTGGGATAAATTTCCTGATATATTCCTTGTCTTCAGCCTTTGCTTTATTTTCTCTTTCTTTTTCTTCTTGCTCTCTATACACTTCATCTCTATACACAAAAAGTATAGTATCTGCGTCCTGTTCTATAGCTCCACTTTCACGCAAATCACTGAGCATTGGGCGTTTATTTGCTCTACTTTCAAGACTTCTATTAAGTTGAGAAAGAGCGATGACAGGCATATCAAGTTCTCTTGCAAGAAGTTTTAAGCCTCTTGAAATTTCACTCACTTGCAAATGTCTATCTTTAAAGCCTGAATTACTCATCATCAAGCCTATATAATCCACCACGCAAAGCTTGATACTCTCATCGTTTGATTTTAACTTTCTTAAAACAGCTCTAATATCCGTGATACTTGCATATCCGCTATCATAAATATAAAAGTTTTTCTTTGAATACTCATTACAAGCATCACTTACCCTGCTCCATTCATCATCATTTAAATCCGCAATCAAAAGCCTTTGAAGAGGAATGGAAGTTTTGGCTGAAAGCAATCGTTGCATGATCTGAGTAGCTGGCATTTCAAGAGAGAAAAACACCACGCCTTGATCTTCTCTTAACGCCTTTTCGATGAAATTTAAGCAAATCGTTGTTTTACCCATACCCGGTCTTGCTGCAACGATGATAAGATCACCATCTTTAAAGCCTTTTATCATTTTATTTAAATCAGAAAAACCTGTATCAAGCCCTAAAATTTCTCTATGTTCGCTTTGCTTTTGCTTTTTAAATTCTTCTAAAAGCTCGCTTAAAACTGCTTGCATATCTTTTATATCAGCACTATTAACGCGGTTTGTAAGGTTAAAAATTTCTTTATTTAATTCATCAGTGATTTGTGATACGGCTTTGTTTGAGTTGATCTTTGAAGGTATGGTGTGAGCAAAATTTAAAAGCTGTCTTTTGATAGATTTTTCACGAAGTTCGTGAGCGTATTTAACAACATCAACTATAGCTGTAGTAGAAAGCACTTCATTAAATACATTCTCATCAATCCTGCCGTGCTTTTTTACAAAACTTGAACTTATAGGATCATTTGCACTCACGCATGCTACAAAGGCCTTGAATATATCCTGATGAGGCTTAAAGCTAAAATCACCTGGCTCAATATCCCCAGCAATACTCGCATAAGAATCCTCACTATACAAGCAAGAACTTAAAATTGCTCTTTCTAAATCCAAATCTACATTTTCGTCTATATTATTTTTCATACACACCTTCTAAAAAGAGCAAATTTTAACAAAGAAAGCTTTAAAATCAAGATAAATTAATGAATTTTTAAGGTTTTACGCTCAAAAAGGTGAAACTCGCTTTAAATAATACTCAATTTGCTCTTTTTTGAGCAAACGAATAAGATTGCACGAGCCTTCAACGCCGGTTGGAAAGCCAGCTGTAAGGATATAAGTTTTATCTTTGTCGATAAATCCTTGTTTAAAGCTTGCATCTACTACATCTTTTATAAGATCTGTTAAATCCCTCTTATCTCCATCAACAAAAACTTCAGCATTCACACCCCAAACTATGCTTAAAAAATTCAAGGTTTTTTCGCTGTGTGCTGCGGCGATAATATTTGCATTTGGACGATACCTTGCCATTTTAATGGCGCTTTTTCCACTACTTGTAAGAGCGATAAGAGCATTAGCATTTAAATCCCTTGCAAGATGAACACTCGAACGCATCATAATATCTGTTTCATCAAAGTCATCAAAAATACTAAATTTATTATAAGGGTAATTCTTCTCAGTTTCTATAATCGTTTTTGCCATGATATCTACAGCATTTGCTGGATCTATGCCTACTGCACTTTCTTCGCTAAGCATTACCGCATCAGTGCCGTCTAAAACAGCATTTGCTACATCTGAAATTTCAGCTCTTGTAGCATTTTTGGTTTTTGCCAAAGAAAAGAGCATTTGAGTTGCTGTGATGACGGGCTTACTGGCTTGATTTGCTTTAAAAATGATTTGTTTTTGTATGTTTGGGACTTTAAAATACGGCACTTCTATACCAAGATCGCCTCTTGCTACCATTATGCCATCACTTATCTTGATGATCTCGTCGATATTTTCTACAGCGTCAAATTTTTCTATCTTGGCAAATATAGCTATTTTAGCATTATTTTGTGCTAGAATTTGCTTTACTTCATCTATATCATGAGCATTTTGAACAAAAGATATGGCTAAAAAATCCACATTGTTTTCAATCCCCCAAAGCAAATCGTCCTTATCTTTAGTCGTAATCACATCGATATTAATACGAGTATCTGGGAAATTTATACCCTTATTTGAGCTTAAAAAGCCGTCATTTTCTATCACGCTTTCTATCTTATCATTACTGATTTTCACAACTATAGCCCTAATGCTACCATCATAAAGATAGATATATTCGCCAATTTTTAGCATATTAAGAATTTCTGGGTGGTTTATGCCTAGTTTGTAGTGATTTGGCGTTATTTTTTCGCCAATGATGTGTTCTTTATAAAAATCAAGCCTATCGCCACTTTTAAGCTCAAAAGGTTCTTTAAGCTCTAAGGTTCTTATCTTTGGTCCGCTAATATCTTGTAAAATTCCCACTCTTACACCAAGCTCTTTAGCAACTTCTCGAATGGTGCTAAGGTTGTTTTGGTGATATTCGTGCGTGCCATGCGAGAAATTAAGACGAAAAACATTTACCCCGTTGATGATCATTTGCTTTAACACTTCTTTGCTTTGACTAGCTGGTCCAACGGTTGCGACAATCTTTGTTTTTTTAATCATCATTTATCCTTGATTTTTTCATATCATAACATATTTTGGAAACAAAAAGACTACACTAACTCGCTTTGAAATTTATCCTCATCAAACTTTGCGCCTAAATACTCACACACGCTTAAAGTATCTTTTTTAGCATTACCTAGGCAACTTGTTGCACCCGGACTTGGAGTCATGTTAAAAATAATGCCTTCTATGTCATTGATACTTGCTTCGCCTAAAAGCAATTCGCCTTTTGTTTTATCAATCACTTGAGGACGCACGCCACCAAAACCATGTGCATAATAAATATCTTCTGGTTTTAAACTCGGTATAATTTTACCTATTTTTTTTGCAAATAATTGTTTGTTAAGCATTGGAATCTCATATAAATAATTATAAAAAATATAATTTCTCACATCTTTATCCTTAAGCATATCAAGGCTTACTTTTGCAACTATTTTGTCAAATTTTAAGGCTTCAAAAAATTCAGGCATAGACTTTAAGCCTCTGTATCGCTCAAGTTTTGGAATCACAAGTGCAGTAGGTCCAAAGCGGGTATTCATATCAGCCATAATATCTGGATCACCATGCAAAGCTGCAAAAGGAAGTTTTGGATTTTGCACTGTATAAACCTTACCATTTAAAAGCTTTTGTTTGGTTAAATAAAAGCTTCCAGCTACAGGCCAACAAGACTTATCAAGCCCAACGCCCATTTTATGCGCAAGATATAAGGAGTGCGCTCCAGCATTTACCACTATAGCTTTTGCTCTGTATTCTTGATAATTTTTAGTAAAAATATAAAAATAACCATCTTTTTTCTCAAGCTTAATCACTTCTTGATTAAAGGCAACAAAAGTATTTTTATTCTCCTGTGTGGCATTTTTTACCAAACTTTCACTCATCTTACCAAAATCAATGGTTGTATAAGACTTACCAGCTTCAGCACCCATAGCGACTATGTTTTCACTTCTATCTTTTACCCCATCTTTACCAAGCACAACTTTTGGTTCAAGCTTTTTAAGCTGAGTTTTGTCAAAAAATTGTGCGTAAGGATACAAACTTTTAAATTCTTCGTAACGATTTGTAAGATATTCACATTCTTCATCGCCAACAGCAAGCACCATTTTTTGGTGTGAATATACAAAAAGATTGCCTTTTTCTTTTTCTTTAAGGGCATATTTTACGACCATATCAGCATTTGGCTTTACCTTGGCTGCTTTTTGAGCACTATAATTTGTCTCTATATCTCCGCAATGAATGGTTTGGGAATTGCTCGTAGCCTTACTATTAAGCGTTGCTGGAGCGTTGTATTTCTCAAGCAATGCAATGTTTTTAATATCTGTATATCTTGCAAGCTCATAAAACAAAGCCGCACCTGAAATTCCAGCACCAATAACGATGACATCAAATTCTTTCATTTTTTTTCCTTATCATTTTTTAATGCAAAAGCTGTGGGTTTTCCTCAATAACCTTTTTCATTCCTCTAAATACAAGTAATTTATCATAAATCGCCTTTTCAAAAAAATTCGCCAAAAACTGCCCATCTCCACCAGTAAAATAAAGCTTTTGCTGGTGCGTAGCATTTTCTATAAGCAAGCAAATTCCTTTAAATACCCCATAGCTTAAAGCATCAATAGTTCGTTGTGGAAAAGCATCTAAACGAAGTTGAGTATTGAGCTCACATTTTAAACGTGGGGAAATTTCAGCATAAGCTTTTCTATAGCTTGCAATACCGGGCAGGATAAAGCCTCCTAAGTGCATACGATTTGACATTATATCTACACTTATAGCACTACCTACATCAACGACTACACCATCTTCTATAGTATAACAAGCAGCGATTCTATCAATGCCTAAGCCCTTATAAATAGTGTCAAATTTAAAATAAGGCTCAAGATTGACAAAATGAGCTTTTTGTTTCATAAGTTCTTTAAGCCTATCATTAACGCTGATATAAAAAACCTTCTTTTCACTTTGAAAATTCACAAACTCATCAAGACTAAGGCTGTGATACTTATTATCATCTAAAAAGCTCGCACTTGAGTTGCCTATATCACACAAAAGCATAGTGTTTTATCTGCCTTTCATCAAGTAGCTTTTTTGCTTTTGAGCATAAAGGGGCTTTGATAAAAATAATACAATTTTGAATGTGTTGATAATGCTGGATAAGTTTCAACTTAAGTTCAAATAAAAATAAAGCGTCTTTGCAAACAAACCTTGCCTGAGCTAAGTTTAAAAAAACAAGGGTATCTTC
This sequence comes from Campylobacter sp. MIT 97-5078, assembly GCF_006864455.1. Taxonomy (GTDB): domain Bacteria; phylum Campylobacterota; class Campylobacteria; order Campylobacterales; family Campylobacteraceae; genus Campylobacter_D. Next base: position 29,153 of record NZ_QHLK01000004.1, read on the forward strand.
ATCTTTAAACTCGCTTGCTAAAGCGCAGCGATATACCTTTTTTTTACTTAGCTGACTTAAATCGATATTTTTTATATACTTAAGCCCTAAGTAATCACAAAATTCTTCTATCATAATAAATCTAAAATTTTATTAGAATAATAAAATCTACCTTCCTTCATAAAAGCTTTCTCATCAACCGCACCTTTAAGCCTATAAACTTTCACATTTTCAAGGTTTAAATCACTTTTTATCAAATAGCCGGTTTTTTCAAAAACATATAAGTGTTCATTATATATTTCGCTCTCATTATAAATCGCGAATTTAAATTTTTTTTCAACAAGCTTTTGTAAAGTCAAATCTGTTTTGATAATGTTACCATTTTTCGCAAAGATAAAAATAAAATCATCTGCAAAATCCACATTCTTAATATCTTCATCTAAAGAATAAGTATTTTCAGCACTTACCACAATGATCTTTTTTGCTGTTGCAGCGATCATTTTATCGTGAAAAATTTTAAAATAAATGATGTTATTAAAAAAATCCTCACTGCTTACAACCACGCTTCTGATGATCTTTTGTGTGTTTTTATCGACGATATTAAGCTTACCATCTAAACTTGGATACACGATAATGTTTGATAAAAAATACGGTGCCACAACACGTGAATCTTGTGCGAGCGCTGGAGTTAAAGCTTGACTCATTTTTATACCTAAACTTCGGTTGGCTAAAATAAGCGTATTATCAGCCAAAACAAGAGCTAAATCATCGCCTTCTAAAGCCACACTTAAAACAGCGGCATCAAATTTATGCGCGTAAAGCTCTTCGCCTGCTTCATCAACGATCTTCAAATTTCCGTTCGCATCTGCAATGACAAACTCGCCTGCTTCGTGTTTTAAAAGCTCATAGCCTTTTTCAAGCTTGAAATTTTCAATTACGCCGTTTGCGTCAAGAACTTGATTATTGCGTAATTTCGCATAATTTAAATTTTTATCTATAATGCTTGATTTTAGTTTTTCATCATAGCTTAATTTTGCCTCTATACTTTCTGGTTCAAAATACTGTCGCTTCGTTCCACAAGCCGTAAAGAACAAAATAAAACTTAAAGCTAAAAAAAGGCTTTTCACTACTTTATGCCTTTATAATGCTTAAAATTATTTGCCAACTCTCTTAATTCAGAAGTCGCTGGAATTTGAGCAAGCAAAAGTTGAGCCTGTTCTATCTTGCCTTCTTCAAGCAATTCAAAAGCCTGTAAAAGCTTGTTATAATTTCTTAAAAAAGTGCTATTATTTAAATCTGATTTTAAGATTGAGGTTAATAAAGGATCAAGCTTTAGTTTTTCAAGCTCCGCAAATCTTACTTCAAAATCACTCATATCTTTTTCATGAGCAAGTAAAAACAAAGCATATAAATTTGCATTTTTTTCTTTAAGCAAGTCAAGGTTTTGAGCATTGTTTGGATCTTGCATTAAATTTGCATAAATTTCGTTATTTGCTTTTGTGTTTTTTTCATAAATCATTGCACTCACATAATCATAAACAAAATAAACTGCTAACGCAAGCACTAAAGCTAAGATATAATACTTATATTTTCTAAAAAATCGTTCGCCTTTAATGAAGTTTTCGATCATCTGTTCTTCGGTGCTTAAATCCGTTTTGATCGCTTTTATATCATCTTTTAAAGCCATATTTTTCCTTTAAACTCAAAAATAAAACATAATTGTAGCATTAAAAAATTACAAATATCCTAAAATTTTGATAATTTTGTGTTATAATTATAAGAAAAATATTGATTTTAGGTTTGCTTATGAAAATAGATAATGAACTACTTCATAAACTTGAAAAACTCAGTGCCTTAGAAATAGCAACTGAAAAGCAAAATGAAACTATAGAACAACTGAGCGAGATCGTAAGTTTTGTTGAAATTTTAAACGAACTTGAACTTGATTCTATACAAGGCACAGCAAGCGTAATCGAAGTTGCAACGCCTTTTAGACAAGATGAGATAAAGTCTTCGCAGGTTATTGATGCAGTGTTTGCGCACGCTCCATCATGTCAAGATGGCTTTTTTATAGTGCCAAAAATTATAGAATAATAATAAAGAGGGATAAATGAGTCATATTTATTGGTTTGATATATTTATCATTGTTTTTACCATTATCTTAGGACTTAAGGGTATTGTTAATGGACTTGTAAAAGAATTTTTTGGGCTTTTAGGTGTTGTGGGTGGCGTGCTTATCGCATCAAGATACTCTCAAGAAACAGCCGCTTTTATCGATAAAAGCTTTTATCAAATTCAAAATCAAGACTTAGCCGTTTTCATTGGCTTTTTAGCAGTTTTGCTTATCTTTTGGATACTTTGTTTGATCATAGGAAGCGTGGTATCAAAGCTAATTAAACTTAGTGGTTTAGGAATTTTAGACCGAATAGGAGGTTTCCTTTTTGGAAGTGCGAAAGTTTTTTTGATTTTTGCAATCTTGCTTTTTTGTATCGGCAGAATAGGTTTTCTAGATCAAAACTTACGCAAATTTACTCAAGGAAGTTATACTTTACCTTTGCTTGAACAAACCGGTGCTTTCATCATGAACGCACCTTCAGTAAAAGCAGGTATTGAAAGTGTAAGTCAAAGTTTTGACACCAATGATACAAAAACAAATTAATTAAGGAGAAAAACAATGTTTATCGAAAACATAGAGTATGATGCTTTGCTCGAAAAATTTAAAAAGATTTTAAAAGAAAGCGGACTTAAATACACAAGACAAAGAGAAGTTGTATTAAAAATTCTCTATCATAGTGATATGCACTACACGCCTGAAGCTCTATATATGGAAGCAAAAGCTAAAGAACCGGATTTAAATATCGGCATAGCAACAGTTTATAGAACCTTAAATTTACTTGAAGAAGCCGAGATTGTTACTTCCATCTCCTTTGGTACAGCCGGAAAGAAATTTGAACTTGCTAATAAACCTCACCACGATCACCTTATCTGTAAAAATTGTGGCAAAATCGTTGAATTTGAAAATCCAACCGTAGAAAGACAACAAGCGCTCATTGCTAAAGAGCATAAATTTAAGCTCACAGGGCATTTGATGCAGCTTTATGGAATTTGCGAGGATTGTAATCAATATAAAGTGAAATTTTAATGTTTGATAATGTTTTAGAACAACAAAGGATAGCTAAGGCTGAGGAGCTACGAAAAAATGGGATCAATCCTTATCCTCACTCTCTTAAAAAAGAGTTGAATATAAGCGAGTTTAAAGAAAAATTTGCTTATGTTAAGGAAAGCGAACAAGCTAGAGATGAGAATCAAAAAGTTGTAATAAGCGGTCGTTTAAAACTTTTAAGAATAGCTGGAAAGTCTGTTTTTGCTCATATTGAAGATGAACTTGATCGCATTCAAATTTATTTTAATAAGGACAGCTTGGGCGAGCAGTATTATAATCTCATCAAGAAAAACCTTGAAGTAGGCGATATAATCCTTGTTAAAGGCTATCCTTTTGTAACTAAAACTGGCGAGTTTAGCTTGCATGTTGATGAGTTAGAACTTGCTGCTAAGGCTATTACACCTTTGCCTGAGAAATTTCATGGTTTAACTGATATAGAGCAAAGATACCGCAAAAGATATCTTGATATGATTATGAATGCTAATGTGAGAAAAGACTTTATCTTGCGTTCAAAAATCATCTCTTTGATCCGCCATTTTTTTGAAAATAAAGGCTTTTTAGAGGTTGAAACACCTATGATGCACCCTATTGCTGGTGGGGCAAATGCAAAACCTTTTATCACTCATCATAATGCCTTGGGCGTAGAACGATTTTTAAGAATAGCACCTGAACTTTATCTTAAAAGGCTTGTTGTAGGGGGATTTGAGGCTGTTTTTGAGATCAATCGTTGCTTTAGAAATGAGGGCATGGACCTTACGCATAATCCTGAATTTACCTCCATAGAGTTTTACTGGGCATATCATACTTATGAGGATTTGATAAGCTTAACTGAAGAACTTTTTGCTTTGCTTTTAAAAGAGTTGAATTTAGGCACGAAGCTTGAATATGATGAGCAAATCATCGATTTTTCAAAACCCTTTGAGAAGATAAGCTATAAAGAAGCCTTGAAAAAATATGGCGATTTAGATGAAGCGCTCATTAATGATAAAGAAAAAATTCTAACCAAACTCAAACAAGATGGCTTTGAAGCCAATGAAAAGCTTGATTTAGGCTATTTACAAGCCGAACTTTTTGATCATTACGTGGAAAATAAGCTCATCAATCCAACTTTTATCACGCATTTTCCAATCTCTATAAGCCCTCTTTCAAGGAGAAGTGACGAAAATGCACAAATTGCTGAAAGGTTTGAGCTTTTCATCGCTGGTAAAGAATTTGCCAATGGCTTTAATGAGCTTAATGATCCTTTGGATCAATATGAGAGATTTTTAAAGCAGATTGAAGCAAAAAAGGCGGGTGATGATGAGGCTTGCGAGATGGATGAGGATTTTGTGCAGGCTTTAGGCTATGCTATGCCACCAACTGCAGGCGAGGGTATAGGGATTGACAGGCTTGTCATGCTTTTAAGTAACAAAAAATCAATTCGCGATGTTATACTTTTCCCAACTATGCGTCCCTTAAAATCAGAAATCAAGGAGTAAAAATGAGTTTAGAGCATTTTGATAAAGAAATTTTTGATCTTACCAACAAAGAACTCCAAAGACAATGCGATCATCTTGAGATGATAGCAAGTGAGAATTTTACCCTCCCTGAAGTTATGGAGGTTATGGGTAGCATACTTACCAACAAATACGCTGAAGGTTATCCGGGCAAGCGTTATTATGGGGGTTGTGAATTTGTCGATGAGATAGAAAATATAGCTATAGAGCGTTGCAAAAAGCTTTTTAATTGTCAGTATGCAAATGTGCAGCCAAATTCAGGTTCGCAGGCAAATCAAGGCGTATATATGGCACTACTTCAGCCCGGAGATAAGATTTTAGGTATGGATTTAAGCCATGGCGGACACCTTACGCATGGGGCTAAAGTAAGTTCATCTGGTAAGGTTTATGAGAGCTTTTTTTACGGCGTTGAGCTTGATGGGCGTATAAATTATGAAAAAGTTAGACAAATCGCCCACATAGTAAAGCCTAAGATGATAGTATGCGGTGCAAGTGCGTATGCAAGGGTGATTGACTTTGCTAAGTTTAGAGAAATTGCTGATGAGGTTGGAGCGTATTTGTTTGCTGATATCGCTCATATTGCTGGGCTTGTTGTGGGTGGGGTTCATCCAAGTCCTTTTCCTCATGCTCATGTAGTAAGCTCAACTACGCATAAAACCTTAAGAGGTCCAAGAGGTGGCATCATAATGACAAATGATGAAGAAATAGCTAAAAAGATAAATTCAGCTATTTTCCCAGGTATTCAAGGTGGTCCTTTAATGCATGTTATCGCTGCAAAAGCAGTAGGTTTTAAGTTTAATCTTAGCGATGAGTGGAAAAATTATGCTAAACAAGTGGTGGATAATGCAAAAGCTCTAGCACAAACACTGATGAAAAGAAATTACAAACTCGTAAGCGATGGCACTGACAATCATCTTGTATTAATGAGCTTTTTAGATCGTGAGTTTAGCGGAAAAGACGCTGATATAGCACTTGGAAACGCTGGCATTACTGCAAATAAAAACACAGTTCCAGGAGAAAAAAGAAGCCCTTTTATCACATCTGGCTTAAGACTTGGCACTCCAGCACTTACAGCAAGGGGCTTTAAAGAACAACAAATTCAGCTTGTAGGAGAAAAAATCGCTGATGTCTTAGATGATATTGACAATACCGCCTTACAAGCTAAAATAAAAGAAGAGCTTAAGGAACTAGCTCATCAATTTATCATCTATACAAAGGCTTTATTTTGATTGCTATGAGTGATTTATCACTGATTAAGATAATTAACGATCGTTATTTTGTAAAACGAGATAATATAATCAACAAATTTGAACATCGGGGTAAGTATTTTTTCAATAAATTTGAAAGAATTGATGCTCCTTTAACTTCAAAATTAATCAAAGATCATATGGAAGGCAAGATTATCATTGCTCACGATCTCATCACGAGAGACAATCATGTCGAAAACATAGTCTTTGATTACAATGGCTTTAATGCTGAAAAATTTTGGCATAGAGCCCAACTCATCTTAAGAGAACAGGGCTTTATTAATTTTACAGCTTACAAAACAAAAACACCTGGGCATTTGCATCTTTATGTGCATAAAGGGCATACAACCTTTACAGAAGGTTGCCAGCTTGCTTCAAAGCTTTCTTCGTTTTTTGCGAGCAAAATGCCAACTGAATGGAGGGCATTTCCAAATTTAAATATGCCAAAAGAATACAATATCATGATCTTACCTTACGAAGTATATCGTAAAGAACGCGGTTCTTCGTGGTCTAAACATATGTAAAAGGAGCAAAAATATGGAAAATAAAAATAGTTTTGATGATCTCATCTTGGATAAAAACAACAAAAGTGAAAAGATTAAAAAAATCCTACTTCGTGTTATCGCTCTTGTTATTTTATTTTTGATTGTAATGATAGTGATGAAGCTCATTAATAACGATGAAAGCACGAACCAAGCACAAAATTCTCAAAGTATATTCCCGAGCGAACCAAGTAGCGAACAAAATCCAAATACTTTTGATCAAATTCCAATCAGCTCTTCAACTATAGAAGACGATCAATTTCAAGCTTTAAGAGATAGAATGCAAGGACTTGAACAAAACGAAAGTGCGGATAATGAAGCTAATCAAAGCTTTGCAATGCCACCTTTAGAAGAGCCTAGAGCGGAAATTCCAACTACCCTACCACAAGAACCAACACAAACAACAGCAAAACCCTCTGCCGAAGAGAAAAAGCCAACACCACCAAGCAAAACTCAATCAAACACAACAGCTACAACAAAGCCAAAAACTGAACCAAAACCAGTAGCTACCGATCCTAAGGACTTATTTGATGATGTGAAAACTACGACAAATGATGACAAGCTCGGTGCTGGGACTTATATACAAATTTTTTCAGTGTCTAAGTTTGATCCAAAGTCAAAAGAACTCGCTCTCATCAAACAAAATGGCTATGAATATAAGCTTTATAAAACAAAAGTCAATAATAACGATGTAACAAGAGTGCTTATAGGGCCTTTCTCAAAAGATGAACTTAGTGCCGAACTTAGCAAGATCAGAGAAAAGATCAAAAAAGACGCCTTTACTTTCCAAGTAAAATGAAACGTCTTTTAGCTGTCATCGGCGATCCTATCGTGCATTCAAAATCTCCTAGAATGCACAACAACGCCATTAAAGCTTTAAAGCTTGATGGCTTGTATCTTCGCTATCATTTGTGCGATAAAAATGAACTGAAAAATACACTTTTTGCTTTAGGACTTTATGGAGCAAATATCACTTTGCCCTTTAAAGAAGAGGCTTTAAAAATCGCTGATTTTAAAGATGATCTTGCCTTAAAAATTGGCTCGGCTAATACCTTACTTATAAAAAATAAAGAAATTTATGCTTATAATACCGATGGTTTAGGTTTCTTAAAAGCTATAGAAAATTTCACAATTATAAAAAAAGCTTTGATTTTAGGGGCTGGTGGCACAGCCAAAGCTTTAGCCTTTATGCTTGATCAAAAAGGCGTTGAAGTGTGCGTTGCAAATCGTTCAAAAGAAAAATTGCTTCATTTTCAAAATTATGAGAACTACACTTATGACAAACTCAAAGTGCAAGAATACGATCTTATCATCAATACCACTTCAGCTGGACTTAAAGATGAGAGTTTGCCTTGCGAAGTAAATTTACTTAACGAACTTTGTAAAAAAGCTCGATATGCTTTTGAGGTGATTTATGGCAAGCAAACGCCCTTTTTACAGCTTTGCAAACACAATAAACTTGAATGCAAAGACGGACTTGATATGCTTTTATGGCAAGGTATTTTTGCTTTTAAACTTTTTTTTGGTTTAAAAGACGGGGCCAAAGATGCAAATATAATTAAAGCCATGAAAGAAGCTCTTTTACTATATTAAAGCTTATGATTTAGTCTTTGGCTCAAATCAAGCTTTTATTTTGTATAAAATTTGCCTTAAGTGCAAAGTAAAAATATACTTTTATTTAAAAAAATAGTATAATCCTTTCTGTTTTTTATAAAAGGATAAATTGTGCTGATTTTTAATCCATTATTTACTATACTTGCGCTACTTATGGGTGGCTATGTTGCTAAACGCTTGCGTGTGCTTAAAGCAAAGCAATCTCGGGCTTTTTTGGATTTTACCATTACTTTTGCTTTGCCTTGTTTGATATTTGATAAAACTTATCATCTTAATTTTGATCTTTCTTTGATCTTTTATATAGGCTTGGGACTTTTTTCTTGTATCTTGGCTGGTTTATTATGTGTTTTGCTAGGATTTTGGTTCAAATTTTCAAAAGCAACCTTAGTGAGTATGTTTTTACTTGCTTCTTTTGGAAACACTCTATTTATAGGAATTCCTATCATCTCAGCCTTTTATAAAGAAGAACAATTTATAGGCGAGATTATACTTTATGATGCCTTAGCTACTGCCCTACCCATGGCACTTTTTGCACCTTTTATCATTGCATTGGCAAGTGATGAAAAAGTGAGTTTTATACAAAATTTAAAAAAAGTCTTTCTTTTTCCACCTTTTATCGCCCTAGCACTCGGCTTTTGTCTTAAAATTATACCTTTGCCAAGTTTTATTTTTGAGCCTATTAGATTTTTTGGTAATGCTGCTACACCTGTAGCTTTATTTGCCATAGGCTTGTGGCTAGGTTTTAACTCGATTAAATCAAGTATCAAAAGCACACTTTTAGTTTTGAGTGCGAAAATGCTTTTTGCTCCATTGATTTTTATATGCTTAGCTCTTGTGTTTAACTTAGAATTTAAACCTTCTTTAATCGTTGCAATCTTTGAATCAGCTATGCCGACGATGACTTTGGCTGGCATTTTGGTTATTAAAGCCAAGCTTGATAGCAATCTAGCCATTAGCGTGCTTGCTTTTGGTGTGATTCTTGCTTTTTTTTCTATGCCATTTTTACTTTTTATTTTTGCATATTTGGGTGTAAAAATATAGTTCAAAAATCAAATTGAAAGATTTTTATGAGCCTTTGTCCTATTTTATAAGACTTTGTTTGCGTTTCTTTTAAGCCTTGTTCAAAGTCTTCATATTCACTTAGTTTAGGTAGCTTTGCATTTGCATTTTGTTGAAGTTCTTGATCGTAAATTTTTCGCTCTTTTTTATGATGAAAAAGTATGTATAAAAGCACAAAAGGCATTTGAAGCCAGCCAAAAAAGCTTTTGTGAAGCCTTATAACTGCATAACCAAGCTTATAAGAAAGATGAAAACGAAATCTTTCTTTACTTTGGGTATTAAAAGCAACAATGCCGCCAGTATAAACACTTCCGCCAAGTTTAAGCCACTTTTCATAATACTCCCACCACAAAGGCCAAGTTTTTTTACATAAGGCATTATTCCAAAAGCGGTTTTTACTCCCATAGGCATGAATGATAGATGAATTTCTGCTTGCTCTATAAAAAATTTGCCCTATGTATTTGTTTTTATCTATAAATTTAAGCTTAAGCTTGTTTTCATACACCAAAAGAGAAAAAGCAAACTGATCGTTAAAATATTCCTTTGGATAGTGTTTTATGATGATTTTATAAAAGCTTTCGTAAAGTTTTTGAGCATTTTTAAGCGTATCATTAAAAACTAAAATGCCGGTGCGGATGATACGCTTATCCTCAAAATACTCATTTTTAAAGGTATTAAGCCCACGATCAGCTAAAATTTGAGCCTTGCTTGAAAAAAGCTCGCTAATATCTTTAAGTATTAAACAATCAAAGTCAAGATAGACTATGTTTTTGCATTCATCAAGCAAATTTAAGGCTTCAAATCTAGCAAAAGCCATATGAGTCCAACGTTTGATAAAGAGTTGTTTAAAGCTAAAAGAAAGTGTTGGGGTATAAAAACGAAGTTTTGCTAAAAAATCTTGTTGAGTAAATGATATAAACTTAACGCAAAGCCCCCCCCCCCAGTAGCTAAATTTAGCATAATTTGCTTATCCTTAGGACTTAAATCATCACAAAGTATATAAAAAATATCAATCTTTTTTGGCATAATTTCTAAAAGATTGATCATCATCGCTCCAAGCGTAAAAGCACTATTTGCAGTTGCAGCAAGCAAAATACCTCTTTTAAATTTCATCTTTTTCCTCTTTTTATCTTTGTTTGATGAGCTGATAAATCAAAGCCTTGTCATTAGCAAAATACACACGAAAACGTAAAGGGATAAATTTAAGATAAGTTGTGCTTTGAGCTTGTAAGAGTTGTATTTTTGTGGTGTGGCTTACTCTTATTTCAGCCTTTGAAAAGCATTCAAAAAGACTTTCTTTGTGATTGTTTAAGAAACGAAGTTTTAAAGCTTTTGGCATCTCATCATCAATGACGCCTAATGCTGTTTTTTTTAAAAAATTTAAATCATCCTCGCTATAGCTAAGCTCACATGCAAAATCTTCATCAACAGCTTCGCTTTGAGTCATGGCTGAAGATATGCTTTGACTTTGATGATATAAGATAAGATCTTTGTTGCTTAGTTCAGCCCAAAAGATAAACTCATCTTGGGCTTGAAGACTAAGTAAAGCAAAGATTAATACGCAAATAATTCTTTCCACTTATCAGCGTCTATTTTTAGTTCCATATTTACTCTGTAAAGCCCTTGATTAAAGCTCTCATCGACAATGCTCGCATTTTTAATCAAACCATTGACTTGAGCTGTGATAGTTGAACTTCCAAGCATAGCATCTTTTACGGTATCTTTGCCGTTGATTTTCACACCATAAAGTTTGCTTGCAAGCTGACGATACGCATCAGCTACAGCTGCTCTTTTGGCTAATGCAAGAGCTTGAGCTGATGAAACGGTATTTAAAGGAGCTATACCCTCGCCTACCGAGCTAAAGCTAAGTTCATTTTCTGAGTTATCCAAAGCAAGCATTTTTTCTTGCTGAATAATGGATCTGACATCATCTTTATCAACTTTTTGCACGATAATATCTTTTGAGCTCGTACTTGTCGTTTGATTTGTCGCAGGACTTGATCCTGTAGGATTTGCAAAATTTGCTGAAGCAAGTGGATTGCTACTATTGGTGGATCTAGGAGCCACAACACAAGCCGTGATCATTAAAGCTACGAAGAGCGTTAAAGCAGTATTCTTCATTTTTCAACCTTCAAAATATTTTTGCACTAAAGCTAAAGCAAAAAGCGTTCCAATTTTATTCAAGTAAGTCAGCATTTTCGCTTTCACCTTCATCATTACCTTCTTCTTTAGGGCATTTGGCTATACTTAAAACCTCATCATTTTCAACATTTACGACTATAACCCCACTTGTATTACGTCCGGCTTTGCGTATGCTTTGCATATCAACTCTTATCATCTTGCCAGAACTTGTAAGAGCCATTAAGTCCATACTTTCATCAACGATAACAACGCTGATTAAATCCTTTGTTTTATCAGTAAGCTTCATACAAATGACACCTTTTCCACCACGATTTGTAAGACGGTATTCACCAGCATTAGTTCGCTTGCCTATGCCCTTAGCACTTAGGCTTAGAATTTCTTGTTCGTCATTTTCTATGAAAACAGCTCCAACAAGCTCATCATCTTTTTCTTTAAATTTAATCGCTGTTACGCCCCTAGCAACGCGTCCTATTTCACGCACTTTAGCAAGTTTAAATTTTATACACATACCTTTTTTAGTTACTGCGAAAAGCATTTTGCCCGGCTTTTCATCGCTTGTTTCATTTGTTTCTTCGCTTAAACTTTCATCTATAATTTCAGCTGAACTTGCTTCACCTAAATCAGTTTTAAAAAGCTCGTTTTCATCTTGCTCGACAATAATAGCTGTTACCAATTCATCATTTTCATCAAGGTTTATCGCTCTTACTCCAACACTTCTTATATTTTGATATTCGCTTAAATTTGTGCGTTTAACAAGTCCATTTTTAGTAAAGAAACACAAAGATTTATTTTCATTAAAATCACTTGTTGGTATGATGGCTTTGATCTTTTCATCAGCTTGCAAATTGATCAAATTTACCACAGCTTTACCTTTAGCGGTGCGACTACCTTCTGGTATTTTATACACTTTTAGCCAGTAAAGCTGCCCGCGATCTGTTACAAACATCAAAGTATCATGCGTATTTGCAGTAAAGAAGCTTTCTATAAAATCATCATCATAAGTCGTTACTGCAACCTTGCCCTTGCCACCTCTTTTTTGCTTTTCATAAAGCTTGCTTGGCACTCTTTTGATATAGCCTCTATGGGTGATAGTTACGACCATATTTTCATTTGGGATTAAATCCTCTATATCTATATCATTATAATCTTCTATGATTTCAGTTATACGAGGCACATTAAATTTAGCTTTAATCTCCTTAAGTTCTTCTTTGATGAGTCCTTCAAGCTTTTCTTCACTCTTAAGCAAGCCTTCAAGCTTAGCGATCTCAGCCATAAGCTCTTTAAGTTCGTTTTCAAGTTTCTCTCTTTCAAGCCCTGTTAAACGTCCTAACTTCATATCTAAAATGGCATTAGCTTGCAATTCACTCAAGCCAAACTCATTCATCAAGTCCGCTTTAGCCACAGCATTATCAGCACTTGCTTTGATTAACGCGATAACTTTATCTATATCATCAAGAGCGATTTTAAGCCCTTCTAAGATATGAGCACGCGCTCTTGCTTTTTGGAGCTCAAAGATAGTTCTGCGTATGATGACAGTTTTTCGGTGGTTTAAAAATAACTTCAAAAGCTCAATGAGTGAAAAAATCTTTGGTTCTTTATTATGTATGGCAAGCATGATAATACCAAAGGTGCTTTCCATAGTGGTGGATTTAAAAAGATTATTAAGCACTATCTCACTCATCGCATCTCTTTTTAACTCAATCACTACGCGAATGCCCTCTCTATCGCTTTCATCTCTTACCTCAGCTATGCCCTCGATTTGCTTTTCTTTCACAAGCTCATCGATTTGCTCTATAAGGCGAGCTTTGTTAGTTTGATAAGGTAGTTCATCAATAACTATAACATCTTTATTTGCCTTTTTTTCTATATGCGTTTTTGCACGCACCTTTACCCTACCCCGTCCTGTTTTATAAGCTTCTATAATACCCTTTTTACCATAAATAATACCAGCAGTTGGAAAGTCTGGTCCTTTAATAAAATTCATAAGCTCTTCAAGGCTTGCTTCTTTGTTTTCAATTAAATGTAAAAGCCCATCGATAAGCTCATTTAGGCTGTGAGGTGGTATATTTGTTGCCATACCTACAGCTATGCCGCTTGAACCATTTAAAAGCAAATTTGGCACACGAGAAGGTAAGACATCTGGCTCTTTTTCTGAATCATCATAATTTGGCACAAAATCAACCGTATCTTTATCAATATCTTGTAAAAGCTCATGTGCAAGATTACTCATCTTTGCTTCTGTATAACGCATAGCCGCAGCTCCATCGCCATCAATAGAGCCAAAATTACCCTGCCCTGTGATACTTGGATAACGCATAGAAAAGCTTTGAGCCATACGCACAAGTGCATCATACACAGCAGTATCACCATGTGGATGATAACGTCCTATAACAGCACCAACTATACGAGCAGATTTTACAAAGGTGGTGCGACTTTTGCTTTCATCGTTATTCATCGCATATAATATACGTCTATGCACAGGCTTAAGTCCATCCCTTGCATCCGGTAAAGCACGTCCTATAATAACGCTCATAGAATAATCTAAATAGCTTGATTTTATGGAGTTTTCAATATCCACAACCTGAATGTCATTGTCAAAAATGTTCTTCATCTTGTTTTTCCCTTGAAATAAAAGCCAGATTATAGCAAATTATTCTTTTGCATTAGCTAAAACTAAAGCAAAAAGCACTCGAATTTTATGATTTTGCAAAACTTTTTTAGCTTCTAGTAAGCTTGATCCTGAAGTAATGATATCATCGATTAAGATAACACTTGAATTTATAGGCTTTAAAAGCTTGTAATTTCTTTTATTTTTTTGACGAAAACTAAGGCTTTTTCCTGAATACTTTAAAGTGTTTTGAGCGTGCAAGGTGTGAAATTGAACTTTGATATTTTTACTTTTTACATATCTTGCAAGCAAAGCAGAATGCGAATATAAAGAGTTTTCAACCCTATCATCAAGAGGAATGGCTGTGATTTTTTCTCCACTTTGAAAGTCAAAAAAATCCTTAAATTTAGCAAAAGAAAGCTTAGCTAAAGCATTTAATATAAAATAGCCATAAAATTTATGCTTGGAGTATAAAAGATGCTTGATCTCGCTGTATTTGTAAAAATAATACACCTTAAAATCCTCATCAAGCTTTCTCACCCCAAGACTAAGCTCGCTTAGCTCTTCTAAACAATGCTCACAAAAGCCAAGCAAGCAAAAGCTGTCGCAGTTATAGCATTTCAAAATGTAGATATAAGCTCGGCAGTTTTATTTGCCATTTGCTTAATCAGCAAAAAGGTATAAAATGAGATTTCTCTTGCATCGCTAAAGCCCATTACATCTTGCTTTGTGCGAACTACAAACTGCTTATTCATATTGATATTTTTTAAGGTTAGCCTTCCTGATATATTTGAGTGAAGTCCTGTAGCATCAAGCTTTGAATTAAAGTCGATAAAAGAAAGATCAAGCCTTAACACATAAGGCGAGTTATTAATCCCCTCAACAACGATAATACCCCTTGCTTCAAGCTCTTGCTTTAAGAAAACATAAAAAGCGGCATTAAACTGCTCATTGATAAAATATCTATCATTGCCAGCAAAAAAAAGTTTTTTTTCTTCGCTTAGATCATCAATTCTATGAAAATATACCTTTTTTAAAGCCGAGCTTGGATCAAGAGTGCGTTTATCCGCACAACACTGAAGCCCTATATCGCTGATGTAAAGCAAGCCTTTAATCTTTGCTTCAAAACCTTGAGGACTATCACAACGATAGCAAGGCTGTTTTTTTGATAAATCACTTGCCTTTTGAAGCGTATTTTGGGCTGGAGCACACGCTATAAAAAATAAGGCTAATGCTGAAAATACAAACACTTTAAACATTTATTCTCCTTTTTTTTAATTTGAGTATTCTATTCAAAATTAGGCTAAAATTCAAGCTTTTTATCAAAATTGTTTGCAAAAATGCGAAATTTGCATTTTTCTTACACTTTTTTATGTCAAAAAGAATAACAAAACTTATTTTTAAGCTATAGTAAAAACAGAATTTAAAATTGGTATGCTTTCACAAATTGACGCGACAAAAGAAAGAAATACTAATGATTTAACAAAATAAAGTATCATTAATAATCAAAATTTAAACATTAAGGAAAAAAGATGAAAAAATTAAAAGCTCTTTTGCTTATGGTATTTATGGCACTAAATGCTTTTGCTTTAAGCGAAGGTAAAGAATACGAGGTGCTAAAAACTCCCATTGCTAATGAGCAAAACTCTGTCATAGAAGTGTTTAGCTTCTCTTGCATAGCCTGCTACACACACCATAAGTTCAACACTCTAGGTAAGATAAAAGAAAAACTACCAAATTTAAACACCAAGCTTTATCCTGTAAAAGGTGGTCAATTTGGCGAGGAATTTGCTCAACTTTATGCCTATGCGCTTGCAAAAGATACTGCGGATAAAAAAAATACTCTAGCTAGCGACAGCCTTACACATAAGCTTAGTGATGCGTATTATACTGCTCTTTTTGAAAGAAAGCAAAACTATACAAACTCAGCAAGCTTTAGCGAACTTGGACTTAAAATACTCGGTATTTCAAAGGCTGAATTAGAACAATTTTTAGCAAGCACTAAAGGACAAAAAGTCTATAATGAATTTGATAAAAGTTATGGAGCATTAAGTCAATATGGTGGCACACCAACCTTTATCGTTGGTGGCAAGTATATCATCAAAATGGCTAATATTAAAGGTCTAGACGAGCTTATCAAGGTTGTTGATGAACTTATCAAACAAAAATAAATCAAGCCAAGCCTTATGGCTCTGGCTTTTTAGCATTAGTTTTTTTTCTTTACTTTACTCCCACTTTTTTTTACAACACTATCTTTTTATGCAACCTTGCGAACAATGTGTGTATGTCCGTTTTGCTTTTAGCGTAATCTTATGTGCGAGTATTGTGGGGTATTTTAAGTTTGCTTGGCTTAAAAGTGTGGCGTATGCTTTTATTTTTTGGGCAATTTTTTTAGGATTTAAGGCATGTTTGATGCTTTTACATAGCTATGAAGCTATAAAAACAAACAATCCTTTTGGTATAAATGCGTGTTCTGATACACCCCATTTTCCCTTTAAGCTTCCTTTGCATGAGCTTTTGCCTAGTCTTTTTGCCATTAGTGGAAGTTGTGGCTTTGATGCCCCAAGAGTGAGCGAAAACACTCAGCTTAGCTCCATACAAGAGTTTTTTATCGGCACTTTAGAACATGGCTTTAGCGATGGCTTATATAGCAAAGGTTGGTATTTAATACCTTCATTTGAATTTGTCAATATGGCTACAGCTTGCATGATCATCTTTGGCTTTTTTTTACTTCTTAGCTTATTTAACTTTGTGCATTTGATACTCAAAGAACACAAATTTGGCTTGTTTGCGTTTTGTTTGACGATAAGCTTGATCTTTTTAGCATAAAATTCTTGGGATTAAAGGAGAAAGTTTGACAAGAATTTCATACTCTATAGTATGGAAAAAATTCGCCCACACCCTAGCATCATTAAAAACACAAACTTCATCGCCTAAATCCCTACACGAAAAGCTATCCATTGACATACGTCCTAAAAGTTTTTCGCCATTTGCCAACTTTAATTCTCCTGTGCCATCAAAGCGAAAAAGTCCATCTGCATACCCTAAATCATAGGTGCTTATAGCGATATCTTTGCTCGCACTAAAACGCCCGCCATAACCCACACTTTGTCCTTTTTGAAGCACCCTTGAGCTAAGTTTTTGTGCGTAAAGGCTTAAGACTTTTTGCAAATTGGTGTTATATTCGCTATAGCCAAACTGAGCCAAACCAACACGGCACAACTCATCTTCATCAAGGCTCTCACAACGAAGCAAAGCAGCAGAATTATGCGAGTGAAAAAGCAAGTTGGAACTAAGTTTTCGAGCCTTTTCTTTAGCGAGTTGAAATTTTTGTTTTTGAACAAAAAAACTTGAATCATACTCATCAGCACCCGCAAAATGTGTAAAAATACCCTCTACTTTCAAGCCCAAATCACACGCATTTTGATACACTTCTTCAAGCTCATCAAGGCTAATGCCATTTCTATGCATACCTGTATCAATCGCAAGATGTAAGCTCGTGCCTTTTTTAAATTTATGCAAATCTTCTTTATCATTCAAAGCATAGATAAAATCAGTTTTCTCATCGCCGTTTGGACGATGAGAAAGTATGAGTATATGAGGAAAAAGCCCTTGAAGCTCAAGAGCTTCTTGCTGGTTTTTAAGAGCGATGAAATTCACTCCTAAAGATTTTGCAATAGGAGCTAAAAGCTTCACTCCATGCCCATAAGCATTATTTTTAAAGACACAAATCAACCTATGAAAGCCACCTGCCTTTTTAGCAAGCAAAGTAAGATTATGTTCGTAAGCTTTTTGATCAAGCCTAATGAAAGCCATTATTGCTCTGCGATGATTTGCATTTTTCCGTCTTTAAGCTTTACATATAAAAGCTTATTGCCACGAAATTGATAACTTGGAGCGTAATAATCCTCATAAAAAGATATCCTAAAAAGCTTTTCGTTTTTGATATTTGGATATGGACTTATGCTAATCTTTGAAAATTTGATCGTTTTTCTTTCATTTTTAGAAAAAATAGCCTTTTTCATCGCTGCAAATTCATTGAATTTTTTCTTATCAAAACGTCTAAAATCCTCATCATCATAAAAACTAAGGTAGGTTTTTGTATCACTTATTGTCCAGCTATGCTTCCAAGCAAAAAGCGAAGCAAACAAAGCAGCGATTTCATCTGTATTTGCTCTTACAACCTCTTTTTCTTCTGTCATAGCAAATACTTCTTTGCGATTTTCAATAAGCTTTGCAAATTCTTTTAAAATATCATTATACAAAGCAATACAACCTCTTGTTTTATACTCATCAAGCCTTGATCCATCAAGCGGATAGCCATGTATCCATATACCCCCGCCTGTTTTTCCTTGCACTCTATCGAGTAAATTTGGATAAGTCGTTGCAAAGGCATAATGCCCATAATAAGTCGTTGGTGGTGTAAATTTCTTACCAAGCTCATAAAATCCTATAGGAGTTTTTAAATCTCCTTCGATTTCTTTATCACCCATCAATCCGGTTAGGGTATTTTTTTGATCAAATTCTTGAGTGAGTTTGCCGTCTTGATAACGAAACACTTTAAAAGTTTTTTCTGTTTTGTTTGTAACAATGATAGTTGATTCTTCATCATAATAACCCAAAGACACATCTTTACCTTTAAGCTCTTCAGCCCAAAAATCCTTATTTGCAAGCTCTTTTTCAAGCTCTCTTCCAACAGCTTCTAAGCCTTCATTAAGATAAATTTTAGCCAAATTTGACGCCTCACTTAAAGAAAACAAACACAGCATTATAGTGATAAATCTCAACTTTAACACAAATCACCCTTTCGCATAACTTTGAAAATTTCTAAAAGCAAAATTATACAATAAAATACTTAAATTTACTTATATTTTTGTATTTATTGCATTTATTATGCTATAATTAGGACTTTAGGGTATATTTTTAAAGGATTAATGATGAAAAAGATTATTTTAGCTTTTTTAAGCTGTGTTGTTTTAGGTTTTGCACAACAGCATACACATAGTAAAGATCAGAGCTTGGCTAGTGATTTTACGCTTAATAATGGCTCTATAAGCGTTGAGGGAGCCTATATCTTGCAAACTCCGCCAAATAGAAAAAATACGGCTATTTTCTTAAGCATTTACAACAATACAGATAAAGATATCGCTTTGATCAAAGCCACAAGCAATCTCACACAAAAGGTTGAGCTTCACACGCACGTAGATTCGCATATGCAAGCTGTAGATAAGATTGTTATTAAAGCGCATTCAAAAGCCATACTTCAAAGCGGAGGCGATCATATCATGCTTTTTGATACAAATGTTAATAAAAACACACAAACACATCTTGAGCTATATTTTGACAATAAAGAAAAAATAATACTTGAAAACATACCAAGCAAAAGCCTTGTAACAAAAAATGAATAAAAAAAAATTCTTTTTTGCCCTTGTTTTGCTGAGTATTTTAGTGCTTTTTGTCATTTTAAACACCACCAAAACACAAGGTAAAAGAGAACTTATTAGCGAGCTAAAACCTTTGGAATGCGATCTTAATGTAAGGGATTGTATGTTTGATTTTAAAGGTAAAAAGGTGCTGGTAAAAACAAGTCTTAAGCCCCTTGCTTCTTTGCAAGAATTTGAGCTTATACTTGAAAACTTGGGCGATTATAAAAAGCTTAATGCTCGAATTTATGGGCTAAATATGTATATGGGTGACATAGTGCCAAGCTTTGAAAAAATACACTCAAATTCTTATAAAGCAAATATAGTCTTAAGTGCTTGCGTGATCGATATTATGCGTTTTAGAATGGAGTTTTTTGAGGGTGAAGAAAAGCTTGATTTTTATTTTGATTTTGATGTAAAAAGATGAGTTGTGTTATGAATATGAGTTATGTTATGAAAAAGATAGGTTTTTTGATACTTTGTGGTGTGATTGCAGGTATTATCGGATGTTTTGAGTCTGAAAAAAAATACGATTTTTTACTCAACTCAGAGCAAGGTAAGGTAAGCTTAAAGGATTTTGAAGGTAAGAAGCTTATCGTGTATTTTGGCTTTAGCTATTGTCCTGATGTGTGTCCAACGACTCTGGCCCTTATATCAAACGAGCTTAAAAAAATGAAAAATAATGAAATTTTATTGCTTTTCATCTCGCTTGATCCACAAAGAGACAAGGATATAAAAGCGACAAATGAATGGCTAAGATATTTTTATGCAAATTCAACTGCCTTACTTACACAAGATGAAAATGAGCTTGCGACACTTGCTCGAAATTATGGTGTAATTTACAAAAAAGTGCCACTTAAAGACTCTGCTTTAGAGTATTCTATAGCACATAGTAATGAATTGTTTTTATTTGATAGCAAGGGTAGGCTTTTTCAAAAAATTTCAGACCTAAGTCAAAAAAGCCTACACAATGCCCTTGAACGTTTTCTTATGCTAGATCAGCAAACAAATCAGTAGAAAGATACCTTTCTGCTGTATCATTAAGCATAGTTACAATAATCTTATCTGGGTGTGCTTGAGCGATTTTGCTTGCCACAAATACATTTGCCCCACTTGAAATTCCAACCATTAAGCCATTTTTTCTAGCTAAAGCTTTAGCTGTGTTAATCGCATCTTCATTACTGATGGTTTGTATCTCATCAATAACTTTTTGATTTAAAATTTCTGGGATAAAATTTGCTCCTATGCCTTGAATTTTATGTCCGCCAGCCTGTCCTTTACTTAGAAGTGGGGAACTTTGAGGCTCTATGGCTACAATTTTTACTTTATCATTAAGCTTTTCTTTAAGCACCTCACCCACACCACTAATCGTGCCTGCAGTGCCAAAACCGGCGACAAAAAAGTCGATTTTTCCGTCAAGATCGTTTAAAATTTCCAGAGCTGTGTTTTCTCTATGTGTATTTTTATTAGCCAAATTTTCAAATTGACTTGGTATAAAAGAATTTTTTATTTGCTCTTTTAAAGCCAAAGCTTTATTATATGCTCCTTTCATACCTTCGCTTGCAGGCGTTAGTTCAAGCTTTGCACCAAAGAAAAGCATCATTTTTCTTCGTTCTATACTCATAGACTCTGGCATAGCAATGATGATTTTAAGTCCCAAATCAGCACAAATCATCGCCAAAGAAATTCCCATATTTCCGCTTGTGCATTCGATGATAGTTGTATCTTTATTGATCTTCCCTGTATCAAGAGCATTTTTAATCATCGCAAACGCGGCTCTATCTTTGATCGAATGACTCGGGTTTAAAAACTCACATTTGCCATATAAGTTTTCTCCAAAGCCCTTTAAGGCTATGAGTGGCGTCCTACCGATAAGTTCGGTAACATTTTGATATACTTTCAATACCAACTCCTTTTAATAAGATAAAATACCTACGCATTTTACAGACTAAAAGTTTAAAAAGAAATAAAACGAGATAAAAAAGAGTGAAAAAGGAAAATCAATACAAAAAGGCTAGAGTTTTTCTAGCCTTTTTGGGCTAAAATTAAAAATTATTTTTTCTTTTTAGCTTTACCGCCAGCAACAGCTTCTTTAAGGTTTTTACCTACTTTGAATTTAGCTACATTTGTTGCAGGAACTTGGATAGTTTTTCCTGTGCTTGGAACCCTAGCTGTTCTTGCAGCTCTTTTTGCAGTTGAGAAAGTTCCAAAGCCGATAAAGCTAATAGTATCGCCTTTTGTTAAAAGTTCGGTAATAGTAGCAATGACTGCATCAGTAGCAGCTGTAGCGTCTTTTTTTGTAAGCCCAGAAGTTTGAGCAACTTTTGAAATGAAATCTGCTTTAGTCATAAAAGCTCCTTTGTTGAGATAAAAGTGCCTAATTCTAGCATATTTTAAACGCTTTTGCAAGAGTTTTTATATAATTTTCATTATAATTTGTAAAATTTTAAGCTTTTTAGAGCTTATGTTTCAAGCTTTTTGCTTTATAATACTCAAATTCGCCACTTTTATCAAGCTCGTTGCCTATTTCTTCATATCGTTTATAATAATATAGCACAAATTCCCTACATTCCTTATATAAAGGCAAAAATACCTCATCTTCAAGCACGCAAAAACGAGATAAAAACTCGCTTGCGTCTTTTCTTTGCATATAATGTTTAGCCAGTATTGTATAAATGCGTAAAAACTCTTCTTTAAAGCGTTCATAGCCTTCTAAAGTAAAATCAATACTCAACCTTTCTTCACTAAAATGCAATACTTTTGTTTTAAAAAGCAAGCTTAAATGGATCAAACCTTCAGTATAATAAGGCTTTACCTCCTCAACTTTTTGCCAAGCGATAAGTCCAACCGCTCTTTTGATGAGTTCGTGAAAAACAGGTAGCTTTAAATTCTCTTGTTCATGCAAAAAAAAGCTTGCTAGTCCTCCAGCTGTGGCTTTAAACTCTTCTATGTTTTTAAATACGCCACTTTGATTCATTAAATTTTCGCTTTCTTTGCTGATGAAAAAAATATGCCCGAACTCATGTCCTATAGTTGAAATTTCATAGACTTTTTTCCATAGCTTCTCATCGAAAAATAAAATTTCTCTACCATAACACAAAAAATCTTTTTCAAAAATTTCACTTGCAAGTTTCATAAAAGGCTTACTTTTGGTATTTTCATACACAAAATTTAAAAAACCAAAGATTTTTTTACCAGCCTTAGCACTTACAAACTCATCATTTGGCACAACTTGAGCTGAAAATAAGCCATTAAGCTCCGCCCCATAAAAAAGCATAGGCATACAAATATAAAGCTGTGTTTTATCAAGATTATTTTGCACCTCATCAAACAAGGCTTGATCTTTTATGTCAAGATTTTCATAAAGAGTTTTAAAACTTTGTTTTATATCTTTGATAAAGGCTTTAGCGTCAAATTCGCTTTCATCATTTAAGCGAATATCCCATTCTAAAGCTACTGCATGTGTGTAATTGTCCTCATAATACTCAAGCGGATGAGCCACTTGTAAAGAAGAATTCACCTCAAGCCAAGCAAGTTCAGCTTCTTGCCAACGCCAAATCACCTTATCATTATCCTTTTCGCAAAATGCAAATTTGAGTTTTTCAAGATACTTCATATAAGCAAAATGTTCTTTTTCTTTGGCTTTTGATCGTAAGCTTGCAAGGCATTCATCAAAAAGCCTTTCTAAAGCCAGCACTTCTTCTTTAAATACCACAGCATAAGGAGCAAATTTAAAGCCCTTCTCATCTTTCATCAAAGCCCCATAACTTCGCTCACAAGGCTTATCTTTTTCATCTTTTTGATACAGCTTGTTTGTTTTTAAAAAATGTAAAGCTTCTTTTAACTCCTTAAATTCTCGTGCCAAAAAAGCATTGTTTTCATCTAAGATGAGCTTACTCCATTTGCTTTGCCATATATTTATCACTTGCCCTATTTGATGCACGCTTTGAACAAGTGCTGTATAAAACTCATCTAAAATTTGAACTGATTGCAACTCTTTAATCAAGTCCTCGTGTTCTTTTTCATAAAATTTCCTTACTTCATCATAAACTTGATACATTATATTTTTAATCTTTTCTTTTGAAAAATTCGCCTTTTCAAGCTCTTGTTTTAATGCTTCTTCTTTAAGATCAACAAAACGTCGTAAAATAGCAAGTCTTGTGTTTTCATTATCTTCAAGCCCGCAGAGTAAAAGAGCATTTTGAAATTCACTTGGTAAGTTCTTAAAAGAAGCAATATGATCATAATACGCATTGATTTTTTGTTTTCTTTTGTGAGTAAGTTTGGCTAG
This sequence comes from Campylobacter sp. MIT 97-5078, assembly GCF_006864455.1. Lineage (GTDB taxonomy): Bacteria > Campylobacterota > Campylobacteria > Campylobacterales > Campylobacteraceae > Campylobacter_D. The sequence goes on from NZ_QHLK01000004.1 coordinate 52,717, forward strand.
GCTTTTAAAATTATTCATCTTTTATCCTTTATTGTTGTGAAAAGTTGTGAAAAATTGATTATAATTTAAATTTTAAAACAAGGAGTAAAAATGCCAAATTTAGATTCTATACAAAAAACAGCGATAAAAGATATGGGTGAAGCAAAGCTAAAAATAGTCGCTATGCCAAGTGATACAAACCCAGCCGGCAACATCTTTGGGGGCTGGATCATGTCACAAATTGACCTTGCTGGAACGGTTGCGGCAAGAGAACTTGCACCTGAGCGAACTGTAACCATATCTATGGATAGAGTTGTATTTAAGCAACCTGTGTATGTAGGTGATATAGTGTGTTGTTATGCAAAAGTGATTAAAGCTGGAAACACTTCTATCACCGTTGAAGTCGAAGTTATTGCCGATCGAGTAAGTGAAGAGGGCTTTACGATGTGCGTGCCAGTAACTTCAGCCATCGTTACTTATGTAAGCGTAACAAAAGATGGAAAGAAAAAGCCAATAGACCCTGAACTTAAAAAACTTCACGGCTTTGTTTGAAAAGATAAATTATGCAAGAAGCTTTGATTAAAACCATAGCTATGCCAAGCGATATTGACAAAGAAGGCAAGATCAGTGCAGGTTGGGTAAGCAAACAACTTGATCTTGCTGCTGGCGTGGCTGTAAAAGAATTTACCGGGCAAAGAAGCGTGACTGTAGCGATGAATAATATTCATTTCAAAGAGCCAATTTTGGTAGGTGATTATGTGTTGTGCTTTGCAAAGATCACAAAAATTGGTAAAAGTTCAATCAAAATTCAGCTTCACATAGACTTAAAAAGGCTTGATGCACAAGGTTTTAGTCTTAAAAAAGAAGTCGTCAATGCTGAAGCGACTTTTGTAAGCCTTGATAAAAATGGAAAGAAAATCGATCTTAGTCTTTTAGATAAAGAAAAGCAAAGCCGTTTTTAGCTCTTTTTTTTAAGAGCTAAATTTAAACTTAAATAAATAAAGAATTTACGCTTTCATTATAATATACACGGCGAATTACCTCGCCAAAAATAGGAGCTACGCTTAAAACTTTAATCTTAGATAATTCCTCGCGTAAAGGTATAGTATCGGTTACAACAAGCTCATCAAGGCTATCTTTAGCTATCCTTTCATAAGCTGAACCACTAAGCACAGCATGAGTGCAACATGCCATTACGGATTTTGCTCCGTTTTGTTTAAAAGCTTCAGCAGCCTTGGTAATAGAACCAGCCGTATCAATAATATCATCAACTAAAATTACTTCTTTGTCTTTAACATCGCCGATAATATTCATCACTTCGCTTTCATTTGCTTTTTCGCGACGCTTATCAACGATAACAAGATCAAGTCCCAAGCTTTTAGCTACACTTCGAGCACGAGCAACACCGCCTATATCCGGACTTGCGATGATAGGATTTTTATAATGTTTTCCTTGTATATATTGGCTAAACACTATACTTCCATATAAATTATCCACAGGAATATCAAAAAAGCCTTGAATTTGCCCTGCATGAAGATCAATAGTAGCAACTCTGTCAATACCAGCCGTTTGCATTAAATTGGCGACAAGCTTAGCTGTGATAGGCACTCTAGGCATAGCCTTTCTATCTTGTCTTGCATAGCCAAAATACGGAATAATAGCCGTGATAGAACTTGCACTTGATCTTTTTAATGCATCTGTGAGTATAAGCATTTCCATGAGATTGTCATTTGTTGGTGCACAAGTGCTTTGTATAATAAAGACATCTTTACCACGCACGCTTTCATCGATTTGTATGCTAATTTCTCCGTCACTAAAGCGTTTTACGCCGGCATTGCTAATGGGTAAAGAAAGGTATTTTGAAATCTTTTTTGCAAATTCTATATTCGCTGAACCAGAAAAAATTTTATAACCACGCATGATAAGCCTTTTGTGTCAAATTCAAAAAATGATTATAACCAAAAATAACTAATATGCACAAAAACAAAAACTCTAAAACGCATAAGCTGTTTTTTTCTCATAATAACGCACCAAGCTTGAAAGTGCAAAACAAATCACAAAATACACCCCAGCAACCAAAGCAATCATAGCTAGAATTTGATCAAAGCTTTTAAGTTGAGCAAGCAGTATTTTTGACCGATAAGTAAGTTCTGCGATTTGAAGTCCAGCTAAAAAAGAAGTATCCTTAATCGTCGTTACAACCTGAGAAAGCATGGAAGGAATAACCTTGCGAAAGGTTTGAGGCAAGATGATATAAAAAAGCGTAAAAAAGGTGCTAAAGCCTTGAGAATACGCTGCTTCAAATTGCCCTTTTGGGATAGAGTTTAGCCCTCCACGAATGATTTCAGCCATAACTGAACTTGTATAAAGTGAAAAACCTATAGTTCCCCAAAAAGCACTTGCATAGCTTGCACTCACAAAACTTGGCAAGCTGAAAAAATTTGGTAGAACAAAAACAGCAGCAAGCATCCACAAAAGTAAGGGCGAATTTCTAAATACTTCTATATAAAAAGTGGCAAGTGCTTTACTGAAAGCATCGCCGTAATTGCGAATAATAGCTAAAAAAGTGCCTAGAGCGATAGAAATCACACAAGTCGCAAAGGCAATAACAAACGTTAAAACAAGCCCGTGTCCCAAAAAGGCAAAATTTTGTGCATTAAAAACATTTTCCATTTTTCCTACCTTGTAAGATGAGCTTTTTTGAGCCTATCCTCATAAGTTTTGGCAAAATACGCCAAAGGATAGCACACTATAAAATATAAAAATGCAGCAAAAATATACGCCGGAGCATAGTTGAGATTTTCTCCTGCATAAATATCAGCTTGATACATAAGCTCTCCACCTGCTACAATGAGTAAAACTGAGGTATTTTTAATCAAATTTACCATTTGATTGGTAAGTGGAGGCAGAATAATTTTAATGGTTTGCGGCACGATGATATAACGCATTTGCTGTATATAAGTAAAGCCTTGGGAACTTGCTGCTTCAAATTGCCCCTTTGGCACAGCTTGTATACCGCTTCGCACCACTTCACTCACATAAGCACCATGATAGGCACCAACACCTAAAACACCGACTAAAAAAATACCTAAATGAATGCCAAGTGGTGGCAAGGCAAAATATAAGAAAAAAATTTGTATCACAAGGGGTGTATTTTGAAAAATCTCCACATACACCCTTGTATAGGCTTTAAGGAATTTATTTTTACTTGTAGCCATAACTCCACCTATAGTGCCAAAAATAAGTGCTATAGCAAGAGCTAAAACGCTCACTGAAAGCGTATAAGCAAAACCGCTTAAAAAGCGATCGCTATGATTTAAAGTATCAATAAATTTCCATAAGGCAAGCGGATTTGAACTATTTTCATCATAAATATTTAAAGAGATAAAAAGGTTCTCAAGCCACTTGACAAAGCCCATATTCTCATTCATTCAGCAAGTTTCCATTTCTTTGCTAGTTCTTCAAAAAGGGCTGTATTTTTACCCACAAATTCATCTACAAAGCCTGCAAGATCAGTATTGCTTTTTTTGCTAACGATGCCGTATTCTTGTGGAGCAAAATTATCTGGTAAAATTTCACTTTTTTCATCAACATAGCCAAGTAAGATTGATTTATCAACACTAAAGGCATCAACTCTTTTTGCATCAAGTGCTGCTTTGATACTTGGATAATCAGGAAATTCACTAAAACTAACGCTTACTCCAGCTGCTTTTGCACCCTCATCAATTGCTTTTCTTGAAGTCGCTGCTTGAGCAACACCTATATTTGCACCATTCATATCAGCTATGCTTTTATAGCCTTTCTCTTTAAGCACCAAAAGCCCTACAGAGTCCTTATAATAAGGTTTAGAGAAGTTAAACGCTTTTTTTCTTTCTTCAGTAATAGTAAAGGTAGCAATAACAAGATCAACAGAGCCATTATCAAGAGCTGGACCTCTAGTTTTTGCATTAACCGGAATAAGCTTGATCTTATTTTCATCGCCTAAAAGCTCTTTAGCTAAAGCTTTTGCAACATCAACTTCAAAGCCCTCAATTACTCCTGTGGCTTGATTTAAAAGGGCAAAATGAGGCACATCGTTTTTCACACCAACTATAAGTTCTCCCCTACTCTTAATACTCTCAAGAGCCTGTGAGTCTTTGCTTTCTTGTGAATTGTTTGAACCACAAGCTATGAATGCAAGAGCAAGACTTGCAATTACTAAAACTTTTTTTAAATTCATATTTTCTCCTTTGTTTGAATTTTAATGGTTAAGAATTTTTCCCAAAAATTCTTTAGCTCTTTGGGTTTTTGGGTTTTCAAAAAAGCTACTTGGGATATTTTCTTCAACTATGGCTCCATCTTCCATAAAGATTATCCTATCAGCCACTTCTTTTGCAAAGCCCATTTCATGGGTAACTACAACCATAGTTGTATTACTTTGATGAGAAATTTCACGCATAACATCTAAAACTTCTTGTATGGTTTCTGGATCAAGAGCTGAAGTTGGCTCATCAAAGAGTATGTAAGGTTTTTGTGTGCAAAGGCTTCTTGCTATAGCAACGCGTTGTTGTTGTCCGCCTGAAAGTGTGGCTGGATAAACTTTTGCTTTATCAACCAAACCTACAACTTTAAGGTATTTATACGCTATTTCTTCGGCTTCTTTTTTACTCTTTTTTTGAAGTTTTATAGGTGCTAAGGTTAAGTTTTCAAGTACATTCATATGAGGGTAGAGATTAAAATGCTGAAACACCATAGCACAATACTTTCTACAAATTTGAGTTTTTGTTTTAGGACTCAGTTTAATCCCACCTACAAAAACTTCCCCAGAACTAACCTCTTCAAGTCCATTCATACAGCGGATAGTTGTTGATTTACCAGAACCAGAAGGTCCTATGATAACGAGTTTTTCGCCATCTTTTATACTTAAATTGATATCCTTTAAGACTTGATGGGATCCGTAAAATTTATTAACATGTTTAAGTTCGATCAAAATAAAGCCTTTGTTGTTAAAATCTTAAATTTAATGAATAAAAAATTATATGATACTTCTTTTAAAAAAGAACTGAATTTATAAAAAAAATTAAGCTAAACTAAAAATTTTACTCAATTTCTTACATAATAAGTCCCGCCTCGCGGAGCAAAAACCTTAGTAAAATACTCACTTTCTGGTATAAGATCGGAATTTCCTACATATAACCTAGCATTTGCATTACTAATCTTATAAAAGCGGTGCATAAGATCAAGCCTTGATTCATAATCAAAGTAAATCATCATATTTCTCGAAAGTATTACATCAAATTTGCCAAGCTTTAAAAATGTATCCTCAAAAACATTACAAAGCTCAAAACGGCACCGACAAAGTTCGCTTTTTTTAATCGAATAAATACTATTTTCTGCAGTAAAAAAACGCTTTTTCTCACTCTCACCCAAACGATCAAGACTTCTTCCTTTATACTGCCCAAGTTTTGCTTTTGTAATCATCTTATCACTTAAATCTATACCTGTAATATGCACGTCTTTAACCGAATTTAAAGCTGTAAGCATAGCCAAAGAATACACCTCTTCGCCACTCGAGCAAGGTGCACTTAAAACGCTAGTTGGCTTATCAAGACTTTTAAGATAATGCACCACTTCCTTAAGTTGAGTAAGCTCTCTATAAAAATAAGTTTCATTTACTGAGATAAAATCAAGTGTTTTTTGCTTCAAACTTTTATCATAATGCAAACGCAATAAAAAGTCCTTAAAACTAGCTATTTTTAGCTCTTTTAAAAAGCTATTAAGCTTGATGTTTAAGCTACTTTTTTTCTCGCTTAGATCTATGCCACTTATTTCGTTGATAATCTTAATAAAATTAAAAAGTTCAGTTTCGCTTATGTTGATAATTTCATTGTTCATATTAATGAATGCCCCCCCCCCGTGGCGACATATGTTATTATGTTATTCTGTATCGTTTTTGACGAATTTAATCAATTCATTTTTAATTTCAAGCAAGCTCATTTGCTTCAGTTCTGGGTTAAGTTGCTTTGCTTTTTTTGGCATACCATACACTATGCTATCTTTTTCGTTTTCACACAGACATTTTACACCGACTTGATATAAGTCAAGCAAGCCTTTAGCTCCATCATCTCCCATACCTGTTAAAAGAACTGCTATGATTTTATTTGTCTTTGATAAATCCTGAGCTGATTTGAAAAGTAAATCAACATTAGGCTTAAAATTCGTGCATTCCTCGCTAAAATTTAAAAGGATACTCAAAGCCCCACTTAAGACGGTATTTTGCTGACAAATATAAATTTTACCATTTTGTAAAGCTTCTTTATCATTTGCCATAACGACTTCAGCAAGAGCTTCTTTGTCAAACTGCTTCACAAAAGAAGGGATAAAATTTACACTCATATGCTGAGCGATTACGACGCAAGTATCTTTAAGCTCCATATCTTTAAGTAGAAACTTAAGTTGCTTTGGACCACCTGTTGAAGAGCCTATAAGTATAATCTTCATAAATTTAAGCTTTCCTTCGCAATCAATATCGATTTTAAAAGCTATATTATAACATTAAAAGCCATAATTTCAACCAAAAAAATACAATTTTTCATCAAAACTGCGAAAAATAATCCCAAGTAACCTTAAGTATAGTTGCACCAACGACGATTAAGAATAGTTTTTTGATAAACGCACCCTGCGTCTTAAGCACCAATTTAGAGCCTAAAAATGCCCCCACAATCTGCCCAAAACCCATTAAAAAGCCTACAAGCCAAAGCACCTCATAATGCCACAAAAAAATCACCAAAGCAACAATATTGCTTGAAAAATTAAGGATTTTTGTATTCATGCTTGCATTTTTCATATCATAGCCTAAAAAAGCTACGCAAGCAAAGATCCAAAACGAACCTGTACCCGGTCCTAAAAATCCATCATAAAAACCTAAAGTAAGCCCACAAAGCATATGAAAAATTTTGATATTTTTGATCTTAGCCTTGCTTTTGTGCTTGCCTAAATTTGGGCGTAAAAGAGTGTAAAGAAAAGTAAGAGTTAAAAAAATAATAATGATGAGTTTAAGATGTTTGTCATTTACCAGCAAGACTATATATGCCCCAAGTCCTGCCCCAAGTCCGGTAAAAGCGACGCCCCAAGCTAAATGCTTCATCGTCCTTGCTTTAAAATAAGTTAGCGTCGCCGTAAAAGAACCAAAAACACTTTGTAGCTTATTTGTAGCCAAAGATAAATGTGCTGGTATGCCACTTGCAAGCAAAGCTGGCAGGGTAATAAGCCCACCGCCACCAACTATAGCATCTATAAAACCAGCAAATAAAGCGATAAAAAATAAAATCATATAATACGCACCTGCAAGCTCAAACATATTTTCCACGCTCTATCCTTTTTAGACGCATTATAGCTAAAAATATGATTTAAGCAATACAAAATGCTTTTTATTTTTTAAATCATATTTAAAAAATAAATAAAAATACTTCAAAAAAACTATTAATAATTTTTATAACGCTTTTATCCATCTTCTAAATTTGCAAATTCTACACATTTAAACTCATATACTCCCTACTTTGTCCCAAACGATAGAGTGCAAAGTCGTATTTTATAGGATCGTTTGGATCAAATTGACACAAATTTTGGGTAAGCTCAAGCACAGCTTTAAAATCATAATTTTTTCTTTGCAAAAGTTTAAGTTTTAAAGCTACCTTATGCGTATGTGTGTCAAGTGGAATTAACAAATCCTTAGCTTTGATTTTATCAAAAAGCCCCATATCTAGGGCATCTTTTCGCACCATCCAGCGAAGATACATATTATAGCGTTTTAAGGGCGATTTTGGTTGATTTAAAAAAGGTTTTGAAAAGAAAAACTCATAGCCATAACTTCTATATGAATTCAGACGATAAATTTCATCAATAAATGCCTTAAATGCGTATATCACGCCTTTTTCTTGATAATTTTTTGTAAAAAAATCCTTAAGTGTGTATTTTTGCACGAAGCGTCTTAGGGTAATGAAAATTTGCTCTATATCCTTGCTGTTTTCAAAGCGATATTTAAGCTTAACTTGTGAAAAATAGTCTTTTATCGCCTTTTCATCAAGCTTTAACACGGAAAAATCAAGTTTTTGCAAGAAATTCACTATATTTTTAGCATTTCCATATGCAAACAAAGCACAGATAAGGCTTATAAGCTCATCTTGATGAATTCTAGCAATCTGCAAAGGATCAGGAGCAAGGGCTAGAGCTTCAAGCGTATTTTTCTCACGCACAAAGTATTCTAGCCTTTTCTTTAAAGCAAGCACTTACGACTTAAGTCCAAGTAGAGTATCAAGCATTTGATCGACTGTAGTAACGACTTTTGAAGCCGCTCCATAGCTTGCTTGATACTGAATAAGAGCTGCTAATTCTTCATTTGTATTAACGCCATTTAAAGACTGAAATTCTTCATACACAGAATTATACAAAGTTGTATTTGTAGCATGAGTATTATTGTTTGTCTCGCCATCAGTTGCGATTTTACCAGTAAAAAGGCGGTAGTATCCGTCCAAAGACTTTTTGACTATAGTGCCATCTTCATTGTAAAAATTTACCTCATCATATTGAAGTTGTTGCAAGGCATTTGCGACTTCATTACCTCCATCAGCACCATTATAGCTTGCTCTAAGCTTGCTTGGATCGCTTAAGTATTCTGTTTTTACATGAATATCACTTGCACTTGAGCCACTGAAAAAACCACCTATATTTAAAGAGCCACTGAAATTTGTGCCTTTATCTTCTATGGCGATTTTATAGTTTGGATTGATAAGATTAATCTGAAAAAGTCCAGATTCGCTTCGAGTATCATAATTAAAAGTTGCTCTTAAATAATCATCTATATCATCAAGTCCATTGTTATTCGCGTTATCATCAGTGTTTGAATTGATTTGATTGACAATATCTTGCATAGTTGTATTAACATCTATGGTAATAGTTTTAGTATTGACTTTATCGCCCTTATCATCATACAATACCAAATCAAAAGTGCCTATTTGTATGTTTTTATCATAGCTTATTAAACTTGTATTATTGTCAAGATGAGGCAGAATATCTGAGCTTAAAGAACTCTTTGCTGATGAGGCATAGATATTATTTGTTTGTGTAATGAGCGTTTTTGCGAAAGTGTTCATCATATCTTTATACTCTTGAATCATACCGCCATCATAACGCTGTTCGTCTTTGATATAAGTTCTTCCTCGAAGCTCAAGTTGTGCACCTAGCTTACCGCCTGAAATCCTTGTATTGAGATCAGTGATCCTTTCATCACTTGTTTCATAGACGATTTTATGACTTCCGCTGACTTCATCTGTGATGATTTTCAATGGAATGAAATTTGAGCCATTTACGATCACATGTCCGTGCAAGGTAAGATTATAGTATTTACCGCCATCTGTCATGGTTGATTCAAGTTGGCTGCTTTGTCCCATAACCGTCTTCGTTGCTACACCATCAACAAGCTTTGAAAGTGTAAGTTCAAGTTCATCTCTCTTATCTCTAAGTTCGTTTGCGTGATCTGTATCAAGCACTTCTTGTTTAGCGATTTGTTTGTTAATATTAGCGATTTCTTCACCTATAGAATTAATCTCATCAACCGTGAGCTTAATCTCATCATTTACGGTTTGTTCAATCTTAAGCATATCTTTATAAGTGCTATTTAAATGCTCTGTAAAACTTTGGGCAACTTTAACTAAATTTTCTTTAACAGCACCATCATTTGGAGCTGAAGATAGATTATTCCATGCTTGATTATATGCTTCTAAATCCGCTAAAATACCATTTGTTTGTATATCAGGAAAGCGTTTGGCTATCTCTTCAAGCTTAGTTTTCATATAGTTTGTAAATTCAAGCTGTGTACTTGCATCTTTAAGCTTAGTGTAAGAGTATTCATCATGAAGTCTAACTATAGTTTCGACATTTGTCCCCATACCGATTTCTAAGTTACCTTGCACATTATAATGCCCAGCAGTCGTTTGTATCACTCTTTGGCGTGTGTAAAAAGTGCTGTTGGTGTTTGAGATGTTATTTCCTGTAGTAGCGATTTGAATTTCTGAGGCTTTTAATCCCGTAACACCCTTATTTAAAGTAGCAAATATACTCATGATTTATCCTTTATACATTGAGCTTGAAAAGAGAAGCTGCATCTGTCTTTGAATTTGCATAAGCATTATTCGTTCCACTTCCTTGATCAAACATATTGTTTAAAAGTCCATCAAAGAAATTTTTTACAATGATTACAAGTTTAGCGTATTCTTTATTTATAACATGGAGGCTTTCAAGTTTATTTTTAAAATTTCCAAGCTCGGCTTTATCCTCTTCATCAAGCAATTCAGCAAGATTTTTCTTACCATTATCGCTTAAAGAAATAAGAGTATCGTCAAGCTGTTTTTTCACAGCCTTAAATTCAGCTATAAGTCGATTTTTGTTCTCAACACTTTCAGGAACACTTTTGTGTTTTCCTTCTTTGATATTAGCTATATCAAGTTGCGTTTGAGAGATAAGCTCATCTAAAAGCTCATTACTTTTGCGAAGATAACCCTTGATCATTTTTTCCCTTTCTTAGAGTCCAAACTCAAAAAAAAAAGGAAAATGATCTTGTTAAAGTAGCGAATCGCTGATAGACTGAGCGGTTGCGTTCATATCAAGCTTGTATTCGCCTTTTTTGATCTGATCAGCTAGTTTTGATAGCTTTTCATTTTCCGTTTTTTGAGTCTCATTTGTTTTTGACTCTTTGTTCAGTTGTGAAACATTTGTCGTCGTGCTTCCTACGAAGCTTTGTGTAAGCGCATTTATCATCCTAGACTCCCTTAAGTATCCTTATTCTACAAGCTAGATCGGCTAAATGCGAAAAAACTTAAGCCCTTTCTTTCAAAAAATTAAATAATAATTGTGAAAAGCCCATTCCACCACTTAAAGCCTTACTCATGGTATCATTATACATAGAAGTATAGATATCATCACTTGCATCTTTTTCAAAAATCGAAGCTTTATTTTTCATCGAAATATCAAGCACAGTCTTAATCAAAAAAGCCTCAAAGGCATCAGTTTGCTCTTTTAAAGCCTTATCAAATTCAGCATCCTCTTGTGCTTGGCTTTGTGTTTTGCTCGGTTCAACTTCTTTTTTAAAAGCCTTGCTCGCGTTGGCATTATATAAATTCGGCGTATTAGCGTTAAAACTCGCAATAAAATTATCCACTTTCATCAAATCACCTCCAAATCAGCATTAATAGCCCCTGCTCTTTTGAGGTTTTGCATGATAGAAATAATATCATTTGGGCTTGCACCGAGTTTATTAAGCATTCTTGCCACATTTGCTACGGTTGTTTTATTTGCGTTGATCCTTAGGGTATTTGATGTCGGATCTATAATGCCCCCATCTTTCATATCAAGCTCGTTTGCCCCTAGTGGTGCTTGAGCGTTTGGTTCTATTTTGATGGTAATGTCTTTATGCGTGATTAAGATAGGCTCAACCTCGACATTTGCTCCAGAGACGATAGTTCCACTTCGTTCATCAATAATGACTTTGTTTTCTGGCACAAAGTCTATGTCTTGTTCTAAAACCCTTGCCATAAATTCAACCGATGAAATTTCATCTGGTTTTTTAAGGCGAATAGTGCGTGAATCAATTGCTTGAGCAACCTCGCTATCAAAAGCGAAATTCAATGCCTTTTCTATATCATTTGCTGTTTTAAAGTTTGCTGTTTTAAGACTTAAAGTAAGATTATCATTTTGACTAAAATTTTGAGGAATTTCTCGTTCAACACTTGCTCCAGCCAAAACAGAAGCACTTGTAGAGTGGTTGCCACCACGTCCGCCAGTTCCTCCTGTAATACCTCCTGTTGAAACAACACCTTGAGCGATAGCATAAATTTCACCATCTATTCCTCTTAATGCTGTAAGCAAAAGCGTGCCACCCTGCAAGGACTTTGCATCACCCATAGAAGAAACGGTTATATCAAGTTTATCTCCACTTTTTGCAAAAGCCGGTATTTTTGCTGTAACCATAACAGCTGCTGTATTTTTAGACTTTATGTCGTCTGGATTGACTTTTATATTCATACCTTGAAGTAAATTTGATATGGATTGAATGGTAAATTTTGAGTTTGTGCCGTCTCCACTGCCGTTTAACCCTACTACAAGCCCATATCCTATAAGCTGATTATCACGCACACCAACGGTGTTTGCCACATCCTTAACCTGCACCGCAAAGCTTGCAATACAAAATGCAAGTATCATCAACGCTACTTTCATTTGTCTTTCCTTGTCTTTAAATTTAAAAGCTTAAAAGCAATTTTCGTTCCAATTTTAACAAAAGCCTTGATAATGAAGGGTAAATTATACTAAATAAAAAAGTCAGTATAAGCACAAAAACTTATGTTTTTATGTTTATTTAAGCAAGCTTAAATTGTATAAGCAAAAATATTAAATTTTTAAAGTCAATTCTAGTAAATTCTTGCAATCAAACATTAAAGCGAAAATGCATAACATCGCCATCTTGAACCACATAGTCCTTGCCCTCAAGGCGAAGTTTTCCAGCTTCTTTTGCCTTGGCTTCTCCCCCACAAGCAATAAAGTCCTCATAGCTTATCACTTCAGCTTTGATAAAACCTTTTTCAAAGTCATTGTGTATAACACTTGCTGCTCTTGGGGCTTTATCGCCTTTATAAATGGTCCAGCTTCTTACTTCTATCTCACCAGCGGTAAAATAATTAATTAAGCCAAGTTTATTAAAAGCAATTTTAATAATACTAGCTAAGCCACTTTCTTTTACGCCTAAAGACGCTAAAAGCTCACTTGCTTCTTCTTCACTTAGTCCCACAAGCTCTTCTTCTATCTTAGCACACAGCATGATGACTTCATGATGGTGAGCTTTAGCATATTCTTTCACAGCCTTTACATAAGCATTTTCCTTGCTCAAACTTGCTTCATCAACATTTGCTCCATAAATTACTTCTTTGGCTGAAAGCAAGCGGAGCTCTTTGTTAAAACTTTTAAAAGCCTCATTTTCTTTGTCTTCAAAACTGCTTGCACTTAAGCCTTTATTGAGGTGCTCTAATAAAATATTTGCAAGCTCCAAGCTTTCTTTCGCACCCTTAACATTTGCCCTTGCTTCTTTGTTTAGCTTTTCTATTTTTTTGCTAAGTTGCTCAATATCAGCTAAGATAAGCTCGGTTTGAATAATTTCTATATCTCTTATGGGATCAACCCCACCTTCAACATGAGTGATATTTTCATCATCAAAGCAACGCACAAGGTGTAAGATCACCTCAGTTTCTCTTATGTTTGAAAGGAATTTATTGCCCAAGCCCTCGCCCTTGCTTGCTCCTTTTACAAGTCCTGCAATATCTACAAATTCAATCGCAGAATGCAAGATTTTTTGAGGATTTACTATCTTAGCAAGTTCTTTTAGTCTAGTATCTGGCACATTAACAAGAGCCTTATTTGGCTCTATGGTGCAAAAAGGATAATTTGCACTTTGGGCATTTTGAGCCCGAGTTAAGGCATTAAAAGTCGTAGATTTACCAACATTTGGTAAGCCTACTATACCTACTGAAAGGTTCATTTTTTCAAGCCTTTTTTATCTTTTCTTGCAAGCTCTAAAAGATAGGCTATACACATTCTTACCCCAGCTGCTCCTGCTCCAAAGTTTTGATAGCCCCAAGCTTTTTCTACATAAGCAGGTCCTGCTATATCAAGATGAAGCCATTTATCTTTGTATTCTTTGCGGATAAACTTATCCAAAAAAAGTCCAGCTGTTAAGGCTCCACCGTATCTGCTTATACTTGTGTTGCTGACATCAGCCATATTTGATTTGATAAGCTCTTTTAGATGAGGATTAAAATGTAAAACGCAAGCATATTCGCCACTTTTTTTGCTGGCTTTATAAAACTCATCTTGCAAGTCCTCGTTATTACCTATAATACCACTTGTGTATTCTCCAAGTCCTACAACACAAGCTCCGGTTAAAGTCGCCATATCAATAAGTAAATTTGGCTTTAAATCTTGAGCATAGCTTAAGCAATCAGCCAAAACCAAACGCCCTTCAGCGTCTGTATTTCGCACCTCTATACTCACACCTTCTCTTGAGATTAACACATCATCTGGCTTAAAGGCATTGCCTCCTATCATATTTTCAGCTACTCCTAAAATCGCATGAATTTCAAAAGGTAGTTCAAGTTCAGCAGCAGCTTTGATAATACCCATAGCTGCTGCTGCTCCGCTTTTATCTGCTTTCATAGTAAGCATAGAATCAGCCGGTTTTAATCTCAAACCTCCACTATCATAAGTAAGTCCCTTGCCTACAAATACCACTTTTTGCTTAGCATTTTTAGCTTTATAGCTTAAGTGAATGAGGCGAGGTGGGTGGACAGAGGCTTTATTTACCGCTAAAAAGGCGTTCATTTTTTCTTTAGCAAGGAAGTTTTCATCATAAACCTTGCAAGTTATATTTTTGTTTTCTTTTGCTAGTTTTGTAGCATCTTCTGCCATTTTTAGCGAGGTGTAAAGTTCTGGGATTTCATTGACTATGTCTTTGGTAAAATGGCTTGCCTCGCTTAAAATTCTGCCAGTTTCTAAGCCTTCTTTTGCGTCTTTTATTTCATAAGTTTTGCCATTAAGCTCATCTTTTGAGATGATGAAAATTTCAAGTTTAGAAGGCTTTTTCTCACTTTTGTATTTATTAAAATCATAGCTTGCAAACTCAATGCCCTCAACCATACTAGCAAAGCTTCTAAAGGTGCATTTTCCAACTATGCAAGGGCTTTTTATACTTTTAACATTAAGCACTTTTAAGGCTTTATACGCATTAGCAAAAGCTAAGCGAATGTCCTCATACTCAAGACTTTTAAGCTCTACAAAAAGTTTTTTGTTGCTGAAATCAAGGCAAAGTCCTTCACCTGTGTAGTTTTGCAAGTCAAATAAAGCCTTGCTTTCTTTAAAAGGCTTGAGATTTTTATCTTGCACAAAAACAAGTTCAAAATCAGCCTTGATTTGGCTAATTTTTTTTTCACTAAGTTCGAATTTCATTTTTTACTCCTTTTTCTTAATATTGCTTTTTCCATTTGTTTAAAACCAAAAATCATCAAAGATAAAAAGCTAATGATAAGTATAGCTGCATAATACCAATGCTTCTCAGCCCATTTAACAAATTTCCAAATTTCTTCTCCAAAAAACCAAGCCAAAAGTATGGTGATAGCTGCCCAAACCCAAGCTGAAATAAGATTGATAAAGGCAAATTTGTTCCCGCTATAACGAGTAATACCTATGCTCATAGGAATAACTGTTCTAAAGCCATACATATAGCGTTGTATGAAGATAATAGGCCAGCCAAATCTTTGCAAGAGCAAATGAGCTACTGCAAATTTCCGCCTTTGAGAGCGAAGTTTTTTTTGAATGTATTTTTTATTATAACGTCCTATATAAAAATAAATTTGATCGCCCACAAAGCCGCCAAGCCCAGCTACAAAAATAACCATAGTCAAATTTACATGCCCTTCATGAGCAAAAATTCCAGCCAAAATCAAAGCAAGCTCACCTTCTAAAATACACCATAAAAAAATGATGATATAGGCTAAATGTTGGTAATTATATAACAGCTCTTTTAAATACCCTTCCATGTTTAAAACTCCAAAACGCTATACACTGAAGTGAAATCCTCAAGTTTTTTTGCTCCGCCAAGTGAAACAAGGTTGATTAAAAAGCAAGCCTCGATACATTGAGCTTTTGCCTTTTTTATCAGTTCATAAGAAGCAAGAGCTGTGCCTCCAGTGGCGATTAAGTCATCAACCAAAAGCACTCTAGCATCTTTTACCTCACCAAAAGCATCTTGATGAATTTCCATGCTGTCATGTCCGTATTCAAGAGCGTATTCACAGCTAAAGGTTTTGTAAGGGAGTTTGCCCGGTTTTCTAAGAGGCACAAAGGGTAAATTCAACTTTGCACAAAGTAAAGCCGCAAAGATAAAGCCTCTACTTTCAGTGCCAGCAATAAAGTCAAGCTCTTTACCTTTATATCTAGCCTCTAAATGATCAAGCAAGAAAAATAAAGCCTCTTTATTGTTAAGCAAGGTAGTAATATCTCTAAAAAGTATGCCTTTTTTAGGATAATCCGGAATGGTTCTGATCTTTGAAGCAAGAAATTCTTGCTCTTGTTGAGTAAGTTTTGTCATAATAATGCCTCTATTTTTGCTTCAAGCTCTTTAATCCTTTGCCTAAGCTTGTCATTTTCTAATCTATACTGGGAATTTCTCGTTCGAAGCGAGGTTAAATCGCTTTTGATTTTATTGAGTTCTTCGGTTAAAATATCTATATTTCCTAAGCTTCTTTGAAGCTGGACTTGAAGCTTACGAATGACGATTTCCGTGTCATCAAGGTTGTTTTTGATAAAATCTTTTGAAATTTTTTCTTTGCTAAGTAAGGTTTTGTAATACAAAAGCATAACAGTAAGATATAAACACAAACAAATCAATAAGGTTAAAATAAGCCAATCTAAAAACATTCTTTTTCCTCGATTTTCTGCACCCTTTGAGTATGTCTGCCACCTTCAAATTCGGTATTAAGAAATTCTTTTATGATCTCTTTTGCACGATCAGCACTTACAAAACGTGCCCCAAGTGCGAGAACATTTGCATTATTATGTTCTCTAGCAAGTCGAGCAATTGTTGAGTCATTACACAAAGCACAGCGGATACATTTATGTTTGTTTGCGGCTATACTCATACCGATACCCGAACCACAAATAAGTATGCCAAAGCCATTTTCATCGATCTTTGAAGCAAGCAAATGTGCATAATCTGGATAATCACAACTCGTTTCATCATGCGTTCCAAGATCATCAAAATCAATTTTTTGTTCCTCAAAGAAAGCACAAAGAGCTTTTTTTAGCTCAAAACCCGCATGATCACTTGCGATATAAAGGTGTTTTTTTAGCATTTTTTTCCTAGAAAATAAACCCCCACAAAAGACAAAAACAGCTCTTGTGAATTTTATAAAGTATGATTATAACACAATAAAGTTATGAAAACAACTATTTTTTATGCATAATTTTACTGATTTTAGTTTCTTATGCGTTGATATAAAAGAATTTAAATTACCCAAAAATATAAGCCTAAGCTATCAAGGTTTATTTTTATTAAGCTTGTAAAGCTAAAAAAGCAAATAAAAAACTAGACAACAAATGCTATATTTGCTCACAAAATAATAAAAATAAACCAAGAATAAATTTAGAGTTAAATTTATTCAATTTAATAAGCAAAGCTTATTTAAACCACGAAGCAAGTCTGTCAAAAAAGCCTTTTTGCTCTTGATGAAGCCCGTCTTCACTTACGCCAAAACTTTTGTTAAGCTCCTCAAGCAAAGTTCTTTGCTCTTCACTCAACTTGTTTGGAAACTGCACGGCAATTTGCACGATCTGCCTACCTATTTTATTGCTGTGTATGTCTTTTACGCCCTCATTTTCAAGCACAAAATGATCCTTATCTTTTGCTCCAATAGGAAGCTCTAAAAAAGCAAAACCCCTTATAGTAGGGATTTTAATCCTCTCTCCCAAAGCAGCTTGAGTGAAAAATACGGGAAATTCGATATAAATATCAAGATTATCCCTGATAAAATTAGCATCTTCTTCAACCAAAACAGCGATATGTAAATCCCCTCTAGTGCCATTTTTGAGGATATTTCCCTTGCCTTGCACCCGCAAAATCATACCATTATCGATACCCTCTGGAATTTCAAGTTCAGTTTTTTCCTCAAGCTCATTAAAGCCAGCTCCTTTGCAATCTGAACATTTTTCTTTGATGATCTGCCCCATGCCATTACACGCCGAACAAGTTTGCACAAAAGTCATAAAACCTCGCGTAGAACCGACTTGTCCTTTACCATTGCATGTTGGGCAAGTTTGCAAAGCTCCATCCTTTGAACCACTACCATCACAAGTTTTACAAAAACTTTTATAATGAAAATGAAGTGTTTTTTTACAACCAAATACCGCTTCTTTGAAGCTGATTTGAATTTGAGTTTTGGCATTTTGGCTGTATTTGTTCTCTGGATTTGCTTTTTGTTTTGATCCTCTGCCAAAGCCACCTCCAAAAAAGCTTGAGAAAATATCGCCCAAATCAAAATCCTCAAAACCAGAACCACCTCCAGAGCTACTTTTCACACCTTCTTTTCCATAGCGATCATACAAAGCCCTTTTCTTCTCATCACTTAAAATTTCATAGGCTTCATTGATAAGTTTAAATTTCTGTTCTGAGTCGCTATCGCCTTGATTTCTATCTGGGTGGTATTTTAATGCAAGTTTTCTGTAGGCTTTTTTTATCGTTTCTTTGTCAGCATCACGCGAAATTTCAAGAAGTTCATAATAGCTTATTTCCACTTATTTTTCCTTTATTTTTGTTTCATTATAAATTTTTAAAAAAGTATTTTACCAAATTTTTTATAATTATTATTTAATCTTTGTTATAATAGCTTTATTAAAAATTTATTTTTTATTTCAAAAGCATGAAGGAATAGGAATGATTAGTGTCTTGATGATAGAAGATGATCCAGATTTTGCTACCTTGCTTTCTGAATACCTTGTGCAATTTAACATCAAAGTTACCAATTATGAAGATCCATATATTGGGCTTAGCTCAAGTATTAAAAATTACGATTGCTTAATCTTAGATCTTACCCTGCCCGGTATTGATGGACTTGATGTGTGCCGAGAGATCAGACAAAAAAGCGATATTCCCATCATCATCTCTTCAGCTCGTGGAGATATTAGCGATAAAGTTGTTGGCTTGCAAATTGGAGCTGATGATTATCTGCCAAAGCCTTATGATCCAAAAGAAATGTATGCAAGGATCATGAGTCTCATTCGTCGCTCTAAAAAGCAAAGCAATCATGGCAATCAAACTATAAATTCAAGCTTTAAAATTGATGAAAGAAAACACGAAATTTCATATAATGGTAATGTCTTAACCCTTACTCCGGCTGAATATGAAATTCTTGATTATCTTATCCACCAGCATGGTTTTTCAGTTTCAAGAGAACAGCTCGTGCAACACTGCAAAAGCCTCAAAGATAAAGATTCAAAAAGCCTTGATGTTATCATTGGACGCTTAAGAACAAAGATTAATGATAGTTCAAAGACACCAAAGCATATTTTTTCGGTAAGGGGCATAGGGTATAAACTCATAGGATGAGATCTTATTCCATTCGCACTAAAGTTAGTGTTTTATTTATCGTTGTTTTTTTACTTGTTTGTGCTTTATTTGCCCTTTCTATCACTCTTGAGATGGATATACACCATGAAAATCAAAGCCTAAGACAAAAAAATGTTATCAAATCACTCACGAGCAATTACAGCGAAAACTCGAATATAGATTTACTAAGCTATTTACTAAGCAATAATTTTAATATCGTCAAAGGTGAAAAACTCTCAAGCAAGATCAAAAGTAAGGGTAATGCAATTTTTAAAATTGCTACAAATTTTGGGGTTTTTACTTCCATTTCTTACAACAATCAGCTTTTTTTACAGGTGCAAAGCCAAGATTATGATCTAATCTTAGAATCAAACGAGGAAAATACCACTTTTAAATTCATCTTTCTGGGCTTTTTACTTTCTTTAGCCTTAACGACTTTTTTATATATTTCTATCATTAACTCTTTAAAACCTCTTACAAAACTTCGCCTTGAAGTTGCTCAAACGGCAAATGGCAAGAGCTTTTCACCTCAAGGCTACCAAAACAACGAAATAGGCAAAATCGCTACAGAGTTTTACAACACTATGAATAAAAATCACCAACTTATAGAGTCAAGACAGCTTTTCTTACGCACTATAATGCACGAGATAAAAACACCCATAGGCAAGGGAAGAATTATCGCTGAAATGATAGAAGAAGACAAGCAAAAAGGACGTTTAATAGCGATTTTTGAACGCTTAAATTCACTCATTAACGAATTTGCAAAAGTAGAAAGTTTGCTTTCAAAAAATTATAATTTACAATTTAGAAACTACCATTTTTCGGAGCTTTTAAAAGAAGCAAAAAATTTTCTTATGCGAGATGACTTTGAGCAAAGAGTGCAAATAAAGCTTTTTGAAGATGCAGTTTTTGAAGCTGATATTGAAATTTTTCCTTTGGTGATTAAAAACCTCATCGACAATGCGATCAAGCATTCAGATGATGAAAGTTGCGTAGTAGAATGCTGCAAAGATCATTTCGTGATTAAAAACAAGGCAGCACCTTTAAAACAAAGCATTCAAGAATACTTCAAAGCTTTCACAAGAGATAAAGATAACAAAAGCGAGGGTATGGGACTTGGGCTGTATATCATCGAAAGAATTTGCATGATGCATAATTTTAGTCTTGGTTATGCATACATAAACGGCTTTCATCAATTTCAAATCAATCAGGAAAAAAGCAGTGCCACACAACAGCAGTGAAAAATTCAACGAACTCGTGCAAAGTTTTGCAAACCTCCCAAGTATAGGCAAAAAAACAGCTCTAAGACTTGCCTATACACTCCTTGAAAATCACACTCTTGCTCTAAAACTTGCCCATAATATAGAAAATGCAGTCCGCTTTATCAAGCCCTGCCAAAAATGTGGTAACCTCAGTGAAAACGAGCTTTGTGAAATTTGCAGTGATGAAAACCGCGATAAAAACTTGCTTTGCGTGGTGCAAAGTGCTAAAGATATACTCATACTTGAAGAAAGCGGAAGTTTTGATGGGCTTTATTTTATCTTTGATGAGATCAGTGATGAACTTGTGTTAAAACTAAGGCATTTCATCAGCGAAAATGCTTGTAAAGAACTAATTTTCGCCCTTACACACACTATAAATTCGGACGCTTTGATCTTTTTTATCGAGGAAAAACTCAAAGACTTTCATCTTCGTTTCTCAAAAATCGCCCAAGGTATACCAAGTGGTGTAAGCCTTGAAAATGTGGATTTTATCTCTTTGCATAAGGCTATGGCATTTCGAACCAAAATCAAAGAATAGCAAGCAGAAATTTACCAAAGGCTATTTTCACTATTTTTTGAAAACAAATCCAAAAAAAACAATACAATACACAAAATTTATAAAAATCCAACTTCATTCTTAATCTAAAATTTTTCATCATCACAAGCTACTGATAAAACACTTGATGTATCAAGCACAACTGACACAACATCCAATAGCCCCTCAACATCAAACATAAAAAGAGCTCACTCTCAACGCAGGTAATGATGTAACGATCAATGCCAATGCCCCAACTTCTAACTCAAACAGAGCAGTAAATGTAAGATTTAATTATGGTTTAAGTGAGCTTAGTCAAAGTCGTTGAGCAAATGTTTTTGGTTGAGTGAATATCGTAGATTCTCAAAATGGTGGAGTATATGGTTTTTGTGCTTTAAGTTTTATTTTAACTTAACTTTTACCCTTTCACACAAATAAAACTTGATTTTGGGTTGTGAAATAGCAAGGTTTGTAAAAATTCAATTTTTTAAAATATAGGGATAAAACCTACAAAGCCTCTTTGATAAGCCATTACAAAAATTTACGAATTCAAAAACTCCAAAGCCATCATCGCCTCACCTTGCATAAGCACCTTTAAATTTTCACTTTCCCAAGCAAAATTTGGGCTGTGATGTAATACAGGTTTGTTTTTATCTTTAGCTATACCTACAAAAACATAAGCTCCTTTTCTTGCACGCGTTAAAAAGGCAAAGTCCTCAGCCCCCATATCAGCTTCAGCCTTTGTGATGATATTTTTTTCGCCTAAGACTTGCAAGAAGGCTTTTTGAGCGATTTTTGCACCAAATTCGTCATTAATCAAAGGTGGATATTCTCTGTGATAATCAAGCTCATATGATCCGCCAAATTCCAAAGCCACAGCCTTAGCCACATCTTCAACACCCTTTTGCAAGATCGCTTGACTTTCATCATCTAAAAAACGCACCGTGCCTTTTAAAAAGGCTTCTTGAGCGATGATATTATAAGAGCTTCCAGCTTGCACACTTCCCACGCTGATCACTCCAGCACTTATAGGCTTTAAACGCCTTGAAACAACGCTTTGAACACTAGTGATAAAACGAGCCGCCATTAAAACCGAATCTATGGTTGTATGTGGATGAGCTCCATGCCCGCCTCTGCCTATAAATTTAAGATCAAAGCTATCTACCCCAGCCATCATCGCCCCACTGATAATTTGAGCTGTATTTTCTTGCATTAAACCCCACAAATGACAACCAAACACGGCATCAACATATGGATTTTCAAGCACGCCCTCTTCTATCATAGGCTTTGCTCCGCCATAATTTTCCTCAGCTGGCTGAAACATAAACTTCACACAACCGCTAAATTCATCTTTAAGCTCATTTAAGATGAGTGCTGTGCCTAAAAGTCCAGCGGTATGTCCATCATGTCCGCAAGCGTGCATCTTACCCGCTATCTTTGAAGCAAAGCTTACCCCGCTTTCTTCAAACACTGGCAAAGCATCCATATCACCCCTTAAAAGCACGCATTTTGGTTTTTCATCACTTTTTTTTGTGCCATAAATTTCAGCCAAAACCCCGGTTTTTGCTATACCTTTTTTATATGATATACCTGCATTTTCAAGCACCTCACAGACTTTTTGTGAAGTTTGAAACTCTTCAAAGCTAAGCTCTGGGAATTGATGAAAATGCTCTCTTAAATTCACGATTTGGGGGTAGTATTTTTCGCTTAGTTTTTGCACTTTTAAAAGCATATGCTTTCCTTATTTTTGATCAAGTTTTTCAAATTTTTCATCACTTCTGTTAAGATTAGTTTCCATTTTGCGAATTTCATCTTCTCCACTTCGCACTAAGTTCTTATCTACTGGCTTTATATCCTTGCTTTTGCCCGTATAATCAACTTTATTGAGTATGGTTCTAAAGACATTAAGCCTTGCTTTTTTCTTATTGTCTGAACCTATGATAGTCCAAGGGTTTTTTGGCGTATTTGAAGCAAGAAGCATTGAGTATTTTGCGACAGTGTATTTATCCCAAAGCTGTTGGGATTTTTCATCTACCGAAGAGAGCTTGTATTGCTTTAAAGGATCTTTTCTACGACTATCAAAACGTTTTTTTTGCTCTTCTTTAGACACTGAAAAATAGAATTTAAACATGATAATGCCACTATTGACAAGCATTTCTTCAAACAAAGGCACTTCTCTTAAAAAATGTTTATGCTCAGCTGGGGTGCAAAAACCCATTACCGGCTCAACTCCAGCTCTATTATACCAGCTTCTATCAAAGATCACGATCTCACCAGCTGCTGGCAAGTGTGAAACATAACGTTGAAAATACCACTGCGTCCTTTCTACATCACTTGGCTTTTCAAGAGCAACGACTCTACAACCCCTTGGATTTAAATGCTCTGTAAGGCGTTTAATTGAGCCTCCTTTGCCTGCTGCGTCTCGTCCTTCTGTGAGGATTAAAACCTTTAAGCCCTTATCTTTAACGAAATTTTGGAATTTCAAAAGCTCGATTTGCAAGGTTTTGAGCTCCTTTTCATATTTGAGCGTGCTTTTTTTAACCTTTATGCTTACATACTCATCTTTTTTGTCATTTTGTGTTTTTTGATCCTTTGGCATATTATTTTTTTCTTTTTTTGCAAGCAAATCCTCTTGATTTTTAGGCTTTGACTCATTTTTACGTGTCAAATGTTTTGTGCTTTTTGGCTCAGGTTTTGGTGATGTCATGTGCAAATCTCCTTGAAAAGTATTCTTTTAAATTTACCATAAAAAACTATAATTAAAAATAAAACAAGATATAAATGAGAACTTAATGCGTATTTTTCTGATATTTTTCTTTTTTTTAAATCTAAGCTGGGCTGAATTTTTACAGCCAAATGAAGCATTTAAATTGCATTCTTATGCTGATGAGGTAGGAGTTTATTTTGATTTTAATATCGCTGATACGATTTATTTGTATCAAAAAGAGCTTAAAATCAAGCTTGATGATAAAGACATTACTGCTTTGCTTAACCTGCCTGCAAGCGTTAAAAAAAACAACGAACAAAGATATTATGCGAATTTAGAGCTTTTTATCCCACAAATTTTACTCAAAAAAGAACTCGCTAGCAAAAATGAGGCTTTATTAGAACTTTCATATCAAGGCTGTTCTGAAGCTGGGTTTTGCTACCGCCCCTTGAAAAAAAGTTTTACACTAAAGCAAAATCAAGGCATTTATGCACTTACTGAACTTATAAACACAAAGAATATAAAAAAGCAAAATGAATTTAATAAAGATGGCTTTTTTCTTACTTTGTTAAGCTTCTTTGGGTATGGACTTTTACTTTCACTTACCCCTTGCACCTTGCCGATGATCCCCATACTTTCATCACTCATACTTGCAAAAAGCACGCAAGCACCGAGTAAAAAACGAGCCTTTTGGCTTTCTTTTATCTTTGTGTTTTTTATGTCTTTAGCTTATGCTTTAGCTGGCATTGCTACAGCCTTGCTTGGTGCAAGTGTGCAAGGCTTTTTGCAACATCCTTTAGTGCTTGGCTTTTTTGCTCTTATTTTTGTGCTTTTAGCCCTTGCTTGTTTTGGGGTATTTCAGCTTCAAATGCCAAGCAAGATACAAAATTTCATCATCAAAAAACAAAACTCAAAAACAAAAGGTGTGCTTAGCCTTGCAACTATGGGCTTTTTATCAGCTCTTATCATAGGACCTTGCGTAGTTGCACCTTTGGCTGCTGCTTTGCTTTATATCGCAAAAAGTGCTGATATAGTGCTTGGTGGGGCTTCTCTTTTTGTTTTGAGTTTTGGCATGGGCATTCCGCTTTTATTTGTAGGGCTTGGGCTTGGATTTTTAAAAGCTGGAATATGGATGCAAAGGGTCAATGTCTTTTTTGGCTTTTTAATGCTAGCAATGGCAATTTGGCTGTGTTCTCGCTTTTTAGCTATGCCTTATATACTCATAGCTTTTGGGGTGCTTGGGGTATTTTTTGTAAGCTTTATGGGAATTTTTGATAGGCTTGATTCAAACTACGCAAAGGCTAAAAAAGCTATTTTAACGCTTATTTTAGCCTATAGTTTGAGTTTATTTTTAGGGGGATTATTTGGCGGAAAAAGCCTTTTAAATCCTTTTCATTTAAATTTTAGTGCTTCAAAATTACAAGCTTTAAACTCGCTTGAGTTTGAAAATATTACCAATCTTAATGAGCTTGAAGCAAAATTACAAAGCAAAAAACCGATCTTGCTGTATTTTACAGCTTCTTGGTGTGAAAACTGCAAGCTTTTAGATACTTTTACTTTTTCAGACAAAAGAGTGCAAGAGCTTTTGCAAAACTATGCCTTGCTTAAAATCGACATTAGCAAAGGCGATGATGAAGAACTTAAAATGATGAAAAAATTTGAAGTCTTTGCTCCACCTGTTATGTTTATCTTTAAAGATGGCATAAAAAGAGAACAAATCATCGGTTTTGTAGGAGCCGATGAGTTTTTAAATTCACTTTGAAATTGAAATAAAGGTAAAAATATCTTTGATAGTTTTGATTTTGTAAATGGCAATATCTTATTTGTTTTAACAGCTTTATAGTAAGCTAAAGATAGGCTTTGATGAGTTTATACTCATGAACGAGTTCTTCTAAGCTAAAACGAGCATTTGCACTTGAACTTGAAGGCAGAATATGATAAGAAAGCTTAGGATAGACCTGCTTAAAATGTGCATAAAAATGACAAAAGCCTTTGTGAGCGGTTTTTCCTGTAGTAAAAATAGCTTTTATAGGGGCTTTTTCAAGCACTAAATTTAAATCATTTGCTGTGGTATTTTTATCCTTTAGCCTTATGCTTTCATCTTTTGACTTTGTTATATCACAGCTTTTAAACATATCCCAAAGGGCTATTTTTTGAGTTTTTAAAAAGTCTTTTTGGACATTTTGCATGCTTAAACTTTTAGGAGATAAATCAAAAAGAAGCTCTAAAATTTGATAAAAGCGATTATTTTTATTTTGATAATAAAAGCCTAATTCTCTTGATTTAAGCGAGGGAAAGCTACCAAGTATTAAAATCCTTGAGTCTTTATCAAAAAATGGTTTGAAAGGGTGGTATAAAAGCATTGTTATCCTTTATAAAACTTTTAATTTTAATCATAATCAAGTCATACTGAAGAATAACTTAAAACTCTTAAAGCATATAAACTCTAAGCTAAAAAATAAATTACAAAAGACAAAGATTAAATTTAAGCTTTAAATGCCATAAATTTTAAAAGCAAAGCTATATTAGAGCCATAAAAAGAAAGTTAATATATAATTAAGTTTAAATTAAGAATAAATTTGCAAGCACATATTTTGGTATTTAAATTTCAAAAGCTAGAGTTTAAAAATGAAATTTGGGGCAGTTAAACTGCTCCAAATTTTAAGGTTTATTCTATTTCAGCGTCGATAACATCATCATCTTTTTTCTTTTTATCATTTGCTGTGGCATCATCTTTTTTATACATACTCTCAGCAAGTTTATGAGAAACAGCACTTAAGTTTTTTACCTTTTCTTCTATTTCTTCTTTGCTTGCATTTTCATTTTTAAGTAGTTCTTTAAGCTCATTTAAAGCCTTAGTGATATTGTTTTTATCTTCCTCGCCTATTTTTTCACCAAGCTCGCTTAAAGATTTTTCAACTTGATGCACTAAAGCTTCGGCTTGATTTCTAGCTTCTACAGCTTCTTTACGTTTTTTATCCTCTTCTTTGTGAAGCTCGGCATCTTTGACCATTTTTTCAATTTCTTCTTCACTTAAACCGCTTGAGCCTGTGATTTTGATCTCTTGAGCCTTGCCTGTAGCCTTGTCTTTTGCTGAAACAGTTAAAATACCATTGGCGTCTATATCAAAGCTCACTTCAATTTGTGGCATACCTCTTGGAGCTGGTGGAATGCCCTCAAGATTGAAATTTCCTAAGGATTTATTATCGCGACTAAATTCTCTCTCGCCTTGTAAGACATTGATAGTTACCGCACTTTGATTATCTTCAGCTGTTGAGAAGGTTTGTTCTTTTTTAGTTGGTATAGTTGTGCCTTTTTCTATGATCTTAGTCATCACTCCACCTAAGGTTTCAATGCCTAAAGATAGCGGAGTAACATCAAGCAAAAGCACATCTTTAACATCGCCTTTTATCACAGCACCTTGAATAGCTGCACCAATGGCTACAACCTCATCAGGATTCACGCCTTTATTAAGCTCTTTGTTAAAGGCTTTTTTCACTTCTTCTTGCACCAAAGGCACGCGAGTTGAGCCACCCACCATGACAATTTCTTTTACTTCATCTTTATTTAATCCTGCATCTTTTACCACTTCATTGATCTTTGAGATAGTCTCGCCCACAAGGCTTTCTATCATACTTTCAAATTTAGCACGAGTGATTTTTTTCACAAGGTGTTTTGGACCGCTTGCATCAGCTGTGATAAAAGGTAAATTAACCTCTGTTTCAGTGGCTGAACTAAGTTCTTTTTTAGCTGTTTCAGCTGCTTCTTTAAGCCTTTGTAAAGCCATAACATCATTTTTTAAGTCTATGCCTTGTTCGTTTTTAAACTCGCTTGCTAGAAAATCTATAAGCTTATTATCAAAATCATCGCCCCCTAAGAAAGCGTCCCCTCCAGTTGAAAGCACTTCTACGACATTATCGCCTGTTTCAAGCACAGTAACATCAAAGGTTCCTCCACCTAGATCATATACGACTATCTTTTCGCTTTCTTTTTTATCAAGCCCATAAGCAAGTGCAGCTGAAGTTGGCTCGTTGATGATTCTTAAGACATTAAGCCCAGCTATGGTTCCAGCTTCTTTTGTCGCCTTTCTTTGAGCGTCGTTAAAATACGCTGGCACAGTAATTACCGCATCAACGACTTGTTCGCCTAAAAAGGCTTCAGCATCTTCTTTAAGCTTCATTAAAACCTTAGCTGAAATTTCTTGAGGAGTATAAACCTTGCCAGCGATTTCAACCGCACAAGCACCATTTCTATCCACTATATGATAAGGCAAGCGTTTTTCAGCTTCCTTAGCCTTGTCCTCATTAAACATAAGCCCCATAATCCTTTTTATAGAATAAATAGTCTTTTCAGGGTTTGTTACAGCCTGACGCTTTGCACTATCGCCTACTAAAACCTCGCCCTTATCAGTAAAAGCTACAACTGAAGGGGTTGTGTTTTTGCCTTCTTTGTTTGGGATCACCTTGCTTTCGCCTCTTTCAAAGACAGCTACGCAAGAATTTGTTGTTCCTAAGTCTATTCCTATAACTTTTGCCATTGTTTATCCTTTTTTAAATTTTTTTAAAATCTATTTTTAAACTCGTATCTTTAAAGATACACCTTATTTTGCCACGCTTACTTTAGCTGGACGTATGATTCTATCTCCTATTTGATAGCCTTTTTGAAGCACTTGTATGATGGCTCCACTTTCATGCTCGCTACTTTCTTGATGAAACATAGCCTCATGTAAATTTGGATCAAATAAAACCTTAGCCTCAATTTGCTTGATACCATGCTTTTCAAGCTTTTTAAGAAATAAATCTAAAGTATTTTTCACTCCTTCTTTGATTTTCTCACTCACTTCATCTTTAGCCTCAACACTACTTGCTGCTTCTAAGGCATCGATTACATCAAGTAAATCCTTTGCAAAGCCTTCGTTTGCATAAGCTAGAGCTGAAGCTTTTTCTTTTTCCATTCTTTTTTTAATATTTTCAAATTCAGCATTTGCTCTTAAATACCTATCTTTTAACTCAGCATTTTCAGCTTTTAAGCTTTCAAGTTCGTTTTGCTCCTCGCTAGCTAAATTTTCAGCCTCGTTTGAAGTTTCAAGATTTTGTTCTTGATCTAAGTGTTCTTCTTCTTTCACTACGCCTCCTTTTTACCACTTATTTAGGCAATATTTATTTTTAAATTTAAAGGTATTATACAACATTGAGTGTATTAATGTCAAGTATTTTTTACAAAAAATTAAAAAAAATTATTTAATAAACTTTAGTCTATATAACTAAATATACATTAGCAATATAAACTAATATATAATATTAAGTAAGATTTATCGTTATTTTTGGATACAAATAAAAAGTTTTATGATATAATCTTGCCTATGCAATATATTTTGAAAAGGTTTGGATATGAAAAATTTAAGTGTTCAAGAAAAAAAAGACCTTGATTCTTGTGTTTTTAGCTCTTTGGGGCAGGTAAAAAAGCTAAGTTTGACAGGGCTTTGGCTTAAAATAAAAAAAATTTTCTTTAAAAATACTAATTAAAAAGCTCTTGATGATGGGTTTTGAGGTATTTTATCGCTTTTAAAACTTCATCAACCCCTTCTTTATCATCATCTTCTTCGATTTTGTCAATGCATTCTATGTAATTTTGCACAGCTTCATCAAGTTTGGTTTTCTTTACTCCAGCTGTTATAAGCAAAGCTTCTAAGACTATATTAAGTTCATATTGCAACGCTTCAATTTCTTCTTGTTTCATTATTTTTCCTTAAATTTGAGTTTTTGAAATGATTAAATCTTGAATTTGAGCCTTAATCAACGCATAATTTGCACTCTCTTTAAAAGCTGCAAAAAGCCCGCCACTTGCGTTTTTATGCCCTCCTCCACCAACAAGTTTTTTCGCCATTATACTTACATCAACCTTGCCATTTGCCCTAAAACTCAAAGTTTTTTTAGAACTTACATCGATGAAAAAGTCAAAATCCGGATTTTTTACCAAAAAATCATTGCCTATAACCGAGGTATTGCCTATATTTGAAGTAAGTATGCCCTTATGATTTTCATAATAAATACAGAATTCTTCTTTTTTCTTGCTTAAAAGCTCGACAACAAAAGCACAAATGAGATTGATTAAAGTATCATTTTTATCTTTTCTAAAATACTCTTTTTTAAGAAAGTGAAGAGCGTCTTCAAGGGCAATATGAGCTTGATCCTTGTCGATAAAAGTTTTGGCTTTGTTCAATAAAAAAAACATATATTCGATGTTTTGCTCCCTAAACATAACTCGATTAAGCTCCTTAGCTGTAGCGATCATACTTAAAAACACCTTGCCAAGCTCAAAGTCTTTTTCATCTTTAAGCCAAATATCTATAGCATTAACCACACTAACAAAACGCCTCAAAGACTCATTTGGCGTGCAAATTCGGGTAAAAAAATCATA
Source organism: Campylobacter sp. MIT 97-5078 (assembly GCF_006864455.1). Lineage (GTDB taxonomy): Bacteria > Campylobacterota > Campylobacteria > Campylobacterales > Campylobacteraceae > Campylobacter_D. The sequence continues at coordinate 82,797 of NZ_QHLK01000004.1, forward strand.
CACAATCTGACTTGCACTTCTCTTCTCATCCATCACATACCAAGCAAATTCCTTCATACACTCAAATCCACTTTGATGATGATCAAGTAAAATAAGCTTTGCGTTTTTATCTTTTAAAGCATCTTGAAATTCTTCACATTGTGCTAGAGTTAAATTCAAATCACTGATTAAAACCATACTTTTTGCATTGCTATCTTGCTCTAAGTTTGCATTAATCTCGCTCAAAATCACATAAAAATTATCACTAATCTCTTTACCATAATTTGAATTATAAAACACGCAATCCTTAAAATAAAAATGAGTGATAAACTGGCATACATAGCCGTCTAAATCTGTATGTGAAAGATGATATATTCTCATTATTTCTCCCATAATTCTATAATTCTATCTTGATAACGCCTTCGGTTTCAAAATTTGTATTTTCAGCAATCTCGCCAAAACTTAAGACAACAACATTAATATTCATATCCTTGCATAGTTTGGCTATATCTTTTCTTAGTTGAGGCTCAACACAAAGCACAAAAGGTTTGATTCTTGTTTTCGCACTTTGCTCGACTTCTTTTCTTAACGCGTCGATTAATGCTCCAGTTTGAGTAACATTGATCATCAAATGATAAGTGCCATCCTTAAACTGCAGGCTTTCTATAAGCTTTGCTGAACTTGCAGAGTCAAGCATATAAATGCTTAAAACGCCTTTTTCATCTAAATACATATTTGTAATTACCCTTGCTAAAGAAGCGCGTACATGTTCGATGATAAGATCAAAACTCTTGCTTACCTCAGCAATATCAGTTAAAGCCTCAAAAATAGTCAGCAAGTCTTTGATAGGAATTTGATAACGTAGCAAGTCTTTAAGCACTTTTTGTATCATACCCACACTTGCGACTTTCAGACAATCCTCAACGATGACAGGATAATCTTTTTGCATTTTATCAATAAGCCCTTGCACTTCTTGACGCGTGAGCAATTCACTTGCGTGTGTTTTAATAAGCTCACTCATATGCGTTGAAATCACGCTTGCTGGATCAATGATAATATAGCCATTTAGCGTTGCTTCATCTTTTAAATTCGCATCTATCCAAAGGGCGTCTGAATTAAAAGCTGGCTCTTTTGTAGCTATACCTTCAACCTCTTCAGTGATAAAGCCACTATCCATAGCCAAATACTTATCAGGATACACCTCAGCACTGGCAATAACCACGCCTTTAAGCTTAAAATTATATTCATTTGGCTTTAAAGCAAGATTATCACGAATGCGAATTTTTGGCATTAAAAAGCCCAAAGTTTGAGCAATCGAACGACGCATAGAGCGAATTCGTTCAGTAAGCTCACTTTCTGCGAGGCGAATAAGCCCATATCCTAGCTCAAGCTCCAAAATTTCAAGTTTGAGTATATCGCCTATGCGGTGTTCTTCTTCCTTAATGATCTCCTCTTCGCTTTTCTTTACAGGGGTAGCAGCTTTTGCTTTCTCTTCAGCCTTAATTTTTTTCGTATCTACGGCTTGAATTTTTCCTTCTTTGACTTGTTTTGTCAAATAGCCAAGCGCTAAAAACACCAAAGCCATAAAGCCTAAAGATAAAGTTGGCAAACCCGGCACCAAAGCGAATATAAAAAGTATAAAACCTACAATTAAAAGTGTTCTGTATTCACTTAAGAGCTGATTTAAAGAGCCTTCTGCAAAATTTTCTTCATCTTTACTTGCACGAGTGATGATAATCGCTGTAGCCGTTGAAGTGATGAGTCCGGGAATTTGAGACACAAGTCCATCACCTATAGTAAGTATAGTATAAGTTGCCGCACAATCAGCCAAAGGCATATCATGTTGAAAATAGCCGATTAAAAAGCCACCTATAAGATTGACTATAGTGATGATGATCCCAGCAACTGCATCGCCTTTGATGAATTTGCTCGAACCATCCATAGCACCGTAAAAATTGGCTTCTGAAATAATCTCTTGTCTTCTTGTTCTTGCGGTTTGTTCATCAATGAGTCCTGCATTTAAATCCGCATCTATTGCCATTTGCTTTCCGGGCATCGCATCAAGCGTAAAACGAGCTTGCACCTCAGAAACTCTAGTGCTACCCTTAGTAACAACCATAAAATTAATCAAAACCAAGATAGTAAAAACAATGATACCAATAACATAATTTCCCCCGACCACAAATTCGCCAAAAGACGCGATGATTTCGCTTACTTGTGCTGGTCCGTTTTGCCCTTCACTTAAAATCATACGCGTTGTGGCGATATTTAAAGCCAAACGAAAAAGTGTGATAATAAGGATAAGCGTTGGAAAAGTTGTTAAATCAGTAGGTTTTGCTATATAGATAGAAATGAGTATGATTAAAACTGAAATAGCAACGCTAAGTGCCAAAAAAAAATCCAGCACAGGAGCTGGCAAAGGCACGATGATAATAGCAAGTATGCAAACGATAAAGCCAACTATCGTCAAAGACTTTGCTTTAACAACAGGTGCTATTAAAGGTCCTAGATAAGGGACAACAAGATCAATGATTTTTCTTTTTGCCATTTATGACTTTTTGATGATATCAGCTAAACTTACTGATTTTAAATGCTCGTTCATCTTCTCTTGCAAGTCCTTTAAAACCGGTAGCATATAGCATTTATCGCCTTTTTGGGTGGGACATACACCTTGAGAGCATTCAAAAACGCTGACTTGTTTTTTTTCTGCACTATCAACTATCTCTTTAAGTGTATATTCCTCAGGCTTTTTCACTAAGGTAAAACCACCCTTTGCACCCTTATAAGAGTGGAGCAAGCCGTCTTTTGCAAGTCCTTGCAAAATTTTAGCCAAAAAGCTTCTTGAAATATCAAGTTCAAAAGCCATAGTCTCAACATCTTGGGGTTTATCTTTATCACAGATATAAATCAAAGCAAGTAAAGCATACTCGCTAGCCCTAGTAAAAAGCATAGAACTTCCTTTAAAAATAAAATAAAATGGCTTATTATAGCAATTTTTTCTTAATTTTCGCCCTTTTTCAATAAATTTTAAAGCTTTATAGACCGCGTTGCAAAAAGAAAAAATAAACAGCAAACAATCAAAATAATGAATAAAATTTAAAATAAATAACAAAATCCTTAACACTTTAAAATCAGGTTATTTTGCTAATCAATTAGCTTGCAATGAGAACTTGAAGCTTTGATTTATTTTACCAAACCTTACAACGATAAAAATCAATCATTTAATTTTCTAATTTTCAGCTTTATTTAGGTTTTTTAGGTTATAATCACGTTTTTTAAAAATACCAATCAGGAGGTCAAAATGGCTTTGGATTCGGCTCAAAAAGCTCAAATTGTTGCGAAATTCGCTAGAAAAGAAGGAGATACAGGCTCTACTGAAGTTCAAGTTGCACTTTTAAGTGCAAGGATTGCTCAACTTACAGAACACCTTAAAGTTTTCAAAAAAGACTTTTCCTCAAGATTAGGACTTTTAAAACTTGTAGGACAAAGAAAAAGACTCTTAGCTTATCTTAAAAGAAAAAATTACCAAAGTTATAGCAAGCTTATCACTGAGCTTAACTTAAGAGATAAATAAATTCAAGCTCATCGATTTGATGGGCTTTTAAACTCATACAAACTCAACCTAAAATACTGCAAATTGACTTTATTTTTTGCTTGGAATTTATGTTTTTTAAGTTTTACATTTTTATAAGCTTTATGTTTTTTAAAACCTTGCTTAAAAACACTAAAAAACAAATGTAGCCTTTTTGCTCTTTTTGAACAAGTAAAGATGATTTTAAAGCTTTTTTGATTTATTTCCTTTGAATTTATGCTATAATGGACTTTCGTTTTTTAGAATTTAACGGGTTTGTAATGTGTAAGCTTTTCATAAATCATAATTATGATAAAAAAGTTTTCATCAGCACCCTGCTTCGCTAATCGTTGTTTTTCTAAAAAACTTTAAATTTATTGACACAAAAATTCATTCTTAAGGAGGATTAGTTATGAAAAAAATTCATTTTATTTTAGGTGCTTTGGCTTTAGCTAGCTCGCTTTTTGCCAAAGAGGTCCAAATCGGCGTTGTCTTACCACTCACGGGTTCGATTTCAGCATATGGACAAGATGTGCTTGCAGGTATTTCACTGGCAAATAAACTCTATCCAAAAATGCAAAACAATGATGAGGTAAAACTTGTCATCATTGATAGTAAAGGCGATAAAATTGAGAGTTCAAACGCTGCAACAAGGCTTGTTTCTCAAGATAAAGTCATCGGAATTATAGGCGAAGCGATCACTACAAATACTATGCAAGTGATCTCAATAGCTGAAAGCAAAAAAGTGCCAATGATTGCACCAGTTGCTTCTGGAGATAAGCTTTTAAACAAAAAATCCTACTCAAGCAGAGTCTGTTTTATGGATAGTTTTCAGGGTGAAAAATTTGCAGATTATGCCAGCAAAGAGCTTGGCTTAAAAACAGCAGCTTTAATCGTTGATCAAGCTAATGTGTATTCTTTAGGCTTGGCAAAGGTATTTGAAACTAAATTTAGTCAAAACGGCGGGAAAATCGTCAAAAAATTTACCATTTCAAGCGGAGACAAGGACTTTAAAGCTATAGCTTCTCAACTTAAAAACTTAAATGCTGATTTTGTGTATATGCCTATTTATCACCCAGAAGCTGCATTAATCGCTAAACAAGCAAGAAGTATAGGCTTTGATAAACTTATAAGTGCAGGCGATGGGGTAAATAATCAAACTTTCATCGAGCTTGGAGGTTCAGCTGTAAATGGTGTGATCTTTACAGACAGCTTTGACGCACATAATCCAAGCACACAAACAGGCAAAGATTTTATCAATGCCTATGAAAAAGAAAAAGGCAGCAAAGAAGTTCCAGCCTTTAGTGCTATGGGAGCTGATGCGTATCTTGTGATGTTAAGAGCCTTAAATGCTTGCTCAAGCAATCTTACTAGCGAATGCGTTAATAAAGAAATTCATTCAACCAAAGACTTTCAAAGTGTAGGCGGTGTGATTAACATAGATGCAAGCGGTAATGCTTCTCGCTCTGTGGTGATTAAAGAGATAGTTGATGGCAAACAAGTGTTTAAAAGCACTATTATGCCTTAATTGAAAGGAAAAAATATGAAAAAAGTATTAAACTTCTTGCTCCTTTCTAGCCTTGCTCTTTGTGCAAAAGAGCTTAATATAGGCGTGATTATGCCTTTAAGTGGGGCTACTGCGGCGTATGGACAAAGTGCTTTAGAAGGCATTAAGCTTGCAAATTCGATGAAAAATAAGCTCAACAATGGCGATGAGATCAAACTTGTAATCGTTGATACTAAAGGCGACAAGCTAGAAAGTGCAAATGCTGCAAATCGTCTCATCTCAAAGGATAAAGCTCTAGGACTTATCGGCGAAATGGTAACAGCAAATACCTTGCAAGCCATATCAGTAGCAGAAAACAAAAAAGTGCCTCTAATCGCACCAGCTGCGACAGCTGATAAGCTTTTAAACAACAAACACTACGCAAGTAGAGTATGTTTTATGGATAGTTTTCAAGGCTCAGCTTTAGCAAGTTATGCTTATACAAAACTAAACTACAAAAATGCCGTGATTGTGAGCGATCAAAGCACAGATTATTCTTTAGGCTTAAGCAAGGCTTTTGAAAAAGAATTTCAAGCTAAAGGCGGTAAAGTCCTAGCCAAGCTTCGAGTAAGCTCAAAAGAAAAGGACTTTAAAGCTCTTATTGCTCAAATTCAAAACCTAAAACCGGATTTTGTATATCTGCCTTTGTATTACAGCGAAGCCTCACTTTTCGTGCGTCAAGCTGCTGCAACTGGACTTAAAGTGCCTTTTGCTTCAGCTGATGGCGTAGCTGATGAGACTTTTATCCAACTTGCAGGAGAAGCAAGCGAAGGGCATCTTTTCACAGATAGCTTTGATTCAGCTAATCCTCCAACTCAAGCAAGCAAAAATTTTATCAAGCTGTATGAAAGCAAGCACTCAAGCAAGGAAGTGCCAAATTTCACGGCTATGGGAGCTGATGCGTATCTTGTGATGTTTGAAGCTATGCAACAATGTGTGCCAAACTTAACAAGTGAATGTATCAATGAAAAAATTCATTCAACGAGTAATTTTGAAGGCGTTTCAGGCGTAATTAGCATAGATAAAAGCGGAAATGCTAAACGCTCTTTGGTGCTTAAAGAGATCAAAGATCAAAAACAAATCTATAAGGACTTGATCAATCCTTGATTTGATAAATACTAAGCTATAAAATGCCAAATTTTATAGCCTCAAAAAGCAAAAGACAAATAGGAATAAAGCAATGCAAACAAGCTTTTTTTTGCAACAACTCATCAACGGACTTTCTCTTGGAAGTATGTATGCACTCATTGCCATTGGTTATACTATGGTATATGGGGTTTTGCGTTTGATTAACTTTGCTCATGGTGAGATTATGATGATAGGTGCTTATACAGCTCTTTTTTGTATCACAGCTTTAAATTTGCCTTTTTTAGCAGCCCTAGCTTTAGCGATGATCTTTGCAGCTTGTATAGGCATAGCTATGGATAAAATCGCTTATAAACCTTTGCGAAAAGTGCCTAAAATTTCACTTCTTATCACTGCTATAGGTATGAGTTATTTTATACAAAACCTCTTTAATATACTCTTTGGAGCAAGACCTCGTTTATTTGAAGCACCTGAATATTTACAAAAAGTCTTTATTTTTGGGAATTTAAACATTAGTATAGTCAGTATTTTTGTGCCTGTGCTAACTTTTTTCATCTTGCTTTTTGTGCTGTATGTGCTGTATAAAAGCAAATACGGCATTGCCATACGTGCCCTTGCTTTTGATGTAAGCACGGTAAATTTAATGGGTATAGATGCAAATAAAATCATCTCCATAGTCTTTGCACTTGGTTCAGCTCTAGCAGCCATTGGTGGGGTGTTTTGGGCTTTAAATTACCCTTCAGTTGATCCTTATATGGGTGTTTTAATAGGCTTAAAAGCCTTTGCAGCAGCAGTTTTAGGTGGTATAGGAAGTGTGGTTGGAGCAGTTTTGGGCGGGCTTATTATAGGCTTTAGTGAAGTGATTGTGGTTGCTTTTTTTCCAGAGTTGGGCGGTTTTAAAGATGCTTTTGCTTTCATCTTTTTAGTTTTTGTTTTGCTCTTTAAACCAAGTGGAATTTTAGGCATAAACTATGAAAGAAGCAGGTTTTAACGATGAATTCACAAGCAGATACCTTTTCACACCTTAGCTTTATCATTCTTAGCCTTGCATTTATCGCTGTAGCACCGTATTATTTTAGTGATTATGGTATGGATATCATCAATCAAATTGCCATTTTCATTATCCTTGCGGTAAGTTACAACCTCATTAATGGCGTCACTGGGCAGTTTTCACTCGAACCAAATGGCTTTGTTGCTATAGGTGCTTATGTTGCAGCTTTAATTCTTTTAAGTCCAGAAGCAAAAGTTGATCAGTTTTCTTTAGAAGATCCAAGCTCTTTTGTTTTGGCTATACACTCGACAAGCTTTATTTTTGCTTTGTTTATGGGTGGGCTTTGTGCCTTGATACTTTCTTTTATCCTCTCTTTTGCGGTGTTTAGGGTAAGGGGAGATTATCTTGCTATCGTAACTTTGGGCTTTGGTATTATTATCAAGCTTTTAGCGATTAATTTTCCTTCTATTACAAATGGCTCTTTAGGCTTAAATAACTTGCCACGATATACGAATTTATGGTGGAGTGGAGGCGTGGCTATTGTCGTTGTGCTTTTGATCTTAAATTTGGTGTATTCAAAATACGGACGCGCGATGAAAGCTGTAAGAGATGATGAGGATGCTACAAGTGCTATGGGGATTAATACCTTTTGGATTAAAAGCCTTGCTTTTGGCACTTCTGCGTTTTGTGAGGGTGTAGGCGGAGCTTTGCTAGCGTGCTTTTATGCTTCAGTTTCCCCAGAACAATTTGACTTTTTATTGACTTTTCAGCTTCTTATCATCATCGTTTTAGGTGGGCTTGGATCAACAAGTGGAGCGATTATAGGAGCAGTTTTAGTTATCGGTGGGGCAGAGTGGTTGAGATTTTTAGATGAACCTATGAATTTCTTTGGTTATGAAACTGAAGCTTTACCCGGACTTAGAATGCTTGTGTATTCACTCATACTTATACTTATCATGCTTTTTGCAAGAAGAGGCATTATGGGTGATAAAGAGCTGCTTGAACTTTTTAAATTTAAAAGGAAAAGCAAATGATACTTGAACTTAAAGGAATTTCAAAAAGTTTTGGTGGAGTTGAGGCGATTAAAGATGTCAATTTTAGCATTAAACAGGGCGAAATTTTTGCCTTAATTGGTCCAAATGGAGCTGGAAAAACTACGCTTTTTAATATCATCACAGGAAATTATAAGCCAAGCAAAGGACAAGTATTTTTTAAAAATCAGCTTTTAAATCCCTTAAAACCGCACCAAATCGTTCATCTTGGTATAGCAAGAACCTTTCAAAATATCAGGCTTTTTTCTTCAATGAATGTGCTTGAAAATGTGCTTATAGGTTTTGATAAAAGCATACAATATAGCATTTTTGAAGCTTTTTTACACTTTGGACGTTTTAAAAAGGCTGAAAAAGAAAGTAAAGAAAAAGCTCTAGCTTTGCTTAAAGAGCTGAATTTAGAACATTTTGCTCATGAAAAAGCGACAAGCCTAAGCTATGGACAGCAAAGAAAAGTAGAAATCGCAAGAGCTTTGGCAACAAATCCAAATTTGCTTTTACTTGATGAGCCAGCTGCTGGTATGAATTCATCTGAAGGCGAAGAGCTAGCAGAACTTATCTTTCATCTAAGGGATACTTATAAGCTTAGCATTTTGCTCATAGAACATGATATGAAATTTGTCAATAAGCTTTGTGATAGGGTTTTAGTGCTTGATTATGGTAAAACCATCTTTGAAGGCAATATCAAAGAAGCTGTTTTAAACAAAGAAGTCATAGCTGCTTATCTTGGTGATATAGAAGTTTTGGAGGCTTGAAGTGTTAAGTGTAAAAAATTTAAGCGTGTATTATGGCTTAATTCAAGCTGTGAAAAATATCAGTTTTGAAGTTAAAACCGGACAAATTATCAGTCTAATTGGCTCAAATGGAGCTGGAAAAACTTCAACCTTAAACGCTATGCTTAATCTTGTAAAAAGAAAAGGTGAGATTAATTTTCTAGGCTATGATACTAAAAGACACCTGCCACATACTTTGGTGCAAAAAGGCATAGCCTTAGTGCCAGAAGGAAGACGTGTTTTTATTAACTTAAGCGTTGAGGAAAATTTAAAAATCGGTGCTTTTAATAATGATGAAAATTACGAGCATTTAAAAGAACAAATGTATAAGCTTTTTCCAAGATTAAAAAACAAAAAAAATAGCCTAGCTGGAAATTTAAGCGGAGGTGAGGCTCAAATGCTGGCTATTTCAAGAGCTTTAATGAGCGAACCTAAACTTTTAATGCTTGATGAACCAAGTCTTGGGCTTGCTCCAAAGATAGTCAGTGAGGTATTTGAGATCATTATTAAGCTTAAAGAAGAAGGTATTACCATACTTTTAGTCGAGCAAAATGCCTTTTCAGCCCTTAAAATCAGTGATTATGCTTATGTTTTAGAAAATGGTGAAATTTCTATGCAAGGTGTGGCTAAAGAGCTTATTGGCGATGATAAAGTTCGCAAAAAATATTTAGGATTATAAACACAAATTAACTTCAAATTGTTATAATCTTTGCTATGAAAAATCTAGTTAAAGCCTGTGGCAATTTAAAACTCTCCATCATTTTGTTTTTGCTTTTTGCATTCAGCTGTGCTATGGCAACTTTTATAGAAAGCAGTTATGGCACTCCAACAGCTTGGGCGATGATCTATGGCACACTTTGGTTTGGCTTAATCCAACTTTTACTTGGTATAAATTTAATCTTTGGGATTTTTGCTTACAAGATGATCGAGCTTAAAAAACTACCTGCACTGATCTTTCATCTTTCTTTTTTATTTATCCTTGCTGGCTCTATTTTTACGCGTTATTTCGGCTTTGAAGGGCTTATGCACATTAGAGAACATGAAAAAAGCTCGACTTTTGAAAGCTCAAAATCTTTTATCAAATTTTACACTCTTGAAAATGGACAAGTCAAAGGCTTAGCAACACCTCAAGATATAGCTACTTTACCTTTTGCAAACCATTTCAAACTTGATCTTAAGCTTGAAGACTCAACAGCAAGCTTAAAATATAAAAATTTACTCCTTGATGCTAAAGAAAAATTCATCGAGGATAAAGAGGGTAAGCCTTTGCTTTCTTTGGTAATCAACATCAAAGATGAAGGCGTAAAAAAACTTGTTCTTCAAGAAAATGAGGTGCAAAATGTAGCTGGGATTAATTTTGCTTTTTTAAATGATGAAGTAAAAGCCCCTTTTGTAAAAGTTGATAAAAATTTAAAACTTAGCTCAAGCCAAAACTTAAATTTCTTAAGTATGAGTAGCGGAGAAAGCTCTATTTTAAAGGCAAACGAAAAAGCAGATTCAAGCCAAAAACGTTTATATGATCTAAAAGACTTAAATTTTGTGATTGAAAATGCGTCTTTGAGCGCTAAACAAAGTATAGTTGGAGTAAATAGAGCTCAAGATGAAAGTTTTTGGCTGTGGTTTAAGGGAATTTGGGCGGAATTTGCACGCACTCTTTTAATCAGCTTCTTTGGTGAGCCACAAAACTGGAGTACATCAAGCTTGCTGGCATTTAAGGACTTTGCGATGAGTAAAGAATATCAGCCTTTAGAACTAAGTGCAGGTGCTGTTAATGCCCTTGAGCTTGAGCTTGAATACAAGGGCGAAAAAACTAGCTTTTTTGTCTTTGAAAATGCTAAACCTGTGCGTGTTGATCTTGGCTCAAAAGCCTTTTTTGTAGGCTTTAACCCTTATACTGAGGATTTGGGCTTTTCACTTTTTCTTAAGGACTTCAAACTTGATCGCTATGCTGGCTCTATGTCGCCAAAGTCTTATGAAAGTCTTGTTGAAATTGATGATGAGGACAATAAATTTGAGTTTAATATCTTTATGAATAATGTCTTAGATTACAAAGGCTACCGCTTTTATCAAAGTTCATACGATCAAGATGAAAAAGGCACTATACTTTCGGTCAATCAAGACCCGGGCAAGCTTACAACTTATGTTGGCTATACCCTACTTTTTATCGGTATGTTTTTAAATATCTTTAATCCAAAATCACGCTTTAGAACCCTAGCACGCCTTATTAATCAAGATGCTTTAAAAAATTCAGCCTTAATTTTACTGCTTAGCCTGTGTTTTTTAAGTCCAAGTTTAAAGGCTGAAGAATTAGAAAACTTAAGCAAGATAAACCCAGAGCATAGCCAAAAATTTGGCTCCTTAATTGTGCAAAAATTTAATGGCAGGATGGTGCCTTTAAACACACTTTCAAGTGAAATTTTAGAAAAAGTATATAAAGACACTAGCTATAAGGGCTTAAGTAGCGATGCTGTAGTTTTATCTATGTTTTTAGATAAACAAGAAATTTGGGGCAAAGAAGAATTCATCATCATGCCAAAAAACAAAGCTATACGCGATGAAATTGCTCGAATTTTAGGCGTTAAAAGCAAACCTTACCTTGCCTTTGAAGACTTTTTCAATCAAAAAAGACAATATATTCTTACAAAATATGTCGAAAACGCAAATCGCAAAAATCCTAACGCAAGAGGGGTATTTGATAAAGAGATTATCAAACTTGATGAAAGGGTAAATATAGTCTTTTTAGCACTTAGTGGCGAGCTTTTTAGAATGATTCCAAAGCAAAATGATAAAAATCACACTTGGCTGACTATCTTTGAACTTTTAAATTTAAAAGATGAAAAAGAAAGACAAGAGGGTATAGCGCCTTTGTATTATTATTTTGCAAGTTTGGGTGAAGCTGTGAAAAGTGGTGATTATAGCGAGGCAGATAAGGCACTTGAGGGTATTAAAAATTACCAATACAAATACGCTAGCGAAATTATGCCAAGCCAGAGTAAGATTAAAGTTGAGCTTTTCATGAATAAAAGTCAAATTTTTGCCAAGCTTACGCCTGTGTATCTACTTGCTGGTATCTTTTTGCTAGTGTTGATTCTAGCTAAAATGATAAAGCCAAGTCTTAAAATTTCACTCATCTTTAAGCTTGTATATATGCTTAATATCATAGCCTTTTTAATCCACACCGCAGGGCTTTGCTTAAGAGCGTATCTAGCCGATCACGCTCCTTGGAGTAATGCTTATGAAAGTATGGTTTATATCTCTTGGGCTTTAGCTTTAAGTGGAATTTACTTTTCAAGAAAAAGTCCTATTGCCCTTGCTTTAACTTCCATTTTAGCAGGACTTGTGCTATGGGTGGCTCATCTTAGCGAAATGGATCCACAAATCACAAATTTAGTCCCTGTTTTGAATAGCTATTGGCTCACCATACATGTTTCTGTAATTACAGCTAGCTATGGATTTTTAGGGCTTTGTTGCTTACTTGGAATTTTCGTGCTAGTTTTAATGCTTTTCTTAAAAAAAGATGGCAAATATAATGCAAATATACAAAGAAATATCACAGAAGCTACACGTATCAATGAAATGGCGATGATTTTGGGACTTTGTTTGCTCACAGCTGGGAATTTCTTAGGAGCCATTTGGGCGAATGAAAGCTGGGGCAGGTATTGGAGCTGGGATAGCAAAGAAACTTGGGCTTTAATTAGTATTTTAGTGTATGCAAGCGTGCTTCATATAAGACTTATACCAAACCTTTGCAATCAGTTTAATTTTGCTCTTAGTTCAATGTTTGCGTATTGGAGCATTATTATGACTTATTTTGGAGTGAATTATTTTTTAGTAGGCTTGCACTCTTACGCAGCAGGTGAGGCGGCAAAAATTCCAAGTTGTGTGTATTTTTCTTTCTTATTTATGATAATTTTGGCTATAATAGCCTATCCAAAAAGAAAAATGACAAAAAAACTATAAATTTAGAAAGAAAAATATGAATTCAGGGCTACTTGGTTTTATCATCGTTTTTGTTATGCTTATCATAGTGTTTGTAATCGTCGTGCTTGTAATGATGAATAAAAAAAATCTAAAAACAAGCACCACAGCAAGCAAAACAAGCCCTAAAGCTTTAAACCTTGAACAAATGCTTTCAAATCTTTCTAATCCAAATTTAAGCTCTAGTGAGCTTCACGAGCTGATCTTGATCTTTATCAATACCCAAAAACTCCCTTTTAAAAGTGGTGAAAATTTAAGCTCTGATGCGAAAAAAAAACTTGACTTTGTTACTACTGTAGCTATGCACCCAAACTCCACAGCTAAAAACATTTCTTTTTTAAATAGAGAGCTTGCCAAACGTTATTCAAGCTATAAAAAAGAAATCGATGCCTATGAGCAAATGGGGCTAGCAAAAAGAAAGATATGTGAAAATAAAGGCTAGTTTTAAGGAAAAAAGATGAATTTAGTCATAGTTGAAGATGATATAAATATGAGAAAATCCCTTGAAATCGCTTTAAGTGAGTTTGAGGAATTTCATATCAAAACCTACAAATCAGCCACAGAAGCCCTTAAAAAACTTGACTCAAACACTGACTTAATCATCACTGATATTAACATGCCCGGCATTGATGGACTTGAGTTTATCAAGGCTTGTGATAATAAATACGATTTCATCATCATCACAGGTAACGCAACCTTAAACAAAGCCATAGAAGCTGTGCGACTTGGCGTGAAAGACTTTTTAACTAAGCCTTTTGATGTAAGCACTCTCATCACAGCCATTAAAAGAGCAAAAATCATACGTGAAAAAACTAAAACAAACGAGAAAAAAAGCAAAGACAAAGATGAAAAACAAGGCTTTTTTGCAAGCTCTCAAGCCCTTGAAAAAACTTTAAATTTAAGTTTAAAGGCTGCTAAAACAGACGCTAGTGTTTTACTTGTTGGCGAAAGTGGCGTTGGAAAAGAATTGTTTGCAAATTTCATTCATCAAAACTCAAAACGAGCTTCAAAGCCTTTTGTAGCTATTAATATGGCAGCCATTCCTAGCAACCTCATCGAAAGCGAGCTTTTTGGCTTTGAAAAAGGAGCTTTTACAGACGCAAATGCCACAAAAATAGGACTTTTCGAGTTGGCTAATGAAGGCACGCTTTTTTTAGATGAGATAGGTGAAATGCCTTTTGAAATTCAAGCCAAGCTTTTAAGAGCCCTGCAAGAGAAAGAAATCACTAGATTAGGAAGCACCAAAAGCCTTAAAATCAATGTCAGAATAATATCAGCCACAAACGCAAACATAGAAGAAAAGATCAAAAATAACAATTTTAGAGCTGATTTATACTACCGCTTAAACACCATCCCAATTTACATACCGCCTTTAAGAGAGCGAAAAGATGAAATTCTAGGCATAACCAAACAAGTCATACAAGATACTTGCAGCGAATATGAACTTGAAAGTAAAAATTTGAGCCAAGAAGCTCAAAATGCCTTGCTAGAGTATGATTTTCCGGGTAATATAAGAGAACTTATCTCTATAGTGCAAAGAGCGTGCATTTTAAGCGAGGGTGATCAAATTTCAGTTGAGGATTTGTTTTTAGAAAGCAGAAGCAAAAAAGAGCTTAAAAATTTAGAAAAAGAGCTCATCAAAGAAGTTTTATTAGCTGAAAATTTTGATATAAGTAAAGCTGCCTTAAGCCTTGAAATGAGCGAAAAAAACCTCAAGGAAAAGATGAAAAAATACGACTTAAAAGGATAGATGGTGAAAGCAAAAATAGCTATAGTAGGAGCTACTGGAGCAGTTGGCGAAGAGCTTTTAAATGTGCTTGATGAGCTTGATTTTCCGGTTGAGAGCATTTTGCTTTTAGCGAGTGCAAGAAGTGCTGGCAGTGAAATTGAATTTCAAGGCAAAACTTATAAAGTCTTAGAACTTAACGAAAAAGTTTTTGATCAAAATCCTGTAGATATAGCTTTTTTTAGTGCCGGAGGAAGCGTCAGTGAAAAATACGCTCAATTTGCTGTAAAAGCTGGTGCTATAGTCATTGATAATACAAGTCATTTTAGAATGAATGAAGATGTGCCCTTGGTTGTGCCTGAAGTAAATCCTGAAGATATAAAGCTATGTAAAAAAACCGGTATTATTGCTAATCCAAACTGCTCAACCATACAAATGATGCATGTGCTTAAGCCCTTAGATGAGGCTTTTGACTTACAAAGAGTTGATGTAGCGACTTATCAAGCTGCAAGTGGGGCTGGTAAAGAGGGTATGGAAGAGCTTGTACGTGGTATGCAAAGTTTTTTTGAGTTTAAGCTTGACGAGTTTAAGGCTGAAACTTTTCCTTATACCTTAGCTTTAAATTTAATCCCACAAATTGACGTGTTTAACGAAGAAAATGGCTACACCAAAGAAGAACTCAAAATGATCAAAGAAAGCCAAAAAATTTTACATAAAAAATTTGAGCTTTCAGCCACTTGCGTGCGTGTGCCAGTGCTTAGAAGCCATAGTGAAGCTTTAACACTGCACTTTAAAAAGGCTGTAGATGTCAAAAAGGCTAAAAAAATCCTTGAAAAAGCCCCAAATATCAAACTTATTGATGATATCAAAAAGAAAAAATACCCTATGCCACTTTTTACCAGCGATACAAATGAAACCTATGTAGGACGCATTCGCAAAGACTTAAATCGCGAAAATGTCTTGCACCTTTGGTGCGTAGCCGATCAAATCCGCGTTGGAGCAGCTACAAATGCTGTGCGTATAGCTTTAGAATGGCTCAAGCTTCACAATAAATTTTAAATTCGCAAGATAAGGAGAAAAAATGTCTATATTGTTGCTCAAATATAAATTTAGAAGCGACATGATCGCACTGCACTTCAACTCTTGATTAAGACTCATAAGCTACGCTATAAAAGCGTTTGAAGCGTTTGTGAAAGAAAAAATACTCATCTGGTTTAAATCTAATCATCTCTTCACAACACTTTGCTTGATAGTGGGTAAGCTCCTCGCTTGAATGCTCTTTAGCGTCCATTGCCTTAAATGCTCTTATAGCATAAGAATTGCTCGAAGTTTTATAAATAAAAGCTGGTATAAGCAAGGCTTCACTTTTTTTGGCGATCACGCTCGCCCCCAAAAGCCAATTGACTTTTTTTCCAAAAAACTCGAGTACCATACTTTCATTATCACTCGCATCTTGATCGGTTAAAATTCCTAAAGCTCTTTTGTTTCTAAGAGCTAAAAGCATTTTTCTTAGCCCACCCTTTTTATCGATAAGCTCAACATCAAACTGGGTTCGGTTCTTTACCAAAAATTTATCCATAAGTTCGCTATCAAGCCTTCTTCCTACTATAGAAATGGCTTTATATTTATTCGCAAAAGCTAGAGGCAAAAGTTCCCAATTCCCAAAATGAGCCGTTACAAAAACGATAGCTCTGTTGTCTTGCACAAATTGAGAAAACTCTTCTTCATTCTCAAAACTCACTTTTTTTTCTAAGTTTTTTGGGTTAATGTTTTGATTTCTAAAAAAATCTATACCAAAATGAGCAAAATTTATGTAAATTTTCAAAGCTAGCTCAGCTCTTTGAGCTTGACTAAGTTCTGGAAAACAAAGGCTTAAGTTTGTATCAATGATTTTTCTGTGTTTGCGATTGAGCTTAAAAACAATTTTAGCCACCACATTTGCAAGAACATTTAAGGCAAAATTTGGCAACACAAACACCAAAAAACGCAAGAGATAAAATGTAGCTAAATACACATAATCAATCTTCATTACAAAAGCTCTACTGCAAGTTCAAAAATCTTTTCTTCATCGATATATTTGATACAAAAATCACTCTTGTCTATGTGCCTTGCATCCGTGATTTTTTTACCACTATCAATAACCTTGTTTATCGCTGTTTGATACGTATTTCTTTGACTTGGGGTTGCTCCAAAGATAGTAATAGAAGGCTTATTCATCGCAAAGGCTAGATGCGTAGGACCACTATCATTGCCGATGATTAAATCACTGAGCTTTGTCATAGCGATAAGCTCTTGCAAATGAAGTTTTCTTAAGAGTCTAACTTGGGTTGAGCTTGTGTGAGCGATGATATCTTGGGCAAATTCTCTTTCTTTGGCATTTCCCCAGCACAAAAGAATTTTTGTCTTTTCAAAACGCAAAGCAAGCATATTGCAAAGCAAAGCAAAACGTTCTTTTGGGTAAATTTTATTTTCTATGCTTGAGCCTACATGAATGAGTATATTTTTTTCATTTTCATCAAGCTTAAACTCCTCTCTAAGCTTTTCTTTCAGCTCTGTTTTTGGGGTAAAACAATCTTTCTTATGCAAGATATCTTCAAGTTCAAAGCTTTCATTAAAGACAAAAGATACAAGAGCGAGATTGCGAATGATGATATTTTCATTATAAGAGATGAAAAATTTTTGATTATAAAAATTTGCTGCTATACTTTCTTTAATACTATCTTTATCATAACCAAAGACATTTGGCGAAAGTATGCGTGATAAAATAGCTGATTTTAAAAGCCCTTGCAAGTCAATAACAAGATCGTATTTTTTCTTTCTTAAACGAAAAAGCATTTTAAGAATTTTAAGAATTTTTCTATCTTTTAAAGGCAAGGCATAGACTTTATCGATTAAAGGATGATCTTGCAAGATATGAAAAAACCTCGCATCAACAAACCAATCAAGCTCTATATCGGGGCGAATTTTTCTGATAAATTGCAAAACTATACTTGAATGGATAATGTCTCCAAGTGCAGAGAGTTTAACTATAGCTATTTTCATTTCTTTTCTTTAGAATTTTTAGCTAAGATTGTAACAAATTTTTTTTTATAAAGGGTTTAAAACGATGAAAAATCAAAATTATATCTGTGTGTTTGATTGTGAAAGTGTGCCTGATACCGAGCTTTTGCGTAAAATTTATGGTTTTGAGGGTGATGATTTAAGTGTATGCAAGCAAGGGCTTGCAAAAAGTCTTGAAACAAGTGGAAGCGAGTTTTTAGCTCTGCCCTTTCATAAAATAGTGAGTATTTGTGCGGTGATTGCTGATGAGTTTGGTAACTTTATAAAAGTCAATAAAATCGAAGGCGAAAATGAAAAAGAAATGATTTATAATTTTTTTAGCTTCATTGACAAATGTGAGCCTCGCTTAGTGAGCTTTAATGGCAAAAACTTTGACATGCCCTTGCTTGTCTTGCGTGCCTTAAAATACAATATCAAAGCCAGCACCTACCTTGATACACTCAGCAATAAATGGGATAATTATAAAAGCAGATACAGCGAGAGCAAGCATTGTGATCTTTTTGAAAGTTTAGGCGGCTTTAATGCAAGAGGCTTAAAGCTTGATACGCTATGTGTAATGGCAAATTTACCCGGCAAATATGATGTAAGTGGCGATCAAGTCTATGAACTCTACCACGAAAACAAACTCGAACAAATCCACGAATACTGCGAAAGCGACACTTTAAACACCTACATGCTTTTCCTAAAATACGAGCTTATAAAAGCAAATTTAAGCGATGAAGACTATAAAATCTATCTTTTAACCATGAAAGAATACTTGCAAAATGAGAAAACAAACAGAAGCTATGTAGAAATTTTTACTAAGGCTTGCGATGAGGAAGTGAAGCGAATAGGGTAAATTGATTTAGGAGACAAAACAAATTAAAAGTGTAAAATAAGTTTAAGCTAAGAAAGATTTTGATACGATATTTACAAAAAAAACAAGCGGAGCAACTTATGGTAGTGATGGACTTGAAAAAGCCTATGAACTAGCCAAAAAGCATTTTATCGCAGGCGGAATAAACCGCATAATACTCGCGATTGATGAGGATTTAATATAAGCATGACAAGTCAAGATGAGCTTTTAGAATTGATTACGCGTTTTGCTACTGCAGTGGCAGCTTTTGCGATGATTTTGCAAAATTCAGAATACAAAAGTAGTGCAAACTTTGATACAATTTTAAAGATATTAAGCGACAAGCAAGTCAGCAATAATATCTATAAAAAAGAATTTATAGGGCTTGTATCAAAAGTAAGCTGTCTTAAAAACCTAAAAAACAAATCACAATAAGGGCAAAAATGAAAAAAATTCTCATCACTGGAGCTGATGGCTTTATAGGCTCTCATTTATGCGAATGCTTGCACGCTAAAGGGCATAAGATAAGGGCTTTAAGCCAGTATAATTCTTTTAATTTTTGGGGGCATTTAGAGCATTTGCCTTGTAAAGATGAACTTGAGATTATCAGCGGAGATTTAAGGGATAGCTTTTTTTGCGAAAAGATCACTCAAGATATGGACGCTGTGTTTCATCTTGGAGCTTTAATTGCTATTCCTTATTCTTATGAAGCACCAAAATCTTATGTGGATACCAATATAATAGGCACGCTTAATATGCTTGAAGCAGCCAAAAAGGCTAAAATAGCACATTTTATACACACCTCAACAAGTGAGGTTTATGGCACAGCCCTTTACAGCCCCATAGATGAAAAGCACCCCTTACAGCCTCAAAGCCCTTATTCAGCAAGTAAAATCGCAGCTGATATGTTGGCTCTTAGTTATTATAATAGCTTTGAAATGCCTATTATTATCGCCCGCCCTTTTAATGCTTATGGACCGCGTCAAAGTGCAAGGGCTATCATTCCTAGCATTATCATTCAAATTTTAAGTGGGGCTAAGGAACTTAAACTTGGGGATTTAAGTCCAACAAGGGATTTAAATTTTGTGCTTGATACTTGCGAGGGTTTTGCAAGCTTGCTTGAACTTTCAAGCTTTGGCGAGGTATTTAACATAGGAAGCGGAGTTGAACACTCCATGCAAGAAGTGCTTGATACTATCCAAGAACTTTTAGGAACAAAACTTAATGTTACTCAAGACACACAAAGATTGCGTCCTAAAAATAGTGAGGTTTTTAGACTTATAAGCGATAGCTCAAAACTTCAAAAAATAAGCTCTTGGAAGAGCAAATTTGATCTCAAACAAGGTTTAGAACAAACTATCAAATGGTTTGAAAAAGAAGAGAATTTAAAGCTTTACAAGGCTGGAATTTACAATGTTTAAAACTGAACTTAACTTTATTAAAAGCCTTTTTGCACCTCAAGAGCAAATTCCTTTGCATGAGCCAAGATTTATAGGCAATGAGCAAAATTATCTTAATGAATGCTTAAAAAGTGGCTTTGTCTCAAGTGTGGGCGAGTTTGTAAATAAATTTGAAAAAACTTTAGCCCAAAAAACAAAAAGCAAATTCGTTGTAGCTATGAATAGTGGCACCTCTGCCCTTCATATAGCCCTTTTAGTAAATGGAGTAAAAGCAAATCACGAGGTTATCACTCAAAGTCTAAGCTTTGTAGCTACTGCAAATGCCATAGCTTACACAGGAGCAAAGCCTATTTTTATAGACATTGATGAAAAAAGTTTAAGCTTAAGTCCTAAAGCTTTAAGGGCATTTTTAAAAAAAACCGCCTTTATCAAAGATAAAAAATGCTTTAATAAAAGCACCAAAAAACGCATAAAAGCTTGCATAGTCATGCATAGCTTTGGCTTGAGTGCAAAGATAATTGAATTAAAGCAAATTTGTGAGGACTTTCACATAGCCTTGATAGAAGATGCAGCTGAAGCTGTAGGTTCACTTTACAAAAACAAAGCCTTAGGCACTTTTGCTAAGGCTGGAATTTATAGCTTTAATGGCAATAAAATCATCACAGGAGGTTGTGGGGGCGTGCTTTTGAGCGATGATGAAAAGCTAGCCTTAAAAGCAAGGCATTTAAGCACCACAGCTAAAATTGCTCATGCTTATGAATATAAACACGATAAAGTAGGCTATAATTACCGCCTTTGTAATATCAACGCAGCCTTACTTTTAGCCCAACTTGAAAAACTAGGTGAGTTTGTGGAAAACAAAAGAAGCCTAGCAAAGCAGTATAAAGCTTTTTTTAAGGATAATAAAAATTTTAGTTTCGTTGATGAGAGCAAAGATGAAAAAAGCAATTTTTGGCTCAATACTCTCATCGCAAAAGATGAAAACACAAGAACAGCTTTTATAGAACAAGCCCATAAAGAAAAGATTTATTTGCGTCCAGCTTGGCAGGGCTTACATAGCCTTAAAATGTATAAAAACTGCCAAAGAGACGAGCTTAAAAACACGCTTAAATTCATTTCAAGAATAGTCAATCTTCCAAGTAGTGTGCGTTTAAAAGACTAAAAGTCATTAATTAAAACGAAATAAAGAAAAATTTGTGTTATAATTAAGCTTTTTAGAAGTATGTATGCAAGTTCAAAATAAGCAATATAAAAAATTAAGCTTAGAATTCATAAAAAAATTACTAAGTGGTGCAGTTTTAGAACCAAAATACAAGAAATATAAACTAAAAGGTAAATATAAATGTCATATCAAGCCCAATTTGCTGTTAATTTATCAAAAGCAAATAATATCTTAGTACTTACTTATATTAATAGCGAGCTTTTTTAGGACAAGAAAAAATGAAAGAAAAACTACTCATCATAGGTGCTGGAGGACATGCTAAATCTTGCGTTGATGTGATTGAAAAAGAAGGCAAATTTGAAATTCTTGGCTTTGTAGATAATGATGCGAACATAAAAAAGGTATTTGAGTATGAAGTATTAGGTTGTGATGATGATTTGCCACGCCTTTTTAAGACTTGCAAATTTGCTTTTTTGGGTATAGGGCAGATCAAAAGCCCTGATCTTAGAGTGAAGCTTTTTAAACGCTTAAAAAGCATAGGCTTTTGCTTGCCTACTATCATCTCTCCTCTTGCTTATGTTTCAAAACATGCTTTTATCTCAAATGAAGCAAGTATCATCATGCATCAAGCTTTAATCAACACAAATGCCAAGATAGGAAAAGCTTGTATTATCAATACCAAAGCCTTGATAGAGCATGATGCAGTGGTGGAGGATTTTTGTCATATTTCAACAGCTGCTGTGGTAAATGGAGAGTGCAAAGTGGCTCAAAAAAGCTTTGTAGGATCAAATTCGATGCTTAAACATACTCAAAATTTAGCAGAACAAAGTGTATTTTTTGCGGGCAAAAATCTAACACGTGGGGGGGGGGCTTTATAAATTCATAATTTTTACTCCTCTTAAAAGGAGTAAAAATGCAGCTTAATATAGGCTATTTTGCAGATGGCAAATGGGCGTATAATTGCTTTTTAAAGATCATTTCACATCAAGATATGAGTATAAAATTCATAGTCTTGCGGTATAAAAATCCAGATTTAAATTTAATCAAACTTGCCAAAAAACACAAAATCCCAATTTTCATTGTCAAAAATATCAACGATGAAAACTTCATCAAGGAAATTTTAACTTTTAAGCCAAATTTACTTGTTTCAATGAGTTTTGATCAAATTTTTAAGGCTGATTTATTAGATTATTTTAAAAATAAAATTATTAATTGTCATGCTGGAAAACTGCCTTTTTACAGGGGCAAAAATATATTAAACTGGGTTTTAATCAATGATGAAAAAGAATTTGGTATAAGTGTCCATTTTGTGGATTTAGGCATTGATACAGGCGATATTATTTTGCAAAAATGCTTTACAATAAGCGATAAAGATGATTATTCAAGCCTGCTTAAAAAAGCTCATAGAGAGTGTGCAAATGTGCTTTTTGAAGCTTTAAAGCTTTTTGTTAAAGGTGCAGTTAGGGCAAAAAAACAAGGCAAAATCGGCTTTTACTGCCCAGCTCGCATAAAGGGCGATGAATTTATAGATTTTCATCAAAGCTCAAGAGAATGTTTTAATTTTATCCGTGCTTTAAATGCCTTAGATTTAGGAGCAAAGGCTTTTATCGAGGATAAAATCATCACAATTTTTAAAAGCAAACTCATTAAAGCACCCCATTACAAAGGCATAGAAGGAGCAGTTGTAGGGCTTGAAAAAGATCATTTTTTAGTAAAAACTAAAGATAGCGTGCTTAAGATCACAGCTTTTCATTTTGAAGGACAAATAAAAATAGGTCATAGGCTTAAAGCTTCACCACAACAAAATATCCAATACAAAACAAACTCTCTTAAATTTGATAATGGGGGGGGGGTGCTGAATTCCTTAAGCTTCATTCTAAAGTATCTCCCTCGTGAAAAAAGGAAGTGTTCATGAATAAGCTTATCTTAGTTGGATCAGGTGGCTTTGCTAAAGAGCTTTATCAATACCTTCAAAGCACAAATCATAAAATTTTAGGCTATATAGACAAGCAAAGAAGCGAATTTTATGGTCTTTCTTATTTAGGCGATGAAGAAAGCCTTGATCAAAGCTTTTTTAAAGAAGCAAGTTTTTTACTTGGTATAGGACAAGTTGAGCTAAGAGCTAGCATCATTGCTAAACTTAAAGCTAGAGGAGCAAGCTTTTTTAGCTTTATTCATCCAAGTGCTATCATCGCAAAAGATGCTTTGTTTGGCGAGGGTGTGGTGCTTTGTCCTCATACCATGCTTAATGCTGGTGCAAAACTTCAAGACTTTGTCCTCTTAAATATCTACGCTTCAGTAGCTCATGATTGTGTGGTAGGTGAAAACTCTATACTTTGTCCTTATGCTACCCTAAATGGAAGAGCCAAAACAGGCAAAAACTGCTTTTTAGGAACTCGTGCAAGTTTATTACCTAACGCTAAACTTGGAAATAACTGCGTTTTAAGCGCAGGTGTTATGCTTTCAAAATCATATAAAGATGATCAGCTCATATTTAGCTTAAGAACTTTAAAGGTAAAATCAAAATGAAAAGGCTTAATATTTTAGGTTGTGGCATTATGGGAACACAAATTAGTGCTTTGTTTTATAATCTTGGCTTTGAAGTTTGCATTTATACTCGCAAAACAAAGCTTAAAGAGCTTGAATTTCAAGCTAAAGTCCTTAGTAAAAAGCTTAACTTAAAGCCTATGCAAAAGGGCAGTTTTTGCTTTTATACTAGTATTAAAAGCTTACCTGAAGCACTTTGTATAGAATGCTTGGCTGAAAATTTAGAGCTTAAAAAAGAGTGTATAAAAGAATTTCAAAACTCTCATCAAAGGGCTATATTTTCAAATTCAAGCTCTTTTTCAAGCAAGGATTTAAATTGCGGTTTGCTTCATTTTTTCAATCCCATATATTTAAAACTCATTGAGCTTTATGATCCTAAAAATGAAGCTTTAACTTTGATACAAGACTTAAAGGAGCTTGATTTTTGTTTTATAAAAGCTAAGGGAAATAGAGGAAATTTAGCAAATTTGCTTTTATTTAATGAAATTTCAAACTTTTTTAAGATGATAGAAAAGCTTGATTATAGCTTGCAAGAATGTGAGCTAGTCTATGAAAAACTTTATGAAAAGCGCGATATTTTAGGCATAATTGATATTATAGGCGTTGCAATTTGTGATCAAATTTGTTTGAATTTACATGAGCAAGATTTGAGCTTTTATTATCCAAAAAGTTTTAAAAAAGCCCTTGAGCTTGGCATACTTGGCAGGAAAAATAAAACCAAAATCAAAGACTTTTTACTAACAATACAAGAAATTTAAATGCACATTCAAACACTAATAAACTCAAAACTTTTCAAGCAAGAAAGCCTTAAAGATTTTTTATGGGCTAAAAACATTCCTCTGCCTTTAAATTATCATTTTATACTCATTGCTACTGGGCTTTGTGGTTCATCTGCTTTGGTGAAATTTTTGCAAGCTTGCCATATCACTTTATGTGATGAGAGTTTAAGAAGAAGTGCTAAGGGACTTTATTTTGAACATT
This sequence comes from Campylobacter sp. MIT 97-5078, assembly GCF_006864455.1. GTDB lineage: Bacteria > Campylobacterota > Campylobacteria > Campylobacterales > Campylobacteraceae > Campylobacter_D. The sequence goes on from NZ_QHLK01000004.1 coordinate 107,481, forward strand.
TCAAAACACTTCAAAGTCCAGCTTCATATAAAATCATAAGCTATGTAGAGCATTGGAACTTAAATTTAAAACAAAGAGCTGATTTTCTTGCAAGAGTAAAAAAAGAAGTTCCTGTTTTATCTTTGATACGCGATCCTATCTCTATGCTAAAAACTGGGATAAACCACCCAAGTAGTGGTGGAGCAAAGCGAGTTTTAAGGCTTGATGAAGATTTTAGCTCTATCTTAAATATCAAAAAATACTATATCAACGGTTTTGCTTCAAATGCTCTTAAACATAAAAAAGTGCTAGGACAAGCTCCAAATTTACACTCTTTAGATAGGTGGATCAATGAGCTTATTTTTTGTCAAGATTTTTTTGTAAAAATTTTAAAAAATCATAAAATCTTTTATATGGATATGAGTGAAATTATGCCTGATAAAGCTTTTGATAGCTTAAGCAAACTGGCTTTAAGCTTTCATTTTTTAGAGCCAAAAAAAGATAAGACACTTTTTAAAGGGCAGATTAATGGTAAGCTCATTACTTATTTTCCCCTTTTCTTAGAACTTCCTTTAAAAAACAAAGCGGGCAAAATTATCAAAATCATCTTAAGCACCCATCAAATTCACCCTTATTTAAAGCATTGTGATGAGCTTTTAGACAAAGAAGCTTTACCTTTTGAAAATATGCTTTTATATCTAGCTCAAGATGAGCTAGAACTTGTGCTTAAAGAAAGTGCGATTTTAAAACAAACAAAAAGTTATTTACAAGACTTTTTAGGGGCTTTAAAAGAGCGTATAAACACTGAACAAAACAAACTTTATAAAGAAAAAGACGTTTTAAACTATCTTTTTGAAAACAAGACTTTGAGTAAAAAACTATTTTATATTTTACAAAACAATCTTACTCATATCAAGCAAAACAGGGCTGATATAGTAAGTTCTTGGAAGTATTATCAAGAATTTATGCAATTTGCAAAACATATCAAGTGATTGGTGCTTTTTGTCGATCTATAAATATATTTTAAAAAGGAGAAAAAATGCAAATACAATACTGCTCAAAGTGTGTGATGCCAAATACTCGTCCAGGCATTGAATTTACACTAGACGGGGGGGGGGCATTACATTTGTTCAGCTTGTGTAAATCATGCTAAAAAAGATAAGATTGATTTTAAGGCTAGATTTAAAGAGCTAGAAAGTTTATGTGATAAACACAGACATAGAAATGGGAACTTTGAATATGATTGTGCTATAGCAGTAAGTGGGGGCAAAGATAGTCATTTTCAAGTGTATACCATGAAGGAAAAACTTGGTATGAATCCTGTGCTTTTTAGCGTTGAAGATAATTTTACCATGACAGAAGCTGGCAAGAAAAACTTACGCAACTTAAGCGAGGAGTTTAAATGCCATATTATTAGTTTAAAGCCAGATATTTTTACTCAAAAAAAGATTATGCGAAAAACCTTTGAAAAATACGGCAAACCAACTTGGTTTATAGATCGCTTAATTTATAGCTATCCTTTTGCAATGGCAGCTAAGTTTAACACCCCTCTTTTAGTATATGGAGAAAATGTAAGCTATGAGTATGGTGGCACAGACAGCGTTGAAACCCCTAGTGCAAAAGGCATTTTTTTAAATGGAGTGGCAAGTGATTTAGACATTCATGAGTTTTTAGATGAGGATATTAAAGAGCAAAATTTGCAACTTTTCTTTGATCCAAATAAAAATAAGGCTGATTTAGAAAAGCTTGAGCCTATATATCTGAGCTATTTTGTCAAATGGAATTCTTATCAAAATTATATTTTTGCGAAAAAAAGGGGTTTTAGTGATTTGCAAGGTGAATGGGATAGAAGCCATTGTATAGAAACCTTTGATCAAGTTGATAGTATAGCTTATATACTACACGCTTGGCTTAAATATCCTAAATTTGGACACGCTGGAGCAAGTGATTATGCTTCTCGTTTGATACGATACAAACTTTTAAGCAGAGAAGAAGCTGTAAAACTTGTAAATGAAAAAGATCATAAGCTTGATAATAAGGTCGTAGAGGATTTTTGTGCCTTTGTGGGCTATAGCAAAAATGAATTTTATCAAATTTTAGAAAAACACTATAATAAAGACTTGTTTTATCAAAATGAATATGGCGAGTTTAAGCTCAAAAACCCATTGGTTTAAAGGAAAAAAATGAATTTGATTTTAACTCATCAAAGCCTTTATTATCTAGCTCGTGAGAATTTTTCTCAAATAAATTTTTATGACTTTGAAGGTAGTGCAAATCATTTTATCTTTAATAGACATAAAAGAGCAATACTAAATTTCAAGGGCATTTTTTGCATTTTGCTTTAAATTTAGTTACAATTATATTTTAAAACGAAAGGTAAATATGCAAAAAACGCTCATTATTGCTGAAGCTGGGGTAAATCATAATGGGGATTTAAACATGGCAAAAAAGCTTATTGAAATAGCTTGTGAGGCTGGGGCTGATTTTGTGAAATTTCAAAGCTTTAAAACTGAAGAAGTGGTAAGCTTAAACGCTCCAAAAGCAAGCTATCAACTTGAAAATACCCTTGATAAAAATGAAAGTCAATTTGAGATGATTAAAAAGCTTGAACTTGATAAAAAGGCTCATTTAGAGCTTATAAAGCATTGCAAGAAATGTGGCATTGCCTTTCTTTCTACCCCTTTTGATCTGCCAAGCATTGCTCTTTTAAATGAACTTGGACTGGATATTTTTAAAATCCCAAGTGGAGAGATCACCAATTTACCTCTGCTTAAAGCCATAGCGAATTTAGATAAAAAAGTGATTTTAAGCACGGGAATGAGCGATATGAGCGAAATTCAAAACGCCTTAAATATTTTGATACAGCATGGCACAAAAGCTGAAGATATCAGCATTTTACACGCTAATACAGCCTATCCAACTCCTTTTAAGGATATGAATTTAAATGCCATAAAAAGCTTACAAAAAACCTTTGCTAAACACAAAATAGGACTTTCAGATCACAGCCTTGGCATAAGCTGTGCCATAGCTGCAGTGGCTTTGGGTGCAACTATCATAGAAAAGCATTTTACCCTTGATAAAAACTTAGCTGGACCAGATCATAAGGCTAGCCTTGAGCCAAAGGAACTAAAAGCCATGATACAAGCCATTAGAGAATGCGAGCTTGCCTTAGGAGATGGGATTAAAAAAATCAGTCCTAGCGAAAAAGAAAATTTAAGTATTGCTAGAAAAAGCCTTGTTGCAAAGACAAGAATTAAAAAAGGCGAACTTTTTAATGAGCTAAATTTAAGCACCAAACGCCCAGCAAATGGTATAAGCGCTATGCGTTATGATGAGTTCATAGGACGCAAAGCAAATAAAGATTATGAAAAAGATGAATTGATACAAGAATGAAAACAAGCCCTTTAAAGCCAGCAACTAACAAAAGAAAAATTTGTGTGATTTCAGCAACAAGGGCGGAGTGGTATTTACTCTCTAGGCTTTGTAAGCAAATACAAGCTGATGAAAACTTAGAACTTCAGCTTATCTTAACTGGCGCACATTTAAGCGAAAATCAAGGATTTACTTATAAAGCAATAGAACAGGAATTTCAAATAGCTAAAAAAATTCAAATTCTACTAGCAAATGATGATAAAATAGCACTTTGCAAGGCTATGGGCTTGGGTTTTATCTCTTTGAGTGAGGCTTTAGCTGAACTAAAGCCAGACATCGCCCTTATCTTAGGCGATCGCTATGAAATGCTTGCAGTTGCTAGCACTTGCTTACTTATGCATATACCTTTGGCTCATTTATGCGGTGGAGAGCTTACTTTAGGGGCATTTGATGATAGCATACGCCATGCCATTACCAAAATGGCTCATCTTCATTTTGTAAGCACAGCCCTTTATAAAAAGCGAGTAGAACAACTTGGCGAAGAACCTTCAAAAGTCTTTAATGTAGGCTCTTTAGCTGGTGAGCTTATTTTAAATTTAAAACTTTTAAGCAAAAAAGAGCTTGAAAAAGAGCTTGATTTTCATTTTGATGAAAATATCTATCTTATCACTTATCATCCAACCACCCTAAAACTTGAAAATTTAGAAAAAGAGCTTAAAATTTTACTTGGCTTTTTAGATACACTCAAAAATGCAAGCCTTATTTTTACTAAGGCAAATGCTGATGAAATGGGACTTTTTATCAATAAAAACTTAGAACTTTACTGCGAAAAAAACGCTCATAAAGCAAGGCTTTTTGATAATCTTGGCTCACAAAAATACCTAAGCCTTATGAAAATTGCAAAGGCTGTTGTAGGCAACTCATCAAGTGGCATTAGTGAGACTGTATTTTTTAAAAGTCCTTGCATTAACATAGGTGATCGTCAAAAAGGACGTCTAAGAACAGCAAATATTATCGATACGCCTATGTGTGAGCTTAAAAAAGCCTTTAAAATGCTTGAAAGCGAGATTTTCAAAGCAAAATTAAAAAATCTTAAAAACCCTTATAAAAATAAAAACGCAAGCAAAATTATTAAAGAAGTATTAAAAAAAGTCGATTTAAGCACAATTTTACAAAAAAAATTTATTGATTTAAAATGAGGATAGATGAATTTAAACACTCTTAAACTTAAAGCAAATTCTAGCGGTAAAGAAGCCTTAAAAATTCTTGGCAAAGAAAGAGCGAGGATAGCTTTAGTGATGAATGATGAGGACAAGCTCATCGGAGTTATCACTGATGCGGATTTGCGAAAAGCCTTGCTTGATGGCTATGATTTAAACTCAAGCATAGCAAGCATTTATACTCAAAACCCTAAAACTATCACTTCAAAAACAAGTAATGATGAAATTTTTGCCCTTGCTTCAAGATATGATATTTATGATTTTCCTGTGCTTGATAAGGATGGCAAGGTTATAAAAATCTTAAGCGTTGCAAAAATGCTCGAAACCAAAAAGCGAAGCAATAAAGTCGTTTTAATGCTTGGCGGACTTGGCACTCGCTTAGCTCCGCTTACAAATGATACACCAAAACCTTTGCTTAAAGTTGGCTCAAAGCCAATTTTACAAACCATAGTTGAACGCTTTGTCAAACAAGGTTTTTGTAATTTTATCTTTTGTGTGAATTATAAAAGCGAGATGATTGAAGCGTATTTTAAAAATGGAAGCGAATTTGGCATAAATATAGAGTATATACACGAACAAAAAAGGCTTGGCACAGCTGGGGCTTTGTCTTTGCTTGATAAAAATTTGCTGAATGAAAGCTTTTTTGTGATGAATGGAGACATTTTAGCCGAACTTGATTTTAACGCTATTTTAAAACAGCACAAAAGAAAAGAAGCGTATGCTAGCATGTGCGTAAGAAAATTTAGCTATCAAGTGCCTTATGGGGTGGTAAATTGTGATGAGGAACAAATTCTTAGCATAGAAGAAAAGCCTAGTTTTGAGTTTTTAGTCAGTGCTGGAATTTATGTTTTAGAACCTGAAGTTTTAGGCTTTTTAAAGCAAAATGAGTATTTGGATATGCCTGATTTATTTACTATACTTTTAAAAGAGCAAAAAAAACTTGCTAGCTATGAACTCAAAGATTATTGGATAGATATAGGAAGATTTGATGAATACCAAAGGGCAAATGATGAGTTTAACGCCTAAAAAGGTTTTAATCATCGGCTTTGGAAGTATAGGAAAAAAGCATTTTTTAGCCCTTAATAACCAAAATTTAAGTGTTGATATAGTCTCAAAATCTGCTCATTTATCACACTTAAAAACCGAATTTAAAGAGCTTAAAAATCCTGCCCTGCTTGAACAAATTCACATTTATAAAAACCTCAAAGAAGCAAATTTAAATGAATACAAGCTTTTTATCATAGCCAATATCACCACAGCACATTTTAACACTCTTCATTTTCTTGATAAAAAAGTGCAAGATAAAATCATACTGGTAGAAAAACCTTTATTTGAAAGCTATAAAAAATTTACTCCAAGTGGTAAAAATGAAATATTTATCGCCTATTTGCTTCGTTTTAATCAAAGCATTATGCGTTTAAAAGAGCTTTTAGAAGAAGAAATTCAAAAGGGACAAACGCCTTATTTTACAAGCTTTGTGTGCCATTCTTACTTGCCTTCTTGGAGAAAAGTTGATTATAGGCAAAATTATAGTGCAAAAAAAGAACTTGGCGGCGGGGTTATGCTTGATCTTTCTCATGAGCTTGATTTAGCTTTATTTTTCTTTGATAAGCTCAAACTTAACTTTGCTCAAAGCAAGCAAATTTCAGAGCTTGAAATAAATAGCGATGATTTTGCTTTTTTGGCTCTAAATTCTAAAAAATGCCCTGTAATTCATATACAGCTTGATTATTTTAGCAAATTCAACCAAAGAGTGATACAAATTAGCGCGCCCTCAAAAAGCTTTGAAGTTAATTTAAATGGAAACTTTATAAAAATTTATGACACAAAACAAAACTGCACCTTAATCAAAACACAAGATAATACCATAAAAACACTTGAAAACTTGCATAAAGCAGTATTTAAAAAAGATAAAAGGCTATGTTCTTTAAAAGAAGCAAAAAAACTTTTAAAACTCATATCAAAGGCAAAAAATGAATGAAAATATACTTTGCACCATTTGTGCAAGAGGTGGAAGTAAGGGGCTTAAAAATAAAAATATTAAAAAGATAGAAGGACTTGAGCTTATAGCCTATAGCATTATACAAGCTAAAAATTCAGGGCTTTTTAAGCATATAGTCATTAGCACAGATAGTGATGATATAGCTGAAGTTGCCCTAAAATATGGAGGCGAGGTTTTTTTTAAAAGAAGAGCTGAACTTGCAAGCGATAAAGCAGCTAAAGTGCCTGTTATGCGTGATGCCTTGCTTCAAAGTGAGGCACATTTTAACACCACTTTTGATACTTTAATTGATCTTGACGCAAGCGCACCTTTAAGAAAGAGCGAAGATATAAAAAAAGCCTATGAATTTTTTAAGCAAAGCGGAAAAGAAAACCTCATCACAGCAGTTCCTGCAAGACGCAATCCTTATTTTAATCTCATAGAAATTAAAGAAAACAATGCCATTAATACAGCAAAAACTTACGCCTCAACCACAAGGCAAGATGCTCCAAAATGCTATGATATGAATGCGAGCATTTATATTTTTCAAAGACAAAGATTGCTTGAAAGTGATAGTGTTTTTGGAACAAAAACTGCTTTATATGTGATGAATGAAGAAAGTGCTTTTGATGTAGATAGTGAATTTGATTTTAAAATAGTTGAGTTTTTAATCAAAAGTAAAAAACTCAAACAAGAGGAATTTTAATGCTTAATGAAAAAGTGATTTTCGTTGCTGGAGCATGTGGGCGTATAGGCTTGGCACTTTGCGAAAAGCTTCTTTTAGAGTGCAATGCTAGTGTTATTTTAGCTGATATAAATGAAGAAAACTTAAGCAAGTTGGAGCAAAATTTAGCTAAAAATTCCACCTTAAAGACAAAAATTCTAAGCGTAAAACTTGATATTACCAGCAAACAAAGCCTAAATGAGGCTATAACTAAAGCAAATAATCATTTTGGCAAGATAGATGGCTTTGTCAATACAAGCTATCCTATGGGCAAGGGCTGGGGCAAAACGCCTTATTATGAACTTGAGTATGAGCAAATTTGCGAGAGCTTGAATTTGCATTTGGGCGGTTTTATGCTTGCAGCTCAAGAATTTGTAAAATTTTTTAAAAAACAAGGCTGGGGCAATATCATCAATCTTAGCTCCATCATGGGTATATATGCACCTAAATTTGAAAATTATAAAAATACAAATATGCAAAGTTCCTTAGAATACAGCGTCATAAAAGCTGGCATTAACCACCTTGGGGTATGGCTCGCAAAAGAATTGTTTAATACCAACATACGCGTAAATACGCTCTCAAGTGGAGGCATACTTGATAATCAGCCTGCAAGCTTTTTAAATGCCTACAGAAACTGCTGTGCAAGTAAGGGCATGCTTGAAGCAAAAGATATCAGCGGAACAATAGCCTTTTTACTCAGCGATGAGAGCAAGTTTATGACAGGAACAAATCTCATAGTCGCTGATGGCTGGGGGCTTTGATAATAGAAAATGAAATTAGGAATTTATCATAAAATGAGTGAAAAAAATGTAATGCATACAAAAAGCAAGCTACAAAGGATAGAAACGAAAATTTTACCAAAATTTCAATGGATTGCTTGGACTTTACCTCTTTTTGTTCCTAAGCTTACAAAAACAAACGATTATCACGCCATTTTTACTTCTAATCCCTTTTGTAAAATTTATAAAAGTTATTTTTTAGAGCTTCATAGTCATTATAAAGTACAAAAAGGAAAATCATGCCTCATGTTTTACTAAACAAGACTTTTGCTCAAAACCTCAATGCCATTTTTGGAGTCGATCAACCTTTAAGTGTGATGTTAAGGCAAATTTCAAAACTTGTAAAATTTAAAAGTGAAAACAAAAAACTTATTTTTTTACCAGAAAATGAGCTTGTATATGAAAACTTCGAGGCTCATTTTAAAGAAAAAAAAGAATATTTTGATCAAAACTTTGCAAAGCATCCTGTGATGTTTTTTTATGGGCTTGGTAATGGCGTTTTGCTTAAATACTTACTTAAAAACAAAAAACATAAAAGAATTATCGTCTTTGAAAGCGAACTTGAGCTTTTTTACCTTGCTTTGCAAGAGCTTGATTTGAGCAAGGATATAGAACAAGAAAGATTGATATTGTTTTATACATCAAACCTTAATCCAGCACAATTTCAAACTCTTTTTGCTTATCCTGATATAGAAACCTCGCTCAAAACTTATAATTTTCACGTTCAGTGTGAATTTTATGAAAAGCATTATAAAAATGAAATAGAAAAAATTCATCAAGAACTCATAGAACAGATCAAATTTAACTTTTTAAAAAGAGGAAATGATCCTCTTGATTCTATCATTGGTATTAAAAATATCTTAATTAATCTTCCTAAGATGCTAAGACACGGCATTTTTAAAGCTTTTTTAAAGCAAAGATTTAAACAGGTTAAAAGCGCTATCATCGTTTCAACCGGACCAAGTTTAAGCAAGCAGTTGCCTTTACTTAAAAAATATGCAAATAAAGCAAGCATTATGTGTGCGGATTCTGCTTATCCAATACTTGCTAAAAACGACATTAAACCAGACTTTGTTTTTATGCTTGAACGCACGGATTTTACGGCTGAATTTTTTAATAATGATTTTAAAGACTTTGATGAGGGAATTTTATTTATCCTTACCTCAGTAGTGGATAAAAACGCTACAAAATATCTTGAAAAAAATAACAGAAATTATATGATCGTTTCTCGCCCCTTGCTTTTTGCAGCAAGTCTAGGACTTGATGAGTTTGGTTACTTAGGTGCAGGGCATAGCGTAGCAAATATGGCGTATGAGCTCGCAGCGGCTTTAAGACATGAAAATATCATTTTTATAGGACAAGATTTAGCTTATGGCGATGATGGAAGCTCGCACCCAAAGGACTATCAACATGGAGCAGAATTTGAAAGCAATCAAAGACGTGATATTTACACGCTCGCGTATGGACAAAAAGGACAGGTAAGAACACAAATCACTTGGAATTTATTTAGACACGCTTTAGAAAGCGATATAGCACTAAGCAAGCTTAAGCTTGGTATAAACACTTATAACGCCACTGAAGGTGGAGCACATATCAAAGGAAGTATAGAAAGACCTTTTAAAGAGCTTTGCGAAACGCTTTTAAAAGAAAATATACAAAAACCCTTTGCTAAGCCACCAAGGTATGATGAAAACAAAGCTAAAGCGTTGCTTAAGCAAAGCAAAGAGGATTTGCAAGCAAAGGTAAAAAAAGCTGATGGCTTTCTTGAAGAGATCAAAAAAGAACTTGAGCTTTTGCAGGGCTTGTTACCAAAGGATTATGTTTTTGAAAAACTTGATTTTGAGGCTCTAAAAAAATCAAAAGAAAGACTTCTAAAACTCATTCAAACACTTAGACAAAAGATTATTTTCACTGAAACCTTGCACGCTGTGTATTTTCACAATGAATGCGAACTTGTCCGCCTTGAAAGCTTGATAAGCAAAAACGAACGCGAAGAAAAAGAGCTTTTAATACTTTTTTTAGAAACTGAAGCAAGATTTTTTATCGAACTAGGCGAATATATCTATACGCAAAACAATGCCATTTTAGAGTGCATAAAAGAATATATTATTTAAGGAGAAAATATGCAACAAACAACTTTATTTGAAAAGAACATTGACGCTTTAAAAGGCGAAGCTTACAAAGAGCTTAAAGATGAGCTTTTAAAAACAAAAACCATATATAAATTCAAATACGAATTTGATCCTAAAGATACTTTAAATACTAATATCATCAATCTACAGACACAAAGGAAAATGTATCAAGCACCACTTCGTGAGCTTGAAGAAAGCTTAGAACCTTTTAAGAACGAGTTTAAACGTTATCCTGTTTTATTTTTTTATGGCATAGGTAATGGCATTTTATATAAGGCTTTAGCACAAAATGAAGCACACAGACGTATTGTCATTTTTGAAAAAGAGCTTGAACTCATTTATATGGCTTTTAATCTCATTGATTTTAGCAAAGCTCTTATAATGGGACAAATTATCATTATTTATACAAAAGATTATGATTCTAATAAAGCAACAATGATCTTTTCTTTACCGACTATAGTGCTTTTTTTAAAACTATATAACTTGCGTATTCATTGTGCGTATTATGAAAATCAAAGCGAAGAAATCACACGGATTAATAATATCAACTCACAAGCAATTCGTTCAACCACTCTAAAACACGGCAACGATCCAGCCGATGCTCTCATGGGTATAGAGCATTTTACCTTACACCTGCCTTATATGCTCACACACCCTACTTTTAAAGAACTGATTAAAAAACGCAAAAATAAAGGCAAAAATGCTATCTTTGTAGCTACTGGACCAAGTTTAAGTAAGCAATTTGATTTACTCAAAAAATACAAAGACAATGCCGTGATCTTTTGTGCTGATAGCTCTTATGCTTTACTTTACAAACAAGGTATAAAGCCAGATTATGTCTTATCTTTAGAAAGAGGTGGGCTCACCGCAGAACTTTTTAACAATGATTTTGGCGAATTTGATAAGGGTATAGTATTTATACTTTTTGCTTTAACGCACCCAAATACAATTAAATATCTTGAAAGAAACAAAAGAACTTATATGCTTACCCAAAGAAATCTTTCGTATTCAAACTATCTTGATCTTAAGGATTTTGGTTATTTAGGTGGTGGAATGAGCGTGATGAATATGGCTCATGAACTAGGCATAATGCTTGGCTATAAAAATCTTTTTTTTATAGGACAAGATTTAGCTTATAGCGAAGAAGGCAAATCACACCCGGATGATTATATGTTTGCCCATCTTGGTGCAGGCGGAAGAAAACGAGATGATCTTAAAATCAAAGCTTATGGGGGTAAGGGTGAGGTTAAGACTAGTGAAGTATGGATGCTCTTTAAAGGCTTTTTTGAAAATCTCATAACAAATCAACCAAAAGATATAAAGTTTTACAACTGCACTGAAGGTGGAGCAAGGATAGAAGGAAGCATAGAAATGCCTTTTAAAGAAGCTTGCGAGCAGTTTTTAAGCAAAGAAGTAAAAAAATACTTACCAAAGCTTCAAAAACCAAGTCGCAAAGAAAGCAATGAATATATGCTTAAAGCATATGAAAAGATCAAAAAAGGTATGCGATTAACTCAAAGATTCATCAAAAAATCTAAAAAAATTCAAAAACAACTTCAAGGACTTACCAGAGGTGTGCAAACAAGCACGCTTGATGATATAAATAAAGGTATTGATGAGATCAAAAAAGCACTTGATAGCAAAAAAACGCTTTATTTTAAAGAACTTTTAGGACCAAGCTTGTTTCATCAAGAACTTCAATCAGCTCCTCTTTATGTTCAAAATTTCAACAACGAAGGCGAACGACAAAACAAACTTATGGCATGGATTTTCTCTCATGAAGCTTGGCTTGAAGAAATTATTGATTTTTTAAGTATTATGGAAAAAAAGATGAAAGCTGATATCGTGCCTTTAAGAGAAGCTTTAGAAAAAAGAAAGCTTTTATAAGGTGGATTTTCATTGCAAGCCATATTTACACGGCTTGCAATCCATATCAAAAATAAACTGCAAAACAGCTGCTTAAATTTAAAAATACTCAAGTTAAATTTCACTTTGCCGATATAGGGATTGAATCTTCTCAAAATATTGCTTAAAAAAGTCAAGTGCAAAACTTGACTTTTTATTTTAGTCTATTTTATTTTAGACAAATTTAATTTAAACAATCAAATTTTATTTGTGTTTTGCTTATATTACGCTTTGTTATATCCCTTTCAAATCCCTTATTTTAGGCATAAAATTAAAAGTTGGAACACTTCTTGCTTTAAGAAGTCTAAGCAATATTTTGAAAGGATTTAAAATGAGTTTAAGAATAAACACGAACATTGGTTCGCTTAGTGCTCACAATGCGTTAAATATGACTTCTAACGCACTTGACAATTCTCTTAACAGGTTAAGCACAGGGCTTAGGATCAACTCAGCCAAAGATGATGCTTCAGGTTTAGCCATCGCTGATCAACTTCGTTCTCAAGCATCAACTTTAGGACAAGCTATCAACAATGGCAACGACGCCATAGGCATACTTTCCACCGCTGATAAAGCGATGGACGAGCAGGTAAAAATTTTGGATATGATCAAAACTAAAGCTACTCAAGCGGCTCAAGATGGACAAAGTCTTAAAACAAGAAACATGCTTCAAGCAGACATCAACCGCCTTATGGAAGAATTAGACAATATCGCCAATACCACCGTTTTTAATGGCAAACAATTGCTTTCTGGTGGCTTTATCAACCAAGAATTTCAAATCGGCTCAAGCTCAAATCAAACTATAAAAGCAACCATAGGCTCAACCCAAAGCTCAAAGATCGGTGTAACAAGGTTTGAAACAGGAGCAACTATCACTGCTTCAGGACCTGCAAATATGACGATTTTAAATTATAACGGTGTTGATGATTTTGATTTTGCTGAAATTCAAATTTCATACAGCGTTGGCACAGGTGTTGGAGCTTTGGCTGAAGAGATCAACAGAGTAGCTGATAAAACAGGTGTTCGTGCAAGTTTTACTGTGCAAACTTATGGCACTTTTGCTATACAAGATGGAAAGACAAGTAGTGATTTTTCAATCAATGGCGTGATTATAGGACAGATTGATTACAAAGCAGCTGATGAGAATGGACAACTTGTTTCAGCGATCAACGCTGTAAAAGATACTACAGGCGTTGAAGCAGCTAAGGATGCAAACGGCAAACTCGTCTTAACCTCAAAAGAAGGAAGAGGTATAGTTATAGGAGGAAGCATAGGTGTAGGTTCAGGCGTAATTAACAGCCAATACTCAAACTTTGGACGCCTTTCTTTAGTTAAAAATAGCGGACAAGATATCGCTATATCAGGCACTGGTTTTGGCTTTACAGTAACAGCTGGGGATTTTATTTCTCAAAGCTCTGTTTCTTTGCGTGAATCAAAAGGACAAATCGAAGGCAATATGGCTGATGCTATGGGCTTTTTTGCGTATCCGGGTGGAAATAGATATATCATCACAGGATTTTCATCAGTTGCTGCCTTTATGAGTAGTGCTGGTTCAGGATTTTCAGCTGGTTCAGGATTTTCTGTAGGTTCTGGAAACAACTATTCTGTTTTATTAGACGATATTGGCGTATTTGTTTCATCTGCCTCAGCTTTTTCAAATGCCTATCAAGTTTCAGCTGGTTCAGGATTTTCAGCTGGTTCAGGTTTATCAAATTATGCACCGATGAAAACGCTTGAGCTTGGCATAGCTGATAATACAGCTGGTGTAACCACACTTAAAGGGGCAATGGCGGTAATGGATATAGCAGAAACAGCGATTTTAAATCTTGATCAAGTGCGTGCTGACATAGGTTCAGCCCAACAACAACTTGAAGTTACGATAGCTAATATCAGCACCACACAAGTCAATGTCAAAGCAGCCGAAAGCACCATACGCGATGTGGATTTTGCAAGCGAGAGTGCAAATTTCTCTAAACAAAATATACTTGCCCAAAGTGGTAGTTACGCTCTTGCACAAGCTAATCAATCACAACAATATGTGCTTCAACTCTTACAATAAATTCAAATTTTGCTTCAAGCTTGCGACTTTTCTCGCAAGCTTTGTATCAATACGCTATATAAAAACCTAAAGAAAACTTATGTAAATATCGATTATAATCAATCAAGCTTTCCCCATAGCCATTAAAATACTGCACATACAAAAACACTCCATTCCCCCAAAAATCAAAACCCGCATCAAACTGCAAGGCTCCTTTGTTTCGCTTAAAATTCAAGTTATTTCTCACAAGCACACTTGCAAAACAATCCTTCGCCAAATAACTCACAGCCAAATCAAAATTTCCCATATAGTTTGTAATATCTTTGTTATCATCATCTTTTTCAGGTAGCCTATACCACAGCCTTGGCGTGATAAAAAAGCGATCATAAACAAATAAAGTGCTTATATATACTCTATTCCACGAACGCGATTGAAGTTCAGTATCATCTTTGCCGTTTGATTCGTGAAGTAAGGATACTCGGATACTTTTTAAATTTTCAAACTGATCTATATAAAGTGGCACAGAAACAAAAAATTCAGGCTGATAGTTAATCTCTCTAAAAGGCGAAGAGTCCTTATAAAGTTGCCACCACGCTGTTTGCGTATAAGCAAAATAAAATTTTTCATCAAAACCAAAAATATTTTCAAACAAAGGTTTTTTAAGACTGATTTGAAATTTCGCTTCAGTGCGTTTGTGTCGCGGATATTTACCTTTAAAAGTATAAGAAAAAGGTAAAAAATAATTCGCCCCATGCTCGCTCAATTGCAAGAAATTCTCTCTTTTTACTTCACCAAGATAATTTTGTAAATTTAAAACTGCCAAGTCCCTTTCTTTTCTTAAGTTTTGCTCTAATTTTACGCTTGTTTCAGCCTTCATAAGACTTACAACTACACACACAACACATAAAGATTTAAAATATTTCATTTTTAAATCTTACATAACTTTCAAAGTCATTTAAATTCACAAAGCTTTCATCGTCCTTAAAATCAAGCACAAAAGCGTTATTTTGCTCGCACAAGCTTTGAATTTTGTGTTTTTTTTGCTGTAAAAGCTCAAAACATTTACCAGATAAAGAACTATGATAAAAGCCACACAAAGCGTGAATATATCCTTTGCTTCGTGGCAAGATGATTAAAGATTGATCAAGATGCTTTGCAAGAGCATCAATTTGCTCTTTTTCTACACTTGGCATATCAACACTGATGATAAAAACAAAAGTATCTTTAAAATAATCAAGCACGCTAAAAAGAGCAAGCATAGGCGAAAACTCCACACCTTCAAATTTTTTATCAAAAATGAGTTGTTTAAAATGAGCGTTAAATTTATCCTCTTTGCACGAAAGAAAACAGCTTTGAAAAAGCGCACTAAGTCTTGAAAACTGAAAATCAACCAAATTTCGATCATAAAGGGGTAAAAAACACTTATCCTGCCCCATACGACTTGATTTACCGCCACACAAAATCACACAAGGCAGAGTTTGAAGATCAAAGTGCATTTTTTTCCTTAAAATATAAATTTCAAAAATTTTAAACATTTTACATTAAAATAATATAAAAAATACTCTATAATTAAAGTTATGAAATACCAAGCTTTAATCCAAATCGCAAATTATCTTAAAGCTTATAAAAAACTCTATGCTATCAAACGCATAGATGATAATGTTTTTAAGCTTGATTTTAATAAACTCTGCCTCATTTTTGATCTAAGCCGTTTTAAAAGTGCTATTTATGAAGCCAAACTTTTAGAAAAAAAATACAATGCTCCATTTGACTTTATGTTGCAAAAATATTTTAGTGGCGCTGAAATTTTAAGTGTAAAAGTGCTTGAAAATAACAGAGTCTTATGTTTTCACACTCAAATACAAAAAGCATACAAAAACTTTACAAACAAAATCTATTTTGAATTTACAGGCAAAAATACAAACGCTATCATCACTGATGAAAATGACATCATCATCGAAGCTTTAAGACACATAGAAAAATCCTACAGGAGTGTAAAAATAGGACAAAAACTTGAGCCTTTAAAGCCTTTTAAGATCGAAGAAAAAGTATTTGAGATCAAAGATTTTAAAGCATATTTTGCTCTTGCTTTTAAAGAGCAAAACCAACTAAAAATCAATGCCTTAAAAGAAAACAAAAGCAAACAAGTGCTGAAAAAAATCGCAAATTTAAAAGAACATTTAAGCAAACTTGATGATGAAAACACGCTTGAAAAACAAGCCCGAAGTTATGAATACAAAGCCCAAGTTTTAAACGCAAATTTATATCATTTAAAAGACTATGAACGCAATTTTTCTTTAAAGGATTTTGAGGGCAAAGAGCTTTTTTTTGAGCTTGAAAATGTTCCAAAAATGGAAGCTCAAAGGCTTTTTAAGCTTTCAAAAAAACTCAAACAAAAAGCTAAAAATATCTTCATCGAAAAAGACTCATTACTTGAAAAAATCAGCTTTTATGACAATCTTTTAACACTTATCATGCATTCAAACTCAAGCGTAGAGCTTGAAATTTTAGCACCAAAAAAGCAAGCAAATGCAGAGAAAAAAGTAAAAAAAAGTGATGAGGGCGTGGCAAGCTTTTATTTTAATGAGTGTAAAATTCTTATCGGCAAAAACGAAAAAGCAAATGAGTTTTTACTACACAGCACAAAAAAAGATGATATGTGGCTACATGTGCAAAACTTACCCTCCTCTCACGCTTTTATCATCTCAAATAAACAGAAACTAAGTGAAGAAGTGTTACAATTTGCAGCGAAATTGTGTGTAAATTTCTCAAAGTTAAACCCTGGGACATATTTAGTCGATTATACGCAAAGAAAATTTGTTAAAATAAAACAAAAGGCTTTCGTAAATTATACAAATTTCAAAAGCTTGAGTGTTTTAAAGGAGTAAAAATGCCAGTCAGTCCTTTAGGAAATCTTAATTTCATCAACCAAAATGTCGGTGCAGTATCAACTCGAGCAAGTAATGAAGCTGCTAAAGAAGGCTTTGCAAATATGGCGAATTTAGCCGAGTTTGCTGCAAAAGAAAAGGCAGTTGAAAAGCTTGAAAGAGTCGCTCAGAGCCAAGAGGTGCAAGATGAGGTTAAAGAAAGGGCTAATGAAGAAGAAAAACAAAAACACGCTAAAGAAGAGCAAGAACACAATAAAAACGAAGATGAAGCGAGTGAAGAAGATGAGTTTAAAAACACACATAAGCTTCATAGACTTGATTTGAGTATTTAAGATAAGGAGAAAGCTTTGTTTGATACGACACGGATTATCAGTGGGGTGGTTTTAGTAGCTGGGGTGATTTTAATCTTACTCATTAATGAACTAGCCCTTAATTTTGTAGTCTTTGCACTTTTATTTTACCTTGCTTTTAACGAGGGTAAAACACTTTTTAAAGACCAAAGTGCAAGTGTTTGGCTTGGCTTACTTGTCTTTGTGATAGGAAGTGTGCTTAAAGAGCCTTTGCTTGTGGGCACATTGTTTTTTATACTTGTAGTAGGATTTTTGGTATATAAAAAAGAGAAAAATTTACAGCAAAGCTTGATTTACCTTTATCCAACCCTACCTATCTTAGCACTTTGGCAGTTGTATTTAGATCATGGTGCGTTTGCTTTGTTTTGGCTTATTTTTATCGTAGCAGTGTGTGATAGTAGTGCGTATTTTGTCGGTAAAATGATAGGAAGCACACCTTTTTCACCAACAAGCCCAAACAAAACAAGAGAAGGCGTCATCGGTGGTTTAGTGTTTGCAACCATTTTTGGCACACTTATTGGACTTTTTGGATATAGCTTTTTACTTAGTCTTGCTATTTCTTTTTTAAGTGCTGTTTTTGCAGTAATTGGCGACTTGCTAGAAAGCTATTTTAAACGCAAAGCAAAGATAAAAGATAGTGGCAATCTTATACCCGGACATGGTGGAATTTTAGATAGGATTGATGCTTTAATCATCGCTGCTTTTGTTATGGTTGCTCTTTTATGATCCTTTTTGGAAGCACTGGCAGTATAGGGCAAAATGTGCTTTTTTTAGCCAAAAAGCACAAGATCAAGATCAACGCTCTTGCATGTGGAGAAAATATCAAACTCTTTAAAAAACAAATTGCTGAATTTAAGCCAGAATTTATTTGCATAAAAAACAAACAGGACAGACACGAGCTTGATTTTAATCCAAAAAAGATTTTTTACGCCCAAGAAGGCTTAGAGCATATTTTAAATATCAGTAATTCTAAGCTTGTGGTAAATGCCATAGTCGGTTTTGCAGGACTTCGTGCAAGCATACAAGCAAGCAAATTAAAAAAAACCCTCGCCCTTGCAAATAAAGAAAGCCTTGTTGTGGCTGGGAAATTCCTTAAACATACAAAAATCAAACCCATAGACAGCGAACACGCCGCACTAAAATGTTTGCTTAAAGGACAAAAAAACATAGAAAAGCTTTATATCACAGCAAGCGGAGGAGCTTTTTTCAAGCGCAGTCTTAAAGAACTTAGTCAAGTCAGTGCAAAAGAAGCTTTACAACACCCAAATTGGAACATGGGAGCAAAGATCACTATAGATAGTGCAACTATGGTAAATAAACTTTTTGAGATCATTGAAGCTTATCATCTTTTTGGCTTTAAAAATCTTGATGCCATTATCGAGCCAAAGTCCTTAGCCCATGCTATCTGTGAATTTAAAGATGGCGGAGCAAGCGTGTATTTTTCAAAAGCAGATATGAGACTTGCTATCTCTCAAGCCATACTGAAAAAAAAGAATCAAAAAATTTTACAATCACTAGACTTTGTTAAGCTTGCTAGTTTAAAATTCCACCACATAGATTTGAAAAAATATCCTATTTTCTCGCTCAAAAAGGCTTTGCTTGAAAATGTTGATTTAGGTGTGATTATCAATGCCACAAATGAAGTTTTGGTAAAAAAATTTCTAAATAATGAATGCAAATTTTTAGATATTGCCAACGGCATATTTAAAACACTTGATCACTTTGAAAATCCTTATATAAAAGATATAGATGAGGTTTTTGAGCTGGATAAAAAAGTAAGGGAATTTATAAAGGTGCGAGTATGAAAAAACTGATTGTATTGTTGTTAAGCTTTGTATTAAGCTTTGCTTTAGAATTTAGCGTAAGCGAGAATGGCAAAAGCCTTGATGATAATAATACCGTTTTAATTTTTGGTGGCATACAAGGCGATGAGCCGGGTGGCTTTCATGCAGCAAGCTTGCTGATTAGTGATTATAATATCACAAAGGGTAAAATCATCGTTGCGCCAAATTTGGCTTTTGATAGTATTATTAAAAGAAGCAGAGGCACTAAGGGAGATTTAAACCGAAAATTTGCAAAGCTTAAGCCAAATGATCCAGATTATGGAACCGTGCAACGCATTAAAGAGCTGATCTTACGCCCTGAAGTAGGCATGGTAATCAATCTTCATGATGGCTGGGGTTTTTATCGTCCCGAGTATATTAATGCTGAACAAAATCCTAAAAGATGGGGCAACTCAAGCGTGATTGATACAAGTGAAATTAACGCAAGCAAATATGGCGAACTTGAAAAAATCGCTCAAAGCACCGTTGAAAGTGTAAATTCCTCGCTCATTGATTCAAAACACCAATACTTCCTTAAAAATACAAGAACAGAAGAACTTGATGATACTGAAATGCTTAAGGCTTTAACTTATTTTGTGATCTCAAACAACAAGGCTGCTTTTGCTAATGAAGCAAGTAAAAATCTGCCGGTAAATTTAAGAACTTATTATCATTTAGTGGCTATTGAACATTATTTAAAAACAGCTGGAATAGAATTTAAAAGGAGTTTTGAACTGAGTCCTGAAGGCGTAAAAAAAGTCATCAACAAAGAACTCTTACTTAAACTTTTTCGCAAAAAAATTCTCCTTGAACTTGATAAACCAAGAAGCGTGATTAATTATCTGCCTTTTCCACTCTACAGAGAACTTGATTATGAAACAAGCAATGAACTTACCGCTGTTATTGCTGAACAAAACTCATTTTATATCCAATATGGCGATCGCTTTCAAAGCAGGATATACCCTGAATATTTCGAATTTAGCGACGCTTTTAATGAATTTCAAATCGTTATAGATGGGGAAAACAAAATCATTCCTTTTGCAAGCAAGATTAAAGTCAAAAAAGAATTTATGATCCCACGCATTAACAAGGTGCGTGTCAATATCATAGGACTTGATATGGGACACGATGAAAGTGGTATTGTTGTCACTAAAAATAAGATGATTCCAAGATATTCGCTTGACACAGCCGGTAAAGTTTTTCGTATAGAATTTTATGAATTGCGTTACGCTGATCTCTTAAATCAAATCACCTATCTTCCGTCAAATAAAATCATCAAAAACGCTCCAATGCTAAGCGAAGCAGTATATAAACAAGCCTTGAAAAAAGACAAATTTGTTGGCTCTATACTTGTTGAGTTTGAATGAAAAACCTCATCTTAGCTATAGAAAGTTCTTGTGATGATAGCTCGCTTGCGATCATCAACAAGGACGATTTAAGCTGTGTTTTTGAAAAGAAAATCTCTCAAGAATTGCAACACTCTCAATACGGAGGCGTCGTGCCAGAACTTGCTGCACGTCTTCATACTGCTGCTTTACCACAAATTCTAGAGCAAGCCAAACCCTTTTTAAATAGGCTTTGTGCCATAGCTGTTACAAATGAGCCGGGCTTAAGTGTGAGTTTGATTGGTGGTATTAGTATGGCTAAAACCTTAGCTTTAAGCTTAAATTTACCACTCCTAGCGATCAATCATCTTGCAGGACATATTTATTCGCTTTTTTTAAATGAAAAAGCAAGCTTTGATATGGGTGTTTTACTCGTTAGTGGCGGACATACTATGGTGCTTTTTATCGATAAACAAGGCAAGGTTAATGAACTAGCTAAAACGCTTGATGATAGCTTTGGAGAAAGTTTTGATAAAGTTGCTAAAATGATGGGATTGGGCTATCCGGGCGGAAATGCGATCGAAAAACTTGCCCTAAAAGCTACAGAAAAAAAGCTCTTTTTTAACATACCTTTAAAACACAGCAAAGACTTAAACTACAGCTTTTCTGGACTTAAAAATGCTGTAAGACTTGAACTTTTAAAACACGAAAAACTTGATGAAAATACAAAAAGTGAGATAGCTTTTGCTTTTCAAAACGCAGCCATTGCTCACATACTTGACAAACTTGAAAAAATATTCTCCCTTCATCGCTTTAAAAGTTTTGGCGTTGTGGGTGGAGCAAGTGCGAATTTAAGTCTAAGATCAAGACTTGAAGCGCTTTGCAAAAAATATGATTGCGAACTAAAACTAGTTACATTAAGCCATTGTTCTGATAATGCTTTAATGATCGCAAGAGCAGCATGTGAGAAATTCAAAAAGCAAGAATTTACAAATATAAAAATGGATATTTTACGCACAAGAAGCGAAAATTTAGGCTACATTTGAAATAAAATTTGAAACAAATTAGGTATAATGCTTTAAAAAGGAAAAAGTGTGAAAAAAGCCTTTAGCGTCCTTGAGCTTATCTTTGTCATCATCATACTTGGCATTTTAGCCGCCATAGCCCTACCGCGTCTTAGTTCAAGTAAAGACGAAGCAGAAATCAGCAAGGCGATAAGCAATCTTAAAACCTTAGTCAGTGATTTTAGCTCTTATGCCCTTAAAAACGACGCCCTAGCCTCAACGCATTTAATGAGTAATGTCAGCAATATAGAAAATGTCGATCTGAGTAATTTTAACGGCACAAGAAGCGTAAATTTTAGCGTTGCTGGAGCAAATGATTGTATAGAGCTCGTATTTATCAACTCAAGCCACACTCTCATCTTTGGCTTTGCATCAAATGCAAATATCAAAACCTTAATCACAAACCTGGCCACAGCTGAAAATTCTTTAAAAGCAAACCCAAACGATACAAACGCTAAAAATGCCTACACAACAGCCCAAAACGCGCTTTTAAATGCTGATTTCACAAGTCAAAGTCAAAGCAAAGCCTGCGTTGCCCTAAGCACACAAAACGCTTTCAAAAGCCTAGCTAGCAAAACTTATACACTTTTGGGGAATTAAAAACCTCAACACTTGCTAAAAAGGCTACAATAAAAAATGTAATTTTTTAAGATAAAATATAAAAATAAAGCAAATTTAAAAGATATTCCAAACAAAAAACATAAAAAAGCTGAGCTAAAAACCCAGCTTTGTAGGCAATATTTTGAAAAGATTCGATCTTTATATCGGCAAAATAAATTTTAACTTGAGTGTTTTTGCGAGTTTTATTTCTTAAGGAATTAAAACTTCATTCAAGATTTCAGCAAATCAAATTTATCTTGCTCTTTTGTCTTCACGCCTTCATATCCACATTCTTATTTAAAGTATTAAAAGTGCTTAAGTTTATCTTTGAAAGCATATTTAATAAAACATTTGAATTTGAAAACAAGCTTGAATTGAAATCAAGACTTTTTAAATTTAAATTGTTATCTTTTACTTTAAAAAGTATTTCAAGCAAATCTTTTTCATCAAAGCTTTCTTTTAAAAGTTTTTTAAGAAGTTCATTTGTATCTATAGCTTTATAAGTTTCACTTTTGCTTTCTGCTTCAATTGGAGTGAAAGTTTTTTTGTTTGCTTTGGTGTTTTGTGAGTTATCATCATTTTGGATTGAGTTTTCATTCAACCATTGAGCTTGCTTTGTTTCGACATAGGATTTAAATTCTAAATACTTTTCTTTAAATTCATCAGTGCTTAAATTTGAGTTTAAAAGTTTTTGATACGCTCTTTCATCACTACTGCTAATCCAAATAAAAATTTCTCCATTTCCAAGCTTATTTTGCTCTAAAAACTGCCTTAAGTCATTCACACTTTCTTCGCTTAAACTTCTATCAAGTCCTA
The DNA here is from genome assembly GCF_006864455.1 of Campylobacter sp. MIT 97-5078. GTDB lineage: Bacteria > Campylobacterota > Campylobacteria > Campylobacterales > Campylobacteraceae > Campylobacter_D. The sequence continues at coordinate 130,474 of NZ_QHLK01000004.1, forward strand.
AAAGTTTGGCTCTTATGCTGGTTTGCCCTTCACTTACAAACTGGGAAAATCTCGTTGCAAAAGCATGAAAAACGCCCATTTTAGATATACTGCCATCTTCTTGAGTGTAAAGCTTTGAACCTATATCCATTCCATAGTAAGAAAAAATATCCTCATTTTTTTCAAGTTTATACTCTTGGGCTGATTGAGTATTTTGCCAAGGATTAACAAAGCTAATATAAATATTTGCTTTGTTATATTGCTTTAAGCTCATCTGGCTTAGCTCATCAAAAGTGTAAGTTTTGGTTATTTCAAGTGTTTTTTTTATTAAATTCAAAAGCAAAAGGAAAATGTTGTAAAAGCTCTTCTTTCGTGTAATTTTCTTTGTCCTCAAGCTTACTCATAAGCTGAGAAAAAAGCTTATAAACATTTTGTAAAGTTTTAGTTGTATCAAGTTCTGTAAATTCAACATAATCATTTGGATCAACCTTTCTAAAACCATAATCAAGAGGATTGTAGGCTTTATCATTGTTTTTATAACTTTGTAAAAACTCGGCTTGGGTTTGTAAATTAGTGCTTTTTAAGTTTTTGTTAGTAGTTTGTAAAACTTGGCTTGATGATGCTGGATGAAAATTTGTAGAATTTATCCTCATTACTTTACCTTTAAATATTTATTTAGAACCATAAATCTTCGATAGATTTACAAATGCGTTTGCCATGACTATCCATCTTTCTTTAATAAAACCACGCAATGAAAATCGACAAAAATAAATTTAGTTTTAGCTCTTTTAAAGTTCTTTCATCGTTAGAAAATATTTATATAAGATTAAAAAACCGACAGCTTACTTAAAATATTGTGAAGCTTTAAAATAATCCTGTGGCACACCTATATCGATAAAATATCCATCAAAAACTTCAGCTCTTGCTCTTAAAGCCTTAAAATGGCTTTGCATAAAATCCTCAAAAGAAAATGATTTTTCTAGGCTAAAAGCATCAAAAATAGTTTTATCTAAAAGATAAATTCCAGCATTGATTAAGCCGTGTTTAAAATAAGCTTTTTCTTTAAAAGAACTGACTAAACCTTTATCGTCAAGCTCTACAACACCATATCTTTCAAAATCATTCATTTTTTTAAGGGCTAAGCATAATTTGCTTTGATTTTCAAGTCTTAATTGTGATAAATTTATATCAAAAAAACTATCCCCATTAAGGACAAATTGTTCTTTTTCCTTAGCCAAACTTAAAGCCTGCTTGATCGCTCCACCAGTGCCTAGAGCTTCTTTTTCTATACTATAAGTTAATTTTAAGCCTAAAAACTCATCTTTAAAATATTCTTGTATAAGCTCATATTTATAAGAAACAGCTAAGATAAGCTTTTGCACACCTTGGGCTTTAAGATATTCTAAGACAAAGCTTAAAAAAGGCTTGCCATTTATATCAGCCATTGGTTTTGGAATATCTTTCACCACACTTCTTAAACGTGTGCCAAGCCCACCACATAAAACAATTGCTTCCATTTTTGCTCTTAAAGCTTAAAACCCTTGCCAAAAAGTTCTTCTTCGACAATAGCACAAAGTATATGAGCGATTAAAATATGAGCTTCTTGTATGCGAGGCGTTTCATTTGATGGTACTTTGATACAATAATCACACAACTCATGCATACTACCTCCACTTAATCCCGTAAGTCCTACGCTTAAAATGCCTTTTTCTTTGCACATTTGCAAGGCTTCAAGTATGTTTTTGCTATTGCCACTGGTTGAAATTCCTATAAAAATATCGCCCTTTTTACCTTGAGCTTGCACCTGTCTTGAAAAAAGCTTTTCATAGCCATAATCATTTCCTATAGCCGTAAGTATGCTTGTATCTGTTGTTAAGGCTATGCTAGGAATGCCTTCTCTATCAAAATAAAAACGGCTCACAAACTCGGCTGCTATGTGTTGAGCATCAGCTGCTGAACCACCATTGCCAGCAAGCAAGGTTTTGCCCCCATTTTTATAGCATACTATGAGCTTTAAAGCCACTTCCTTGATGAGGGAGATTAAGGCTTCATCGCCTAGAATTTGTTCTTTTACACTTAAAGATTTTAAAATATGACTTTTGATATATTCTTTCATTATTTTTCCTTTTTGGCTTTTTTAAAATTCTAGCTTAAAAAACCTTAAATTCTCCATGATTTACTACCTTCTTTAGTAAAAGAAAAATCCTGCACATAGCCTTGTTCTTTATTTAAAAGCTCAATTAAGCGATATTTTTCAGTAGGTTCAACCATAAAAAACATAAATCCACCTGCACCAGCTCCACTTGTCTTGCCACTATATGCTCCATTTTTCATAGCTAGTTGATAAATTCTATCAAGCTCATCATTGCTTACGATCTCAGAAATAATTTTTTTAGACTGCCAAGATTTGCCTAGAATTTTAGCCATAGTTTTAAAATCAGCCTTAAACAAAGACTCTTTCATCTTTACAGCATCTTCCTTGATCGCGTGCATGGCTTCTAGGGATTTTCCGCCTCCTAATTTACCTTTTTTATGTTCTTCTATATCCTTAGCCTCTCGTGTAATATTAGTAAAATACAAAAGCGTTCTAGCTTCAAGCTCACTAGCAATGTAGTTTTTGATACGTAAGGGATTAACAATTACTCTTTTATTCTTATAAAATTCCATAAAATTAAAGCCGCCAAAGGTTGCAGCGTATTGATCTTGAGCACCACCCACTATGCCTAAATCTTCTCTTTCTATCTCATAAGCTAGTTTTGCGATCTCATAGTCTCCTAAAGGCAAATTAAGCCACTCCACAAAGGCTTTAATAATGCCTACAACTAAAGTTGAGCTTCCACCCAAACCACTCCCACTTGGCACATCTGAATAAGTATGCAAAGAAAAGCTCAAAGGCTTATGTGTAAAGTCCTTAACTATACGGTTATAAATAGCCTTAAAAATATCAAGCTTACCATCAAATTCAAGCCTTTCTTTACTTTCATACTCAAATTTTTGATGTGTATCAGGCGAATCAAAAACAATCAAGCCGTCATTTTTGACAATTAAAGTGCAGTGAATATATAAAGAAATAGTTGCATTGAGCACAAAGCCAATGTATTTATCACAATACAAATTTATATCAGTGCCACCCCCAGCAAGCCCAAGTCTTAAGGGTGTTTGAGAACGGATAGTAAGCATATACAAGTCCTAATTCTAGTATAAAAATCTAAGTTAATTTTACACTAGAATAATTAATTCAAGAAAAACGAATTATACTTCAATCCGTGTTTTAAATATGTTCTTTTACACGTTCGCAAAGCGATTAACTTTCATCATAGAAAAAGCTCTTAAAAGCTCTTGTATTCCATCATCAAGGCTTACATCAGCACTCCAGCCTGTAGCTTCAAGCTTGGCATTGCTTACTAAATAATCCCTCTTATCAGGATCCTCTCCAATCTCAGCTGAGTGTATATATAAACTTGGAACATATTCTTTGATCTTTTCAGCAAGTTGTCTTTTGGTAAGATTTGCAGAACTAAGTCCCATATTATAAGCCTCACCTTTCATCTTATCATAGTTTTCTATGCCGTGAATAAAAGCCTTTGCAACATCTCTTACATGGATATAATTGCGTCTAAAGTGTTCCTCAAAAAGCACTATGAAACGATCCTTATACGCCCTATAAGTAAAATCATTAACAAGCAAATCAAGCCTCATTCTAGGGCTTACTCCAAAAACAGTAGCTAATCTAAAGGTTACACAATTACCTTTTTCAAGCAAATATAACTCTGATTCTACCTTATCTTTGCCGTATTCTGATATAGGATTAAGTGGCGATTTCTCATCACACATTGCATCTTTTGCACCTATGCCATAGCCACTATTCGTATTTGGATAAAGTAAAATTTGCGAGCTAGAAGCTAGATCAGCTATATTTTTCACAGCTTCAAAATTAACTCCTCTTGCAAGTCTTGGGCTTCTTTTACACAAAGGCGCACCCACTAAAGCTGCCAAAGGTATGATAATATCGTGTTTTTTAACTTGAGCTTCAAGCAAGCTTTTATCTAAAACATCGCCTAAAATAAAAGAAAAATTTTTATATTTCACACAAGAAAGTAAAGAAACTTGATCAAACATTAAATTATCAATCACGGTTACTGCATAGCCTTTATCAAGTAAAATCGGTGTTAAAACAGAGCCTATATAACCTGCTCCACCTGTTATAAGAACACTTTTTGCCATGTATTTTTCCTTATCATTGCTTTAAATTTTATATTGAAAATAGGGATTTTCAAACTTTTTACTAAAAGCCCATATACTAGATTAGCGAGCTAATATAAGGATTAAAATTATAACCAAAAAATTTATATTTTTCCTTAAAAAATATAAATTTTAAAAAATTAGAGCTCGATTAAATATTGTTTCAAAATATGTAAAAATAAATATCTCTCATAATCAAAGCAATTTCATTGATATGTAAAAATTAATAAAAGTTTGAAAATCCCTATTTTCAATATATTTTTTGTTAAGATCAAAGGAAGAAAAATGGCTTTAAAAGCCCTCATCACAGGATTTACTGGGCAAGTT
>NZ_QHLK01000005.1 GCF_006864455.1 Campylobacter sp. MIT 97-5078
AAGTGATGATAATACAAGTAATGATAATTTTAGAAAGATTATTTCTCAAATGGGTTTAAATAATATAAAGGGTATAGATATAAGAGCTTAAGAATATTATGTTAAGTGTTTTAAATCCTAATTCAAATCATCGTTTCCATAAGTGTATGCCTAAGGAAGTTCATCAAATCTATGACACTCTAAAACTTATGGAACAACAAGAAGATACAAAAAAAGTAGAAGTTAAAGCTAAAAAAGAAGAATATAACAAAGCAGACAACAAAAAAGATAAACTTTTAGATATATTTGCTTAAGCTATTGTGAAAAGGTTTTTATAATTTTGTGCTTCTTTTGTGTTCATTCTTAAAAGATGATTTAAGTTTTCCTAGTTTAAATAAATTGAGTATAGATTTTATTGATAAGAATGCAGATATTTTCGAACCAAAATTTAATATAGGTGAAAATATGTATAAAAATGCAGATGATACTATGTTTAAAGGTGGTGTTTTAACGGCATTTTTTGCAGGAAGTCAAAATATACACTTTTTTAGAGGAGAGACAACTATTTCAGGTAAATTAGCAGGACTTGAAAATGTTAGAGCTAGAGGGAAAAATCAGGGTGTTTCATAGGGGAACTTTATAGCGTTTATGATAAGGATATGGAAAAAATCCAAACACTACTTTATAAAAACTTACTCATTAGGAGTAAGGGGTATTTAGAAATTATTATACGCAGATAGCGGAAAAGCTGTGATAGTCTATTGTGGTTTGTTAAAAAATGAAAATTAAAACTCAATTAATTTTCGTTCTTAAAAAAAATAAATTTCAAAGCTAAAAGTAAGGTATTTTAAAATCTTTGCAATTTTTGAGCCTTTTGGCTCAAAATTAACTTAAGCTATACGCTTTTTCTCCATGAATACTTCGATCAAGCCCTTCAAATTCAAGTTCTTCTTCTACCCTTAAGCTTGTAAAAAGCGAGATAAGCTTAAAGATAACAAAACTTACAAAAGCTGAAAGTCCTATGCAAATACATATAGCTAGAATTTGTTCTAAAAGCAAATCCCAGCTTCCACTGATGAGCAAACCCCCGCCCAAAGCCCCATCAGTCACGACGATTGGATTAACACTCCCGCTTGCAAAAAGTCCAGTAGCTATCCCACCCCAAACACCACCTATGCCATGCAAAGAAAAGGCATCTAAGGTGTCATCAAGATGGAGTTTGTATTTGATATAACTTAAGCCAGCATAGCAAAACACAGCTGATAAAGCCCCTATGATCAAAGAAGCCGTTACATCAACATAACCGCATGCTGGTGTAATGCCAACAAGCCCAGCCACAAGCCCACTTAAACTACCAAGTAGACTTGGACGTTTATGTATGAGCCACTCAGCTAAAACCCAAACCAAAAAGCCAGTTGATGCTGAAAGTATGGTAACTACAAAGGCATTTACCGCTATATCGTCGATAGCTCCAGCACTTCCAGCATTAAAGCCTAGCCAGCCAATGAAAAGCAAAATCGCCCCTAAAAATGCGTAAGGTATAGAATGAGCATTGTCTGAAGCTTTGCTTGACTTATCTTTTCTTGCTCCTACGAGTAAAGCTCCCACAAGTCCAGCAACCCCAGAACTTATATGCACCACGCCTCCACCAGCAAAATCTAAGCTTCCTCTTTGAAGTAAAAAGCCCTCGCTACTCCATATCATATGAGCTAAAACATCATACACCAAAGTACTCCAAAAGATCAAAAATATCACCAAAACCCCTAGCTTAATCCTGCCTACCAAAGAACCGGTAATGATGGCTGAAGCGATGAGTGCGAACATAAGCTGAAAAACAACAAAAAGTATATTTGGCACCCCAGCAGCGTTGTATCCACTGATATTTTCAAGCATAAAATTTGCAAAACTTCCAACCAATCCTGCTCCACTATCTTCACTAAAAGCAAGGCTAAAGCCTATGATAACCCATTGTAAGGTAATCACACCAAAAACGATAAAGCAATTCATAATGGTATTTAAGGTGTTTTTGCTCCTTACCATACCAGAATAAAACATAGCCAAAGCCGGTGTCATCAAAAGCACCAACAAAGCACACAACATAATAAAGCTTGAATTTGCTGCATTCATCTTCGCTCCTTTTTGTAAAAAATCAAAGAATTATATATTTAATTTCCTTAAAATAAAATTTTATTTAAGAATTTTTTTATATATTTTTTATAATAAAATTAAAAATATTATCATAAATTGAATTTTTTACTGAATTTTATTGGTATTTATGCTTGATATTTCAGCTTGAAAGATATTTTTATTTTAATCTATCTAAAAAAATACTTTAAAATGAACTTTCAATTTAAATTTTTAATATAAATAAAATTTTTGTATAAAAATATATTAAATTAAGTTTAAATTAATAATAAAATATTAGGATTTTTTATTAAAATATTTAGAGTTGTCTTATTTGTTAGTGCTATACTTTAAAAATAAAGCTGTTTAAATCCTTATCATTGCTTTAAATTTGACACTTAACGTCCCTATTTTATTTTCTTATATCTGCCTTATTTTTTTGTAATGATAAAAATTTATAGTTTTTTTCTTTTGTAAAACTCATATTGATCGAGTTCAAAAGGTTTATTTTGATCTCTTTTGAGCTGTTTTAAAAAATTTTCTTTAAAGTTGAGTTTAAAGCCAAAATGCAAACTTGTGTCTGTATCATTGATCTGGGCTGGGTTTTTTAACTTTTGCTGGCTAAGGCTGAAGTTAAAAATCGAAAATGGCGAATAATTAAGCGTATAACGCACTTTTTCATTATCTTTACTAAGATCAAAACCAAGTGGCGTGTATATGGGTAAGACAAAAGCAAAGCCAAGTTGTAAATTTTTCTTTTGTTCATCGCTAAGCTTGTCTTGATCGAAGATATAATAATTCGTATAAGCCCTAAAATAAGAGCTAAAACCTAGCTCTGTGCCTATGCTGTAGCTGTTTTTTTCCTGCACTCTATCAGCAAAACCATTGAGTCCAAAAAGTATTTTTCCTTGCTGGTAGCGGTTAATCAAGCCATTTGAATAATCTAAATACTCTTGATTGATCATAAATTCTTTTTGGAAAAGCAAAACGCCAAATCGGTTTTCATACAATAAATTCATATTTTTAAGCTCAAAACTTTGAGAGTCAAAACCAAAATTTGATGAAGTTTGGTCTGCAGAATTTCCAAATTCAAGCACTTGAGCTAGAGAATTATTTAAGCTATCTTGAAAATTCGGTGCTTGCTCTTCAAATTGATCTGGCTTTTGTGTGATGTTTCTTTCATATTTTTTCCAAGCATCATGATTATCAGCACAAATGAAAGAACATAGAAAAATCAAACAGCATATTTTTTTCATAGTTTTATTGTAAATCAAAATCGTAAATCAAAAATAAGCACATTTCACAAAAATAGTATCTGAGTTAAAAAAATAGATACAAACCTTATCAATCTTGGTGAGTAATAAAACAGCTAATATAAGTATTTTATGAAATTAAAACAATGGATTAAATTACAAAAATATTTTACATAAAAAAGCAGAAATAAAATCAAAGCATAGCGATAAGCCGAGTTCTGTCGTGAATGCTCATTTATCTGGTTTTGTTTTCGCAAACAAAATCAAGCGAAGGGTTTTCTCAAAGACACTAACCATCCCTTCTTGCTGCACATTGGGTTTACAAAGCCGAAAATGTCGCCAAATTCGCTGGTGGGCTCTTACCCCACCGTTTCACCTTTACCACTTTCGTGGTAGTTTGCTTTCTGTTGCACTTTCCCTAGCATTACTGCTGGTATCTGTTAGATACAATGTTTGTCTTTTGCAGCTCGGACTTTCCTCTTTTTGTAAAAGTGAGCATTTACTATGCTTGAAAGCGTATTTTAGCGAAATTTTGCTGAGTTTAATTTAAAATTTGATAGAATAAGACTTTTAATTTTACTAAAAAGGATAAAAATGGCAACTTATTCTATGGGCGATTTAAAAAAAGGCTTAAAGATAGAAATTGATGGTGTGCCTTTTAAAATCGTTGAATACCAACATGTCAAACCGGGCAAAGGACCAGCTTTTGTGCGTATAAAAATAAAGTCTTTCATCGACGGCAAAGTGCTTGAAAAAACCTTTCACGCAGGCGATAAATGCGAAGCTCCAAATTTAGAAGATAAAAAAATGCAGTATTTGTATGATGATGGTGAAAACTGCCAATTTATGGACACTGAAACTTATGAGCAAGTGGGAATTAGCGATGAAGATGTTGCAGACGCTAAAAAATGGTTGCTTGATGGTATGATGGTTGATGTGTTGTTTCACAATGGCAAAGCCATAGGCGTAGAAGTGCCACAAGTGGTTGAGCTTAAAATTATAGAAACTGCCCCGAATTTCAAAGGCGACACTCAAGGTTCAAACAAAAAACCAGCCACGCTTGAAACAGGAGCTGTGGTGCAAATTCCTTTCCATGTTTTAGAAGGTGAGGTAGTGCGTGTAGATACCACAAGTGGAGAGTATTTAGGCAAAGCAAATAAATAAACTTCTTTTATTTAGCTTTTTTATCTCGCTAATCGCAAAAACCTTGCAAATAAGATAAACATATAAGCCTACGAAACAAAATTGAGTAGGCTTGATTTGCTTCTTTAATCTTTTTAGGACTTTTTTATCGCTTATTTTTTATGTTTTGATTTTATCTTTTTTAACTTCTTATCCTCATATCTATCGCTTTTTCTTGCAAATACTACTTTGACTTATAATGATAAAAACAAAGTATATTTATTTTTGGTGTTTTCTATGTAATTTGCTTTAAAAGTTGAGTTTTTTATAGTGAATAGGGTAGGATTTTTTAGGATTTAAGAAATTCTTTTGCTCTTTGAATTTTTTTCATATTTACTGCAAGGACGGCTTTTTTGTTTTGCATAAGAACAAAGGCTTCTTCGATCAAAGCCTTTGCTTCTATGAGCTCTTGAGTATTCATATTTTGGGGTGCAAAGCTGTCAAGCAAATCTTCAAGAGCATTTATATCCTCTTCTATAATAGCAAGTTTTAAATTACTGAGCCACGCTTGCATTTTCATGAACCTCACGCCAAGCTTCAAGTAAGCCTTTGACGACATTAATCACTTCATCAACCTTAGCTTCATCGTTTTTAAGGTTTGCTAAAGCAAGAAGTTGAATTTCTCTTGTATAAAGCCCACTAAGATAATATGCCACATCGCCACCTTTTTCATAATCAAGGCTATTTAAAAGCTCGATAAAAATCGCTGTAGCACGTTTGACATAATATACTCTTTGTTCTATATCTTCATTTTTAATACAAACTTTGATACGAGAACAAAAACGCAAAAGCCCCTCATACAGCATTTCAACCAATTTTTGTGGCGACTCTATGCCAACTTGGTTTTGAGAGTAAGCATTATATGCAAGATTATTCATTATTTATTCCTCTTAAATTATTAACTTTTGCCGTTTTGAGCATCGATCATTTGAGTGATATACTGCCCTTGTGTTTGAATCTTAGAAATGATCCTATCATATTGTATCCATTGCTCTGCCATAGTATCATAGCGTGCATTTATGCTTGCTTGAGATTTTTCTTTTGATTCCTTCATAGCTTTATTTTCAGTAGTAAGCTGTTCGCTATAAAGTGTCAAAGAGCCTTTCTTTCTATCTTTTGTGCTTGTTATACCTTCAAGCACACCTTTTAGATCAGCAAAAACACCTGTGCCTTGCTCGATTTGTGGTGTAACTTTGGTTTTTTCTAAACCCATTTTTTCAAGCACATCTGTATCGCCAGTAAGTTCAAAGTCTGAGCCGTTATCACTTTTAAATTTGATCGCATAGCCTTTGATAGCTTGTCCGCCACTATTGCCGATAGTAAGTTCTTGCATAGATACTTTTAAGTCTTCTATACCAAAGCTATTGATATGATCGATGAGTTTTTGAGCTCTTTCTTGGGGCGTGTTCCCTTTAAGCTCAAAGATATTGCCATCTTTATCTTTGGACAAGTTATAAGTTTTATCATTAAAAGTAATCTTAAATTCTTTACCATTAAAGTCTATATCTGTATCAAATTTCGCTTGAGTTGCTAAACCTGTAACTTCGAGTTTTTCAAAGCCACTTGTTCCGGCGAAAAATTTCTCCGCTAAGTCAATATCCTTAGCCATTTTCTCATCAAAAGTGCTTTTATCAAAGCTTAGGGTTCCTGTTTTATCAAGTGTTAAACCAAAATCCTGCATAGAAAGCATAACGGTTGTAGTTTTTGAATTTCCGTTTTTATCAAGCTCTGTTCCTTCTACAGCTTGGCTTTGAAAGAGTGAATTAACTATTTTTGATCTTATGCTCGTGACTACGCTTAAGCCTTGCAATTCACCAGCCTCACCTGTTTCGGTGTCATATTTAGTAGCTGTTTCAAGTTGAGTCATAAGATCATTGTATTTTTCAACAAGTTCATCCATAGCCTTGCTTAAAGCTTCGGTATCTTGCTTGATATCAAAGTTAATCTCGCCCGCTTTTTTAAGTGTTAAAGTAAGTCCAGCACCTATGTCTTTGACTTCGTTGCTTTGACGTATCATTTTTACACCATCAAGTGTAAATTCAGCATTTTGAGCTTTTTTGATATGATATTCTCCGTTTGGATCTTTTATAGCATAGCCTTCTTTGCCATTAGCTGTTGTTTTATCAAGTTCCCAACCGATATTAGCAAGTAAATTGGCTGAATCTTGAGTTGAGTTAAAATTTCCATTCGCATCAAGCGTGCCATCACCATCAACGAGTTTGATCGCATTATCTGTGCCTGTTTCTTTACTTGATAGAGTAAGGCGATAAGGTGTGTTTGCTTCACCTGTTTTTACAAGCTTAGCTTGGACTTTTCCACTCGTTGCTGAATTGATTTTTTCAGCTAAATCCGCATAAGTTGTATTTGCATCAACCCTAATGGTGTATTTGCTCTTGCCTTGCACGATAGTAAAGCTTGTTGCATTTTGTCCGGTTTGTAAAACTCTATCTGTATCAGCAGCAATGCCTTTGCTTTGAAATACATCTTTTTGAGCGATTTGATCGACTTTTACATTCAAGCTCTGTGTATTTACCCCACTACTTGCACTTAAGCTTGCTGCGGCATTATCGCCTGTTACGCTGGCATTTACCGTTCTTTTGGCAAAAGCTGTTGCATCTCCTAGTGAAGAAACAGCGGTTTGAAAAGATAAAAGTTTGGTGTTAAGCTCGGTAATTGCTTTTTGCTTAGCGGTATTTTCTTCCATTTTTTTGGTATAAGGCTCGATGATATTTTTTTCTTCAGCCTCTTTCATTTTATTTAAGAGATCTGTTGTTAAAACGCTTGAAGCTATACCTATACTTCCTAAAGAACCTAGTGCCATTGTTTAACTCTCCTTATCAAATATTAAGCCTATGGCGTTTTTAAAGTGTTCAGCCATTTTCATTGCCTCTTCGCTAGGAATTTGGCGAATAACCCTACCTGTGTCCTTTTCAGTAACACTGATATAAAGTCCTTCTATTTCATCACTATATGCAAAACGAATGTTTGTATCTAAAGACTTCATTTGCTCGTTTAAATTCTGTGCGATTTGGTTTAAATCCTTATTCTTGACAAGCTGATCATTTTGCTGATCGTCACTGCTTTGTTGCGTATTTTGTATAGCATTGCGAATACTTTGCTTTGGCGAAGCGTTTCGTGGTTCGCTTGCTACAAGCTTACTCATGGATAAATCCAAGTTTGAGCCATTTATTTTTGCTATTTCCATTTTAAGTCCTTTTAAGAATAGTCTTTCCTTTACAAGACTATATCGGCTACAAAAAATATAATTGAAGCTTTTTTATAAATTTTTTGCATTTTTTTAAATTTATAGCAAAGCTCTTTTACATATAGTTAAGCAAACTAAGTTGAGAAAGCGTTGTTGAAGCTTTCATCGCTGCTTGATAGCTAAGCTGTGTTTGCATCATATTTGTAAGTGCTTCAGCAATATCAGTGCCAATGACTTCTGTTTTTACACTTTGGATATTGACTTTTAAGAGTTTTACTCTTGATACAGTATCGTCGATAGCTTTTGCATTTGCACCGATTTGCGTTCTTTGTTTTCTTAAATGTTCGCCTAAATGATCAAGCCTTTCAAGTGCTCCTTGCATACCTGTATTTCTTGGATCTTTGCCTTCAAAATCAGCTCTCATATTGCCTTCTAAAACAGAATCAATCATCAGTCCTAAATCTTTTATAAGATCAACATGAGGTTCATCAATGATTAAAGCATTATTTGCACTAAAGGATAAAGCTGCACCATTTGTTACTTGGGCTGTGGCAGTAAGCGGTGGAGCTGGAAATTGTGTGCTTTGGCTATCATGCATAGCCACGCCTATGTTTGTGCCGGTTGAAAGTTTGTCTGTGATCGTAATGCGTCCTTTGTAATCAAGACTTACTTCAACGGTTGATTTTGAATTTTGTAAAGCATTATTGTAGGTTTGAAAATCAGCTACTGTAACTTGATTTGCATTTGCTGGTATAGTTGCTGTTGGCATTTGATCTGAAGCAAAAAGTCCTATCACATCGTTAAGTTGCTTATAAGTAATATCATTGCTTGGAGTTACTACGCCGTTATTTGCAGTAGCTGGATTGGTATGCATGATAGGAAAAGTAATATTTTGCCCCGGATTTGCTGGATCTTCATAACTTACGCTTGAATTTCCTAAGTTAATAGTAACATTATAGGTGTTTCCACCTTTTGAATTCACGACTAGATTAAGCGTGGTGTTGGTTAAATCTCCTGTTGCGACTTCGCTAAGCTTGGTTGAAGCTGTGGCATACGCTCCGCCTGCTTTTGTGATCTGTGAGATATTGCCTATAACTTTGTTATCACTTGTTTCAAAAAAGACATTATCATAATCTGCTCCATTTGTTGCATTACCGAGCGTATCAGTCATCTTGCTGAAGATAAAATCAGTTTGTTGCAAACTTATAGAGTAATTATTTCCGTTTATGCCTATATTTACCGGGCTTGTAAGATTGGTAAGATCGCCATTTGCTCCTAAGGCTTGTTGCATAACTATATTTGTTAAATCTGTTGTGGTGTTACCTTGAGCTTGCAAAGCTTCATTGATACGATCTAATTCAGTAGAGTTTTGAACCTGCGGAGTAAAAGCTACAGCGTGAAAATCAAGAGTGTTGTTGCCTTGTTTTAAGTCTGTGATTTGAATTTGTCCGCTATTGTTAATACTTATATCAACGACTTTGTTTGTATCGGTATTACCATACAATGCACCGATTTTATCAAGCATACCTTGCAAAGTATCATCTGGCTGCATAAGCACAGCACTTTTAAAGCTCGTCCCATCTGGTCTTGTGCCTTGCACATAAAGGGCGGTTGGTGGAAAGTCTTTTGGTGTTGTTTCAAAATCCGTTGTTGGATCAAGAGGAGGATTGTTTTCCCTTACATAGCCAAGTCCTATCAAATTTTTAATCGCAGCATTTCCGTCAAGATAAGTTGTTTTATCTGGGTTTTGTTTTAAATCATAGCGATTGTCTGTAAAGCTTACATTTGTGGTGATTTGCTTTTTAAAGTCATTGTCCGCTTTATAAAAAAGATCATAACCTGAAACATTATAAGCACTTTGTGTGCTGTCTCCTGTAACGATATTCATTGATTTGTTATCACCATAATAATTTCCAGATTGATCAAAAGGCTTTATTCCAGTAAGTGATCCAGAGAATAAAAACTGCCCATTGACACTGGTATTTGCAATATTTACAATCTCTTCTTTGATGCGGGTGAGTTCTTTTGCTATGGCTTCTCTTGAAGTTTGCGTTTGGTTGTCGCTTGCTGCTTGAGTCATTTTGACTTTAAACTGCTCAATAAGTGAAACGGTATCACCTAAAGCTTTGTCCGTGTTTTTTGTCATTTCATTGGCAAGTGAGCCAGCTTTTTCGACTTGTTCTAGGGTTTTAAGCTCATATTCAAGGCGGGTATTGTCTATATAGGTACTCGCTGATTCAAAGGAGTTTTGAATTTGCAAGCCTGTGCTGACTTGGTTACCAACTTTATAAAAATTTGACATAGCTTGCTGGAAAGAGCTGATCGAATGGTAATTTGTGAGCTGATTAGTGATTCGCATTATTTGTCCTTGATCATAGTTTCTTTTGCGTGATATAAGCAAAAAGAGTTCCATTTTTTAAATTTAAGGCTAAATCGGCTAAAAACTTTTTTTTTGAAGCTTTAAAGTCTTTTTTAAATTTAAATAGTGTATAATCTCACTTTTTTATAAGCCCAAGTGGTGAAACTGGTAGACGCGCTAGACTCAAAATCTAGTAAGGGCAACCTTGTGTCGGTTCGAGTCCGACCTTGGGCACCATGAATTGACATTTTGCAAATTCGCAACGCACTTTTAAGAAAATTTATGCTTTTAACTACACTTTATATCATTGGAATTTCTGCTGAAGCGATGACGGGAGCGATTGCTGCTGGGCGGCATAAGATGGATTTATTTGGTGTGATCTTTATTGCTTTGGTTACGGCTATTGGCGGAGGAAGCATTAGAGATATACTTTTAGGACACTATCCTTTAACTTGGGTTGCTCATCCTGAATATGTGATCTTAATCTGTGTTTGTGCGCTCATCGCAACTCAAATTCCACGTCTCATCACTCGCCTTGAAGGGCTTTTTTTAGCTCTTGATGCGGTTGGACTTGTGGTATTTAGTATCTTAGGAGCGAGCATAGCTATAGCAGAAAGTTATGGCTTTATCATCGCTGTGAGTGCAGCTGTAATTACTGGTGTATTTGGTGGAATTTTAAGAGACACATTGTGTGCAAGAATCCCTCTTGTCTTTCAAAAAGAGCTTTATGCTGCTGTTTCGATGAGTGCTGGGGCTTTGTATTATATTTTGATAGAATTTGTCAAGTTTAACAGCTTAAGTACTACTTTAATCACTCTTTTTTTCGGCGTCGCTTTTAGACTTTTAGCGATTTATTATGGTTGGGCTTTGCCTGTATTTTCATATGAGTATAAAAATAAAGAGTAAAAAAAACTTACTTATTTTTGCGCTTTTAAACATACAAATCTTAAATTTATACCTCGCACAAAGTAAAAAGTATAAACTTAAGATTGATTTTGTTTTCAATACACCTTAACGCCTAGCATATAGAACATTTTGAAAATTTCTAGCGATCATTTGCGCTCTTTGCAAGATCACCATACTCATTTCTTCGTTAAAAACTTGATTTAAGCTTTTTTCAAAAAGTTTTAACCAAGTATCAAAAAACTCACGCGGAAAAGATGGTAACTCAATATGAACTTTCATAGGCTGTCCGTTATAATTGCCTTGTCCTAAAAGCATACCCTGCCAGAAATTACTGATTTTTGCTTTATGGTTTTGCCATGCTTCATCATCTGTGCCAACTTTAGCGTTGAAAATCGCTCCTAAGTCCTTATCGCGTCTAATCTTTTCATAAAAAATTTCCATTAAACGATCAATACCTTCTTTATTTATAGTGTTTAGTTTCATTTTTTCTCCTTATTAAATTAAAACTAAAGTATAAGAAAATTTTCTTTAAAAATTATTGATTTGTGTTAAAATTAAGATAAAAAACTAAGGAAAAATATGCAAAATGTGCTTGCAATTTTTCTTCTCATAGGTAGAAAAAAGCGATATTAAAAAGGAAATATTTTGTTTTTTTGAAGGCAAAAAAGAAAGTGAAGTTTTAGAGCTTGATTTTAAGTAATCTAAAACCTTATATGAAAAGGATTTGAAGGTATTTTTAATGCTTATTGGCTCTTTATTTAAAAAGATTCAAATTTTAAAAAAAGAGTTTGGCACACGAAGCCTTGATTTGAAGCAAAAATTTCTATATTTCTTGCTTAAAAATAAAGCTTTAATCAATATACACAAGGGCAAGATTAAAATCATAAATAAAAACGAACTTTTCAAGCTTTTATAAAGGCAGATTTTGCTACAATACAATCATGAAAAATCCCAAGCTAAGTATCATTATCCCCTTTGGTTTAAGTGTTGAGCGAGCCTATATCAAAGAAAGAGTATTGCAAAAAGCTTGCACTTATAAAAGCGATGAGAAGGTGGAGTATATCTTTGTTGAGGGCTTTTCAAGCTGGCTTGATAAGAGTGTAAAAGAGTATATTTTAAAATATGGGCATATTTATATAAAAGAGGAAAAACAGCAAAAAAATCAAGCTTTTAGTTTAGGATCATGTAGAAATTTAGCTGCGATCAATGCTAGGGCAAATGTGATAATGTTTTTGGATGTAGATTGTGAAATTTCACCTCAAAGTCTTGTAAAGCTTCTTAATCTTATATGTGTAAAGGGCATTGATACAAACCCAAATGCTTTGCTTGTCTTACCTTGTGTTTATCTTAAGCAAGAAGCAAGTGAATTTTTACTTACTCAAAGTCCAAATTCTTGGGATACTTTAGTGCAAAATGATTTGCTTAATGAGCAAAAAATGTGTAAGTTTTTAAGCCCTTCATCAAGTATTTTTGTGGTGAATAAATATAAATTTCTTGAACTTGGTGGCAATGATGAAGCTTTTGTTGGGCATGGCTATGAGGATTTTGATTTGTTTGCTCGGGTCTTAAAAGCTTGTGTGCATTTTGAGAAAATGCCAGTAAATTTAGCTTATGATAGTAGAAATTGGCATTTTAATGAATTCAAAGGCTTTAGGGCTTTATTTTCCTTGCTTGGCTATGAAAGTGCTTTTTACTCGCTTTTTGTGTATCATTTTTGGCACATTGAGCCTAATCAAAACAATTATCTAGGCAATAAAGAAGCTAATCATCGCTTATTTTTTACAAAGTTAGAAAAGTATTTTAAAGATGAACAAAGTTTTTTGCAAAGCCTACCTCAAGTTTTGCAACGCAAAGAAGCACAAGATCAAAAAGTGCTTATTTTAAGTAAGGAGCTTTTGAGTTTTAGGATAGCAAGCGTGTATTTTGGATCTTTTGTATATAAGGAGTTTCAAGATGAGGCTGAATTTTTAAGCTTTCTTAAGCAAGAAAAAATCGCTTTGATTTTGTTTTTTACCTCTTATTTGCACCTTCAAGCTCGGTTTTTAGAGTGCGTGAAACAACACGGGCTTGAGTATGGAATGTGCGAGCTTCAAAAAGATGAAAAAGGGCTTGAAATTTGGCATTTTAAAGAGTTTCAAAGCAAAATTATAAATGAAAATTTGCTTGAAAAAATAAGCAATTTTCAAGTTTATGAAAAAAGCTTTTATCCTTTAAAATCACTCATTTTTAAGCCTTATATTTATGAGCTTAAACATACTAAATTTAAGCTTTTACCAGCTTTTTTAGAGGCTAAGCTTTCACAAACTAAGTTTTACCGACTATTTAGAAAGCTAGTTTGTTCGCCAAAAGACTTTTTTAAAGATTCTAAATTGCCTTTTCTAAGAGCTTTGATAAAGGAATATAAGTAAATGTTTTATATCAGTGAAAAAAGCTTAAAAATGGCTCCATTTTTTCTCAAAGGAGCTATCTTAACGCCGCTAAGCAATGCTTTTAAGCGTTTTTTGCCTAAAAAATATAAGGCAGAACATAGCTATATCATCGTTTCGGCTGTGTATAATGTAAGTATTTATTTAAAAGATTTTTTAGATTCCTTTATCACGCAAAGGCTTGATTTTAAAAGAAATATCATTTTAATCTTGGTTGATGATGGCTCAAAGGATGATTCAGCTTCAATTATCAAAGCATATGAACAGCACTTTCCTAATAATATCATCTATCTACACAAAGAAAATGGCGGACAAGCAAGTGCAAGGAATTTTGGGCTTGAGTATATCAAAAAAGAGGGCTTAAGGGCTGATTGGATAGGTTTTTGTGATAGTGATGATTTTTTAGATAGGAATTTTTTCTATGTAGTAGAGCGTTTTTTAAACAAGCATAAAAATGAAAATTTTTCAATGCTTAGTGCAAATTTTATCTTTTATAGAGAAGGTTTTAAAGTCCTTTATAAAGACGCTCATGCTTTAAATTATCGTTTTAATAGAACAAATACGATTTTAGAAAATGAAAATTTAGATGATTTTATCCAGCTAAGCTGTAATAGCGTTTTGCTTTCTTTTGAAAAACTTTTTAAATGCAAAGTAAAGTTTGATGAAGATTTAAAACCGGCTTTTGAGGATGCTAAATTCATCAATGAGTATTTGCTTCATCATTTAAATTCTAAAACTGCTTTTTTGAAAAATGCAAGGTATTATTACCGCAAAAGAAGGGCAAAAAATTCAACTCTTGATTTGGGAGTAAAAGCAAAGAATACTTATCTTAAGGTAAATGATATAGGCACCTTAGCTCTTGCAAAATATGCTCTTAATACCCAAGAAAAAATTCATAGCTTTATTCAAAAGACAATTTTATATCATCTTTTTTGGCAAATACAAGATGTCTTTGAAGATAAAAATTTACTTCAAAGCTTAGATGAAAAGGAGAAAGAGCAATTTTTGCAGCTTTTAGATAAAAATTTTGCATATATAGAAAAACATAATATCTTGAATTTCAAGATGCAAGCTCTCAATTTTTTTTATCAATTTGGCATTTTATCTTGCTTTAAGCATGAAAAAAGTCTTCCTAGAAGAGCTTTTATTACAGAATTTGATGAAAAAAAAGAGTTTATTTTGCTTGTTTATTTTTGTGCTAGCCTTGATGAAAAGCTTTCTTTTTTCTTTGATGAAAACGAGGTAAAACCTTGCTATGAAAAAGTAATGCAGCATGATTTTTTAAGCAGGGTATTTTGCTATGAAAAAAGAATTTGGCTTAAATTACCAAAGCAAGCTAAGCATTTGCAAGCATTTGAAAACTCTTGTGAAATAGAGCTTTATTTTAAAGATAAAAAACTTCAAAACTTAGAAAATGTGTATGCAAAGATGAAATTTTTGCAAAAAAAGAGGATAAAAAATGCCAATATTTGGCTTTTCGCGGATATGATTTTTAAAGCTGATGATAATAGCGAACATTTATACCGCTTTGTTAAAGAACAGAACTTAGTTAAAAAATGCTATTTTGTCTTAAGTAAAAAATCAAGTGATTTTACAAGACTAAAAAAAGAAGGTTTTAAGCTTGTAGATATGAATTCGCTTTATTTTTTATATCTTTTATTTAAGGCTGATAAGATCATCTCTTCTCATCTTGATCGTTATTTGTATGGGACTTTTGGTAAAAATACTCTTTTAGCTAAGGATTTTATCTTTTTGCAGCATGGTATTATAAAAAATGATATTTCTGCTTGGCTGAATTTAAGGAAAATTGATCTTTTTATCACAGCAAGCTTAAAAGAATATAATTCTATAGCAAAAGGAATAAATCATTATAAGTTTAGTTCTAAAGAAGTTAAGCTCACAGGACTTGCAAGGCATGATAACTTACTTAAAAATAACGCCTTAAACACAAAGCAAATTCTTATCATGCCAACTTGGAGAAGAGAGCTTGTAGGAAGCTTTAGTAAAAAACTTATGCAAAGAAGAAAAAATGCAAATTTTAAACAAAGTGAGTTTTTTAAAGTTTGGAGCGAGTTTTTGTGCAGTAAAGAACTTGAAAACCTAGCCAAAAAGTTTGGGTATAAGGTGCTTTTTAATCCTCACCCAAATTTAAAGCCTTACCTTTCAGACTTTGCTTTACCAGAATTTATAGAATGTGTGCAGGATGAAAGCTTTTCTTTGCAAGAGCTTTTTACGCATTCAAGTATGATGATTACTGATTATTCAAGTGTGGCTTTTGAGATGGCGTATTTGCAAAAGCCTGTGCTGTATTATCAATTTGATGAAGAATATTTTTTTAAAACACATTGGCAAAAGGGCTATTTTGATTATAAAAAAGATGGCTTTGGTGAAGTCGTAAGCTTAAAAGATGAGCTTTTAAAAGCCCTTAAAAACTTACTTGAAAATGAATGCAAACTGCAAGAACCCTTTAAAAGCAATGCTTATAATGCCTTTGCTTTTAAAGACGGGCAAAATTGCAAGCGGATATTAGAAGCTATTCATGCACTTGATAAAAAAGAATGACAAAATTTAAAAGAATTTTTAACTTATTTAGACTAAAATTAGCCTTGAAAAATTTTTAAGAGGAAAAAGATGGATTTTGATTTTATACTCAAATACACGCCAAATTTTGCAAATGCGGCCTTACTTACACTTGAGGTGTTTGTTTTGGGGCTTTTGTTTTCTTTGTGTATAGGTCTTTTTTGTGTATTGGTGCAGTATTTTAAATTGAAACTTTTAAGTCAAATTTGCAGAGTATATATAGAGTTTTCAAGAAATACACCTCTGCTTATTCAGCTTTTCTTTTTGTATTATGGGCTTGGACGGCTTGGATTTGGGCTTGAGAGCTTTAGTTGTGCGGTTTTAGGGCTTTCATTCTTGGGCGGTTCTTATATGGCAGAGAGCTTAAGAGCTGGCATTGAAGCGGTGAAAAAACAGCAGTTTGAAGCAGCTTTAAGCTTGGCTTTAAGCCCTTATCAGGTATTTCGCTTTGTGATCTTGCCTCAAGCTTTGAGCGTGGCTATGCCTAGTATTAGTGCAAATACCATTTTTTTGTTTAAAGAAACTTCAGTTGTTACTATCATTGCTTTGCCTGATCTAGTTTATGCAATGACGAGTTTAAATTCGCTCACTTATAAGACAGATGAGCTTTTATTTATGCTTTTTGTGAGTTATTTATGTATAATTTTGCCTTTGTCTTTGTTTTTAAGCTATCTTGAAAAAAGGTTGCGTTATGCTTGAGTTACTTACTTTAAATACCTTTTCAAGACTACTTGAAGGACTTTTGATCACCTTAGAAATTTCTGTTGTTAGTATCATCATCTCTTCTGTAGGTGGGCTTTTTATGGGCGTTTTGTATAATCTTAAAAATCCTTTTATAAACGCATTTTGTAGATTTTGCCTTGAGTTTATACGCGTTATGCCTTTAATCGTGTGGCTTTTTGTGATTTATTTTGGCTTATCGCGTTGGTTTGGACTGAATTTAAGTGCAGTGAGTGCAGCGATTTTAGTATTTAGTATTTGGGGCGTGTTTGAAATGATGGATTTGGTGCGAGCTGCCCTACAAAGCATACCAAAACATCAATACGAATCAGCTATTAGCCTTGCTTTAAATACTTACGAGCTTTATGCTTTTGTGATCTTACCTCAAGCCCTTAGACGCCTAACTCCAGCAAGTATAAATTTGCTTACCAGGATGATCAAAAGCACAACTTTTGCTTTTTTAATCGGAGCGGTGGAGCTTGCTAAAGTAGGGCAACAAATCATCGAGCTTCATCATAGCAATATTTATGCTTCTTTTGTCATTTATGGTATAATATTTTTTATATATTTTTTATTATGTTATCCGCTTTCTTGGTATTCTCAAATTTTAGAGAAAAAATGGAGTTAAAATGGAAATTTTAAAGATCAGCCATTTGCAAAAATACTACGGCTCACACCATGTTTTAAAAGATATAAATTTAAGTGTAAATAAAAAAGAGGTCGTGGTAATACTAGGACCTAGTGGATGTGGCAAATCCACGCTTTTACGCTGTGTTAATGGGCTTGAAAGTATAGCAAGTGGAGAAATTTATATCGATAAAGAAAAAATTGATACAAATTTTAAGGATTGGCAAAAGATTCGTCAAAAAGTTGGTATGGTATTTCAATCTTACGAGCTTTTTGATCACTTAAATGTCGAGCAAAACTTGCTTTTAGCTCCTTTAAAAGTGCAAAAACGCAAAAAAGAAGAAATTTTACAAGAGGCTATTACTTGGCTTGAAAAAGTGGGCTTAGCACATAAACTTAAGGCTTATCCAAGAGAGCTTAGCGGAGGACAAAAACAACGCATTGCTATAGTAAGAAGCTTGTGTATGAACCCTGAACTTATGCTTTTTGATGAAGTTACAGCTGCCCTTGATCCAGAAATCGTGCGTGAGGTGCTTGATGTTATGCTTAATTTAGCAAAAGATGGTATGAGTATGCTTATAGTTACACATGAAATGGGCTTTGCAAGGGCTGTGGCTGATAAGATAGTGTTTATGGACGCTGGACAAATCGTTGAAATTTCAATCCCAGAAGAGTTTTTTACCCAACCCAAAACCCAAAGAGCAAGGAAATTTTTAAATTTATTTGATTTTCGTGCAGATAGCAAACATAGTGAATAATCAAAAGCAAAAAGCTGTGCGGAGCAAAGCGATAAAAACACACAGCCTATTTAACATTTAAAACTGCAACAAAGCTTTTAAATCCTTATAAAACTTATCCGCCATAAGCTCATAACCTTGCACGCTTAAATGCACATCTTCTTTTGAATATCCTTGCTCTATCCACAAGTCTTTACCTCCACTTTCTTGCATAAATTTATGCATATCAAAGAGCAAGAGTTTTTGCTCTTTGGCAAGTTCGTAAATAGCATCTCTTACTGGGTAAAAATCGTTTGAAAGTTGATAATCTTTAGCGATTTTTTGTGTAATGCTTGGTGGAGAGATCAGCAAAATCACGGCATTAGGATTTGCTTGTTTGAGCATAGCAATGAAATTTTTATAATTTTCTTTAAATTTAATCTTGTTGAAATTTCCCAATAAAACATCATTTGAACCATACGCAAGTATGATAAAATCGCTCTTTATTATATTTAATTGCACTGGTAAAGCTTTTTGATCCCACTTAAGCCACAAATCAGATCTTGCACCATTAATGCCAAGTGTATCAAGTATAAGATTATTTTTTTCATTATAGATAAAAAAGCCATTTAGATTTACCCCTTTTTCAAGGGCATAGATACTGATAGGAAAATGTATATTGTTAAATTCTTTATAGTTAAGCCCAGAGTGCGTTGTTTTGAGTGTATAAGTTTTGCCTTTAGAGTCTTTGAGTATAAAGGCTTCTTTTTTGCTTTTGCTTTCAAAAATGACGCCAAATTTGAAATTTTGCTCTTTGAGATTTGAGCTAAGTTTTACGAAAGCATTTTTTCTTAAGGCTTTTATACTTATACCGCCTAAGGCGTAGTTTTGCGTGCTATCGTTTTTAGAATTATATAGCTCAAAGCCCTTGCTTTCATAATTTAACATTAAATTATGTTGGTATTTGGGTTGTAAAGGGTAGCTAAAGCCTATGGCATTGACTCGTATTAGCATTTTTCTTAGCTCTCTTGAAAAAAAATCAGCTGCCATGTGAGAGTCGCCAAAAATACGAATTTTCAAGTTTTTTTTATCGCTAAGATATCCTTTTAAACGTTCAAGATCATTTGAGCTTGCAAAGCTAATTAAAGCTGATCTTGGCTTGTTTAAAAGCTCTTTTTTGCCGATAGACTGGCTTACTCGTATGCTTTTTGGCACACTCATATACACGCAAGCGTTGATAAAAAAAAGCCCAAAAACACACAAAAGAAAGAAGCAGATTTTTTTCATTTAAGCTCGTTTGTATCAAGCTTTTCAAACAAAAGCTCGGACATAAGTTTCGCACCTTTTATGTTAAAATGCGTGCCATCATCAGCTCTAACTTTAATACTTTTATTGTTTTCATCTCTAATATAGCTTGAATACTTGCCATCTTCGCTTAAAGCTTGCGTTGTTTGAATGAAAATTTCATTATTTTTAAGGTTTTCACTACGATAAATTTCATTTAAGATTTTGATTTTTTCATTGAGGCTGTCTTTTTTCACTGGAGGAATTTCATACCATAAAACCTTAGCATTGTGAAGTTTGGCGATTTTGATAATCTCATCGACACGACTGGCATAAATTTCACGCCATTGTTCGCTGTTAAAGGTTTTATACTTACCCTCAAATTTAATGTCCCAAGGATCATTTGCACCAAGTAAGACAACAAGATACTTTAAGTTTTTATTTTCCACAAATGCTGCTTGAATTGCACTTGCCCAGTTAAAATAGCTTTTATAGCTTAAACCCGTACTTTGTTTGCTTAAATTTGTGCTTTTGATCTTAAGTTTGCTTAAATCTCTTGTCAAAGCTAAAGCTACGCCTTGCATTAAAGAATCCCCTATCAGCAAGAACTCTTCGCCTTTTTGGATCACAAGTTTGCTTGGAATGAGTCTTAAGTTCGCATCAGGGCTTTGTATGCTTATGTTTTCATCAGAATCAAGCATTATTTTGCTTATGTTTTCATCAAATTCACCGATAAGATAAGCTTCATTAGAACTTACGTTTATATCATTTATATCATTGGTATTAAATTCACTCAAAGAGCCATAATACAAGGCTTGAGTATCATTGCTTAGCACAGCTCGAATTTGTTCAAGCTTTACTTTAAAGCCGTTTGCTTCATCTAAAATATCATTTTGAAAAGCTATGTGTAAGTGGTATTTTTGCTCTAGATACGAAGCTATGCTTTTATTCATTACAAAAGTAACAATGAAAAAAGTGCTTAGTATCACAAAGAAAAATCTAAAAATTCTCATCTTAAAAACTCTCGTAAATAAATTGAGGTATTCCATTTGGCATAAAAGCAAAAACTATAAGCAAGATTAAAGCCAGCAAAATAGGTTTTAAAAACAAAGGTGTGATATGTAAAATTCGCATACAATGTTTTTGAAAATTCACAAATAAAGGATAGATGATAAACAAAGCCACAAAGGACGCAAAGATATAAATATCCTTGTATTCAAGCTCAAAAAAGAAGTTATCCACGCAGGCTTTGAGATATTCAAACGCTTTATCAAAACTTGGATAATAAAAAAATATCCACGCGAAAGCCACAAAATGAAAGGTTAAAAAACTACCCAGATATGGAATTTTTTGCAAATTTAACTTTTGCACAAATGGTAAATGTAAAAATACCACCCCAAGCCCGTGCAAAAGTCCCCAAAATAAGAAATTAATAGTGTTATTATGCCAAATTCCAGAAAGTGCAAAGGCGATCAATAAATTCACATAAGTTCGCATACGCCCTTTTTTACTTCCGCCTAAAGGGATATAAATATAATCTCTTATAAAGGTTGAAAGCGAAATGTGCCATCTGTTCCAGAATTCTTTTAAGTTTTTTGAAAGATAGGGCATATCAAAGTTTTTAGGCAAGTTAAAGCCAAGCATTAAAGCAAAAGCTGTAACCAAATTTACATAACCGCTAAAATCACAATAAATTTGCACGCTAAAAGCATATATCGCACACAAAAGCTCTAAGAAATTATGCGTGCTAGGATTTGCTAAAATTTCTTTAGAGTAAATGCCTAAGTAATTAGCGATTAATACCTTTTTAATGATGCCCAAGACGAGCAAGAAAATGATTAAATCACCATTTGAAAATTCCTTTTTTTGATGAATTTGTTTGAAAAAAAACTCACTTCTCATGATAGGACCGGCTAATAAAGTCGGAAAAAAAGAAAGATAAGTGGCTAAATTTAAAAAAGTTTCGATTTTATGTTCTTTATAAACGCTCACAAGATAGGTGATCGAAGCAAAAGTATAAAAGCTAATGCCTACTGGAAAAATAAGATCAGAGTTTAAATACTCAAAACCAAAAAACTCCAAAAATTGATCAAAGCTATCTTTAATACTTGTAAAATACTTAAAAAAACATAAATTTAAAACCACAAAAGAAATGCAAGTAGCAAAAATATATCTTTTTTGACGCACAAAAATCAACAAAGCAAAATAATGAATAAAAAAGGTATAAACAAAAAGCACAAGAACAAAATAAGGATTCATCAAAATATATACTATATAGCTAAATGCTAAAATGAATATATTTTGTATGCGAAAACTTTCTTTAAAACACCAATGCAGCACAAAAAAAGCACAAAACATTAGTGCGAATTCTAAAGAAAAATAAGTCATTTCTACCTTTTTTTGAGTGTGTTTGAATTTATAAATTTAAGCTCTGATTTTAGCTTATTTTGGCTTAAAATGGGGTTAAGGATTTGAATTTTAAGACTTTTGTCTTGCTTCTTTTTCGCTGTGCTTGTATAAAAGCTCTTCAAATTTTTGTACATTTTGCCGTAATTCTTTAAGCATATTTTCAGCTTCAAGTCCTAGCATTAAAAGTTCATATACTCTTGGACGATCTTTTTTCCATTTGCGTAAGGTTTTGACATTGATATCAAGTCTGCCTGCTAAATCTCTTTGAGTCATCACTTTTTCCAAAAATTTTTACACAAGCATATATTTTTTAGCTTTAAAATACAACAAGGTAAATTTAGGATATTTTAAAGTAAAAAAGGGTAAATTTAGGACTTTATTTTTCAAACATTAAGTATGGGGCGGGGACAATATTTATGATAACTTTTCAAAAAGATGAGAAAAATAATATCATTTACGGGGATTTAAGCAAGCAAAAAAATCTTAAATTTGAATTTAAAGGACGGGATAATATACTTTTCTTTGCCGCAGAAAGTGCAAATGTTAATGCAACTTTTTATGGAGACAATACACTTTTGTTTATTTCAGGGAATGGTGGTTGGTTATATGGAAGCTTTGTTCTAAATTCGCATGGACTTTGTTATATAGGCAAAAACAGCACAAGCAATGGTGTAGATTTTCGAGTACATGAGGGTAAAAATATCATTTTAGGCGATGATGTTATGTATTCTTGGGGAATTTGGCTAAGCACCTGCGATTATCACTTGATTTTTAATAGCAAGACTTATGCAAGAAATAATTTCAGTAAAAGCATTTATATAGGTGATCATGTGTGGTGCGGACAAGAAAGTGCGATTTTAAAAGGTTGTGTTGTAGCAAGTGGAAGCATTTTGGGAGCAAAAAGTGTAAATTCTGGCAAAAAGTTTTCCAATTCAATTTATGCAGGAAATCCAAGTCAATTTATAAAAAATGAAATATTTTGGAGTAGGTTAGATCCGTGTGCTTGGGGTAAAGTTCAAACCAAGCAGCATATAACCATGCAAACCGAAGACTTCAAATTCACCTTCGAAAAAGAAAAATTCTTAAATCCAGCCTTAATAGAAAAAGAACTAGAAAGTATGGATACAGCTTTACAAAAACTAGAATTTGTGTATGATTATATCTACAACAACACAGAAAAAAATCGTTTTGCTTTGTTTGAAGAGAGTGATATTAGTGAATGCAAATTATATAAAGATGAGAGCAAAATAGCCTTTAAAGACTTAGAATTTAAAGAACTTCAAAAACTAGAAATTTTTAAACCAAAAGGAGCTAAGGAAAGAATTCAAAACACACTTTCATATAAACTTGGCTTAGCAATGATACAAAACTCAAAAAATGCAAGAGGTATTATAAGCTTACCTTTTACTTTACTGAAGATTCAAAGCAAACACAAAAAAACTCAAAAACTCTATCAAGAACAAATCAAAATAAATCCAAATTTAAAACTTCCACCTTTGCAAACTTGTGAAGATTATCACGAAGCTATAAAAGCAAAAGAGCATTTAAGTTATAAGTTGGGAGAAGCTTTGATAAAAGCAAGTAAGGCTTGGTATAAAGGAGGATATGTGAAATTTTTCTTTGAGTTAAGGAGGATTAAAAACGGCTACAAAAATACTTGCAAATAAATACATTTTAATTTTAATTTGTGTGTTTTTGTAATAAAAGACAAAGAAGTTCTTAAATTTCAAGAAAAATTTTTCTTTTTATCGTTACAATTAAAAGAAAAAATTAAGGAGTTTGAAAATGTCTTTTATCAAAGATTATCAAGAAAATGCAAAAGAAAGGGAAAGCTTAGGCATTTCGCCCCTTCCTTTAAGCGTAGAGCAAACAAAGGCACTTTGCAAAGCTTTACAAGATGAACCAAGCGAGGAACTAGCTTTTTTACTTGAAAACCGAGTTAATCCGGGTGTTGATGATGCAGCTTTGATTAAATGTGAGTTTTTGGATCAAATTTTAAAGTCAAAAATCAGCTGTAAAGTTATCGATAAAACAAAGGCTTTAGATATGCTTGAAACTATGCTTGGAGGCTATAATGTCAAGGTTTTAATCGAAGCTTTAAAACAAGATGACACAGCCAAGCAAGCTGCAAAAGTGCTTTCAAATATCATTTTTGTGCATGATGATTTTCACACCATTTGCGAGTTGAGTAAAAACAATGCTTATGCTAAAGAAGTCTTAGAAAACTGGGCAAATGCAACTTGGTTTGAAAAAAGAGAAAAACTTCCTGAACTTATCAAGTGTGTAGTATTTAAGGTGCCAGGAGAAACTAATACTGATGATTTAAGTCCAGCAGGGGATGCTTTTACAAGAAGTGACATCCCACTTCATGCTCTAGCTATGCTTAAAAACCGCCAACCCGGAAGCCTTGAAAAGATAGCAGAGCTTAAAAAAAGCGGACGCGAAGTTGTGTATGTAGGTGATGTCGTAGGCACAGGTTCTAGTAGAAAATCAGCCATAAACTCTATACAATGGCATATGGGAAAAGATATCAAAGGTGTGCCAAACAAACGCACAGCTGGCGTAGTCATGGGATCAACCATAGCGCCAATTTTCTTTAACACAGCTGAAGACAGCGGAGCTTTGCCTATAGTATGTGATGTAAGTAAGCTTGAAATGGGTGATGAGTTTGAAATTCATCCTTACAAGGGCGAAATTATCAAAAATGGCGAAGTCATAGCTAAATTTAAACTTAGCCCAAATACTATCTATGATGAAGTAAGGGCTGGTGGAAGAATCCCACTTATCATAGGACGTGGTTTATGTGCTAAGGCAAGAGAATTTCTAGGCTTAGAAACAGAACAAATTTTCATTAAGCCTGAACAACCTCAAAACTCAAGCGGAGGCTATACTCTAGCACAAAAAATGCTTGGTAGAGCCTGTGGGGTTGATGGGGTGCGTCCGGGTATGTATATAGAGCCTATGGCTTTAACCGTTGGTTCTCAAGATACAACCGGACCTATGACAAGAGATGAGATCAAAGAGCTTGCCTCGCTTGGCTTTAATGCTGATATGGTTATGCAAAGTTTTTGTCATACCGCAGCTTATCCAAAGGTAAGTGATTCAAATTTACATAAAACTTTACCATATTTCATAACAAGTCGTGGTGGTGTGAGCTTAAAGCCGGGTGATGGAGTCATTCACAGCTGGCTTAACCGCCTTGTGTTGCCTGATACAGTTGGCACTGGAGGGGACTCTCATACCCGCTTTCCTATAGGCATTTCTTTTCCTGCTGGAAGTGGGCTTGTCGCCTTTGCTGCTGTAACTGGTTCTATGCCTTTAAATGTGCCTGAAAGCATTTTAGTGCGTTTTAGCGGGAAACTTCAACCCGGAGTTACTTTAAGGGATTTGGTTAATGCTATACCTTATTATGCGATTAAAGAAGGACAATTAACAGTAGCTAAGCAAGGTAAGAAAAATATTTTTGCTGGTAAAATCTTAGAAATAGAGGGCTTGCCAAATTTAAAAGTCGAACAAGCCTTTGAATTAAGCGATGCTTCAGCTGAAAGAAGTGCAGCTGCTTGTTGTGTGGATCTTAGCGTAGAAAGCGTAAGTGAGTATATTAAATCAAACATTACTTTAATAGAAGCCATGATACAAGCAGGTTATGAAGATAAAAAAACCCTTGCAAGAAGAGCTGAAAAGATGAAAAAATGGCTTGAAAAACCAGAGCTTTTAAGGGCTGATAAAGACGCAAAATATGCTTATGTCTTCGAGATCAACTTAAATGATATCAAAGAGCCTATTTTAGCCTGCCCTAATGATCCAGATGATGTAGCAAGCTTAAGCGAAGTTTTAGCTGATAGCAAACGTCCAAAACACATAGATGAAGTTTTTGTTGGCTCTTGCATGACAAATATAGGGCATTACAGGGCTTTGGGTGAAATTTTAAAAGGCAAAGGTATGATAGATACGAGGCTTTGGGTAGTGCCACCAACAAAAATGGATAAAGCACAACTTAGCACTGAAGGGTATTATAGTGTATTTGGTGCTGCTGGAGCAAGGATAGAAGTGCCGGGTTGCTCACTATGCATGGGTAATCAAGCTAGAGTAGCTGATGGAGCTGTAGTATTTTCAACCTCAACTAGAAATTTCGATAATAGAATGGGTATAGGTGCACAAGTATATCTTGGCAGTGCTGAACTAGCTGCTGTTTGTGCCTTACTAGGACGCTTACCAAATGTGAGTGAATATCTCGAACTTGTTAAAGACAAGCTTGATGATAGCAAGAAAAGCGAAATTTACAAATATCTTAATTTTAATGAGATTCAGGATTTTGAGCTTGTGGATTAAGAGAACTTTGACTATAATTAACTTTTGTTTATAAGCAATACAGTATTTTAAGGCTTTTGCCTTAAAATATGAGTTTTTGAGGGGATTTTTTGAGATTTTTATTTTTCTTTCTTTTTTGTGCGGTTTTTACTTTTAATGCGTATGCAGATTGTGAGCTTTTAGAGCAGGATAAAAGTCTCTTTCAAATCGCAAATAATCGCTCTGCCTTTGATCTTAATACTACGTTCATAGAAACATTAAGAACTTGTGAAAAAAGTTTTAAAAACCAAACCTTTAGTAAAAGACTTTATGAGCTCAGCAATGAAATCAGAGGCAATAACAGCTCTTGTGGAGGAATTCATTATTTTGCTCGTCTTGACTCTTTTCATCTTTTGCTCGCCCAACTTGCTCTTGATCCAAGTTCGTATCAAGTGCCAAAATATTTGGCAGACAAAAAAGACGAATTCCAAGCATATTTTCGTTACTGGGCATATCAAAGTATAGGAAATTTCAGGCTTTACCGTGCATTTAATGAAGAGTTTGAAAAAGCCAAGAAAGCCTTTATGGATTTTTTTATAAAAACGCACAAGATGAACGCACAAGATGCTGGAATTTATGCACAAAAAGCTGCAGATGAGTTTTTATTTTGGGCTGTAGGTGAGACGAAAATCTTTAAAGATATTAGTGAGTTTCAAAAACTCATTATTGATAAAAGTAAAGGTTTAAGACAAATTCAAGGCTATATTTATGCAAATAAACCAAGCGATATTGATCTTAGCATAGCCTTGCAAACCGCACTTTTAAGCAAGAGAGATGTAAGCATCATTAATGAGCTGATTCAATTTGGTGCGAAGATAAATGAGGGTTATGAAAGTGCTTTATTTTTTGCTCTTGAAAGCTATGAAAATACGCAATTTCTTATTCAAAAAGGGGCTGATGTTAATGCAAGCAATGCTTTTGGCAAAACTCCTCTTTTTTATGCAGTAGAATTTAATCAAGAAAATATTGTCAAGCTTTTGCTTGAAAAAGGGGCTGATGTCAATGCAGAATATATCAATAATAACGAGAAATTAGCTATAAGCGGTAATACGCCTTATTATATCACGCTTTGTGCACTTGAGCATACTTCAAAAAATGTGTTTATGCACGCAGCAAGCTATGCAGATGTGAATATCCTAAAGCTTTTAATCGCTAATAAAGCAGATATAAATGCAAAAGATGATTTGGGTTTTAACGCACTTGATTTTGCTATACTTGCACACAAAGATGAAAACATAGCCTATCTTAAAACATTAGGCTTAAAAGAAAACGCAAATTTATTTTATGAAGGAACTTTAGAATGAAAACAGCATTTATCACAGGAGCAAGTTCTGGCTTTGGAGAAGCTACAGCTAGGGCATTAGCCAAAGATGGCTTTAAGATCATCGCTCTTGCAAGACGCAAAGAAAGACTTGAGACGCTCGCAAGGGAATTTAAAGAACAAATCCACACTATAGCCCTTGATGTAAGGGATAAAGAAGCTGTTTTTGAAGCAGTAGAGAATCTACCAAGCGAATTTAAGGCTATAGATATACTTGTTAATAATGCTGGCTTAGCCCTTGAGACACAAAAATTTGACGAACTTGCTCTTGAGGATATAGAAACTATGGTAGATACAAATATCAGAGGTTTTTTATATGTGGCAAGGGCAATAATTCCGCTTTTAAGAAAGCAAAAAAGTGCTTATATCTTTAATCTTGGCTCAGTTGCTGGGGTAAATCCTTATTTTGGTGGCAATGTGTATTGTGGCACCAAAGCCTTTGTGCGTCAGTTTTCACTCGCTTTAAGAAATGACTTAAGAGGTTCAAATATCAAAGTAACAAATATCGCTCCTGGGCTTTGCAAAACCGAATTTAGCGAGGTGCGTTTTAAGGGCGATAAGAAAAAAGCTGATGAGTTGTATGAAAATACTAAGTATTTAAGTGCTGAGGATATAGCTAAAGTCATTTGCTCTATACTAACCTTGCCCGATCATATCAATATCAACGAGCTTGAACTCATGCCTGTAACACAGACTTGGAACGGGCTTTTTGTAGAAAAAGGTCAAGCCCTATGAAAGTTGTATTTTTCTTATTTTTGCCACTTTTTGCAATCGCTCAAACTCCTGATTTAGCAAGTCAAAATGCCCATATTTTTGGCATTTTTACGCTTTTGCCACCTATTGTTGCTATCGCTCTTGCTTTTATAAGTAAAGATGTGGTTTTATCGCTTTTCTTAGGAGCTTTTACTGGCACCTTTATGCTTGCACTGGTACAAAATGGGCTTAGCAGTGAAGCTACACTTTTAAATGCTCAGCTTGCAAATCAAACTTCTTTGAATTCAGCTGAAGTAGGCTTTTGGGCTATGCTGTATCATTCTACCATAGGTGCTTTTACCGGACTTGTTTTTAAACTTTTAAATTCTATGGCAAGTGCTGGAAATGCTGGCATTATCTTACAAGTTTTAACCATAGGCGGGGTAGTAGCCTTAATCACAAAAAGCGGAGGCACTAAGGCTGTGGCTTTGTGGCTTTCTCAAAAAGCAAAACAGGCTAAAAGCTCACAATTTGCTACTTGGTGTATGGGGTGTTTTGTATTTTTTGATGATTATGCAAATTCTTTGATAGTTGGACCTATCATGCGTCCAGTTACTGATAAATTTAAAGTAAGTCGCGAAAAACTTGCCTTTATCATGGACGCAACAGCTGCTCCTATTACAGGGCTTGCTATCATTTCTACCTGGATAGGGCTTGAAGTTTCACTGATTAGAAGTGGATATGATTTGATTGATTCGGCTGAAATTTTTACAGCTCTTGGGGTTGATAGAGCTTCGCTGAATGCTTTTGAAATTTTTGTGCAAACCTTGCCTTACCGCTTTTACAATCTTTTTATGCTCGTTTTTGTTTTGCTGACTATCTTTATGGGGCGTGAGTTTGGTCCTATGCTTAAGGCTGAACTTAATGCAAGGGCAGGCAAATTTTCGCATGGACATGAGCAAATTGATAATATAGAAGACAAACTTTTAGAGCCAAAAGAGCATATCGCCCTTAAAACAAGTAATTCCCTTATACCTTTATTTATCTTGGTTATTTTTGCTTTTGTGGGCTTTTATTTTAGTGGCTATAATGCCATTGAAGATGAAGCTTTAAAAGCACAGATTAACGCAAGTCCATTAAGTCTTTTTGCCTTACGTGAGACTTTTGGGGCAGCTGATGCTTCTGTGGTGCTTTTTCAAGCCGCACTTTTAGCCTCTATAGTGGCTATTATCATGGGAATTTGGCGTAAAATTTGGACTTTAAAAGAAGGTATAGCGACTTGGACTCATGGTTGGAGGACTATGATAATGACAGTTATCATTTTGCTGTGTGCTTGGAGTTTAGCTTCAACCATCAAAGACTTAGGCACTTCAAAATACCTTATCGAACTTCTTTCAAGCACCACACCACTTTTTGTGCTAGCTTCAGCTGTGTTCTTACTTGCTTCTATCATTTCTTTTTCAACCGGAACAAGTTATGGAACTATGGGAATTTTAATGCCTCTTACCATACCACTTGCTGCTGCTGTTGGCTTTCACAATGACTTAAGCGGAGCAGAACTTCATCATTATATGGTCATAAATATTTCAGCTGTTTTAACCGGTGCGATTTTTGGCGATCACTGCTCGCCAATTTCTGATACTACCATACTTTCATCTATGGGAAGTCGTTGTGAGCTACTTGCTCATGTTAAAACGCAAATGCCTTATGCACTTAGCGTTTGTGTTATAAGCATACTTTGTGGGTATTTGCCTGTGAGTTTTGGTTTAAATGTTTGGCTAAGTCTTATTTTAGGACTTGTAGTTATGATCTTGCTTTTAAGATTTATTGGCAAAAAGGTGTAAATGTCTGATTTTATCCAAAAAAGTCAGTTTGCAAAAGAACTTTTTAAAGAATTTTTAAATGATCTTAAGATCGAAGAATTTCAAAATCATTCAAAAGCTTATAGAAACAGAGTCGAACTTGTTTTTTATAAAGACGAGCTCGGCTTAAGCTATGCAAGTTTTGAAGGCAAGAAAAAGATAAAAATTCAAAGCCTTGACTTTGTAGAGCCTCAAATTCAAAGTTTTATGCCTCTTTTGCTTGTGTGCTTAAACGCTAGCAAAATCCTTTCAAATAAGCTTTTTGGCGTAGAGTTTTTAAGTACAAAAAAAGACTTTAGCATAACCTTGCTTTATCATACAGACATCAATTTGCTCCAAGACGAACTCGATCAGCTTAGCAAGGATTTAAATACCAATATCATCACAAGATGCAAGGGCAAAAAACTTGTCTTTGGTCATGAAGAGCTTAGACAAAGCCTTGATATAAATGGATATAAATTTGAATATATCTTTAGCAATGATTGTTTTGTCCAGCCAAATACTTTCATGAATGAAACTATGATTTCTTGGGTAATAAACAAAGTCAAAAAAGATAATAAAAGCGATTTGCTAGAGTTTTATTGTGGATATGGAAATTTTACCCTGCCCCTTTCAAGGCTTTTTCACAGAGTTTTAGCCAGTGAAATTTCAAAGAAAAATATAGAATTTGCCCTTCAAAACTGCAAACTTAATCAAAGTCAAAATATAAATTTTATCCGCCTTTCAAGCCAAGAACTTATTAAAGCTTTTAAAAAAGAAAGAGCATTTTTTAGGCTAAGACATATAAACTTAGATGAATTTGAGTTCTCTCATGTCTTTGTTGATCCTCCAAGAGCTGGGCTTGACGAGCTTAGTTTGGAATTTATCCCTAGCTTTAAAAATATCATTTATATCTCATGCAATCCACT
This sequence comes from Campylobacter sp. MIT 97-5078, assembly GCF_006864455.1. Lineage (GTDB taxonomy): Bacteria > Campylobacterota > Campylobacteria > Campylobacterales > Campylobacteraceae > Campylobacter_D. The sequence continues at coordinate 30,905 of NZ_QHLK01000005.1, forward strand.
TACGCTTAAAGATAATCTTAATGTTTTAAGCAAAAGCCATAAGATCAAGCATTTTGCAATCTTTGATCAATTTGCTCACACTCCTCATCTTGAATGCGGGGTGATTTTAGAAAGAAAATAATTTAGCTTTGAAATTTTATTTAAAGCTAAAATAAAACTTATATTTTTTGCAAATTTTAAGCAAAATAAGGCTATGATTTTTTTTCAGTAAAAAGGAATATTAAAAAAATGATAGAGCTGAACAAAATTTATCAAGCTAAGCAAAAAATCGCTGATTTTATCATAAAAACACCATTTACTTACTCAAGTCAGCTCAGTGAAATTTGCAAGGCAAAGATTTATCTTAAAAATGAGAATTTGCAACTTACTGGAGCTTATAAGATACGAGGAGCTTATAATAAAATCGCAAATCTTGATGAAAAAGCCCTAGAAGCTGGAGTAATAGCAGCAAGTGCTGGTAATCACGCTCAAGGCGTAGCTATAGCTGCAAGAAAATTTAACGCCAAAGCCATCATCATCATGCCTGAATCAACTCCCCTTCTTAAGGTCTCAGCCACAAGAGCTTTAGGTGCTGAAGTTTTTTTGAAAGGGGACAATTTTGATGAAGCTTATAGCTTTGCTGTGCAATATGCCAAAGAACACAAACTTAGTTTCATACATCCTTTTGAAGACGAGCAGGTTATGGCTGGACAGGGCACGCTTGCTCTTGAAATGCTTGATGAGGTCAGTGATTTAAGCACCATAATCGTGCCTGTTGGCGGAGGTGGGCTCATCTCGGGCATAGCTAGTGCTACAAAACAAATCAATCCAAAGATAAGAATTATAGCAGCAAGTGCAAAAGGTGCTCCTGCAATGTATGATAGCTTTAAAGCAAAAAAGATTAAAAACTCAAAATCCGTTCGCACCATAGCTGATGGCATAGCCGTTCGGGACGCTCATAAGGTCAATTTAGAACTTATCTTAGAAAGTGTTGATGAGTTTGTCCAGCTTGATGATGAGGAAATTGCTAGAGCTGTGCTTTTCTTGCTTGAAAAACATAAAATCATTGTTGAAGGTGCTGGAGCTGTGGGTGTAGCAAGCTTACTTCAGCACAAGATTGAGTTTAAAAACAATGAAAAAGTAGGTGTAGTGTTAAGTGGTGGCAATATAGATGTGCAAATGCTTAATATCATCATAGAAAAAGGGCTTTTTAAAGCCCACCGCAAAATGCTCATTTCAGTTACTCTTGTAGATAAACCTGGAGCCTTACTAGAGCTTAGTGAAGCCTTAAAAGAAGCTGGAGCAAATATCATTAAAATCGATTATGATCGCTTTTCAACTAAGCTTAATTATGGTGATGCTATGATTAACATTACACTTGAAACTAAGGGCAAAGAACACCAAGAAAGCTTGAGGCAAATTTTACACTCCAAAGGCTTTATTTTTAGCGAAAACAGCTAAAGAAAGGAAATGAAAATGCAAGAAAATATCGAACATATCATAAAAAATTGCAAAAAAGTTGCCGTTGTGGGCTTAAGTCCAGATGAGAGTAAGCCAAGTCATTATGTAAGCAAATGCTTGCAAGAGCATGGTTTTGAGATTTTTCCTATTTATCCAAAAGAACTTATGCTTTTTGATAAACTTGCTGTGCCTAGTCTTGAGGATATAAATGAAAAAGTGGATTTGGTGCTGATGTTTAGAAAGGGCGAGTTTGCAGATGAGCTTTTACCTATCGTTAAGAAAAAAGGCATTAAAAACTTTTGGCTTCAACTTGGTATCACAAATGAAAGGGTCAAAGAAGAATGCAAAAAGGCTGGAATTTATTTTGTTCAAGATAGGTGTATGAAAATTGAGCTTGAAAAAAGAGCTTGTATATAAAGAATTTTGAACTAAAAATGAGTAACTTATGAATTATCTTATCATTGTTACTTGTATTTGGGCTTTTTCTTTTCCCCTCATAGGGTATTTTATCAGCGGACAAATGGATAGCTTTTTTGCTATTTTTATGCGTGTATTTTTGGCTTTTTTGGTGTTTTTGCCTTTTTTGAATTGGCAGTGCAAAAACTCTTTAAAGCTTAAATTTATGGGTATTGGTGGCTTGCAAATTGGCATTATGTATATATTTTATTATCATTCTTTTTTGTATTTAAATGTGGCTGAAGTGGCTCTTTTTACCATTTTTACACCTTTTTATGTGAGTTTGATTTATGATTTGTTTTCGAGTCGTTTTAGAGCCTTTTATCTTTTAAGTATAAGTATTTGTGTGCTTGGAGCTTATATTATTAAAGCAAATGAATTAAGCTCAAATTTTCTCATCGGCTTTTTACTCATTCAAGGTGCAAATTTAGTCTTTGGCACAGCTCAAAGTCTTTATAAAATAGTGCTTGAAAAAGAGCCTATTAAGGATCAAAAAAGTATTTTTGGGTATTTTCACTTAGGAGCAAGTCTCATTGCTGGTTTAGCCTTTTTTACACTTGGAGATAGTTCAAATTTACCAAAAAGTGCAAGCTCTTGGGCTGTTTTGATCTATCTTGGGTTTATTGCCTCTGGGCTTGGATATTTTTGGTGGAACAAGGGTGCGACTATGGTAGATAGCGGGGTGCTTGCCATTATGAATAATGCTCTTATACCAGCTGCTGTGCTAGCAAATGCCCTTTTAATCTGGCTTTTTTTCCCAGAAAAACAAGTTTATTTTAGCACAGCTGAACTTGTACGTATAAGTATAGGCATAGCTTTAATGTTTTTTTCTTTGTGGATTCATTATAAAATTATCAAGCATTATGAAAAAATAGACGAAAATTTAAATAAAATAAAGTTATAATATAGTTTTGCTAAAAGTTTGACAAATAAAATTTTTTATTATTTTTAATGTTTATTTAAGAGATTTTTTGCTTTTTCTAAGTTATTATGCTACAGTAACACAACCATTAAGGATAGGAAACAAGGAAAAATAATGGCTATAGCAAGGCGTATAAATTCAACTAAAAATTCAAAAGATTACACTTATTATGTCATAGATGCAGATGAGGCAAAATGCTTACAAATCTTTATAAGCTGATTTTTCTGTATCGCTTAGAGTATCTGAAGAACTCCATTCTTTCAAAGCTTTTTGAAAAGCTCTCATTTCCCTGCTCCATAAAGCCTTTTGCCACATTTAACGCTGAAGCTCTTCTTTCGGCACTAAGTTTGCTTAGAAAATTAAAGATAGTAATGAAGTTTTAGTTCCTTTTTAAATTTCTTTATAACAAATTTAGTTTATTTAACATAGAATAATATATTCTATGTTAAATACTTTCAAAAGGATTAAACATGTTTAAGAAGTTACTACTTAGTAGTGTGCTTTTAACAGGTTTAGCATTTGCAGATGCTTTCGATAGATATTAAAAGAGAGTATAAAGATTACTTTTATGCTATTGCTGTTTTATATAAAGAGTTGACCAGAGCAAGTTTAAATGGTGATTGGGATGATGCTCATACGCATATAGTTAATGTATTAAATGGTGCTACAGGTGGATCAGGAGACGTAATGGATCTCACAACAGCTGTAGATGAAGTAGCTAGAGCAAAAAACGATATTAAAGCATACAAAGACTATTATGAAGACGTTAAGAAATGGTATTGTAGTAATCTTAAAGAGTTCGTAACTAATGGTCCAAAATGCAGATGGTTTACTGGCGTTATGTCAACAGATGAATTCCGTAATAAATGGGTAATCGATTATATGTACGGAGATGAATTTGATCAAGATATGCTAAACCAAATGAAAAGAGAAACAGAACGAGCAATGAAAAACGGAAATTAATATTACTAGAGGTATATACCTCTAGTATCTCTTTTTATTTTTTATAGTGTATAGAATTTTACTATATTCTCTTTTACATTGTCTTTGAATACTGTTTTTTCTTTATCAAATACTATACCAAAATCTATCTTTCTTAGATTAGCTTTACGAGTCATGATATCACATAACATACAGATACAAGTAATGATGTTTTGATAAGATACTAAGTTGTTTTAGTCCCTTTTTAAATTTCTTTATGATAAAATTTTACATTGCCATAGCCCCAAGTATAGATAAGCTGAGAGTCAGGAATGTTTGTCGCTACAAATATACTTGCAGAAAACAACGATTACTAGAAAAGTTAAGCATATATTAAATGCAAGACACACAAAAGGCACAAAAATTTAGAGCATATAGCTTTCGACAAGTTTTTGCACAAGTAAATTCCAGCCATCAACAAGTACAAATATGAGTAGCTTAAAAGGTAGCGAAATCATCACAGGTGGAAGCATCATCATACCCATAGACATTAAAACTGAACTAATCACCATATCAATAACCAAAAAAGGCAAGTAAATCAAAAAGCCTATCTCAAAGGCTGTTTTTAGCTCAGAGATCACAAAGGCTGGCACGATGATGGTTAAGGGCACATCATTGATAGTTTGAGGATTTGGCAGGTTTCGTATGCGGTAAAATAAAGCCAAGTCCTTTTCTCTTGTATTTTTAAGCATAAAGTCCTTAAAAGGGCGACTTGCTCTATTAAAGGCTTCTTCATATCCTATCTGCTCAGCTAAATAAGGACGCACGCCCTCATTATAAGCTTTTGTTGCTGTTGGCTCCATGATGAAAAAGGTAAGCACTAAAGCAAAGGTTAAAAGTATGGCATTTGGTGGCATGGTTGCGGTGCCTAAGGCTTGTCTTAAAAAAGAAAATACCACGATAAGTCTTAAAAAAGAAGTCATCACAAAAACTATGGTAGGAGCTAGGGCAAGCACGGTTAAAACGATGATGATATTCATCACGGTAACGAGCTGTTGTGGGCTATTTGGTGCACTTAGGCTTAAATTTACGGTCGGTATAGTTGCTTCAGGAGCAGCAAATAAAACAGAGCCAAGCAAAAAAAGCAAAGAGATAATTTTCAAAATGAAGCCTTGTTTTAATCTAAAAGCTGATTATAGAATTTCATCACTGAAATTTGGGTTAAAAATGTGCAAAAATCAAGATAAATTCAAAAATTTCATGTCTATTTTACATCCCAAAATCAAGCCTTTTTAACTTTAACTTGCTACAATATAAGAAATTTTTCAAGGAAATATAATGAGCATTTCTGTCGTTATCCTAGCAGCTGGACTTGGGACAAGAATGAAGTCAAATAAGGCTAAAGTTTTACAAAGTTTAAGTGGCAAAGCTATGATCTTTCATATACTTAAACAAGCTTTTGCAATCAGCGATGATATTAGCGTAGTGCTTTTTCATCAAAAAGAGCTCATTAAAGAAGAAATTTGCAAAGACTTTGAAAATGTGCGTTTTTTTACTCAAGACTTAGAACATTATCCTGGAACCGCAGGAGCTTTAAAGAGCTATACACCAAAATATGAAAGACTTTTAGTGCTATGTGGAGATATGCCTTTAATCACTCAAAAAAGTTTGGAAAAAATGAGGGATTTAAAAGCTGATTTTGGGGTAGCTGTCTTTGAGAGTAAAGAGCCAAAAAACTACGGCAGAGTGGTGCTTAAAAATGATGAAGTGCAAAAAATCGTCGAATTTAAAGACGCAAGTGAGAACGAGAAGCAAATTAGCATTTGCAATAGTGGTGTGTATGTGATCAAAAGTGAAATTCTTGCTCAAGTTTTGCCCCAAATTTCAAACCAAAATGCTGCAAAGGAGTATTATCTAACTGATGCTATTGCTTTGGCTAAGAGCTTAAATGCTAGCGTGAAAGCTTGTTTTGTTGATGAGCTTGAGTTTATGGGCGTAAATGATAAATTTGAATTGAGTGTGGCTGAAACTTTGCTACAAGAACGTATCAAAAAAAAGCTTATGCTACAAGGCGTGATTTTTCATAATCCTAGCTCAAGCTTTATTAGCTGTGAGGCTGTTTTTAAAGGAGAATGCGAAATTTATGAACATGTGCGTATTGAGGGTAAAAGCGTGATTGAAAACTCTATTATTAAAAGCTCAAGTGTGATTGAAGATAGTGTTGTGATTAACTCGGACTTAGGACCCTTAGCACACTTGCGTCCAAAGTGCGAGCTTGTAAATACTCACATTGGTAATTTTGTAGAGTGCAAAAATGCCAAACTTAAGGGTGTAAAAGCTGGGCATTTAAGTTATTTGGGCGATTGTGAGATAAATGAGGGCACAAATGTGGGCTGTGGAACTATCACTTGTAATTATGATGGGCTTAAAAAACACAAAACCATCATAGGTAAAAAAGTTTTCATAGGATCAGACACTCAGCTCATCGCTCCTGTTGAGATCGAAGATGAAGTTATTATAGCTGCTGGTAGTAGTGTAAGTGGATGCGTGCCAAAGGGAGCTTTATTTATCAATAGAGCTGAAAAAAAGATAGTCAAAGACTTTTTTTATAAAAAATTTGGACTTCAATGAAAACGATTTTACTTGCCGTAAGTGGAAGCATAGCCTTTTATAAGGCTTATGAGCTTATTTCTTTGTTTAAAAAAGAAGGCTTTAAAGTCAAGGTTTTACTTAGCGATGGTGTGCTTAAATTTGCTAGTATTATGAGCTTTGAGGCTTTAGCTGATGAGGTTTTATGTAGCTTAAATGAAAGCTGGGAGAATGATAAAAATCATATCGCTTTTAGTAAGGATTGTGATCTTATCCTTTTTGCTCCAGCAAGTATAAATTCTATTAACAAACTTGCCCTAGGCATAGCCGATACGCTTTTTATCCAAACCCTAATCGCTACAAAAGCTCCTCTTATCATCGCTCCTGCTGCAAATACGGCTATGTATTTGCATTTTAGCACTCAAAATTCTTTAAGGCTTTTAGAGCAAAACAAAGCCCTTATTATCAAGCCCATTTCAAAAGTTTTAGCCTGCAAAGATGAGGGCGTGGGGGCTTTAGCTGAAGTGCAAACTATCTTTAATGAAAGCAAAAGAATGCTTTTAAAACAAGATTTTTGGGTAGATAAAAGCGTGCTTATCACAGGCGGAGGCACTAAAGAAAAGATCGATGAGGTAAGGTGCATTAGTAATTTTTCAAGTGGAAAAATGGCTAAGGCTTTAGCTGATGCTTTTTATTTTTTAGGAGCTAAGGTTAAGTTTTTAAGCTCGGTGCATTTTGATACCCCTTATGAGTTAAAGCTCTTTGAAAGCTCACAAGAACTTGTGAATTTGCTAAAAGCTTATAAAAATGAGGATTATTTGTTTATGGTAGCTGCGGTAAGTGATTTTGTGTGTGAAAATTTTAAGGGTAAGATAAAGAAAAAAGATCACCCACAAGGACTTGATTTGCATTTAAAAACAAATATTGATGTGCTTAAAACTTGTGAATTTAAGGGTAAAAAAATAGGCTTTAAAATGGAGTTTGATAAACAAAATGCCCTTAAAAATGCTAAAGATATGCTTAAAGAAAAAAAACTTGATATGGTATGTTTAAATATACTTAGCAAAGGCAGGGCCGAGTTTGGCTCCCAAAAAAGCGAATTTGAGCTTTTCTTTAAGGATGAAAGCGTAAAGCTTGATTTTAAGGATAAAGAAAAACTCGCTTTTGAGATCGCTCATTTGTGTAAAGGCTTATAAATGAGTATGATTAATGCAACCTTGCCAGTGCAAATGAAAGTGCTTGAAAAAATAGGATATAATAATTACATCTTGCTTTTAAATCATAAAAAAGTCAGCACTAAAAGTCATATTGATCTTATTGTGGGGGCTGAGTATTTAGCTGAACTTTATACAGATAAAGGTGGTGTAATAACTTTTAAAAATCTTTCTCAAAAGCCAGAACTTATATACTATGAAGAGGGGCTTGAGCTTATTTTAAGGCTTTTAGAACAAGATTTTGATTTTAAGGCTTTTGTAATTGAAAATTTAATCAATGCTAAAGATAAGGCAAGTTTTGAGCTTTTTAAGGCTATGCTTTTTGCAAGCTATGAAAATATTTATCATATCCCCTTTGTTTTTGAAGATAAGACTTGTTTGTTTCAGCTTAGGGTGGGAGCAAAAAAAACCGAACTTTATTTGTATTTTAGCGTATTTGGAAGCTTAAAGCTTATCATTGAAGAAGAGGGCGTAAAGCTTTATACACCTTTTTTTAAGGTGGCGAATTTTTTGAGCAAACATTTAGGATTTGCTACTTTTCAGCAAACTAAGCTCACGGCTCTTTTTGAAGTGAAAAAACGGCTTGATTTTAAAGGATAAAAATGAATACACTCAATCATCTTGCAGTGGTAATGGACGGCAACAGGCGCTGGGCAAGGCAAAATGGTTTTTTAGCAAAACTTGGTTATTCAAGAGGACTAAAAACCATAGAAAGATTAATGCAAGTTTGCGTTGAAGAAGGCATCAAAGAATTGAGCCTTTTTGCCTTTAGCACTGAAAATTGGGCTCGTCCAAAAGATGAGATTGAATTTATTTTTAACTTGCTTGAAAAGGTGCTTGATGAAAGCATTGAACGTTTTATTCAAAACAATGTTAGATTAAGGACTATTGGGGATTTAAGCCGTCTTGAGCCTCATTTGCAGGCTAAGATTAAAAGAGCTGAAGAATTAACAGCTAATTGCACGCTTTTATGTGTAAATTTGGCTATAAGCTATGGTTCAAAAGATGAAATAGTGCGTGCAGTAAAAAGGTGTATTGAAAAAGGCTTAGAGCCAAATGAAGCTAATATCAGTGCAAATTTAGACTTGGCTTTAGATGTAGATTTGCTTTTAAGGGTAGGGGACGCTAAAAGGCTTTCAAACTTCTTGCTTTGGCAGTGTGCTTATGCTGAAATTTGTTTTAGCAATACCCTTTTTCCAGGACTTACTAAAAGAGAATTTAAAAAAAACATCAAAGAATTTCAAAAACGAGAAAGAACCTTTGGTAAATGATAGTTTTGATAGGAATTTTTGGACTTTGCATAGGCTCATTTTTAGCTGCCTTAGCTCAAAGATTTTGTTTTCAAATCCCACTTTTTAAGGCTAGATCTTTTTGCCTTGCATGTAAAAATGACTTAAAATTGTATCATTTAATCCCTCTTTTTTCTTTTGTATTTTTAAAAGGAAAATGTGGTTTTTGTGGAGCTAAAATTCCTTATGAGCTTTTGATAATGGAGTGTTTATCTGCTTTACTTTTTGCACTTGCCTTTGTTTTTAGCTCAAATTTAAGTGAATTTCTTGTGCTTATTTTACTTTTAAGTGTGCTTTTGCTTTTGTCTTTGATTGATTTTTATCTTTTAAGTGTGCCTGAGTTTTTGCTGTGGCTGGCGTTTATGTGTGCTTTTTTACTTGGTTTTAAAAGTGAAGAACTATTTAACTTAGTCTTTTTTGATCATTTCGGGCAAGGTTTTTTGCTTTGTGCTTTAGTGTTTGCTGGCTTTATGTTTTTGCTTAAAAGCTTTGTAAGTCTTGTGATAAATTTTAAAAAGCAAAACGAGGTGCTTGAGAGTATGGGCGAGGCTGATGTTTTAATCGTAGCAGCCTTAGGAGGAATACTAGGCTTTAAGCTTGGTTTTTTGATGATTTTTTTAGCAGCTTGCCTAGCCTTACCTTTTTTACTTATCTTAAAGCTTAAAGGACAACAAGAACCAAAACTTGCGATGATGCCTTTTTTTAGCTTTGCTTTTGTGTGTATTTTTTTTATGGAAAAGTATTATGAAACTCGTTTATAAATACAGCCTAAATCACTTCTTAAGTACAAATTTATCGCTTTTTTTAGTGCTTTTTCTCATCGTTTCTATGGTATTTTTTATCCAGCTTGCACGTTTGACAGCAAGTATTGAAATTTCGTTTTTGGATTTTTTAAAACTCTATAGCTTTATGATTCCTCGCATACTCATTTTTACCTTGCCCATAAGTTTTTTTATCGCTTTAACCTTAGCTTTATATCGTTTATCAAGGGAAAATGAAAGTATAGTGTGCTTTGCACTTGGTTTCTCGCCCAAAGAAATAGGCTATTTTTTCTTAAAAATCGCTTGTTTGATCAGCGCTTTTATGCTTGTAATTGCTTTGGTATTTATCCCAGTAGCAGCTTCTTTACAGAGTAATTTTGTGGATTTTAAGAAAACTCAAGTAAAACTTAATCTTAAAACCGGTGAATTTGGGCAGAAATTTTTAGATTGGCTCGTGTTTATAGAAAAAGAAAATCAAGGCTTGTATGAAAATATCATCATGTATCACCCAAACACTGAAGCAAATCCTAAAGAACAGCTCATCATCGCTAAAGAAGGCGTGCTTGATCGAGTCGATCAAAGCCTTGCGTTTAAGCTAAGTGATGGCAAGGTATATAGCTTTGAACAGAACAATACTTGGTATTTGGGACATTTTGATACTTTAGTTGTCAATACCTTACTCAGCGGTTTTGATACAAACAAAGAACCTTTTTATAAGTATTGGAATGATATGAACTCAAATGAAAAAAAAGCAAAAGAATTTGTTATTTATGTGCTTATCGCTCTTTTTCCAGTGGCTAGCACCTTTTTTGCTTTGTGTTTTGGCTTGGTAACTTACCGCTATGAAAAGGGTTTTGTGTATTTTGGAATTTTTGGGGTGATTGCACTTTATTTTGGGGCTTTAAGTGTGTTTTATCAACCACCTTTACTTGCTGTAATTGCGATATTTTTGCTCTTTTTGCTTACTTCTGTGCTGTATTTTAAAATTAAAATTCTTAGCAGGTATTAAGTGAAACTTAAACTTATCTTAGCTTATGATGGCTCAAAATTTCAAGGATCAGCTATTCAGCCTCACAAAAATAGCGTGCAAGATCATTTAATACAGGCTTTAGCTCATCTTGGTATTTCTAGCCAAACTTTATTTGCTTCTCGCACAGATAAGGGTGTGCATGCCTTAAGAAATGTCGCAAGCGTGGAGTGTGGCGAGCATTTTAGCGATCTTGAGTATCTTAAAAAACAAATCAATAAATTCGCTCGCCCAAATTTAGATATAAAAGCTATCTATAAAGTGCCCCAAAGCTTTCAACCAAGATTTGATGCTCAAAAAAGGGCATATCGCTATGTGTTTAATCATGCCCACTTTAACCCATTTTTAAGCCCATATTGCACTTTTTATCCAAAGATAGATTTAAAAAAGGCTAATCTTGCTTTAAGCTTATTTCTTGGCAAGCATGACTTTGTGTATTTTCAAAAGCAAAGTGATAAAAATACTATTAAAACGATGTTTCAGGCAAAAGCTTATGTATTTAGGCATTATACGATCTTTTATTTTCAAGCCGATGGCTTTTTAAGAGCTCAAATCCGCCTTAGTGTTGCTGCTGTGCTAAAGGTGCTAGAAGGTAGAATAACTCTTAAAGATTTACAAGATCAAATTGAGGCTAAAGCTATATCAAGCCGAATTTTAGCTCCAGCAAATGGACTATATCTAAGCTCCATAAGTTATTAAATTAAATAAAACAAATTTAATCATACTTTAAACTTTTAGCGTGTATAATGCCAAGGCTACATTTCGTAGTAATTTAATATGATTTTTAACAATCATAAATTTCACAAGGAGAACAAATGAAGAGAATCATTTCTTCTGTCATTTTGACATTGTTTGTAGCGTTTCTAAGCGCTTGCTCAAACTCATCTTCAAAAGAAGATACCAACGCAACTTCTGCTGGCACTCAAGCAACTTCAACTCTTGAGACGATCAAAAATAATGGCGTAGTGAGAATTGGCGTTTTTGGTGATAAACCTCCTTTTGGTTTTGTTGATGAAAAAGGGGCAAATCAAGGTTATGATGTCGTCTTTGCAAAACGCATAGCACAAGAACTTTTAGGCGATGAAAATAAGGTGCAATTTGTGCTTGTTGAGGCAGCAAATCGCGTTGAGTTTTTAAAGTCTGATAAAGTTGATATTATCTTGGCAAATTTTACTCAAACTCCAGAGAGAGCTGAACAAGTTGATTTTACTTTGCCTTATATGAAAGTGGCTTTAGGCGTGGTTGTGCCACAAGATTTGAATGTAACAAGTGTTGATGATCTTAAGGATAAAACTCTTATCTTAAACAAAGGCACTACAGCTGATGCGTTTTTTACCACGAATTATCCAGAGATTAAAAGTTTGAAATTTGATCAAAATACCGAGACTTTCGCAGCCTTGCTTGATGGACGCGGACAGGCTTTAGCTCATGATAATACGCTTTTATTTGCTTGGGTAAAAGATAAGCCAAATTTCAAAGTTGCTATACAAGAGTTAGGTAACAAAGATGTTATCGCTGCAGCTGTAAAAAAAGGCAATGATGAACTTAAAAACTTTATCAACGATCTTATCGTAAAGCTTGCTGATGAGCAATTTTTTCATAAAGCTTATGATGCAACTTTAAAAGAAGCTTTCACTGATGATATTGATCCAGAAAGCGTAGTTATCGAAGGCGGTAAGCTTTAATTTAAAAGAGAGGCTCTAAGCCTCTTTTCTTCTAATCCTTAAAAAGGCTTTTCTTGAGAAAAAAAGCGATTAAAAACACCCTATATGCTTCTTTGGGTGGAATTTTAGAATTTTATGATTATATACTTTTTGTCTTTTTTGCTAAACTTTTTGCAGAAATATTTTTTCCGCCAAATAATGCTTTTTGGACTGAGATCGGTGTATGGATAAGCTTTGGAGCAGGGTATTTAGCACGTCCTTTTGGAGCTGTTGTTTTTGCACATTTTGGTGATAAAAAGGGGCGAAAAGATGTGTTTTACATCACTATGCTTTTAATGATACTGCCAAGTTTTGCTCTTGCCTTTTTGCCAAGCTATGAAAGTATAGGACTTGCAGCAACTATAATTTTATTTGTGATACGCATTTTGCAAGGTTTGGCTGTAGGTGCTGAAGTAAGTGGAGCCTGGGTTTTTGTGAGCGAGTTTGTAAGTCAAAAGTATAAAAGCTTTGCACTTGGCTTTATTTCAGCAACTTTAACACTAGGCTTGCTTTTAGCTGGACTTGTAAGTTTGCTTGTTAATGAAATTTTCACTCAAGAAGAGCTTAAGGCTTGGGCTTGGCGTTTGCCTTTTATTTTGGGCGGATTTTTTGGGGTTTTAGCTTGCTTTTTGAGAAAAAAACTCAGCGAAACGCCGGTATTTGAAAAACTTAAAAAAGATGAGACTTTGCTTAATTTTCCGCTTTTACAGGCTTTAAAAACGCATAAACTTGCTATGCTTGTGTGTGCTTTAATGAGCGTAGTTTTAACAAGCGGGGTAGCGACTTTAACCATAGTTCCCCAGCATTTTAATACACTTTTAGGCTTTGATACAAATCAAAGCTTGATTTACTCGAATTTAGCCATAGTTGCTATCATCTTTGGAAGCCTCATACAAGGAACTTTGGCTAGCTTTTTTGGGAATTTTAAAATTTGTGTGCTTTTTAGCATACTTTTTGCCATTTTTGGTATAGGGCTTGGCTTATACAATGAACACTTTTTATTCTATTATCTTTTGGCGTGTTTTATGCAAGGTATTATTTCTTTTGCGCCTATTTTTATGACCAGTGTTTTTAAGCCAGAATTGCTGTTTAGCGGACTTTCTTTTGCATATAATATATCCTATGCACTTTTAGCTTTTGTAACGCCTTTTGTCATTCAAGGAATTTATGAGAAGTATTTGGGGTATTATTTTGTTTTTGTGGCACTTTGTAGCTTGCTTTGTGTGTTTTTAGTAAGACATTTAAATAATGCTTATTTAAGAAAAATTTAAAGGTGGTTTTTGAGCTGAGTAAAAATTTATAAGCAAGTGAAGTTTTAAAATGGTGGTTAGAGGCAACTTTGAATAGATATGCTTAAATATCTTTAATATAGTAATTTAAGAATATATATTTTAAAAAGTTAGTAGAAAAGTTAGCTATATATAAACCAACTTTTCTACTTTTATTTTTACACCTTTGAAATTAAGAAAATTCTTTAATTTTATTAGAAAAGTCTGTATTAAAGAGATGTTTTAATGCCACTTGAATTAAAGCAGTAATTTTTTCATTTTCATTAAGGTTATCATCAAATTGTTCCTTATAAAGAGGTAACATCATTTCTATGAGTTTCATAGTCTTTTCATCAAAAGCAAGCCTCTTTTGTGTCATTAAAGTCTTTTTAGAACCATTTAAGCCTAAAATTGCTTCTTTGACTTCATTATTTGCATTATTTTCCATATATAGTCCTTTTTTATAAATTTAAGTATATTATAGCATATTTTTGCAAATATTTTATATATAAGCTATATTTATTAGTAAAAATAATATATAATTATATTTATATAACATAACTTAACAAAGAAAAAAGCTTGCAAAATTATCATTTCTTGTAAGAAGTCAAGATAAAAATATAACATACTATTTAGTATGTTATACAAAATGGAGAATTTCTAATGAAACTAAGCAAAAACGACTTTATCTTAGATTTGGAGACTTGGGCTAAGGCATATTTTTTGCACATATCAGCCCTTAACTACTCAAAAAATACAATTTTGCTATATAAGAGAGTGATTAATGAATTTATTGAGTATAGCCTTGAGTTTCAAGATGAAATGTCTATTAAGCACATAAAAACAGCTTATATTATAGCTTTCTTGCAATTTTTGGAAGAAAAAGTGTGCAATAACGCAAAAAAGCTTAAAAATGGTTATAAACTTTCAAAATCATCAAAAAGTGCTTATGTTAAAGCAATTCGTTCTTTTTTTGTTTTTATCACTGAAAATAACGATGAAAATTATACTTTTGACTTTGCCTTTAAAAAGATCAAGCTTGACAATACCAAAAGCGAAGAAAAACTCATTTATCTTAATGAAGATGAAATTTTGAGATTAAGCGAGTATATAGAAAGGCAAAAAGCAAAGAAAAGTGATTTTTTATCGTATAGAAATGCTTTGCTTGTTAAATTAATGCTTCACGCAGGACTTAGAATAAGCGAGGCTTTAGGTGTAAAATTAAAAGACTTTAGCGATCAAGATGAAATGTATGCTATTAAAATATTAGCTAAAGGAGGTAAAGAGCAATTTGCCTACATAGATAAAGAAAAGATAGCTGGTGACTTAGAATTTCTAAGCAGTATTCTTGATAATGAAGCTTTGATTATGCAAACAAAAAATCATACTCCGCTTAATAGAACAAATGCCTTTGCTATCATTAATAAAATTTATGAAAAAAGTCTTATATCAAAAAAAGGTTTGCATCTATTAAGACATACTTTGGCAATGAGGCTTACTGATAGAGGAGTTAGTCCTTTGGTTATACAAAAAATACTAAGGCATTCTAATATTAACACCACAACCATTTATGCAAAAGCTACAGCTAAAAATGTAGCGGAGGTTTTGGTGGGATTTTAAAAGAATTTTTCTTTAAAAAACCTTTAAAAAAGACTTTTGAAAGAAAAATAAGGGCTAGAGCAAGAAAGCCTAAAAGGGCTTATCTTCCCATATTGTAAGGTATTTTTAGGTTGAAATTATCGATTGTAATTGTTTTCAACCAAAACTCAAACAGTTGTTTGCAAAGATGAATTTTTAATTTGTGTATTATCATAGAGCTTTTCTCCGTTGTTTTCTATGATTAGTTTTAAGGTAATTTTTTGATTTTTGGTCAAATTATCCCATTCGATCAAGAAATAATTATATTCCCTTTGAAGTATCAAAATTAGAGTATCTTTGATGTCTTTTTGTGAAGCTTTGTACTTGACTATATGTCATAATTCATAAGCAGATTGTTGTGTGTAATAAGGAAAACCTTTGGTTATTTTATAAATTTCATCGATTTCTTTGCTCGTAGCCCTAAAACGATCCTGCAAAAATTCTTTCCAAGATGTCAAAGAAATTTCTGCAATACTAAAATGCTTAACTGATTTGTAAAAAGCTCATTTTTTATCTGTAAATATAGCCTCTAGCAATGTCTCGTTTTAACTCTTTTTCTTCAGCTATGCGATTGCAAAAAAACTCTCCTTTGACTATTCCACCATAAAAAAATGGATTTTTTGTTCTGTAATTTTCATTATGTATTCTCTATTATGTAAAATGCGTTATGTTTTTTACATAATTATACTATATAAATTTAGTATCTTTGGTATTGTAAATACAAATTTTTAGATTTTTAGAATAGACTTAAAATAAGAAAATCTAAAAAGTCGATGAGGGATATAGAATATTAATAGACCTAGAGTGGTTTTAATCCAAACTTTCGTTGGAACTCTCTAGGTTACCAAAATTATAATATAATTAAGTAAATAAAAAAAACAAAAAAAGGTTTTTTATGTTTAGCTTGGAAAATAATGTGTATTTAAAAATAAAAAAAATATTTAACAAGCATAACGATATTCTTACAGAAGATTTTGAAAAAAGAATTAAGAAAAGCATTAGAGTTCTTCATTTTGAATATTTATGGGGTTCTTGCAAAGAAGCAGAAAAGGTGGTGTCCAAAAATAATCTTAGCTCCAAAGACATCAATCTATTCGATTTAATTATGGATATTTATAACAAAAGAAGAAGACAACATCAAGCTAAATTTCTACTCTTGCATTGCTTTGAGAATGCTTTGCGTAGCACTCTAGCAGTAAAAATTGCAAATAAATATAATGGTGCTAAAGATAATTGGTTCTTAGATAATAGCAATATGTCAGAACAAATGAAAAGTAGAATTCGTAGGAAATGCACACGCATCAATATACAAGCAGCAAGTACATTTGAAATTTTTGATTGTTTTTATTTAATAGATTTACAAGAGATTTTATCAGAATATTGGTTTTTATTTGAAGATATTTTTTTGGGTTCAAAGCAATATAAAGGACAAGTTCTTCCCGCCTATAACATATTGCATTTAGATGTAAAAGTTGGGCAAATTCGTATAGCTAGAAATTTAATTTGTCATAATAAGCCGACTAAGATACGCTTTCAAAAAGATTTGGAAATTTTGCTTTTGAGAATGGGGTATAACCTTAGAGATGCTATTAATATAGGAGATATTACACAATCAATACCTTTAAATTATAACTATGACGATCTATTAATATAAGGTTGCCAAAGCAAAAGATGAGAATTTATATATTACCACTTAAGCTTTTTATCAAAACCAAGCTCATCAATGAGTCTATTTCTAAAAGGTATTAAGTCTTTCATAAGCTTATCCATAGCTATGCTATGGCTTACTAACACAAGTTTTACCTTGTCTCCCAAAAATTCAGCTGTATATATGTTTTTGGTGTTTTTATTCACAAAAGCATCATCTACATTTGCATAAGGTCTATATTCTTTGGCAAATGTTTCATTGCTTACTGTAAATACTTTTCCTTGTATATCTATAACTTCATCGTGTTTCATTATATATCCTTTTTTAAATATGTTAAATTTTAGATATAAATAATATCTCAAAAATAGATATGTTATTTATATCCTTTTTTTGCTTTATTTTTCAGCATTTTATCATAAAAAGCTTGGGCTTGTTCTAATTCATCAAAATAATCTATTTTTAGTCCTGTATGCGATTTATAATTAACATTGCCATATTTCCTTTCTACTAAAAAAGTGTTGAATAGGGTTTGTTCCATACTCATTTGATAATACCTTGTATTACCTCTATCAGTGGCTCTAAAGATAGTAGTTTGCATCTTCAAGCCTTTGGATTTTTAAGAGTTTCTTCTATTTCTTTGATGTTATATAAAGGGCTTTTAGTGCTTTTATGAATACGATATTCCTTAATATAACCCTGTTTAACCCAGTTAATAATGGTTGCACAACTTACTTGCAGAATTTTAGCAGCTTCATCTCTTCTGCAATATATTCTTTCACTCATTGTTTTCTCCTATAACTTTCCCTTGTAAACAATCATTTTGAAGTTTGATAATTTCATCTTCTTCTATGTAAATAGCTCTGCCAAATCGTGAAGCTTTTATAGCTTTTGTTTTAACCCATCTATTAATAGTAGGATAACTTACACCAAAAAATTCAGCACTTTCTTTAATGCTGTAATAACGCTTTTTTATATTTTTGCCATCTTTTACGAGTATAAGAAACTCTTTCATTATTCCTCCTTATGTTATGGTTATGCTATCTTTACAATATTTTAAAAACTTGTCATCAAGTAAATAAGCTCTATCTACAATAAGTTCAGCTTTACTTCTTGTTAGAGCAACATAAAAAAGATTAAGTTCTTCTTTGGTTATCTCTACATTTGAATTTTCTTCAAGCATTTCTCTTAAATTGATAAAATCATCAATAATTTCCACTCTATCCCATTCAAGTCCTTTGCTTTTATGTCCTGTGCTAAGAATTAAATGAGCTTTGGTTGGGTCCTTAACTACACTTGTTTTTATTTTTTTAATAAGCTCAAAAATATTTTCTCCCATATATTTAAAGCAAATAAGGAGTTTTTGCTTTAAGTCAATCTCCTTACTTTCATCAGAATAGGCTATAAGTTCTTTAACATTGTTAAATCTAGAAATAAAAGCATTTTGAATGCGTTCTTTTTTACCACAAAGCAAATTTTGAATATCAAGCAGATCGTTGAAATTGTAGCTTTCTACTCCACCTACTAAAAAAAATTTTTATCTAGGTTTTGCACAGCTATGTCAAAAAGTTTGGCATTGGTGCGAGTAATGATTGCTTTTTGTTCATTTAAATTTTTACGCTTATCTGGTTTAAAAGAGCCTTTAAATTCTTTTTTTGCTCCCAAGAGTTGCAAGTATCTATTGGCTTCTTTTGTTATGCTTTCAGGGCAACGAAAGCTTTGTGTAAGATAAAGCACTTTTGCATTTGGATATGAAGCTAGAAATTCTAAAGAATTACGCGCTCCTCTAAATTTATAAATACTTTGATAAGTATCTCCTATAAAGACTTTTTTAGCTTTTTGATTTAAAACTATATCTATGACACAGCCATTAATATCTTGAGCCTCATCAACAACTATAAAATCATAATCTAAAACAGGCTTGCTAAGCTGAAAATCTTTAAGGTAAAAGTCGTGTTCATAAAGTAGTTTTTTATCATTTGGAATTTTTTCCAGCCACAAAGTCCTTAGCTTTCTTAAAATATAACTTGTATCCATACGAGGGTTAAGTCCATAGTCTTTTAAATTTTTACTTACTTCGTTGATAAAATCTTCAAGATTAAAATTTGTATTGCAAAAGTTACGAAGCAAAGAAAGCAAAGAGCTTGCATAAAAGTTTTTTTCTTTTTCATCACGATCATTTAAAAGAGGATTTAAATCTAAGGCTCTTAAAGAACCAAGCCTTTCTTTGATGGATTTATTAGTATTTTCATAAGCTAGAGAGTGCATAGTTTTTACACTTACATTTTTAATATGTTTAAATTTAGATTCAGCCTCCACCCTCATCGCAGAATTGTAGGATAAATAAAGAATTTTATACTTAGCTCTTTGTTCGCAAAATTTTACTAAAGTGGAAGTTTTGCCTGTTCCAGCATAAGCGTTAATGAGAAGTATGTTCTCAAATTCGCAATTTACAATATGATCTTGTTCTTTAGTTAAGGAAGAAACTGACATTATCATTTCCTTTATAGGTAAAAGTATCATTTTTAAATACAATATTAAATTCCGCAAGCAAGTGAATATTTTTATTAAATTCTTGTTTGATAGCTCTATAATACCTATCGCCTTTGTTTGCTTTTACACCTATAGCAAGCAATAGATTGTCAAAACTTAGATTTAAGGCATTATGCGAAATGAAAAAACGAATAGCTGTTTTTATTGTGGAATTTTCTACATTGACTATATTTAAAGTTTCTTTGTTATAGTTTATGGCAAAAGTATCTTTATAAAATTTCAAATACTCACTTGAAAGAAATATGCCTAGAAATTCTTCTTTATCATTATATTTCATTGTTGAAATAATGTGAAAAGCATAGCCTATACCATCATTTGTTTTAAGATAGATAACTGCAGACATTATCTCATCAAGCATAGATTTAAACCACTTGTAATTAAAGCCCTTGTCTCCATAATATTTAAGCACATTTGCGGTGCTAAATTCAACCAAAAGCCTATTATCATTAGTAATTTTTTTATATTTTGCACAAAATATAATCAAATCGAGGAGGTCTTTATGAGCTTGAGTGAGCAAAAAGCCTTTTATTTGCACCTTGCCCCATTTTGTTTGCACGCTTCTTGTTCTTTTATTTGCCAAGAAGTCTTTATAAATGGCAGAACTCGGACTTGTTCTTTTTATAGGTGCAAAAATAGGTAATCTCAATTCTTGCACACTACAAATAGTATTTTGAATTTTGTGATTAAAAAATGTTTCATTTATATCATTTTCTTTATTCATAATAATATTATACAATAATAAGTAAAATATTCATATAAATTGTTAATTTTTTTATATTTTTTATTTTAATATATCTATTTTATAGGAATTTATCTAAATAAATATCTTATTTTTTAATGCAAATAAATTCATAAATATCTATATTTTTTTATAAAAAATATTACTAATAATAATATTTTTATGATATAATTTTAAGATTGATTTAATCAATAATGGGTGCTGTTTTTACAGCAAAGAAAGCGTTGAGGGCTTTTATAGGCTCTTTAGTTTTTTAATCTTTTTATTTGGCTAAGAACTACAAATCTAAATTTAAGGTTAAAAATGAAAAAGCTTTTATTGTTTTTAATGTTTGTATTTACCTTTGGAGCAATTTCGCTCTTTGCGGGCAATACTGATGGACTTGGTGCAAAAGGATTATGGGATACGGTAAGTTCTTGGCTAGATGATACTTACGCTTCAAGAATTATAGCCCTTTTGTTCTTTTGTGTTGGAGTGTGGAGAGCCTTTGCTGGTTCTATACTTCAATTTTTCTTAATGCTTGGTTTTGCTGTTTTGGTAACTCAAGGAAATTCTATTATCGAAGCACTTAATTCAGGCTTGTTTTAAAAGAAAAAGGAGGATTTTACCTCCTTTTTCTATATAAATTGTGCGAATGAAAGGATCGTTTTTGGCTAAAGATTCAAATGGATATGTAGAAATTAATAAATTTATTGATACTAAGCCTATGTTTGGAAATTGGGAAATTGATACCCTTGTTGTTTTTTCTGTTTTTGTGGCTATTGCCATACTTTTTACTAAAGGGGCTATTAGTTTTGGAATTTTCTTTGTTTTAGGCATTATTTGTTCAAAAATCTATGAAAAGCTTAAAAAATCAAGGATTAAAGGTTTCTTTTTGCATTTGCTCTATATGACAGGCATAAGACAACCTAAAAAAATGCCACCCTCTTATATGAGATATTTTGTAGGAGCATAAATGTTATTTGATAAATACAAAAATAAAATGGATAAATACCTTTACGAGAATATTACTTTTAGAATAATCTCTATTGTTCTAAGCATTGTGATTATTTTCTTGGTATATATCATCGTAGCAAGAACTGATTCTCAAAAAGTTGTTTTTGTTCCACCAAAAATTGTCAATCAAGAATTTTGGATAGCAGGCAATGAAGTTTCTAAAACCTATTTACACGAGATGGGGCAATTTATTACTTTTAACTTGTTGAATGTTACAAAATCTAATGCAAATAACAATATCGAAAATATCCTCACTCTAGTTGATCCAAAATTTTATGATGAAGTAAAATCAAAACTTTTAGAGCAAGCAAGATATATCATAGAAAACTCTATTTCAAGGACTTTTTTTGTCTCTTCAATCGATGCTGATGTTAAAGGTGTTATTAAAGTTTATGGTGTGGTTAAGGATATTATTGATAGCAAAGTTGTCCGCTCTGAAAATGCTGAGTTTGATATTAGGTATGACATTATACTTGGCAGATTTTTTTTAACTGATGTTGTGCCTATTAAACACGAAAAAGGAGGAAAAAGTGATAACTAGGAAAAAAGTTGCCATTTTTATGGCTTTTATTATATCTTTTACAAATCTAAATGCCATAGTTGTAATTGACAATCCACCAAGTGAAGCTATCACAATTAATGTGTCAAACAATAGTGTTAATAGACTTGTCTTGCCAAGCACTATACTTGATGTTTCTTACTCTAAGGAAAAAGGTGTAGATATTAAGGTTGTGAATAACCAAGCTTTCATTAAATATCAACCTGTGCTTAAAGAAAAAATACGCACAACAGGTAAGAATAAGGTTGAAGTTATAGGACAGCCAGAAACTATTTATGATAGAGCTCAAAGTTCTGAGGTGTTTTTTATCACTGAGTCCAAAACTTATTCTATTGTGCTCAATCCTGTGGAAATGGAGGCTGAAACTATTGTTATTAATGATTTTGCAGCAAGCAAGGAAGAAATTTTAAAATATGAAAGCAATGATCCTTTTATAGCTACAATGGGTAAAATCACACAAAGTATATTTGCAAATGGCGTGCCACAAGGTTATAAAACTAAAAAAATAAATAAAATAATTGCAAATGATAGCACGCTTGAGATGAAAGAAATTAATACCTATGATGGTGTGATATATAGTGCTGCTTTAATCGAAGTAAGAAATAAAACCGATAAAGCTCTTGTTTTAAATCCAAAAGATTATATTAAATTCGCAAAAGAAAGCCCAAAAGCCATAAGTGTGTATTATGACAATGAGGTTAATCATCTTTTACCCTATTCAAGAGCTAGCATAGTTATCATCACAAAGGCTGTAAGATGAATAACCCATTTTTGAAATTCTTTAGCAATGACAAAGATCCAAATAATGCTCAAAAAAATCAAAGTAAAAATAAGATTATTATTTTTATAGGACTCATTGTAACGCTTGGATGTTTAATGTTTTTGGTTGGAGATAAAAAACAAACAACGAGTAGCAATACAGCAGGTAACTTTAAAATTGTTGAAGAAAATCCAACTGCTAAAACACAATGGGTTGGTTCAGCAGTCGATGATTTAGCTTTAGCCAAGAAAGATTTAATTAACTTGAATACAAGGAATGAAAGCCTTGCTAAAGAAGTTAATGACTTAAAAAAACTTATTATTGATATGCAAAAAGAAAATGCAAATTATTTGAAAAATAATGCAAAAGATGAAGCTAAAGCCAATGAGATACCTTTGCAACCTACAACTACAAATACAAACAATCAGTCTAATTTCATTGAAAACAATGATAGTTTATACAAGAATTTTCCAATGCCAACAGCAAAAATCGAAAGTCAAACACTAATGCAAGAAGAAAAATTTGGTTTAACAAAACTTGGAGAAGTGCCTGATTTAGAAGAGGTAGAAGAGATACGCTATACACCAATAGAGGGGACACTTTCTTTTACAAATGTTACTCAGCCTAAGCCAAAGGAAGAAAAGCCAAAAAAGTTAGAGGGGCATATCATACCTACGGGATCAATAATTAAAGCTGTATTGCTTTCAGGTATGGACGCCCCTACAATGACACAAGCTAAAAGTTCTCCCTTGCCTATATTGATGAAAGTAACTGATTTGTCTATTTTGCCAAATTATTTTGCCTATGATATTGTGGATTGTTTTTTAATGGGTGAGGGTTATGGGGATTTAACTGCTGAAAGAGCTTATATCAGAGTTAATAATATTTCTTGCATTACTAATAAAAGAGAACATATTGATATGGCTTTAAGAGGTGCAGTAAGTGGCGAAGATGGTAAGCTTGGGCTCAAAGGCGAAGTCATTACAAAGCAAGGTGCCTTGCTTGCTAGGACACTTATTGCTGGATTTTTACAAGGTGTAGGAGAATCATTTGCTAATCAAAATCAAATCATTACTTCAGGTTGGGGTGGCACAACAACACAAACAGGCAATATGAGTGCAGGAGAAAGTTTACAAGCTGGAGCTTTTAAAGGACTTTCAAGTTCGGCTGAAAAATTGGCTGATTTTTACCTTAAAATGGCTGATCAGGTTACCCCTGTGATTGAAATTTCAGCAGGAAGAGAAATTAATGTTTTAGTAACTGAAATGACAGCACTTGATACAGTAAATAATCAACAAACAGCAAATGGCAAAAAACCAAATACTCAAACACAAGTTCAACAAAATAATCAACAACAAATTCAAAATCAATAAGGAGAAACCAATGAAATTAAAATTGACAACTTTTTTAGGATCAAGTCTTGCTCTTTTTAGCTTTCTTAATGCAACCGAGCCTACTACTCTCATAGAGCAACAAGAAGAAGCTCTTGTAAAAGGTATTATACCAAGCACAAAGATAGATAAGGTTGAAAGAGCTGAAATTGATGGCTTTTATAAGGCTTATTTAGGCAATGGCAATATCTTTTACATTAATCCTTTCAAGCGTGTTTTATTTATAGGAGAACTTTATACAGCTACAGGCGAAAGCTTAACAGCTAACGATGCAAGCAAATGGCAGGCTGAACTTAATGAAAAGGCTTTAAAAGATGCTAATGCAACAGAACTTTTGCAAAATGCAAAAAGAGTCGTGTATGGAAGTGGTAGTAAAAGATATGATTTTGTTATTTTTACCGATCCAGAGTGTCCATTTTGCGCCAAAGTTGAGGAATTTTTTGAAAAACAAAATGTGAATGTATATGTAAATTTTTTTCCTTTAAGTTTCCATCAGAATGCTAAGAAATGGAGCGGACAAATACTTTCTAGCAAAGATATAAAATTAGCGATGAAGCAAATTAGAACCACTCAAAAGAATTTAAACGATGTGAGTATAAGCAAGGAAGCTGAAAATACTTTAAAGGCTACCATAGCTTTAGGCGAAAAGCTTAATATTACAGGCACGCCAAAACTCTTTGTTATAGACAAAATAGAACAAAATAAGGTTGTAGCTGTAATTGATGGGGCAAATTTTGAAAGGATAAATGAATTTTTAGTTAAGGATAAGGAATGAAAGGACATTTGTTAAAGCTTTCTAGTGTTGTTATCTTTGGAGCTTTTTTAATTCAGGGTTGCTCTGCTATGCTTCCTTATAGAGATGATTTTCAGTGTCAAAAGGGCAAAAATAGTGGAGTTTGTGGCTCGGTATCTGAAATTTATGATTTAAGCTCTGATATGGAAGACTTGAGGACAAGAACACTTGATGGTGGTAAAGCTCAAGATCAAAAGAAAAAAGCAAAAGAGCTAGAAGCAGAAAAGCAAAGACAAAAGGATATGTTTGCTAAACAAAAACTTCAAGAGATGGTAGAGGCTACTGAAATTCGCAATATTCAAAATGAACACCCTGCGATTTTTAGATTTTATCTTGATGAAGATAAAAGAGTGCCAACGAGCACACCTTTGGTGTGGAATAGTGATTACTCTGCTACAGTTAGTAAAAACACGCAGACAAAGGTTAGAAAAAATAAAAAGCCTAAGATTTCAAAAAAAGGCAATAAATCCAAAACTTCTCAAACAAAAGCTCTTGCAAGCTCAAAAACAAATGACAATGGGGTGAGTGCTTTATGGGACAATATAGGAGAAAATAATGCAAGCAAAATAGAAAATAATGTGACAAATTCTACGCTCGCAGGAGATTTAAATACAAGCAATGTGTCACAGACTTTAGTTAATTGTTCTGCAAGCGGTGGAACTAAGAAAGAAATTAATGCAGAGGTTAAGGTTTGTGTCTATGCAGCAAACATAAGACAAGAGCCAAGTTGTAAAGCAAAGGTGCTAAGGATAGCTAACAAAGATGAAGTGCTTTTTGCACTTTATGAACAAGATGGTTGGGTAAAACTAAACGATGGAACATTTATACATAAAAGCATTATCACACAAGATTAAGTTGGTTGTTGTAAGTTTAACAATAGCTCCAAGTTTATTAATGGCAATGCAAAGCGATAAAGAATTGCAAGGGGATATTCTTTTAAAGCAAGCTTTTATTTCTTTGTTTGAAAAAAATAAGGCTTTAGAAGAGCGTATTGCTCTTTTAGAAAAGAATGTTTTTCCAAATAAAACCACTCCAAAAGGTAAAGCACAAAATCCTTACACTTTCTTTGACTTAGTCAAAGAAAGTGTAGCTAAAAAGAAATTTAGTTATGGTAAGGCTGTAAAGATTGTTACAGTAAGAAAACAACCTGATACTAAGGCTCAAAAGGTAGCAGTTGTGCCTGTGGGTGGCAAGCTTATTGTAAAAGATTTGGTGCAGTCTAAGACAGGCTCTTATTGGTATAAGCTTGATGAAGGAGCGTATGTTTATATTGAAAACATTACCTTTTGGAGTGATAAAAAATGAGAAAGACTAGTCTTATATTTGCATTGGTAGGTTCTTTATTGATGAGTGCTTGTTCTTTTAAAGATAGTCCTATTGTGGCAAAAAATAAAGATTTAAACAATAAGCTTAAAATCCTTATTAATGATGATATAAATTACACTGCTTTACCAAAAGGCAATGAAGATGAGCTCATTAGAGAATTTTTAACAAACTCTCCTGCTTTTGCTCAGCAAAATAGACAAAGTGCTGTAAGAGAAAATATCACAAAGTTACCAAACACTATGCCACTTTTTAGACAGCCTTTATTTGCTCAAATGGTTATTTTTCCCTTTGTGAGTGATGATGGGCTTTATCATAGCTATAGTGAAAGCTGGCTTAAAATTAAAGATGGAGAGTTTGTTCTTAGTGATCCACGAAGTGGAGAAGAAGCCAAAGAAAAAATCTTTGATTTCAATGTAATAAATGGAGAATAATATGTCTTTTATGGATTTTATTGCTAGCAAAATGGATAAACTTAAAGAGCCTGCAAAGGATTTAAGTTCTTTACCTACTCAAACTTACAATGCCTTATTTGAGCGTTATAAATTTAGTGATTTTTTGCCCTATATGAGCTTTGATGAAAATGAGGGTATTTACATCAACAATGACAATAGTTATGGTTGCATATTTTTTGCCTCTCCTCGCATACGAATGGGCGAGAGTACAGCTACAG
This sequence comes from Campylobacter sp. MIT 97-5078, assembly GCF_006864455.1. Lineage (GTDB taxonomy): Bacteria > Campylobacterota > Campylobacteria > Campylobacterales > Campylobacteraceae > Campylobacter_D. Next base: position 57,565 of record NZ_QHLK01000005.1, read on the forward strand.
CCATAGAAGAAATGCTTTCTAAGTTGTCTGATGACACTTTTTTGCAATTTATGCTTTTTGGTTCTAAAAATATACGAAATAATGTAGAGTATTGGAAGCACGAGCACCTAAAAAGGGCTAATTTTGAAAACAATGAACTTCTTAGAAAAGCTGTAATCAATATGAGCGAGTTTTATTATTCAAAAACTAAGGAGGGGGTTTCTCGCTCTATGACAGCTAAAATTAAAAATTTTATTCTTTTAATCAGTATCAAATCGGATAAAAAAGAAAATATAGTTCAATATAAAGATACTCTAAAAAATATACTTTCAGCCAATCATTTTGGAGGACATCTTGTAAAACCACAAGAATTAAAACCTATACTATATGAAATTTTAAATCCAAATCACGATATTAATGGCATTATCCCTCCTTATGATGAAAATTGTTATATCAATAAACAAATTATAGCTCCTAGCACAAAAATCATCATTAAAGACACGCATATAGAAGTAGATGATAAAAGCTATATTTCCCTTGCTACACAGAGCTTGCCAAAAATTGCTCATATAAGTGATTTTGGAGAAAAATAGGAGATTATATCAGTAGGGCTTTAGACACCAATCAATTCAAGGATAGTTTCTTTATTACAAGTTCAATTATGAGACTTCCTAAGAAAAAAACAGGTTCTGTTGCAAGAAATCACTCAGTCATTCTTTCTCAAAAATGGAGTGAAGCTTTGTTTAGACAATTTGCTGCTGCAAGAGAAGAAAGTGTATCTATCCTTGATAGGATAGACAATCAAAAAGAAAAACTTTATGCTTTTGATTTAAATGTTATTGTAAGTGGAGATAGCTATGAAGATGCCGCTCAAAACGCTCATACTATGATGAGTTATTGGAACAAGGGCGGAGAAAGCAAAGCTTTGATAATGGACGAAGCCTTAGGTATTCATCAGCTTAATTTCATTGCATCTTTACCTATGGGCATAAATAAAGAATATATTTTTTCTACCACAGGTAAATATCGTTCTTTATTTCCTGATCAAGTGTCTCAATTTATTCCTCTTGAAGCAGATTACAAGGGCACAACTCCAAATATAATACTTTTTTCAAGAAGAGCACAGCTTGCAGGAGTGGATTTGTTTGTTTCTAATATCAATTTTAATGCTTATCTTGTTGCTACTTCAGGAGCTGGTAAATCAGTGCTTTTGAATATGCTTGGTTTTAATTCTTATGCAAGAGGCGATAGAGTTTTTGTATTAGATTATGACAATTCCTTTTTAAAGCTTTGTGAGACTTTAGATGGACAATATGTATTTCTTGATCCTCAAAAGCCTATTAGTTTTAATCCATTTTCTGAAATTAAGAACGAAGAGCAATTAATGGAAGATTTGGCATATTTAGCAGATTTTATCTATATGCTTGGTAGTTCAAAATCTGAAAATAGAGCTCAAGAAGATGAAAAGCTGATAAAAACAAAGCTTCAAGATATTATCAAAAAACTTTATCTTGATATAGGCAATAAAATTGAAGTAACCAATATAAGAGATACAATTAATGCTATGTATGGCGAACAAGATTTAAGATTTAAAGACTTTGCGGATCAACTTGGTTCGTTTTGTAGGGGTGGAATTTATGAAAAGTTTTTAGCTGGGACAAATGAGTTTAATATCAGTAAAGAATTTATAGTAGTTGAATTTAAAGGACTTGAAAGCCACCCTGAAATCAGAGATCCGCTCGTAATGCTTCTTATTTATCATATCAATCAGCTTATGTATATGAGTGCAGATAGAAAATCTCGCATTCAAATCATCATTGATGAAGCTCATAGATTTCTTGGTAAAAATCCAAGAATGGATGATTTCATTGAGCAAGCATATCGTAGAGCAAGAAAATATGATGGCTCTATCATACTTGCTACTCAAGGTTTTGATGATATATACAATGCTAAAAGCGGAGGACTTTCAAAGGCTGGTTCAACTATCATCAGCAACTCTTCGTGGAAAATCTTTATGAAGCAAACTGAAACTTCAATCAATATGCTTATAAAGTCTGAAGTCTTTAATCTTGGAGAAATGGATAAGCAAATTTTACGCTCAGTTTCTACAGTTAAGCCTGAATATTCAGAGCTATATGTAATTACTCCTGAAGAAATAAAACTACCTTATAGACTTGTAATGGATAGGTTTTTTTATTTTCTTACTTCCACAGATCCAAAAGACAAGGCAAGAATTAAAGAGCTTACTGATAGTGGAATGAATTTAGGAGAGGCTATAGAAAAACTTGCCAAAGAACTATGATAAGGAGAAGTAATGTTTAAATTTGAGGATATGGTTGAGGATAAAGTGAGTGATCTACATCTTGTAAAATTTTTTATCAAACAGTTGTATTTATATTCTCAAGCAAATAATGAAAAAGAAGAAACAGAAATTTTATTTAATATGCTTTTTGCTTTGCCTTTGAATAAAGAGGATATGTATTCAGTTGAAAGCATTCAATTAAAAGACAAAGAAGAAGAGCTACTTGTTTTGTTAGAACATATTTATATGATACCAAATATACTTTCTCAAAGAAAATTTATAGCTTTAATATTTAACCTCCTTATGGCGAGAGGCTATGATTTTGATCACTTGATTTCGCTTTTACACAAAAAAGGATAAAGATGAATACCAAAGATTTGTTTATAAATTTAATTTTTTGTTTTAATGCTTTGTTGTATTGTGTCTTATGATAAGTTTTTTGCTCCTAAATTTCCAAAAATTTATCTTGTAGATATGCAAGTTATAGAAGATAGTCTAAGAAAAGAAATACTTAGCATAGCTTTAAATAATAAAGGTTTTGTGCCAAGCGAAGAATATGTGCTTGAACGCTCAAAGGAAATTTACACTATAGTAGAAAAGATAGCAGATGAGAATAATGCTCTTATTTTTTATAAAAGTGCTTTGGCTAATAGCAATGCTTATGCAAAAGATATTAGTAAAGATGTGCTTGCTATCTATGAAAATATTAGAAAGGATAAATAATGAGCTTGGATAAAGAAAATATCAGCAAAGCTCTTAACATTATAGCCTTATCTATAGTTGTTTTTGTTGTTTTATACATTGCAATTGGTTTTATAACAAATTTCTTTGGGATAGGCTTTATTAGAACCCAAAGTATCGATAAGCAAGTGATGATCTATAGAAAAGATTTTCAAAGCAGAGAACTTAAAGATAAGCTGATTTATTTTTTGCTACCTAAAGACACTCCTTATTTTACAAAGTTTTCAAATTTTGCCAAATATGTGCGTTGTAAAGATGGAGATATGCTTAGTGTAAAGGGTTTGGAGTATTTTTGTAATGGTAAGCTTATAGGTGTTGCAAAGACTAAAGATAAAAATGGTAAAGAAGTTAAACCTTTTGTTTTTGATGGTATTATTCCTCAAGGCAAGTATTTTGTAATGGGGATTCACGAGCGAAGTTATGATAGTAGGTATTGGGGTTTTGTTGATAAAAATTTAATTCAAGGAGTGAGTATATGGGAGCTATAAAAAAAGGTTTAAGTATAGCTTGCATCAGTGCTATAATGGCAAGTGGAGCCAAAGCTGATATGTCTAGCTTTATCAGTTCAGCACTTGGAGGAAGTTTTACAAGTGAGAATGCTGGGTATTTTAAATCACAAGCTTCAGGCTTTGTTACAGGTGGAAGTGCAAGATTTCGTTGGGGAGGAGGCGAGACTATACAACCTTTTTCTGTTCAAGCTCCTAAATTTAATGTGGGTTGCAATGGTATTGATATGGTGCTTGGTGGTTTTTCTTACCTCAATTTTCAGTATTTGGTTGATAAATTAAAGAAGATTGCTTCTGCTGCTCCTGCTTTTGCTTTTCAAATAGCACTTTCTACACTTTGCAAGGATTGTCAAACCATAATGAGCGAGCTTGAAGATATAGCTAATGCTATAAATAATATGAATTTTGATACTTGTCAAATGACAACAAATTGGAGTAACAAATTAGGTAAGGTTCTTAGTGAAAACATAACAGGTGGTCAGCAAGCTGATTGGGTAAGTGGTTTTTCAGAAACAACAAAAAATTCTAAAGAAAAAATTAGTCAATTTACTCAATGGGTTAATGGCAATTCGCCTATAGCAGATCAGGATAATACTGCGGCTAAGGTATTGTTAGAACAATTTAGTTTGATTAAAAATGCTACAAAAAAATCAAATGGTTTCTTTAAAAAAGCCTTTGGTAATGATGAGTATGAACATATCATAAGAGGACTTGTAGGCGATGTGGTGGGTTACACCGAAGAGGGAGCTACTGTTGCTACAGGCAATGGAGCTAATGCAGAACCAAAGATAGCTGTGTTACGCCCTGAAATTTCAGCAGAATCTTTTATTAATGTTGTTTGGGATAATAAAGAAAAAAAAGGTGGAAAAAATCAAGTTCAATATACCAAATATAATATTCAATGTGATGATGGCAAGTGTAATGATCCTGCTATAGGAACAACAAAAGCAACTCTTATGATGAATAAAAGTATGAGAGAGCTTATGGAAGCACAATTTGATGAAATCCTTACAAATATTACCCAAAATACCCCACTTACAGCCGACAATAAGAGTTTTATTGAGGGTGCTCCTTTACCTGTGGCAGATGTGCTTAATCTTGCTTCAACAGGTAAAATTAGTTTTAAAACTAATACTCCTATTAGCGAATATATCGCCTTGCTTACTCTTAAAGCCTATATGGACGATTTGTATTTTGAGCTTAATCAAACTCTTGCTGCTTATCAAAATCAAAGCAAAAAGTTAGATAGAGAAGATGCTCAATTTATGAGAGAGATTGCAGTAGCTTCAATGGAATTTAATAATGCTGTTCAAGGCAAATTAGCCCAAATAAGTGAAGAAATCGGTATAAATAGTGGCGTAACAGATCAAATCAAAAATATGCTCGTGCAAGGGCTTAGAACAAATCCTTTAACCAATACAGGCAAAAATTAGGAGTATAAATTATGAAAAAGACTTTATCTTTAATGCTTTGTTTCCTATCTTTTCTTTTAGCTACTGATACAAATGATGGTATAAGTTTTGGAGCAGATATTCTTAAGCATTTTAAAAGCAATATGAATACTACGATAAATAATCCCATTACAAATGGAAGTGCTATTACAAGCGTTGATGGTAAAAGTAGTGGGAGTGCTAAGATAGTATGCGAAGAAGCAAAGAGTGCTGATTTTATAAGTTTTTCTTACAATATAGACTCAAGATCAAACATATAAATTAACATATCAATTGATGAGAATCTTGATAAAAGAAAAGATAGAAATTTTTATTTTTCTGATGTTAGCGGTATATGTGCCAATGGCGTTGTAACAACAACTTCTATAAGGCAGAAAGTGGGTAATGATGTTTTTGGTCGCCCTAAATATGTTTGGATTGATAAGATGGCTTATCATATTTGGCAGTATAATGGCTCTATTCTTTCTTTAAAAGAAGTTCAAAAAGAAGATTGTGGAGGTTGTTACTGTATCAACCAAAGTTGTGGTAATTTAGCTCATACTAATAAAGCTAAGATTTTGCAAGATATTGCTGCACCTATATCAAATCTTATCGCAAGTTCTACGCATTTTATCTTGTCTAAGGCTGAATTAAAAAGTGATATGCTTGTGTATAAGGGGCAAGATAGCTCAGCTTGTGATACAGCTTTAAATAAAGGTTCAAGTTATGTGCAAACAAATACAAATAGTGATTTAAAAGCTCTTGCTAATCAACAAAAAAGCTTACAAGCTCAAAGTGAAGATAGCGTGTATTCAGCCTTTAGTGAAGCATTTAATAATGATAATTCAGGGCTTGATACAAGCTTTAAACAAGAGTTAATGAGTGAAGAAGCAAGTATTAAATCAAGTGCTAAAATGTCAGGTTCAAATTACTCTTATAGTGGTGGCAATGGTAGTATTCAGCTTGTAAATAACCCTGATATGAAATTTTGTGAAGTTAGTGTGCCAAATACTGATACAACTATATTTAGTGATGGAACAAATAGAAAAAATGTTACAAGCAATGATATTGTTTATAAGGCTGAAATAAGAGAATGTAAGCAAGATACTTGTCCTATAAAACAAGGCGAAAAGCTTAAACACAAGTGCGGAAAAATTAATGATATGGGCGAAGTTTTAGCTTCTTTTTCAGCTGTTGAAGAAGTTTCAAAAGATAGCGTATGTCATAAATAAGGATAAAAAATGAAAAGAATAACAATACAAACAATGCTTAGTGTAGTTTTTGCAAGTGTTTTTGCCCAAGCTGATATGCCTTGTTTTCATATAGGCACAGTTAAAGAGTTTGATGGGCATTATTACGCACAAAGTGCTAAAACTATGATTTTTGAAGAAGCTTATAATTTAAGTAAGGACACCAACGCTTATTTGGCTGTGCCAAATACTAAAGAAGAAAATGCTTTCTTAAGCTCAATGATTGATATTGGTTCTAATGCTTTCATAGGTGTAGCAGATTTAAGCTATACGAATAATTATTGCTTTGAAAACAAGCAGTGTAGCTATGATGATGCACGCTTTAGAGATATTAATAACGAGCCTTTGAGCTTTAAAAATTGGGAAGATAAACAGCCTGATAATCGAGCCAAAAATAATGATAATGGTATAGATAAGGACAAAGGCGAGCATTTTGTAATACTTTCAAGTTCATCTAAAAAGTGGAGTGATGTAAGCTCAACTGCAAAATATAAAGCTTTGTTTGAATTTGAAACTATGCCAAGTTGTTTTAATGCAGATAATTCTGGTTCAAGCCTAGATACTGAAAATAATAATACTTCAGGTGGTGGCAGTGATGAAGAAGAATTAGGCACGCCTCAAGGCTCTCAAGATGCCAACAATGATGGTTGGAATAGCGATGGTAGTTGTGGAGGACAAATTTATATCTTCAATGGCAAGGATAATCGTTGCAAAAGTTGGGATAGATTTGGAGGACTTGCAGGTGGAGGTTGTTGTGATAAAGACAAAGTCTTTTTAGGACTCGTATCTTGTTCTGAGGGAGAGAAAAAGCTTGCTAAAGACAATAGAGATAGAAAATGCGTTGAAGTTGGCGAATATTGCTCTAAAAGAAAGAGATTTATAGGGTGCATACAAAGAAGAAAATCGTTTTGTTGCTTTAATTCTAAACTTGCAAGGATATTTCACGAGCAAGGGCGTCCCCAAATAGGTATGGGCTGGGGTAGCTCTGAAGCACCACAATGCAGAGGCTTTACCCCTGAAGAATTTCAAAAACTTGATTTTAGTGAGATTGATTTAAGTGAGTTTGTTGCTGATCTTATGGGTAGGATAAATGCAAATGATATTTCTAGTAAGTTTTCAGCTGATTCTTTGAAAATCAAAGACAAGGTTCAAGGCAATCTAAATAATATATCTAAATAAGGATTACAATGTTTAAAAAATTAATATTCTGCAATGCTTTATTGTTGTTTCCTGCAAGTGTATTTGCAGCGACAAACATTCCTGATTCCCAGCTTATCTACACTTGGGGCTATGGCAATATAATGAATGATATGCTTCAAGCAGTTAAAGGTATGACAACTGAGGCTGATTATATCATCAAAGCTGCAATGACTATAGCCTTTTTCATTTTTGCTATACAAAAAGCTATGGGCGATAGGACAAGTCCTATCTTTGAATTTGGTAAATTTTTACTTCTTTATGCTGTGGTATATTTTTTCTTTTTAAGTCCTGCAAATACCTCTAAAAATCAATTTATGATTCACGATGAAGTTACAAATAAAGATTATGTTGTTTCTCGTGTGCCAATGGGTATAGGCTATACTTTATCTTTAATGAGTCGATTTGAAAAGGTTTTGCTTGATGGAATGGAAAAACATTTTTCAACGCCTGATTCTACAGCGTATTCTCAAGCAGGATTAGGTTTTTCATTAAATGCTATGATGGATTTACCAACTTTGAGAATTCAAAAAACAAATCCTGATGTGCAACTCAATATAAATGCCTATGTAAAAAATTGCTTACAATACGATACTTTAAGTGGTAAAATTTCTATAAATGATATACATACAAGTGATGAATTAATCAATGTTCTTTTCCCAACTACAAATTCTAAACTCACAGTTTATTATGAAAACAATAACGGACAAATGAATGATAGCCTTATTTCTTGTGGAGAATCAGCTCAAAATTTAAAAAGAGACATAGCTCAAGTTGCTGGAGCTAGAGAAGCAGTTGAGGCTCATATTGCTAATGTAGGCACAGTAACTGAATGGAGGAATAAATTCAATGGTGTATCACAAATTTATTTTGGGCAAGCAAAAGGTGCAAGGGAGCAAATTCAACAAATGGTGCTTATTAATGCCCTTGATGATGGCATTAATAATACAGCAAGTGTTTTAGGAATTGATCCAAATTCATTAGCGGCTAATGCAGCTGTTGCAGAACAAAGTTATGTTACAGGCATGCAAGCTCAAGGCAAACTTGCTCAAACCTATCTGCCTATAGCTAAAGCTTATCTTACAGCTATTATCGTAGGACTTTCTTGGCTTATGGCGATTTTATCTATAATGTTTGGCTCATATCAATATATAAAAATGTTTTTTGTTTTATGTTTATCTTTAGTGCTTTGGACACCAATATTAAGCATTATTAACTATCTTAATGATTTAACCTTGCAACATACTTTCGCCTTTGTCAATGCTGGAGTAGGGGCTATTACTTATGCAAATTATCAAGAAGTGTTTCAAGCTGTAACTTCACATTCAAGCTACCTTAAATACCTCGTAATGCTAACTCCTTTATTAGCTTTTTCTCTAGCAAAAGGCTCTGAAATGGGCTTTGTATCTTTAGCTTCAGGCTTAAGCCAACAACTAGCAGGCAGTGCAAGATCAGCAAGTAGCTTTTCTACTCAACAAGGACTTTCTACAAGAAGTGAGATAAGTTCTGCTGATGGTTCTATGACAAGCTCTCTTTATGCTGGGAGGAAAGAAGATGTGTATGCAAGCGATACAGGCGGTTCTTTTGTGCAAATGTCAAATGTAAGTAATTTGGGTGGATATGGAGCTAATGCTAGTGTGTCAACTGTCGCAAATTCAAAAGGCGTTTTAAATTCAGATGGTAGTGTTGGGCTTGGAGATGTATCAACAATAAGCACTTCTGCAATGAATTCTGAAAGTCAAACTAGGCTTTCTAGTATTACAAATTCTGCTAATAGTTATTTTTCTACCGATGAGGGGCGACAGTTTTTATCAGATTTTATGTCCTCTACAGGTAGTTCTAGTAGTAGAGCAAAAGGATTTGGTTTTGGGGATAATACAAGTATCCAAAGCACAGAAAGCAGTAGTAGTGGAAAAGGTGATTCTACCACTTATCACGATCAAACAAATGTTAATACAGCTTTCAGTGGAGGTGTAGGTATAAATCCAAAAGGAGATAGAGGGGCTTCTGGTGCAAATGTAGGTATTAATGGCTCAATTAATGAATCAATGGGCAAAAATATACAAAATACAGAGAATGTTTCGGAAAACAACACTCATAGTGGAGGTAAAAGCTATACTTATACCGAGAATGATGTAGCGAATTTAATGCAAGATAAAGCATTTAGAGCAGCATTTGGCAATCATCTTTCCACAAGCGAATCAAAAGGTGCTCAAGAACTAAAAAGCCAATTGGATAGTTTTACTGCATTAGAAAGCTTTTCTAAACAATATGGCACAAATACAGAAACACAAATGGTGCAAAATTATATGAATGAACATAATCTTCAAGGAAATCAAGGCTTAGCTCAAGCTTTAGTTGCTTTAGAGCAAGCAGGTGCTAGAGGAGATTTTGAGACATTGGGACATTATGCTGGTATGAAAAACAATGAAAGCATTAATGCTAGCGGACTTGAAAAACCTGATATGAAAAATCATCTCAACTATGACAAGGTAGCAGGAGAATATAGTCAAAATGCTGGAAGTGCTAAATTTCAATCAAGTTTTGGTGTGGATAAAAATGGTAATATTGTTCAAGGGGCATTGACAAGGGAACACTCCCAAAATTCCGATGATATAGCTTTTCAAAATGGCGGAAAGGCTGCAAATCTATCTAACTTAGGCGGAAAGACAGATACAGCTGCACAATTTAAAGATATTGGCAGTCAAAAATCTATTGGTGCTGGTAGAAGTTCATTCAGCACAGGAAAAAATTTAGATAGAGGGATATTTTGATTTATAGTGCCTTATTGGGAGGCATTATAAATCAATGGTAGGATTTTTAAAAATATAATTGGGGTTTATTGGATTATATACATTGTGTGGACTTGAAATATCTTTGCCATATGGATTTAAACGATCTTGTTCAGAAGCGAAATAATCGTCTAGTGTATTATCATTACTATGGTTATTCCTTGCAATAGTGGTGCCATATTTTACATATGCAAGAAAATAAAAAACAATAATAGCTACAATAAGTCCAATGGTAGTAGCAATTAAAACTTGATAAAAATCTTTAAGTTGATTATAATCATAGTTTATATAAAAACCATAACCTATAAAAACACTCCAGATTATTATAGGTAAAATTAACAATTTGCATAATCTTTTTCTCATTTCAAGCACCTTGTTTTACCAATTTGGGATAAGTAAAGGCAATTTAATGTTTGCCAATCATCTTTATTACTCAGTTCCACAATTTTTTTGAGCCCTTGTTCCATTGCCTGATTGTTTGGTTCTTTATAACCCATTTCAAAGGAGGCACTTGCTGCTATTTTAGCTAAAATATCTTTTTCTTTTTTTGAGCTCCAAACAAAAGAATAATTATCCACTACATATTGACTACCTTTTTCAGCATTCAATTTTTTGATAAGAGTTATACATTCTGTCATTTTTTGTCTTGTGGGCTTGTTGTTTGTATCCCTAGCCATACAAGTTAGAACATATCTTTCATTGACTTCTTGAGCTTGTGTAAAAGTAGTAAAAATTAAAGTTGCGAGTAAAATATTTAATTTTAAATTCATCTGCAAACTCCTATATTTTCATTATTTTAATGATGATATTATAGCATAAAAATGTTAAAAAGTCAATGATATATAATAAGAAGTATCAATTTACCATTTTATAATTTGAAATAAAATCATTTAAAATTTTATTCAAGTCATCTTTTGAAATAGTATTGTCAGCTACACCTACGACAATATCCTCCATAATTTCGGCAAATTTATCATTATATTTATCATCTAAATCTAAAAAGTGCATTCCTAAAAATATAGCAGTTCTTTTATTTCCATCTAAGAATGGGTGGAATTTTATACAAGCAAACATTAAATGAGTGATTTTATCAGCAATGGTTGGATAGTATTTATCATTTTTTATGTGCTCCAAAGCACTTGTTAAGTAAGAAATTTGTGTATCATTGTAACCACTAAGCCCACCTATCGTTTCAATGATTTTTTCGTGAATGGCAATAGCTTCGTCAATTTCTATATACTTCATTTATCTTTTAATCTTTGAAATACAGCCTTAATTTGTGGTTTTTCAAGTTCTTTTGCCATCTTTTCCATAGTTTTTTTAACAGCTTCTCTTTCGGCAATGTATGCTTTGCTTTGTTTTTGAGTGGCTTCTTGTCTTATTGTTTGCATTGTAAAATCCTTTGGTTTTAGATGAGTGTTGTTTTATATGTTTGTTATTGATTAAATTTGCTTTGAAGCTTTATATTTTCATCGTTTTAGCTATAGCATTGTAGCATAAAAGCGTTAATAAAGTCAATATACAAAAACTTATTTATTTTTAAGTTTATTTAAAGTATGATTTCTTATCAAGACACCGAAAAGATGCCTTAAATGGCATTTGTATACCGAGTGCTATGGTTGCCTATTGTTGGTGGGCTGTAAAAGGGTTATCTTAATCTTCCCCATTACTGCATATTCTTAATCCGATGCAGTGGGGATTAGGGTAACCCTTTTTTTATGCTTTGGGAAGAACTATGAAGAAAAAAACTTGCAATTTTTATTGATTGGGAAAATTTAAGATTAGATATTCAAAAAATACAAAGAAGAAATAGAGATATACAGTTTAATTATAACGATGTAGATCAAGTCGTTAGTTTAATTCATAAATTTGTGAATGAAGATGAAGAGATTTACAGAATTTCTTTTATACTGCCCAGCCCTTAATGTGTTTGCGTTTTGTTGAAGCTCATAAGATTGCTTCAGCCTTTTTGGTGGAATCAAAAGTATGATTTTTTTATCTGGAAAAAGTTGTTTAAATCTTACAATAGTAGAATTTAAATCAGTATCAGCTGTTACCAAAAAAACTTTATCCATTCTATCTAAGAAAGCATCTTCTAAAATTTGTATAGCTATATTGACATCACTTTCTTTCTCTTCGCAGGTATCATATTGCTGATCACATTTTCCGTATCTAGGTTTTTTCTTTTTAAATTTGCCTAATATTACTTTTGTTTTTGATAATTGTTCTAATGCTTGTGTATAAAGCTGATGCTTAGCTTTTTTATGAGGATTAAAATTTGTATAAGCACTAATTAAAATTCGGATTGTTCAGATATTTTATTGCATAATAAAGATTAAAACCATCTATGTAGGCATTAACACGACGCATAAGAAGTCCAAAAAATAAAGGTCCACCCAAAATGGGTGGCTATTACCATATAGATAATAGGTGGATGGTTTAATTATATCTTATTTTATTTAGTAAACAAGTATAGATATTAAAAAAATTAAAACCCAAGCCTTTGTTTCTTATATTCCTCCAAGCCTTTAATAAGCCCTAAAAACATATTTGAATCAATAGCTCCCTCAATAGGTTGTCCTATAACTTTACCTGTTGGAGTAAGTACGTAAGTTGTTGGAGTTACTCCATTAAAAAGCAAATCTCTTGGTATCACTCCATCATCTGCATTTAAATTTGTGGTAGCTACTATGAAATTTTCATCTAAATAACTTAATAAGGCTTGATTGCTTGATATATCATTCATTAGCTTGTGGCAAAACTGACAAGTATCGCTTAAAACAAAGAATATCATTAATTTAGCTTCACTTTGTGCTTGTATAGCCGCATCGTATATGTTGTCATAAGTTTTTGCGTTTAAATTTAAAAAACACAACATAAGAACTGCAAAGATGGCTAGTGTTCTCTTTTTCATATTTATCTTCCCTCTTTGGTGTGGTTCTTTTTAAATTTTGACACAATTTTATCTAGTAAATATGCCTTTGAACTCTTGCGAGGTTGCTCATCGGTTATCTCATTCAAGGACTTTTCTATTTGCCTTTCTACTTGCTTAAAACCTATTTTGAGATTTGTAAAAAACTTTGCAAATTTTTCTTTTAGCATTTTTCTTTCCTTTTATTTATAAAATGAGCCACTGCCCATTGCTTTAATAAGCCTATCTAAGCCTTTGCTCTTGGCTTGTTTATTGATTTCTTGCAGAGCATAAGCAACTTCACTTTCCCCATACGCTATCACATAATTTTCGTTTTCATCAGGTTCCCCTATAATTTCTTTGTAGTCTTGCACTGCTGGATTATAATTTTGTATGTATAAGACTGCAGGCACTCTATCAATCTTAAATCGCCTTGTAATTTTTGGATTGATTTCTATCTTGTGTTCATAATAGTTTGTTTTGTTTTGCAAATCGCCTTTTGGATTTTTAATCATTAAATTTTGCAAATATTCTCTTGTGGGATTCATATAACGCACATTATTACCTACAACGCCCCTTAAAACAAAGCTTACATCGGTATTTACTTGTTCTAAACTTTTGAAGTAGTTTGTTATGGTGGTATCTTTTAAAGATGAACTTATGATAATAAAAACTTTTTCGTTTGGCTCAAGGTATTTATTTGTGTTGAGCAAATGTTTATTAGATTTCAAGTCATTTATCATAGCTTTTGTTCGTTCTGAGTATTGTCCTGTATGCTTACCAAAATCAAAGCCCTTATCGTTTAAAATATAATCCTCATTTTTGCTTACTTCACGAGCAAATTCCTTGCTTTTTCTCATCTTAGTAATATCTTGAGCTATGTTTTGTGCTTGCTTGCTTTGATAATATTTTATGCTTCCATAGCTTTCATTGAAATCTTTAGAAGTTATTTTCATTTGCGTGTCAATACTTGTGAGATTTAAATCTTTTGCATTGTTGTGAAGCTCATCTACATTGATACTTGATCGCAAGTCAGCCTTATCTTTAAGATATTTTTGCTCGAATAGTTTTTCTTTGTCTGTTTCAGCAAAAAGAATATTTGAGACTATGAGGCTCAGTAATACTATTTTTTTCATATTTTTCCTTTCTTTTTACAATACGCAACATTCTTTTTTCTTGAAGATAATAAAGCTAAAATTATCCCCATTAGCTGGTAAATTTTTAGCATAACTCCACAATAAGCCTGATTGTCCTATTGCCATACCCATTGGGTGTGGTATAGGAGCGATAATTTGTAAGCGATAAGATGATTTAAGCCATATAGGTAAAGGATAATCAGTGCATATCCCACTTACGGTAGGTGGTCCTGAACTTTCCCACAATACAGACTCTCTATGAAGCTTGTAGAGCATACCTGCTGCTACAGAAGCCGCATCTTCTACATAGTCTTTACTTCCTGTATTGCCTGTAAGTGGATAAGCATTACCCCAAGAACCTTTGCACCAAAACAATGGATCAAGTGCTATATTGGTTTGTGCTGAAGTAGCATCAGCAATACAAGAAAGGTGTGATATGGGATTACCAAATAGTAAGGCATCAGGATTGACTAAAGCTGACAATTCATCATCTTGCCATAAAGGATCAACTTCTGTCATATAGGCTATATCAATACCAACTCCAGCATTCAAACATAATAAATCAACAAACATACCTAAAATTTCAAATAGAGGGTAGATATAATAATGCGATTGGTAAAATACTCTTTGTCTATCTATGGCATCGCCTTTTGTGCCTGATGAAGTATTGATAAGATTGGCTCCCATATTCAATCCAAGTCCTGTAAAACAAAATGGGTCTTTTACCACATCAATCATTCTGCTTGCCTCAAAATATCCTATAGGAAAGCCTATTCTTATAAAAAGAGGTGGTGGAGCTTCGCATATACAAATAGGTGCTGATGAAGAGCCTCTTACATCAGGCATTGGTCCTTGTATTAATGGAACTGAAAACATATACAAAGGAAACATACAAGAATAGCAAATCGAAGTCATAGTATTTACCACTTGTGCTGGATTAGCTAAGCAAACAGATTCTGATTTGCTTGGAGTAAAAAATAAGAATGATCCTATCGTTAAAGCAAGAATGGAATGTTTTGTATTCATTGATGAGCCTTTGAGAGTGTGGTGTTTTGTTCCTTGCAAGAAAGGCAAATTTCGCGCACTTCTATAACATTGCCCACTTGCTTGATAATGCTTGGTGTTTTTTGTATATTAAATCTATCACGAATTTGAGGCACAAGATAAAAAATAGCTTGCTTAAGCTCTTGATTTAAATCATAATAACTTCCATTTGAAAGAAGTAAGCGGTAAGCTATAGAATTGGCATAGACACTTGTCTTAAACCATTCCACTTCAGCTTTATTTGTGCCATCAATAACAATCATTGCATAGTTTATTTTTACATAATCAGCTGGGTTGAAACTATATCCTTTTTTATAGATTATCTTGCCATCAGCCCCTCTTATGTCTTCATTCAGCGTATAAGTTAGATTTGGATAAAATACTCTATCTTCTGTTGCAGGTTCAAGAGCTTTTAAATCTTTTGGCTTGTAATTTTTAACATTTTCAGCTCCTTTTTGGTTTATTTCTCGTGCTTTTTGCTCGAAATTAGCTTTATTTTTGTTAATATGCTCATCAATAAGCTCTAAAATATCTTTTTCTGCAAAATCATAGTTTTGTCCAAGATTAAGCTCTATCCTTGATCCTGCTAAAGTTAAATTACAAAGTAGTAAGCTTATGTAAATGCTCCTTTTCATTTATCCCCCTCTAAAATTGCATTTTCAAACAAAAATATGGTATTGTTGATAATGTCATCTTTATTGCTTAATCCAGCTCTTATCCTTTTCCAAATCGCTTCGCCCTTTGAGTTTTTGTAAATAAAAAAATTTTCAGGCGTTGTCTCAAGTTTAAAAGTTTTAATTAAATCTTTTCGTATATCTACATCTATATATTCAACAGTAACATCGTATTGTCTTTTAATGGTATCATAGATATCTTTTTGTTTAATATTAGTATTTTCGTTAAATTTGCTCATAAAAACCACAAAAGCAAGGTTGTCTTTGTGGCTTTTAAAGAATTGCTCTACCTTTTTATCTCTTTGTATCAAAGCATCGTTACGCCCAAATTTATCACTTGCTAGTTCAGGAAATTCCAAGTTTGGATTTTCTAGTAGATTAACTTGCCATATCATTGCAAATTTTTCAGATTGTTCTAATTGCCACTTATTCATCTTTTGTAAAATAGCAACATTTTCTTTTGTAGGTTTCATTGTGGCTATCTTTCTAGCTTTTTCAAAGGTTTGAGTAAATTCTTCGGCTGTAAGATTCTCTAAGGAATTAAGTGGTATAGAAGACATAAACACTTCATCTTGTTTATCAATTTCTTTTTTTCTTTCTTCAAGATTTACGCTTTTATTGACGTCATCTTTTTCAAAATAATGCCAGCCTCTTTTACTAGTAGAAAAAAAATCATTCTTTCCTATATTAAAATACTCATTTGCGTAGCACAAAGAACTTATTAATGCAATACTCATATATTTTTTATACAAAGCATTATCCTTATTTATAATCTCAAATACAATTATATCAAAAAAATATTATTATTAGGAATATAATATTTATAAAAATATTGATTTTTTATTAATAAAAATTATAGTGAATAATTAATTATTTTTATAAAATTTATTCTGATTTTTTAATTTAATTAAATTAAAAAATAAGTCATCTTATCTTGTGTTATTTTAAATAAAATGGTGGTCTATTTTTAAGCCCATTAACTATTTATAATTAAAATTGCACTTAAATTTAAAGTATTAATTAAAATAACCTGTTTTATTTAGAA
This sequence comes from Campylobacter sp. MIT 97-5078, assembly GCF_006864455.1. GTDB lineage: Bacteria > Campylobacterota > Campylobacteria > Campylobacterales > Campylobacteraceae > Campylobacter_D. Next base: position 74,572 of record NZ_QHLK01000005.1, read on the forward strand.
TTTTTGCAGAGGTAGTTAAGCTCTAAAAGTTTTTTATATTTTTTAAAATCTTAATTATGCTTTAATAAATAAAAAATACCTGAGTTTCATAATAAAATACCGCTATTTACTTTCATTGCATATTCAGTATGAATAATATTATTTTCATACTACGATATACTTTCAAAAGCTTAATTTTAGGTAGTTTAAATTTTCATTATAAAATCAGTATGAATATATCTATTTTCATACCATAAATTTTATAAAATACCAAAAAATAGATTTGCTGATTTTTGCAATTAGAAAGGGCTAAAATATTTTCGTTGCAAGCAACATTACTTCGTAATATAAATACCTATTTTCATACCATAAATTTCAATTAGCAACCGTCTTTTTCTCCCTCCTTTTTCCCCTTATTCTAACACCCTTGCTTTACTCTCACAAAACAATATTATTTAACACGCAACACCCCTCTCATTTTTTACCTATTTTTCTACCTCATTCATACTCAATTACACACACAAACCCTTTCAATATAATTCAAGCTCTTTATATGTTTCATATATCCCTACTTTTAATCTAGCCTTGCTTATCGGACTCATTTTTTACCTCATTTTTACCCTTATTCTCTGCCTCATTCTTGAACTCATATACTCAAAAAACACACAATATAGTCAAATAAAATGCTTTATAAATAAAGATTGCAAAGTAAATATCAATATGCAAGAATTGCAAATTCATACCACAAATACCGCACAATTTGCCAAGATGATGTTATAATACAGTCACAAAATAATGGAGTAGAAGCTATGCAAGAAACACAAAATAAACAACCAAGCCGCCTTGAGAAAATTATACATACTTGGATTATCAAAGCCTTTCAATACCAGCTTGCAAATCCCAATGATAAAAGAAAGATGAATAGAGAAAAAGTGTGTTTAAATTTCATTATATCAATTTTTAGCCCTCAAACTCAACCTAATCCACAGCTTATTGGAGCAAGTAAAAATCTCTACAAAAGACTTAAAAATACTATACGAGAAAAGCTTAAAAGAGTTTCAAAAACACCAAAACTTCAAACTCTTAAAGAAAAATATCCAAAATTAGAAATAGAGCGAGCTTACAAATACGCTGTCTTAAGCAATAAATTTGCTTTAACAAATGAAGATATAGAAACTTTTGAGAAAATTATTGAAATTCTTGCTTTAAATGTCTCTAAAAACAAAAAAGATAAATAAAACATATCCTATTGCCTCTTAAACAAAGTTTTTTTGATTTAAGAGGCATTTTTGGCTCTGTATAGCAATTATAAAATTTCACAAAGCACTCATAAACGCAATAAGATGCCTCACAAAGCAAAAATCTCAAAAAAGCTAGTCTTTTAGATTAGCTTAAACTTTGCGGTGTTTTTGAGCGTTTGTGGCGACATTCTATGGATTTTCTTTTTTAGGTTAGAACATAAGGTTTGTTTTATCAAAGATATATCAAAGATAATCCTCACTATAACATAGGTATTATAGCATATTAAGCCTAATAAGTTGCTTAAAATAGTGAATATATAGGGTTTTTTATTACTTTTTTTAAAAACATAAGTTTATTTTTCCGTAGTTTTTACTGAAATCAAAAATAACTTAGAGCAATCTTGTGCCTCAGATTAAATTGTTATTTTCTTTTTATCCCATAAAATTAATTAGAGTTTTATATTTCCTGCAAATGAGTTGTTTGTAAGATATTAAAAGTTCTTTTGAAAGACTTTTTTAAAGTTATCTTAAGCAACATTTATGGCATAAAGCTTTGTTTTGATTTAAAAAGTTCCTTGAAAGTTCTTTAAAAATCACATTAAATTCCTTTTTAAACAAACTTTTGCCTATCTTTTTTAGTTTAAAACGATGAGATAACGCAAATGAATATTTTTTGTTTTTTATGCGATATTTTAATATATATTTAAGCAAAAAAAGTAAATTAATTATTCATAATTTTATAAAATATTAAGTAAAAATATATTACTATTATGAATAATTTTTAAGTGTGATTATTGATTATAATTTGAAATAAAAGGAATAAAAATGCAAAGTGTAGGTTTAAAAAGCAAAAAAGATTTAGAACGCATTGCTATGCTCATCTCTGCGAAAAGACAAAGACCGCTTGGAGAAACAAAGTCTTGGCTTGATAATTTTGGAGGATTTCTTCATATAGAAGATTTAGAAAGACTTTGTGAGTGTATAGGTTATAAAAATGTTTTCTTTGCAAGAGAAGAATTACAAGCCATTAAAGATACCAATAGTATAAATGATTGTTTTGGTATTAGTCAAATAACCATAAAACTTAAAGAACCCAAGTTTTTAAATGAAATAAAAGCTTTTATTCCTATTGATGAAAAAAGCTTGTTAAATAAAACTCCGCCAAATAGGGTGCAAGCTAGGGTAAAAATTAAAGTAGTCAAGGGCAAGATATATACAATTTCTTATTATCCCAATTATCAAAATTTTAAGGAGGTTTGATGGAAGCAGTAAGTTGTGGAGCAATAAATCCTATCTTTAACCCAAGTCAAAGTTCAAGAAGAGAGAGCTTTGAGGATTGTATTGCTTCTTTTAAAAATTACAATAAAGAAAAGGCTAGAAAAGAGAAATTAAAGCAACAAGGGTTTAAAACGAAGAGAAATAAATACAAAAACATTATTTTTTTAAAGGAGAATGTATGACAGCACAAAACATAGCCATAGATATAGGATATGGCGACACAAAGGTAATGTTTGATGGTAAATGCTTTAAATTTCCATCAGCCATAGAACAGGTTCGCCAAGCTCAAGTGAGTTTAGGTGGTAATGAAAACGATGTGTATAGTCTCAATGGTTCAAAATTTAAAGTAGGGCAAAAAGCTACAAGAAATGCTATTGCCACAAGAGGTTTTGGTTTTTTACAAAAATATTCGCCTTTACTCATAAGGCACGCTTTTGCTTTAGCTGGTATTGATATAAATAAGCCTATATCACTTGCTACAGGACTTTCTCTTTTAAATTACCAAGAAGCACAAAGCTTTTTAGCTGGGATTACAAATTTTATTGTAGATGATAAGGTATTTGAGCTTGATGTTTCTTTATTTGCTCAAGGGCAAGGCATATTTATAGAATGTCCTTGCCAAAAAGACAATAAGCTCGTTTGTATCATTGATATAGGCTATAACACGCTTGATTTCTTAGCCTTTGAGGATAACGAGCCAAGAAGCGATTTGTGTTTTGCTAATCAAGGAGGAGCAAATAAGATCATCGTAGATTTACAAAAACTCTTAACCAAAGAATATAAGATAGATTTTAGCGAACAGCAGGCTAAAAAGATATTTATGAGCAAAGAAGTGCAAATTTCAGGACAAATCATAGACTTTAGCGACACAATCAATGCAATGACTATGCAGTATGCTGATTTTGTGATGGACGAGTTTTACAACAAGATAGGAGATACTATTAAACTTGCTGATAGCGTTGTTATTTCAGGTGGTGGAGCATATTTTTTAGATAAAGAATATATGCAAAAAGAATACCCTCATATCTTTTTTACGCAAATCCCTTATGAGTTTTCTAATGCTAGAGGTTATTATAGAGGTGCTTTTGAAAGCGATAATGAATTGAAGCATAGGGAGTAAAACAATAAATATGAACTATTGCAAGTATGAAAACACCTTTTCATAAAGGAGAAAAATAATGAAAACAATTAAGCTTAAAGATTTTCATAATAATACCAGCATAAAAGCTTACATCAAGGAAAGTTTACAAAAACTTATCTTTGCAAGCATTGTATTTATCATTATAATAGTAATTGCTTTCTTTCACAGAGATAGCCAAGCAAATCTAATCGCAGGCATAAGTATATTTTCGCTTTTATTTTTTATTTTCATCTTTGGTATATATGCTGATATAAAAGGCTTAGCTTGGTATTGTAAAGGTTTAGAAGATAAGCAAAATATAAAGGATAAGGAGAAATAATGAAAGAAAATAAATGGGTTAAATTTATTCCAAAGTCAGAACAAGTTGCCCAAATACTCAAGCAAGTACCAAGAGGTGTTCGTGGAACTTTTATAGAACAAGCGATACTTGAGTTTGCCTCTAAAAACCCCTCTATCAGTTTTCATTTTGATGGTATTACAAAGCCAAAAAGAAAGAGAAGAACTAAAGAAGAAATGGCTAGAGATAAGGTTTTAAAAGCTGAAAAAGCTATTCAAATAAGCTCTAAAACAGCTGTTAGTCCTGTTAAAACACAAATATACAATGAAGCTTCGGATACAAAAAAAAGGCAAGGAGTTTCGCAAGGGAAGATGATGTTTGGTTTTGCAGATATTGATAAGTGAATCGCCCCCCCCCCCCCATTTCTCCTCAAGAAGTAGAGGTGATTCACTTTTACAACTTAAATTTGTTGGCTAGAATGGCAAAAGTTTTGTCTTATTGCCCAAATAATGACGAAAATCAATAGTGAAATTTGACAACATAATTGCCAATATCATTATGTTAGTTTAATGAGAACTTCAGCTAAATTCATAAATAACTTGTTAAAGTCTTTAATTTTATTTTCGCTTGTTTCTTTGGCATTGCCAAATTGATTTGCATTGCTTAAATCTTTATCATCTAGTAAAAAGACAGGCTTTTTACTTCTTTGGCTAATGGCAATAAGAGTATTGAAATCTGGAATTTGAGCTAAATCGTAGGGCGACAAATTAGGGAAATAAGAACTAACAACATTCTGAAATTTACTTTCGTTAATCACGCAACCGATCGTATTCAATTGTTTTACAAAAACACTATTTATGGTTTGCCTTATTTCATCTATACATTTTTCAAAAGACTTTGTAGGAGCTTTGTTTCTTAGTCTATATCTTTGTTGTATAGCTCCTAAAAACAATGGCTTATTTTTGATTTTATATTAGTTTCTTCTTTAAATTTTCCTATTTCATTATGCCATTGTATCACTTTCTTGCTTAAAGAATGAATAGCTTGTAAACAGAAATAATCTGGGCTTGTTGGAACTATAAAACAATCACTTTCCATTAAGGCAAGTTCATTTAATCCGCTTATGCTAGGGCTTAAATCTAGGAGTAGATAGTTTATATCGTTATATCTAGCTATTTTTTCTAAAGTAGAAAAGAAATTCTCTATGATTTTGCCAAGTATAGGTAATCCTGTTGTTATTTTTAATGCTGTGGTTATTTGACTATCAAGCTCTGAAATATTTAAACTTCCAGCAAGCAAAAATAAGTTTTCATTATCAACAGGGCATATCTCCCCATCTTTAGCTGATTCTTCCGCGTTACTTCCAGCTATAATTTTATCAATAGTAGGTTCAAAGGTTATGTATTGCTATTTTTATAAAAGCTAGTCATAAAGTCATCGTCAAGAGCCTTGTTTGATAATACAAGTCCTGTCAAATTACATTGTGGGTCTAAATCTACTAACAATACCTTTTTGCCAAGCTTAGATAAAGCCCAACCTACATTGTATGTTGTGGTTGTTTTACTAACTCCACCTTTAATGATTAAAAAACAAATTGATTTCGATGACATATCTTGAACCCTCCTAGAATATCTTAATGGGATGTTGTAATATTGTTTTGTTTTAACTTTGCTTTCTAAAACAATTAAATAATACTATTGGTGCTGATTTTTCTCATCTGTGAATTTTTCTAAATTCACTAGGCTTTATAGAATTTTTATCAGCCCATAATCCCAATTTAAAAGTTTTAGCATCAACTTCTTCTGTGGCATAATCTTTGCTGTATTCAATATAAGCCCACGCATAGCCATTTTTTACCATTTCCTTATTTATGTCCATATCATCTAAAAGAATTAAGCCTATACTTCTTTGATATTTATCCTTATCTTTGATAAGAACTTTTACTTCTTTGCCTGCAATAAGTGAAGCTAAAAATTCTCTTGCTTTATTACCATAGCTTTGTTTCTTTTCAGGAGCGTCTATACCATATAGCCTAATTCTATGTTTTGTTTGGTTTGAATCAAGCATATCTATAGTATCGCCATCTATGACTTTGATAACTATGCCTTGAATAGTATTTTCTTGTGCTTTTTGCTGGTTCAATGATAGTGTATAGGCTGATACAATACCTAAAATAAGCACAAGAAAAAGTTGCTTTGGCGTTTTATTCATCAATCTTAAGATTTGATTAATTTTCATTGTTTATCCTTTGAATTTTGTTGTTATTTGATTTTTTCTTTACTAATGCTTATTAGGCTTGGTTCTATATATTCTAAATCTAAGCGAGAAGATATACTTCTTAAAGCTTCAGAAGTTTTTACCATTATTTTTTCCCAAGCTTCAAGCATAGTATCGACTTGTTCATATTCAAGTTCTATGCCTGCTAGGTTGCGTAATTTAAAGAAAATTTCATCAGTTTTTTGAGCCAAATCTAAGATCATATCCGACTCTTTCGTTCTTGATACTATAATCCTGCTATTCTTTTTTCTAAGAATTTGTGTCCGTCTATTTTTCATTGGTATCCTTTTTTATGTTGTATTCTAAAATGCTATATGATGATACTTCACTAGATTTTTTCATACTCTCAAGTTCTTTTATGCTTAGGTTGAAAGTCATCTTTGCTTCAAAAGGCACACAAGCAAATGTTTTTAACTCTTCATTGGGATTTTTAATATAATACATCGATTCGTAATATCCATTATCAACGCCTACAAACCAAACGAGTCGTTTATTTTCATCTTCGTGATAGCGATAATATCTAATAAGATAGTGTATTTTTTGTTCCAAATTTTCATCATTTTTGAGAATTTCTTTAAGAGTTTGCATAAGGCAGGTTTTGGTAAAAAGCACAAATTTTTTATAAGAAATGCTAGCTATTTTAAAACTCCTTTTTTCCATAGTGTTGATTTTTGTCCTCAAAGTCTCTAAGAAAATTCTTTCTATGCTTTCTATATCAAAAGCTTGCTCTTTGATAGGATTGTTTGGTTTTACTTCCTTAACCTTATTTTCAAAACTTTCAAATACATCTTCAAAGTCCATATCCAAAATTTTCTCCTTTTGTTTTTCGTTAAGCTCTATTGTTGTTTCTTCTTGCTTGACATCACTTAGTGAAATTTTTTCACTATCTTTAAGATCGCCCTTAATATCCCTAAAATCTACAATAATGCTTTTTTTCTGTTTAGCTTTGTTGAGTGCAAGTTCTACTTTTTCCAAGCAGTCTTCATAATTTAAGCTGTCTCTTGACATTATTAAGCCTATATGGTAAGTTTTGAACTCGCTTAAATTTAATCTTTGGCTTATATCGTATGCTAGATTAAACGCCTTACTTCTATCTTTTTGCATAAAAACAAGATATAGTCCTTGAGCGTGGGTGCAAAAATTAAGTTCATCTATTTGAAGTTCTTTTTCCAAAATAGAGTTAAGACTTTCAAATTCTTTATTGTCAAGTTTGTTGCCCAAATCAAGTTTTAAAAGAGCTAAGTTTGGCTTTGAGCTTGTGTATATAGACTCATTAAATATATTTTCTAATTTTACAAGATTTTTAGGTTCGATCATTTCTCTTTGGATAGGTTCTTGTTTTGGTATGATCTTGTTTTCTTTTGGCTTGCTTATGGTGTTTGTGGATATTGTTTTGGCTTTTAAATCACAAATTTCTTCGCCTTTTCTATATAAATCAAGCTCTATATCTCTTGTGCCTTTATCTGCATCAATTAAAAATTTAAGCAATACTTCATCTTTGCTCAAAGCTCCGCTATGATGTCTTTGCACCACTTCAGCAATTTCCTTTAAATCAGGACAATCAGTAAAACTATCATATAAAATAATTGAAGAAAGATTTTGATGGGGCTGTTCGCTAAATTCTTTAAAATTAACTCTCTTGCCATTTTCACCAAAGCCTTTCATCTCATATTTTTTGATTTTACCTATATCGTGGGCTAAAGCCACAATGATAGCCTTACCTATAAAGTCCTTTTTGCTCACATTAGCTTGTTTGATAAGCTCTAAGATGAGTCTAGCAACGCTCAAAGAATGTTTATACACGCTAATTTGTTCATAAATATCAAATCTTGTTTTCTTATCAAAGCTCACATATTCTCTATCTTTATAAAGCATATTAGGTTCAGTTTTGGCATAAGCAACTACACTAGGGCAATCTTTGTTTTGCTCAAGGAGATTGATGAGCTTAATAATAGTCTTTAAATGCCCACTACTTATTTTTTTTACATAAGGTTTTAGTGTCTCATTTATAAAGAGCAAGCTTGGCATTTCATTAAAATGAGCCACGCTAAGGAGACTTTCGTTGATATTGGCTATATTTTGGTCTTTATTGTATATGGTTTTTTCACTATTATTTTTATATTTTTGTGTATTGTATTTGGTCCAAAGATGAGCTATTTCTTCTATATGCACTTGAGTGTTTGCTTTTTTGCCTATTTGAAGCTTTCTATCTTGCCAAAGTATTATAGAGATAAGTCCAACTTGTTCTACCATAAGAAAGATAGCAATAATATCTTTGTATTTTTGCATTAAAAACCAATAGGTGTTTATATCAAAAAAAGCACTTAGGCTAAAAATTTCAGTATTAAATATAAGTAAAACAAAGATAAAAGAAAAAAATATAATCAAACTAACAAAGATATAAAAGCTTACACTTCTAATCAAAGAATGCTTGTATATATAATTCATCGTGCTTTCTATCAGATCAAGCATCGCCTTTTGCCCCACTTTTTTTGGTTATATCAGGAAAAGTGATTTTTAAAGAACCATCATTTACTCTTAAAGTTTTACCTTTAAATCTCCCCTCAAAACCAAAATAATACATTTCTCTTTTAGCTAAGGTTGTAATATGATCAGCTTCAATATTAAGTTCTTCAACTTCCCTTGAAGTAATGCCACCCTCAACTGTCAAAAAATAAGAAAAAGCCCTGTGTTTGCCTCCTAGATCAGAAATTGTTTTGGCTGATTTAGTATCATTTAAACGCATAATGATTTTAGTATTGGTAAGTTCCAAAAGCTTATCGGCTCTATCTTTTGTGATTTCGGCTACTAAATCAGCTGAGCTTTGAGTAAGTCCTGTAATGGCTACTTTTGCACCACGAGCTTGAGCATATAAAACTTCTATGCCTATATATACCGAGCTAGCCGCTTCATCTATATAGAGCATTAGAGGCTTTTTAAATTTTCTCCCTGAAGCATAAATACGCCCAACGCAAGATTGTATCATTGAAATAGTTACCTTTGAGATAATACTTGAAACCTGTCTTGTAAGCATAGAGCCTGTCATTACATATAAAAGCACACCCTCATCTTTTTCAAGCTTGTCTATAAAAGCATTGCTTCTTGCTGATCCTATAATTTTGCCTGTATTACCCATAGTCATTTGAGTAAGTGTAGTTCTTAGAGTTGATGATACTTTTGCAAAATAATCCTGAGGAGAAGAAAGGACTTGATTGAAAAGCACAAGAAGTCTATCAAGCTCATCTTCCTCATATTCTCCATTATTTTTAAGCTCTTCAAGATCATCTCTAAGCTCAATTAAACCTGAGTAATATGCTTTTTCTGCTATTTCATTAAAATTTAGAGGCTCGGTATTTTTCTCATATCGCCTTTTAATAAGCAAGGTTTTAACAATAACTGTAGTGGTTTCATTGGCTATATTAAAGAAAAATTCATCTTTAGCTGGCACACTTGCAACTATATGAGCGATAAGTTCTTCTTCCATATAGTAATTACTCAGCGGATTAATTTGTAAAGAAAACTCAGGGTATATAGGACTTATAAACATCACATCATTTTCCCTACCATTTTGTTTAGCAAGTTCATAAAATTTTGAAAATAAAGTTATGTCGCCCTTTGGGTCAATGATAGCAACATTATTTCCTTTTGGAATATCTTGTTCTATAAGTCCCTCAATAAGCTTTGTCTTACCCACTCCTGTTGATCCAAAAACAAAGGTGTGATTATATCGATTATCATCATCTTGAAAGATATTGACGAGCTTTTTCTTACTTTTAATATCTTCAAATTCAAAACCTTTTCCAATGAATGTTTTATTTTTAAACAACTTCATAAAATCCCTTTAAAACAGGCTCGATAGCATCTATTTCATCTTTAGAAATAAAAATATAATCTCTATAGTCTTTTAAAGCTTTATCAATAGCTTCTTTAAGTGTAAATTTAGGGCGATAAATTTGATGAGTTATATAGCTTTGAAATCTATCCGCTATATTAATATAAGCACATTCCTTAGGATAATTAGTTACTCTAAAATATCCTGTTCCATTTGGTTTTTCGTGATGATAAAGAGCAAATTGGGCTGCTCTGTGTAGTTCTTTTTCTTCCAAAATTTCAGCAGAGATTATAGGGTGGCGTTTAATAAGCTCATATTCTTGCTTGTTAATGCGTCTTTTATCAAGTATAAAATTTTCAATTCCTAAAAACCCCAAATTCGCATAATAACCTGCAAGATAGTATTCTTCATCTTGGATATTTAAAGCTTCGCCTATACGCCTTGAAAGCTCTCCTGTCCGCATAAGCTCTCTTTCTATTTCAGGTTTTAGCTTGGCAAGTATGGCAGTAGTTTCTCTTAATTTGTCTCTTTCTTCATTGTATTTTTGAATGAATTCTTCTTGATCCATAACGCTTTTTCCTTTTACTTTAATAATTTTGGTATTCATCTTGGATTATTTGTTTGTCTCTTCTCTCTTTGTAGCCTTTATAAAAAATGGTAATATAAGGCAAAAAAGCAAAGATACACATAGAAAAGAGAATTTCATAGCCTGCATCGTGTAAAGATGGAATTGCGTATTTATAATAAAATATATAAACTTGTTTTACTGAAATACCGCTGATAAAAGGTTCAAAAATCCACATAGTCCAATCAGCCCAAGAATATACAAGTTTTGGGTTTTCAAGTGAAATTTTCATTATCCACGAAAAAAGAAGAAAAATTGCTATGCCTTTAAGAAGAAAAGAAGCACTTCTACCATTCATTAAGGCAAAAATAGCTCTTCTTGTAAGTAAGCCTTTGTAATATTTAGAGATATATACCATAAAAAGCGTTGTAATAACAATAGGTGCGTATGAGCTTAAGCTAAAAAACAATTGTTCTGTTTGTGTAATAGGCTCATTTTGAAAATAGTATTTATAGCTCGGATAAATCACTTGCAAAAAGCAAAGCAAACACGAAAATATAAAACTTTCAAGCATACCATTTTTAAAGCCTATTTTAAGATAATCCCAAATTTGTTCCAAAGTAAAGTATTCTTTTGGAATTTCTTCGCTTCGTTCTTCTATAATGTGATAGCGTTGAATTTCGCTTAGGGCATTGAGTATATTTCTACCTCCAAGCCATTCTCTTTCTTTTGCTTCCCCAAAATCTAAGTTTGGGTGGGCAAATTTACCTGAACCATATTGATTAACATCGCCCTTATTACCTATACCACCAGTGCTTGGTCTTGATGATGAGGTGTTGTTTGTTCCTGTCATTTTATCTCCTTAGTTCTATGCTAATTTTTTCATTAAGCTGCGTAGCCAAAGCCTTGATTTGCCACTTGCTCGGTTTTGTTGCACAATATACTTTTACTTCCTTGCCAAAAATTCTTTGTGTGGCATATACTCCACAATCACTAAGCAATTCTTTTGCTTCGGCTAAATCTACATCGCTATGAATTCTGCTGAGTGTAATTTTTATTTTAAGCGAATATTTGCGATATTTTTTAATATGAAAATACATTTGCTTGTCAATTTGATAAAAATGGCTTTTAACATCTTTTATAAAAAGAAATTTCTTTGGAGCAAAGCCATAACCAAGTTCTGTCATTACATCAAGTCCTATGGCTTTAATCCTTGTAATTCTACCTTTGATGATATTATTTTTTGCAAGAGTTTTTGATTTAAGATTTGCAAGCCTTTCTTCGTTAGATATATCAATAAGATTGCTTATGAAATTGTCAAGTATAGCTTGGTAGGTATATCTTGTAATTTTAACTTCTCTAACTCTTTTTTCTTTAAATCTATTATAAAAAGTTTCATAAAAACAAAGTTTATTATTTTTCAATTCATCACTTATTTCTCCATAATTACCACTTTCTATGATGGCTGTTTTTAAGCATTTAATAACTCTATAAACTTCAACATTGTATTTTTTAGAAAGTCCTTGTATAAAATCCAAGCTTGTCATTTCTTTTCTCTTAAATGCGGAAACTCGTGATAAAATATTTCAAGCAAACCATTTTTTTCAAGTGCTTTCAAAACCTTTGGAACGACATTTTTACCTGATATGGTATTATAAAAGCTTGCTTTGCTAAGATTGTTCTGTCTTAAAAAATAGTCTGTTCTTATCCCTCTATTAAATAATTCTATAACTACGAGATGTTTTCTTTTCACCGAAATACCTTATAAAAATTTTAATCAAAATTATAGCATTAATATTACTAATAATAATATTTTTTTATACATATTTTATAAAATAATATTATTAATTGTTATTTTATAGTATCTTTATTATTTTTATTAATATTAAATTAGGAATATATTTTTAAAATTTGTTAAGTCGATTTTAAAGATATGAATGATAAGATAAATAATTTTTTTAGGAATTAAGGTTATGATAAAGAATAATATTGGGCAAGAATCTCAAGAAAATAAAGATATAGCCAATCAAGTGGAAATTGGGAAAAGAATAAAAGAAATAAGAGAGCTAAGTGATTTAAATCAAATTGAATTTGCTAAAAAAATAGGACTTAAACAAAGTTTTATTTCAAGAGTAGAGCTTGGAAAGGTTAATTGTCTAGCAGATATGATTTGCTCTATGCACGAAGTTTATGGGGCTAGTCCAAATTATATTTTATTAGGATATGAGCCTAAATTTATCAGCAACGACTCATTTTTTAAAAAAGAAAAGGCTCTTAAAGAGGAAAAAGAAAAGGCTCTTAAAGAGGAAAAAGAAAAGGCTCTTAAAAAGGTAGAGGGCTTCGTAAATAGTCTATATAAGTAACTTTTTTCATACGCTGTTAAAAACAATATTCCAATCAAAAAAACTTCTCTCTGTTATAAAAACCAAGATTAAACTACCTTTCATATTAAACTAAATTGAAAATGCAAAGGTAGGTTAAAGTTTATCAAAATTTAATTCCATAAAAGCCTTGCAGACAGTTTGTAATGTAAAAATAAAAATACAAAGGAGCTTATATTAAGATTGTAAAATCTAAGAAGCAAATGAAATTGTCTTGTTTGTTAGCAGAGTTAAGCTAAAGCAAAGGTATCTATTTTTTTTTTTTTTTTTTTTTTTTGAATTTAGAATTTTTAAAGAAAAATTAAAATTTAAATTTAATTTCTAAAAAATAAATTAAATTTAAATTTTCTTTTTTTTATTTACCAAATTCTATAAATTTACTATAAGGCTTCTATTATGACACTTCCAAAATCTATTATGACACTTCCACTTTTTTGAAAAAAAATATGCTTTAAAATATTTGCTGTATAGGTATTTACGCAGATTCCAAATGAGCTTACAAAAGTCTTTCAAAGCATTGTTTTTAAAATTGGATTGTGAGTATATGGGCTTTCAAGTCCTTTTAAAAAATGAAAACTTCTATTATGACACTTCCAAAATCTATTATAGCACTTCCGCAAAAATGTAGAAAGGAATAAAATTTTTGATTAAAAAACACAAAAATGCCTTATAAATAGGGATTTTTTTCTATTATAACACTTCCATAGCCTATTTCATAGGCTTTTGAGAGTTATTATTTTGATAGAATGTTATCATTTTATGTTAAAAAGGATTTTTGAAAGTGATTTTTCTATTATGACACTTCCACTTTTTTCAAAGGTAAAAAAAAGAAGTAATTTTTTAAGAAAATATATATTCTTTTTGAATTACTATAAAATGGTGTTTTAAAAGCATTTTTTAATGAATATAATAAGAGCTGTGAGAATAATGATAAATATGATATTTTTGTCTATTGACATTTGAATTTTGCTCCGTTATAATACCGACATTTAATTCATTTTATGAATAGGTTTTAGCAGTTAGGATAAAGCGTCCTCGCCCCGCTCCTAACCGTGCTTGCGGTTTCATTACTGTCTAAATCGTGGTTGAGCTATTTGAGACACTATCGGTTAATTCTTAGCCGATGTAAAACCCTTTTAATTGCTGGGAAGCTCTTAAAAAGTTAGATTTTTAAGATAAGTTTTGCGTGCTTACTCGATAACGCAATAAAGTAGCTTTTAAGGGATATTTATATCCTTTAACGAAATGCTTTAAAGGGATTAATTACCGCTTGATCTCAGAAATGAGTCTCAAGGCAAATAGGGTAATGTTTATTGTACGGTAAAAACATTAATCCAAGAGGCAATCAGCAGCCAAGTGCCTAAGTATAATTTATATTATATATGGCAAAGGTTCAGAGACTATCGAAAGTGGGTTTAAGAAATAAAGACTAAGGACAAATTTGTGCTTTGCATAAATAATAAGCAGGGCATAAAATTTATCAAAAGACTTTGCTTGGAGTGTGCTTATTGTTGTATTACAATTGTTTTACACTCTGACAAAGCACAAATTTGTCCTTTGAATTGATTCTTAAATCAAATGAGTAGAGTAGAATGTAAGCAGTATATCTTTTTAATTTTTTCCCCTTATTTTTTATCCAAATTGAGTTGTAGAGTAAAGACTCTATTTTTAATCATATATTTTACGAGGAGATTTCATTATGGCTGAAAAACAAAATACCGCCACTAGTAGTGGCAAAAATGCACAAAGCACCAATGCTCAAAATGCAAGAACAACACTTAGCAGAAGCGAAATTATACAAAGAAACACAGAAAGAAAGAAAAGAGTCATCGATCAAAATACTAATGCCGCTGTATTTGTAAGTGATTCAAAGGCTGGAACTCAAATATTTTTTAATTTGAGAATGATTGATTCTTTAGATTCGGCTATTAGGCGTGTGTGGGGTGATAAGCTTGAAATGAGTGAGGTGGAAGTATGGTTCTCAGGATTGAGAGAAGTTCAAGATAAACTTAACAAGCTTCAAGATGTTGGTATGGAGTTGCTTGTAAAGGCTGATAGCCCAAGAGACATCAACAATAGAATACTTAGAAATGCAGTTGTTGAAAGAATTGCCACTAAGAAAAAAATAGATAATCCTCCTGAAGTTAAAACAGAGACTAAAGAGGATATTAAAACCACCACTAAGAAAAAATAAGGGGAATTTTGGATATGCAAGACATTCCAAAGAGAGGGCTCTGCTAGAAATAGCAAAAATATAGTCCGTTCTTTATCGTGAGATAAAGCTGTCTGCTTTTTACACAAAAACTTTCAAGCGTGTAGTTTTATGTGAAAGTAAGGCGTATACAAAAGTTGCGTTTTGTATAGAACATCAAGAAAATTTTATTTACTGATACCCACACGCTTTTTTGTTCCTTTTTTTAGGAGCATTCAACTTTGATGTTTCTAAAATCTAGGAGGAAACAATGTTTGATTTTATACTAATGAACGATTTTACACTTTTAGTTATTGCCGTAATGTCTGTTGTGCTTGTTTCTACTATTCTTTGTGCTGTTCTTGCTGCCGCTATTCAATCTGAGATTGAAAGCTATTTAAAGCAAAGACGCTACAAAAAATGCTTGTTCTTGAGGGAAAGCTCGATTTCTTTGCGAGTAGGCGACTTCAAAGCAAACCATATAGCAAGGCTTATTTTTTCTTTGACAGACAATGTGAATCGGGAATACTTGCTTTACTTCCTTATTGGCGTGAGTTCAATCAGGAAAAATATCGCTATGTTACTAAGGCACAACATACGAGATTGCCAAACTTTTAGTCTTTTTAGACTTTTACACTAAAAAGTCTATTTTATAGACTTTTCTTACATTTTTATGTTATACTCAAGGAGACATAATGCTAGAATTGTTTAAAAACATTAATTTAGGTTTTTTCGTCAATAGCACTTATGGGCTTATGAATGGAAATTTTACCTTTCTTAATGTTATGTTAGCTGTGGTTAGCACCATTGCAATGGGTGCTTGTATCATTTTTGAAAAAAAGGAGAAATAATGACAGGAGATGGTTTTACCCTTGTTTGCATAGGCTTTAGTCTTTTTACTATTGCTTATGTAGCTTATCAATATCTTAAGCTTAAAAAAACAGAAAAGAAAAATAAAGCTTAACTCTCATTAATGGCTTTTAGCTAAGCCATTCTCTCCCTTTTTACTTTCAAACACTTTCTCACAATCCCTTTTGGGATTGCTTTGTTTTGTTTTAAACAAGCAAAATAAGAGCATATCCCTTATAGGGTTAGGTATGTTCTCTTTTGTTTGTTTAAGACAA
Organism: Campylobacter sp. MIT 97-5078; assembly: GCF_006864455.1. Classification (GTDB taxonomy): domain Bacteria; phylum Campylobacterota; class Campylobacteria; order Campylobacterales; family Campylobacteraceae; genus Campylobacter_D. The sequence continues at coordinate 90,858 of NZ_QHLK01000005.1, forward strand.
AAGTCTTAAATTTTTTTGAAAGGAGAACATCACAATGTTCAATCAAATCCAAGTTTTAGGTAATCTTACAAAAGATATAGAGTTGAGTTATACTCAATCAGGAAATGCTTTTGCAAAAGGTTCAGTTGCTTCCAATCGTAAATATAAAACCAAAAATGGCGAAGAAAGACAAGAAACAACATTCTTGAATTTCATTGCTAGTGGTAAAATTGCTGAAATATGCAATCAATACCTTAAAAAAGGTTCTAAAGTATTTATGACAGGTCGCTTATCTCAAAATAACTATACTGATAAAAATGGCAATAGTCAAACTTCTTATCAGATAGTTGTTGAGAAAATTCAATTCCTTGATGTAAAGCCACAAAGCAATAGTAATGCTTCTAATCAAGCTATCCAGCCAAATGCTAATCATCAAGGTGTAAAACAAGCTCCTGCTCCTGCTGCTTCTAATACTGAAGTTAGTAATACAGATTCTGATGATGAAGTGGGAGAGGAACTTCCTTTTTAGGTTGTTGCCCAAACTTTAGCTCCTTTTTGGAGCTAATCTTTTTTTCTACTCCACATCAAAGAGTAAAATTCAACTTCAAATTTTTTAACTTTCGCATTTTTATGCTACAATACAAGGAAAGAATATGCAAGGAAACACTATGCAAAAAGATTATTTAAGTGACGGTGCCAAAGCTCTTGTAGCAATTTTTATTAAAGAACAAACTGAAGAATCAGCCATTAAAATGCTTAATGAGATAAGCAGGCAAAATGTTCTTAGTTCTGAAAATATAAAAAATATTGCTATAGATGAAATTCGCAAAGAGCTTTGGAATCTCGTAACAAAAGATGAGTTTAAAGCTGAGATTAAAGCCTTAAGGGCTGAGACTTTAGCTACTAAAAATGAGTTAAAAGCTGAAATTGCTGAAGTAAAAGCTGAACTTAAAGCTGAAATTGCTGAAGCAAGGACTGAGCTTAAAGAAGATATCAATAAGCTTAAGTATCAAGGTATTTTTTGGCTTATGGGTACTGCTGTTGCTACTGTTGTAACTATAGTCGGTGCAGTTTGGGTAATGCTTTCATTTGCTTTAAGTAATATCGCTTAACTTGCTCATTGCTCATTAAATCACACTCCACCCTCGTTGAGGATAAAAGTTTTATCCTTATAGAGGGATACTATGCTTTTATCCTTTCATCATTTTGAGCTTTGATAAGTTCTTCTTTGAAAGGAAAATTTATGTCAAATCAAACTTCAGTAAATAAATTTGAAGCATTTATTGCTACAAATTTACCAAAAGCACTTAAAAAAGCAAGTGAAGATAGTTTAGGCGATAGAAGCACTTATGTTGGTTCATCTGACATTGGTGGTTGCTTACGCAAAGCCTATTTAGACAAAATTTCAGAAACAAATTATGACTTAGCAACACTGATCAGGTTTCAGCGTGGACATATTTCTGAAAATATAGTTGCTGCTATGCTTGATGGATTAAATTATGATAAACAAGTTGAGTGCAAAACTGAATTTGAGGGCTTTGAGCTAAAATCTCATATTGATTTTTTGCTTAAAGCTCCAAAAGAATTGGTAATAGTTGAGACTAAAAGCGTGCAAAGTGAAGTTGACGCCCCTTATCCATCTTGGGTATTTCAGGTGCAATATCAGCTTCATCTTTTAAAACAAAGCACAAATAAGCCTTTAAGAGCCTTTGTTATTGCATTAAATATTAATACAGGTTGGCATAAGGTTTTTGATGTGTCTTATAACGCTACTCTAGCTGAACTTGCGCTTAGCAATGCTAAAAAATTAATTCAAGCTTTGCAAACAAAAATAGAACCTGAACCTAAAGAACAGCTTTATTGCTCTACTTGCCCTCATAAAGCAAGTTGTCCTTTATTCACTAAAGGAGTGCAAACTCTTAGTGATGACGCTTTGATACTTGGTAGGAAACTTACTGAACTTCACACCAAGAAAAAAGAAGTTGAAAAGGCTTTGGAGCAAGCTAAAGTTGAGTTTGAGAACTTAATGAGGTCTTTAGAACTAAGTAGAGTTAAGGTTGATGAAAATCTTATTTCACTTAGTAAAGATAGCACTAGCGTGAGTTTTGATACAAAGGCTTTAAAAGACAGCGAACCTGAGCTTTATGAAAGTCTTTATGCAAAATATCAAAAAACTATAAATCGCAAAGGTTATTTGAGCATTAAGTGATTTAAACACTATTTGCAGCCCTAGTTGGGATAGATTTATCCTAGCTAGGATATTTCTATCCTTTAAATCAATTTTTAAAGGAGACTACAAAATGATAGTAAGTTTAGCAAAATACGATTACACATTAGACGAATTCAGTGTTATGTATAAAGACATAAAAATAGCTTTTTACAATAAAACTAAAAAATATTGTAGGAACTTTGCTAGAAATTTTGTGAGAGAGCATTGTGAACTCGCAGATTGTGATAATGCTTTAAAAAGGCATATATATGATTTTTGCAAAGATGAAATTCTATATTTTTTAATCCAAGAACTAAGTAATGAATTTTGCAAAAAAGTAAGGCTTGATAATCAATTCAAGCCAAAACTAACAGAGCAAGAGATAAAAGACTGCATAGCATATTTCAAAGATAAAGATATACACGCTTATGAAAATGATGGCAAAGTTTATGTGAATTTTGACTTAGAAGATCAGTGTGTAGAAATTTCAGCCGATGAGATTATGGAGCGTGCAGATATTTTTAATCGTGAGAATGAATAAACTTAATTTTTAAGGAGAAACAAATGAAAACAAGATTTACCCAAAGAGATAACAATATTGAGCTTGCTTTTAGGCGTGAAATATCCTTGCATACAAGGATAAGTAAAGATAAAAGCAAGTTTAGTCGTAAAATTAAGCATAAAAATAAAATTTATGCTTAAACTCTTTTAAATCTTAGCCCAAGTTGGGGATATTATGCCCCATTATGGGTATTTTATCCTCTTTTTTTACTTTTTATTTCAAAGGATTTTTAATGTCAACAAGATCAAATATAGGTTATGTAGAAGATGGAAAAGCTAAGGTTGTGTATTGTCATAGCGATGGTTATTTAGAGTGGAATGGAAAGCTTCTTTTTAAACATTTTAATAGTTTAGAAAAAGCAAAGGAAATTGTTGTTCTAGGTGATCTATCTTTTTTGGAAGAGAAACTTTACCCAAGTGATGGTATAGAACATAGCTTCGACAAAAGAGAATCTGGTGTTACAGTAGCTTGTCATAGAGATAGAGGAGAAGAACTAGAAATTAATGAATATGAAGTTTCAAAAACTAATCCTCTTGAAGACTTGAAAAAGTTGAATTCGTTTACAATAGAGTATGTGTATATATTCTACCAAAACCAATGGTGGGTTAAACACATATCTGTAAATCACTTCGTTTTGCTTAAAGATGAGTTAAATAAGCTTAAAGATTGACTTTAAGTTTATTTTAAAAGGAGTAATTTATGACACTTAAAGAATTTATTTTTGATGACATAAGGCATAATCGCTATTTTCGTAGTGAATGAGAGGCTTTAGCTTTTGGTTTTATTAGAGATGACGATTTGGATATTTTTCCAAAACTTAACGCTTATCCTCAACTCATCAAAGAAATAAATATTGATACTTCAGATAATGATTTGATCGATAATTTTAACAATCTTCTTAACAAACATTGTTATTTTTTAAGGAAAAATAGCTTTTTGAGAACCTATCTTGAAAAGTATATTAGCTTTGATATGGCTGTAAATATTGCAATTAGGATAGAATATTGTTCTTATAGCAATGAAGTTTTTTTACTTTCTAATGAAAATAATAAACTTTACAAAGCAAGAAAGATTGAAAATCCATGATTTGCAAAATTATTGCTTGATATAGCAAGGCTTGTTAGAAGAACTTATGAGATAGTTGCTCGGTCTTATTATGAAGAATATTTAAGACATTATTGCAATAAAGACGAACTCAAACAAGGTGCCTAAAATTTAATTTTTTTAGGTTTATTTTTAATTTTTACTACACTAATTAAGGAGAAAAATGTTTAAAGATGAAATCGAAATACCAAACAAAGAGCAGTTTGCTAAATTTGTAAAATTTCGAAATACAGTTGTCAAAAAGATCAAAAAAGATGGAATATATGCTTACAAAATGGAAGCACCTCGCCCTTTTCTTAAACGAAAGGCTAGAGACATTCTTTCTTATAAGGGTCTTGATTATGATGAGCGAAAGATGGCCGATAGGCTGTTTGCAGAGTTTGAATTGTATGTTGATACAAATCTTATTTAAACAAACATAGCTCGATAAAATTTAAAAGTCTTTTTAAATTATTACAACCCTCGTTGAGGATAAAAGTTTTATCCTCAATAGGGGATTACTATACTTTTATCCTTTCATCATTTTGAGCTTTGACAGGCTCGTTCTTTTGAAAGGAAAACACTATGTCAAATTTACAAATCATCAAACATACTACCGATACTTGGTTAAACAAAGAAGAAATAGAATTTGTTAAAAAACAATTCTTTCCTCAAACAGCAAATGAGCTTGATATTGCTTATTGCTTAGAAATTGCCAAACAATTTAATCTCAACCCAATCACAAAACAAATCTTTTTTGTGCCTCGTAGAGCTAAAAGTGATAATGGTGTGTGGGTAGAAAAGGTTGAACCTCTTGTTGGTAGAGATGGCTTTTTAGCCATAGCTCATAAATCAGGAGAATTTGGTGGTATACAAACAAAGGCTTTCATCAAGGAAGTTCCTAAACTTATAAATAACAAGTGGAAAATGGAAAGTGATCTGGTTGCAGTTTGCGAGGTCTTTAAAAAAGGTTGCGAAAAACCTTTTACTGCTGAAGTGTCATATGGAGAATATGTTCAATTCACAAATCAAGGCAAGCCTACACAATTTTGGCAGAGTAAGCCTGAAACAATGATAAAAAAAGTTGCAGAGTCTCAAGCCTTGCGTAAAGCTTTTAATATCAGTGGTTTAATGGCTCTTGAAGAAGTTGGCATTGGCACGCAAAATGCAAATGGCGAAATAGTAATTGATACTCAAACCATTGAAGCAAGTGTAGATATACAAGCCGAAAATGCAAAACTCATTAAACAAGAACAAGTTGCCCTAGAAGCACTTGGTCTTAAATATGAGTATAAAGATGGTTGGATTAAGGTTGTAGGTTCTACTTATGGGCTTAGCGATACTCTTATAGGTCTTAATTATTCTTTTTACAAGGATAAGGCTATTTGGGCTAAAAAACTCACTGCTTAAACACTTCATCTCAGTTGTGGATTTTGTAAATCTTATGATGGCTCTTGGCTCCCTAATTATAATAGCAATACCAAAAAAACTTCCTTAAAATCTTATACATAATATGTCAAATTACAAGATACCTATCTTTTTAAAGATGGTAAATGGCATAGATGTAGCTTTTCATTCAAATGGGAAATTTTATCTGAGTGATTAAAAAAACGAAAATATCCACCAGAGCCTAGAATTGAAGTTTGCAGAATTTATGCAACTGAATACACCATTTCTATAAAAGAATATGAAGAGTACTTTAAAGATAGGGAAGTTTCTCAATTGTTATTTAAGGAATTTTTACAAAAGAAAAAGGAGAGACATTGAACAAATTACCCATTATACCAACCAAACATTTCATAGATCAACTCGGAGAAAGATATTTTGACTTATCGGTTATAAATTTAATTTATATCGAGATAGCTAAAAATACTAATCCGCATTGCAATCTTTTTGAAGTAAGTAATGGAACAGCTACCATTGTCGCTAAATTTGAGCGTGAAAAAGGTGTAGTAAAGCTTATTACAGGTTGGAAAGGAAATCGAAGAAAAGAAAGTTTTGACAAACTTTAGTTGCTCTTTTAAGAGTCTTATGCTTGGAAAAGCTTAAAGTCTTAAATTTTTATTTTAGAGACTTTGGGTTTGTTTATTTTGCACAAAGGATACACAATGACATTAAATATTTTTATTAACAATTCAAAAAGTGCTAAAGCTTTGCCACAACATAAAGCAGATGACAATGTAATATACTATTTTAATAGGGATTATACCGAAAGTAGCGAAGAAACATTGTATGAGCGTTTATTTAAAGAGCTGAAGCAACTTCTTGATAAGGCAGGAAAAGATTTTTCTCGCTTAGGTAGAGTTCGTGTAGTTATTAGAGAAAGTAGCCTTGATCAAAGTGTTACTTTTAGAATGACTGATGAAAACAAATTTGGCGTGTTTAAAAATTGGGTTAATGGCAATAATATTTCTCCTAAAATGTGGAATATTTGGTTCAAACTCAATAATTACTTACTTGACTTAGAGGAGGTAGCATAATGCAAGAATTAACACAAGAAATTATTGATGAGCTTAACAAAGATTATGGTAGTGAGTGTTTTACATTTAGTAAAAAAGGCTTTACTATCAAATACACAGGAGCCTTAAAAGAATGGTTTAAAGAATGGGATTTAAATGAACAAGGTTTTAATAGAGAATCTATCTCATCAGAGATGGATTTTGCTAATAATTTTGGAGATTTTAGAGATCATTTTTTAATTCCTAATGGTATGGATTTAGTAGATTATTGCCCTGACAATGACTTGCTTTATCCAAATTGTTTTGGAATTACTAACGCTCCTATGTTTGGCTTTGGAGGGTTTTTCGCTTTTAACTCTGATCCTGATGCTAATTTAAAACCAAGATATGTATTTCTATATTTTAATAGCTATCTTGTTTTGGATTGGCTTAAGGAGCTTTTAGAGCAAGGAGAAGTTACTTTTGAAACTTTTATCAATAATGAAGACGACTAGTTTTTAAGGTAATACTCACAAACAATTTTTTAGTTGCCTTTTATAGGCTTTTACACTACACCCACAGGGGATAGCTTTATCCTCTTTGGGATTTTGTCTATTTCTTGTGAGGTTTTTGCAAGAAAGGACAAAAATGCAAACTTCAACATTATTAGTTGCTGATAACAGTAGCTTCATCACTTTAGTTGCCTCAAAAATAGCTAGAGCCTTAGCTTATAAAGAAGCTAAAAAAACTAAACAATCTGTTGATTTTCTTATCTCTTTGTTTTCTAGGCAAGTAAAAAATAGCATTAAAACTACCACTCATTTTGTGGATAGAGTAGTGCAACGCTTTACTGCTGAAGAAGCAGATATTCTTTACACTGCTATTTCAAGGGCTGTTCGCAATACCAAACCTTTGGAAAATGGTCGTTATCATAACGCAGTATCTCAAAAATTTGTTGATGACTCAGGCATAGTTATAGTGCTTGAAAGACAAGGTGAATTGGGAGCTGTTTTGGTAACTACTTATAAGCAAGGTGGAGAGAATTTATTAAGCGATGAAGAAGTAATGGACTTAAGAAAGAGAGGTATTTTATGAGCTTAGTGTGTATTTTAGGCTATATAAGCTTATTCTACCTAGCTCTTTGTCTTATTTTAAGCTTGATTTCTTGGGCTGTAAATAAGACTATGCAGCAAAATCTGAGATTATGGAAGCCTATACGCTCTTTGCGTTGGTTTCTAACTCAGCCTTTGCTATGGCTAGAAGAACTCTTAGAAAACAAAAATTAACTAAAAACAAAGGAGAAATTATGGTTATTAAAATAGTAGAAGAAAAGAGTAGAGTGCTTGAGTTTGGTAAGATTGATTACCATAACATAGGAAGAAAAATTAATGCAGTAAGTGTTAATTTTGGCCTTAAAGTGATGAGTGATGGAACTTACCGCTTTAGTGTATGTGGAGATATCTGGAATTTAAAAAGGACAGATGTCATTCATTGTGGTCAATGCCTTGATGCCAAAGAGCTCGATAAACTTGCAAAAGAACATAAAAGTTTTGCACTTATTAGAGAACTTTGGAGCAAGTATCATTTAAATGACTTGCACGCAGGCACTAAAGAACAAGAGGAAGCTTTAGCTATGGCTTATGAAAAAGGTGCTTTGAGAAAAAACTCAGATTATGATGAAAGATGCGAGTATCTTAAAAGCATAGGTTTGTATGAGGTTAAACATAAGGGATCGCTTTATCGTTATGGTAGTGCTTGGCTTTTTAGTCCAATCCCTGATGATGCACTTGAACAAATCAATCTTATCTTAGATAAGACTAAGTCAATACTAGAGCTTGATGCTTTGCTTTAAAGGAGAAGAACAATGTCACAAACTAATACTGATGAAATAATATATTGCGTTCCATCAGCAGAAAAAAGAAAAGATGTGTATGAATCAATAAGGCGTAAATTAAATGAAAAGTGTAGAGGAGTTGCTAGAGGCTTTTTCAAAAGTATAGAAGAATCCGCTTTTAAATACTACAATGACTTAATTTTAGATGATATTTGTGATTTTTTAAATTTAAGTTTTGGTGTATATGACTCTGAGGAATTTGAGCTTGATGAAGAACAACTTGTGCTTACAGCAGGTTGGGGAACTGTAAAACATAAAAATAGGATTTGTGTTGAATTTTTTATTTATAAAAATGAAGCCAATCCTAACTTAGAGCGTTTAATTTATTTGCCAATTAAAACAAAGGTTAATGAGGCTATTGACAAGATAATACAAGCAGTGCAAGCTTATAAATCCGAATCTAAAGAGCCAACTTTGTTTTAATGTTTTGCACATAAGTTGAGAATGATTTATTTATTCTCTTATTTCTACACAATTTTACACATTTAAAAGGAGAAACAATGGGTTACAGAGCACATTTAGTTGCAAAAAGAGTAGTTGAGTATAGAGGTTCTTTATATGAAGATAACTACGACAAATTAAGTGAGTTTTTTGAAAGACTTGGAGTTCAGTATTACAACACTGAAAATCAAGAATATCTCGAAGTTGATACAGAGGATTTGCTCGCTCTTAAAGACAAGCTTGATAGCTTAGAACTTAATGAGCAAGAAAGAGTCGATCTTTCTGATTTAATTCGTATCGCAGAAACAGCTCAATATGCTAGAGATGATGGTTTTGTTCGTATTGAGTGGTTTTGAAGTTTTTATTCAAGAATCTAAGGAGTTACAATGATGAAAGATAAAGCACTATTTAAATATTATATGTATTACACCATTATGCCTACCTCTATTAATTTGGGAGTAAGGTTTAATGTCTTGAGATTAGAAGTTCCAGAAAAAACTTGCCTATTGTTAGACAAAGCATATGAGAATCTTGCTGAAGCTTTAGAATGCAAAAAGCATTTGCTAAAATCTTATGCAAGATGTATTATATCTCATAGAGATGATTTGCAGTCTTGTTGCTGCAAATTTAAGATGGTTTATAAGTATTTTTCTGGTATAAAAAAAGGTCAAGAGTTAAGCAAAGAAGAAATTGAAGCCCACTTGGCTTTTGTAAATTCTATTGATTCTGCTCTATCTTAAACCTTTTTACTTTTATTCTTAACTCACACATAACCCCAAGTTTAGGGATTTGCAAAAGTCCCTATAGGGATTATTACGCACTGCCCTTTCATTATTTTTTAAAAAGGAAAATTATGCAAAATCAAACACTTAAAACAAAAATAAGTAAAGAAATTATCGACTTTATCTCTTTGATAAGTTTATTTTTTCTTTCTATGGTTATTTTTGCTTTTGTAGGTTGCCCTCTTATTGCTGGTATAAGTCTTTTACTTATTTATATATTAAGTGTGTCTTACACAATAAGATGGCTTTTTTTAGGAGCTTTAGCTCTTTATAAAAATTTAAAATCTCACCAAAAAAAGGAGACAAAATGAAATTAGAAGATTTTTCAAAGTTAGAAGTGCCAAGTATGTATAAAGTTCTTGATGCTATGCTTAAACCTTTAGAAGTGCATTGTTTTTCTTCAAGAGATAAGAGCATAGCTGAGTTTGAGCTTGATGAGCTTAAAGAGGGCTATGAAAGCATTAAATTTTGTTTAATAGATGAAGATGGACATATCCAAAGAGATACTATAAGCCAAGCTTATGTGCTTAATGGTGTCAATTCTCATAAGCAAGCTCTTATAGCATACTTTAAAACACTCTTTCTTTGATTTCTTTTGCTTATTCCAACAACACTCTTAGTAGGTAATAAAACCTACTTTAATATTATTTTGCATTTTATAAAGGAGAAATTATGCAAATTATATTAGCTTATACCAATAGCGATACACTCATTCCTGAGCTTAAAATTTTTTCCAGCAAAGAGTTTGCTAGAAAAGATATAAAAGAGCATTTAGAGCATTTAGATACTAAAAATTGTCAAGTTATTTCTGATGAAGAAATAGATGAGCTTTTAAGGGATTTAAATTGCAAAAAAGCTATTTGGGGAACTTTATATAGTAGCAATAATGATTGCTATGAAATAGCTGCTACAGGCTTGCTTATAGGAGATAAAAAATGAGTAAGAGCTTGGTTGATGAATTTCAAAGTTTGATAAGTCCTTTTTCAGATCAAGAAGTTCAAAGAGCGATAAAAACTCTTTATGTTGTTTATAACGACAGAATGGACTTGGAATTAAAAGATTGCCCAAATCATCTTTACAATCTTATCAATGAAGCACTTATTGCTCGAGTTTATGAGAGTTTAGCAGAAGTAAATCTTATGCAGATTATTCTTGATAAGCTTAAAGACGAAGATTTTATTGAATCTGTAGCTTTAGAGCTTGATAAGGTTTGTAATGTAGGCTATCTTGGCTACAAGATGGACTATATTGATGAGGGACAAACAGAGCAATTTCTTTTTTACTTGATAAGGATTGGTATGAGACGCTTACAAAGGATTATAAAGAAAGATTTAGCAAACTACCAGCTTGGGCACATTTTTTCTTTAAAAATGCCAAATTGGTTGATTATAACACATATTTTAAAGGACTCTAAATGAAATATGATTTGGAAACTTTAGCTCGTATACCCATAAAAGATGTTTTAGAAGCTCTTGGAGCAGTTCCTGCTAGAAATGGTAGGAATTTTCATTGCTTTAATGTGGCTTTGCATAAAGATAATGATAGGAATGCCTCTATGGCAGTCTATGAAAGGACAAATTCTTGCTCTTGCTTTGCGTGCGGTATTTCAGGCACACCTATAAATATTACTAAGGCGTTTTTCAATGGGGATTTTAAACAAGCTGCTGAGTTTTTACATTCGCACTTTAACATACCAACTCTTGATAATAATATTGTCAAGCAGGTTAAAGTAGCTTTTACACCAAAAATTACAAAAGAAAAAGTCTATATGATTTTTGATGAAAATAAAGAGTATGCGGACATTAAAGTTTTAGATGCTTATCTTAGTCTTTATCCTAGAATGAGTGAGGCTCAAAAGCTAAAACTTATTTATACTTCTTTATATAGGTTTTCACTTAAAACCAATCAAAAACCAAAAGAAAGCTATTACCTTAAACGAGGTATTACCAAACTTCACTTGGTCGATAAAATAGGCTTTTTAAGTTACAATGATGTCAAAACCTTAGAAAAATACTTGCTAGAACGCTTTCCTTTAGAAGATTTAATCCGCTTTAAGCTTTTCTCAAAGATAAGGAATACTTTTAATTATGCTTTTAATATAGCTGTTGTGCCAAATTTTGATTTATATTCAAATATGGTTGCAGGCTTTTCTTTTAGAAGTATAGATAGCTCTTATAAAGGAGCTAAAGAAGTTAATATTTCTTGCTCTGATATAGTCTATCCTATGCCTTTTGGCTTAGAAAATGAAAGTTTGAGAATGTCTAAGTGGATATGGATTTGCGAGGGACACATCGACTTGCTTTCTTTAAGGCAATATTATGAAAACTCAGATGATGTATGCTTTATCGCTTTTAATGGCGTATTTGCTTATAAAGAAGAGTTTTTAACCTTATTAAAAGGTAAGAGTAGAATAGTAATAAGTTTTGACAAAGATGAGGCTGGTATTAATGGCGAAAAGGCACTAAGAGAACATTTAAATTTACTTAGAATACCTAATCTCACTGCAAGGTGGGACTGTGTAGATGGGATAGACTTAAATGATTTATTGTGTGCTAAAAAGCTAAATACCCTAACATTTGATGAAGCTACGTAGCTTCATCTTTACACGAAAGGAAAAATATGATGCAAAAAAGAATAGATGCTTATTATACTCGTTTAGGAGAAACATTTTTTGGTTCTCGCTCATCTGTTGAAGTAGCTTTGAAGTTGTGCGATTTGTATGGCTTTGATTTAGATGAACTTATCACAGAGCTAATTTGTCTAAATTATGTAGAGCTAAAAGATGGAGAATCTATCGATCCTGTTCACGAAGTAAATCTAAGGGCAGTAACAATTGCTGAAGATGAACTTTTGCATTTAAGTGTAGATGCGGATTTTAGTATTTGTTCTGATGAATCTGGCTACGATATTAAGATTGATCCTGAATTGGTAGATGAAATTATCGCTTTAGATAGTTCTAAATTTTCTCCTATCCTTAAGGCTGTGCTTGAACAAGCAGGTTTATCAGTTTAACAATATGAAAGGAAATGATTATGTTGTTAATTAAAGAGCATAAAGAAATATATGAGTATTTATCTAAAAACACAAAATGGTTTAAGAAAGTTGTAGATGAGATATTTTATTCTCCTATACCTAAAGATGGACTTATTCCTGATAAAAACATCAAAATTATAAGATTTAAAACTTATTCTATAGGAGAGTTTATTATGGATACATCTAATCCTAACGATAAATTACTCAAATTGTTTTATTCATTAGATAATCATCGATGGACAGTTCGAGATGAGCCTACTCATTTGGTAATTCAGTCAATTATTTCAAATGGAATTGAAAAAAAATGAAGTGTTTGTAGCAAATTTTGATAAAAACCCTAAAAAATTAATTCCAATTAAAGATGCTAAGTATAGTGATATACTTCTAGTAGGAGCATTTCCTAAGATTTTACATTTAAGCCTATAATGGATAAATTATCTGATGAGTGTGCTATCTACAATAACTAAGAGATACACTACAATAGGGAAGATAAGCCCTTTTAGGCTTTCTTGCTCTAGCCCTTATTTTTCTTTCAAAAGTCTTTTTTAAAGGTTTTTTAAAGAAAAAATTAAACGAAATCAAGCTTAAAATCTCTAAGTCTAGGTTCAAGCTTGCATAAAAACTCTCCCCACCATTCAAAGAGTTTTTTTCTTTCTTCCAAATTTGAAGCGAAATTATAACTTGATCTTACCGAATTTTTATCAGTATGAGCAAGACAAAGCTCTATAATATCGCTGCTTAAATTATGTTCATTTCTATGTTCGTGACAAAGCGTGCTAAACATAGAACGAAAACCGTGAGGTGTAAAATCTTCATTACTGTACCCCATACGCCTAAACATCATACGAATGGTATTATCACTCATAATTTCATTTTTATTATGCAAAGAAGCAAAAAGCTTGTCATTGAAACTTACTTGTCTATACCATTTCAGTATTTTAAGACAAGGAGGGCTAAGATGGACCAAGTGTTTTTTCTTCATTTTCATCTTTTCAGCAGGTATTTCCCAAATGCCCTTATCCAAATCTATATCGCTCCAAGTTGCACTTCTTATACTAAAACTTCTTTGAGCGGTAAATAAAGAAAGTAAAGTAGAAACCTTAGTGCTTATATTCGCTTCAGTATCTAAAATATCCCCTATAAGTTGTCTTACCCTGTTCATTTCCACAATAGTTGCAAGATGCCTTACAGGAGCTTTATATATAATATTTTTCTTGATGATACTAGACATAGGATTATTTTCTATTAAATCTTTATTTATAGCATAGATAAAGATATTATTTAAATCATTGAATAATTTTTTTGCAACAGAAGCTTTTTTAGCAATTTTTAGCTTTTCAAAAATATCTAAAATTTCGTTTTTATTGATTTGATTAAGTTGATAATCTAATATATCTTTGCAATGGATATAAATCCTAGATTTAAGAGTTTGCAAGGTTTTTGGCAAAACATCGTTTTTTTGGATAAAGTATTTTTCACAAAGTTCTTTGAAATTTTCTTTTATAGAAGATTTTTCATTGATAGAATTGTGAGTAAGCAGATTATATTGAATTTTTGTTCTTTCCTCTCTTGCTTCCTTTAAAGACATTTTAGGGTATATTCCTAATGTTATGCGTTTAAGTTTTCTTGTTTTTGGGTCTTTGTAATCAAATACAAAAGATTTTTTGCCACTTGGATATACAAGAACAAATAACTTTTCAAAATCAGCCACTAAATATTTTTTATCAAGCTTTGGCTCTAAAGCCTTTATCTCTTTATCACTTAGCAATCAATACCTTTCAAATATATATAAAATAGTTATTTAGTAAAGATTTCTACTAACTTTTATAAAACTAACTTCAAAAGTTAGTAGAAAAGTTAGTAATTTTTTCTTTGCTTGGGATTTTATCCAAGTTATACTTTATATAAGCTTTAAATGCTTTTAAAGTTTTATTTTATAGGAGTTTCAGTAATTTAAAGTTTTGCTTGATTTGTATTGGTTTGCAGTGAATTTATATATAAATGGTGGTTAGAGGCAGAATCGAACTGCCGACACGCAGATTTTCAGTCTGCTGCTCTACCGACTGAGCTATCCAACCACGATTTAAAATAGAAGTTGAAATTATAGCTTTTTTTTGCTTAGATAAAGCTAAAATTCAAAAGCTTGATTTTATCCTTAAATTTAAGTTTTTTGTGCTACAATACAAACTTTTTGATACAAATTTATATTTGGAGTTGTTTTGAAGCAAACGCATTTTGATAGAAAAACTGTGAGATTTTTGTTTTTTGGTTATATTATCATTGCTTTTTTGGGTGCTTTTTTGCTAAGTATTGGAGGTGTAGCTAAAGAAAAGCTTAGCTTTATTGATGCCCTTTTTACCTCTGTTTCAGCTATTTCTATGACCGGGCTTATTGTGAAAAATATCGCTCTTGATTTTAATTTGAGCGGACAAATTATTATTTTATTTTTAATACAAATTGGTGGGCTTGGTTATATGGGGCTTGGGGTATTTTTTTATGTATTAATACGTAAAAAAATCGGTTTTCATGAAAGAAATATGCTTAAAGAATCCTTACTCTATCCTCATATGGAAGGAGTTGTGGATTTTTTACGAAAAATTTTGTTTTTTGTTTTTATAGCAGAATTCATTGGAGGAATTTTACTTTTTTTACGTTTTGCCCTTGATATGCCTATAAATCAGGCTCTTTGGTTTGGTTTTTTTCACTCAATTTCAGCATTTAATAATGCTGGTTTTTCTATTTTTGAAACAGGTTTGGTAGCATATAGGGGTGATTTTTGGATCAATTTTGTCATTACTAGTCTTGTCATCATTGGCGGCATAGGGTATTTTGTGCTTTTAGAGTTATATTTGTTTCAAAGAAAACGTCTTTCAAGTTTGAGTGTGCATACTAAGATAGTGCTTATTAGCACACTTGTGCTGATTTTAAGCGCAACTTTGGCTGTATTTTGTTTTGAGTATGCAAATATTAAGAGTCTTGGTGCGCTTTCTTTTTTTGATAAACTTTTAAGTTCTTATTTTACAGCAGTAAATTACCGAACTTCTGGTTTTAATACGCTTGATTTGAGCACTTTTAAAGATGCGAGTTTGTTTTTTGGTTCTTTGTTTATGATCATCGGTGGGGGACCGGGTGGAACTTCAGGCGGTATAAAGGTAACAACTTTTGCAGTTTTGATCATTTATACTTATTGGGTGATTAAAAACGGACGCGTGCGGGTTTTTCATTATGAAATTCCAGATGAAGTGGTTAAAAGAGCTTTTGTTATCGCTGTTGGATCGGCTGCTTATATAGTAATTTGTGTTTTGCTCTTAAGTTTGCTTGAGGGTGAGGTGCGTTTTATTTATCTGCTTTTTGAGACAAGTTCGGCTTTTGCAACCGTTGGTGTATCTGTTGGTGATGGAGGCACGCTTTCTTTAAGTGCGCTTTTTGGCGATAGCGCAAAACTTATTATTATAGTGATGATGATAAGCGGAAGGATTGGTATTTTTGCCTTTTTAGTGGCAATTTTTACAAAAGATAAGGAAAAATATATTAAATATCCAGAAGGGAAAATTTATCTATGAAAAATGGAAAAATTTATGGGATTATAGGGCTTGGTAAATTTGGTTCGGTGATCGCAAATGAACTGATTAATGGCGGACAAAGCGTGATTGTCGCTGATCGAGATGAAAACAGCCTTAAAGAGCTACAAGACAAGGTGAGTTATGCGTATATACTTGATTCAACTAATGTTGTTGCTCTTAAAGAAGCTGGCTTTCACAATATCGATATTGTCATCGTTAGCATAGGTGAAAATGTCGAGAAGAGCATACTTACTTTAATGGCGTTAAAAGACATTGGCGTTGAAACCGTGATTACAAAAGCAACTTCTTTAATACACGGACAAATTCTTTCAAAACTCGGTTCTTCAAAGGTGATTTATCCAGAAAAAGAAAGTGCAATCAGGCTTGCTAAGGAATTTTTGTTGCATACTGAATTTGAGGTGATTGATATTTCAGCAAACACTATCCGTGCTGTGAAAATCATCATCAATGATAGTCTAGTGGGACGCAGTTTGCAACAAATCGCTCAAAATATGCGTTTGATAGGATACAAAAAGAAAGGCTCAAATGATTGGGAGCTTTTGCCAGAACTTCTTACCACCCTAGTTGATGCCGGAGATAGCGTCATTTTGCTTGGCACAGCAAAGGAATTAGAGGAATTTGAGCATTAGAATTTAAATTTTGATAAAAATAAAAGGCTTGTTTTGATTTTTTACTTAAACTATTACTATTTCGATCAAATCAATCTTTAAGCTTAGAATAAGCCTTTTTTGCTGTTATTACAAGTAGAATTTATTTTGCAACCCATTAAAAAATCAATAAAAATAGAGTTTTTTAAAAAAAGTAAGAATTTGTAATTTTTTATTTTTTATCCAAGAGAGAAAAAATATGCTAAAATATAGCAATTTTCTTTTCAAAGGCTAGAAGATGCATAATGACCCAAAAATGTTTTTAAATAGAGAGCTTTCTTGGTTGAGATTTAACACCCGCGTTTTAGATCAGTGCTCGCGTGATATACCTTTGTTTGAAAAACTCAAATTTATAGCTATTTATTGCACGAATTTAGATGAATTTTATATGATACGTGTAGCTGGACTCAAGCAACTTTTTGCCGCTGGAGTAAGTTTGAGTGGGGCTGATGAAATGACGCCTTTAATGCAGCTTAAAGAAATTCGTAAATACCTTCACGAAGAAAAATCCTTGCTTGAAAAGTATTTTATGCAGATTAGAAGCGAGCTTGAAAAAGAAAATTTATTTATCAAGCCTTATGAGGAGCTTGATCACGAGCTTAAAGAAAAATGTGATGAGTTTTTTTTCTCAAATATCTTTCCAGTGATCGTGCCAATTGCTGTTGATGCGACGCATCCTTTTCCACATCTAAACAACCTTTCTTTTTCTTTGGCTGTAAAGCTTTGCGATGCTTTGCAGCCTGAATTGATTAAATTTGGAATGATTCGCATACCAAGACTTTTGCCACGTTTTTATGCGGTAAGCATGAATGTTTATGTGCCTATAGAAAGCATAGTTCATCGCCACGCAGAGGAGATTTTCCCGGGCTATAAACTCTTAGCTTCAGCAGCTTTTAGGGTAACAAGAAATGCTGATATTAGTATAGAAGAAGAAGAAGCAGATGATTTTATGATGATACTTGAAAGAAGGCTAAAGCTTCGTAGAAAGGGAGCTTTTGTTCGCCTTCAAATTCAAAAAAATGCTGATGAGCAAATCATAAATTTCTTAAATACACATATGAAAATTTTTCATAAAGATGTGTATGAATACGAGATACTTTTAAACCTTCCTCCTCTTTGGCAAATCATCGGCAATAAAGCTTTTACGCATTTGCTTTTGCCTTCTTACACGCCAAAAGTTTTGCTACCATTTAGTGAAAATATGTCTGTGTTTGAATGCATAGACAAAGAAGATATTTTACTTTTTCATCCTTATGAGAGCTTTGATCCGGTGTTTCGACTCATCAAAGAAGCAAGCACTGATCCTAAGGTGATCTCTATACGCATGACTTTATATAGGGTAGAGAAAAACTCAAATATAGTTCAAGCACTCATTGATGCCGCAAATGAAGGCAAGCAGGTTACTGTTATGGTGGAGCTTAAGGCAAGATTTGATGAGGAGAATAACTTGCATTGGGCAAGAGCCTTAGAAGATGCTGGAGCTCATGTGATTTACGGCATAGCTGGCTTTAAAGTGCATGCAAAGATTTGTCAAGTGATAAGACAAGAGGGTGAGAAGCTTAAGTTTTATATTCATCTAAGCACAGGTAATTATAATGCTAGCACAGCTCGAATTTACACTGATGTGAGCTATTTTACAAGTAGGGCAGAAATTGCTAAAGATAGCACAACTTTTTTTCACATACTTTCTGGTTTTTCGAAAAATCGTCGCTTAGAAACCTTAGCAATGAGTCCAAATCAAATCAAAGAAAAAGTGCTTGAAATGATAGGTGTTGAGATCGCTAAAGGCAAAGAGGGTGTGATCATCGCAAAGATGAATTCACTTGTGGATAGTGATATTATCAAGGCTTTATATGAAGCTTCAAAGGTTGGAGTAAAAATCGATCTCATCATCAGAGGTATAAGCTGCCTTAGACCTAAGGAAGAATACAGCCAAAATATCTGTGTAAAAAGTATCATTGGCAAGTATTTAGAGCATGCGAGAATTTTTTATTTTAAACATTCAAATCCGAGTTATTTTATCTCAAGCGCAGATTTTATGCCAAGAAATTTAGAACGAAGACTAGAACTGATGACGCCTATATTTGATGAAACTTTAAAGGCAAAATTAGCCGAGCTTTTAAGGCTTCAGCTTAGTGATAACGAGCTTGCGTATGAACTTGAAAGTAGCGGAGAATATGTCAAAAAGCCACATACTGAAAAAAGTATGAATTCTCAAGAAGTGCTAGAAGCATATATGAGTAGAATTTATAAAAGTATCACAAAACATAGTGATCGAAGTAGGGCAAGCAGGTTTGCATCTAAGCTTTTTAAAGAAAATTGAGTTTGACGATATAATTTTCAAACTTGAGATATCTTTGCTTTTTATAAAAATTGGTAATAACAAGGCTTTATAATACTTTGTGAGTTTAGCAAAATAGCATATCGCTTTAAGAAACTCAATCAAAGAAAAATGGTGTGCAATTTGTATGATTAAACACATTTTTGCTTGATTTGTTCTTCAAGTTGATTTGAAACAACAAAGCCTGTGTTATAAAGCAAGCAAGAGCCGACATATCTTACTTTTAAGACAAGTTTTTTGTGCTGGGCATTGCTTGGATCGTGAGCCTTTCTTACAAGTTCGTGTATCTCATATATTATGTCCTTATTGAGCTTGCTTAGATCAAGCTCTAGCACCATATTTTCAAACTCTATTGGGGATTGGGTAAATTCTTTTTCTTTGTGTTTATTTCTAAAGCTAACCTTAGTTTTTATTTCTCTTTTTTTTGCGTCCTCAAGCTCTAAAACTTCGCTAATCATAAAGTTTGATTCACTTTCATCTTTTTTGTAATTAATGACAAAAGCATAAGCTTTTACTCTTCTTTTTTCATCTTTAAAAATTTCTTCAAGTTCAGCTATATTTTTTTCAAAAACAACCACATCAAAGCTTGAGTAAAAATCTAAAATTTGCATTTTGGCATATCGTTTGCCGTTTTTACTCATCATTGCCTTAAAATCCTCTATGCGTCCAACGCACAAAATTTGCCCATTGCCCTTAAGCTCTTCAAAATCAAGACTTTTATAATACTCAAGTTCAGCGATTTGATCGCTAAATTCATCAAGCGGATGTGCTGAAACATAAATACCTAAGATATCTTTTTCAAAATCTAGCTTTTCTTTGAGATCGTATTCGCTTATATTTTTTAAATTAATCTTGATATTATCAGCTACTTCATCAACGCCAAACAGAGATGAAGCTGAATTTCTCTTGATTTCAGCTATCTTTCTTGAGTTTTCACACAGGTTAGGTAAATTTTCGATCAAACACCTACGTGTAAAGCCATATTCATCAAAAGCACCGACTTTTATAAGGCTTTCCATGGTGCGTTTATTAACTTTAGTTGGATCGATTTTACTCATAAACTCATCTATATCTTTAAAGCCTTCTTTTGGACGTGCATTCATTAAGTTTGTAACCGCTGGCGTGCCAACTGATTTGATCGCTCCTAGCCCATATACTATAGCCTCGCTGCCATCTTCAAGCTTAATAGCTTTAAATTCACCTTGAGCTTTGTTGATACTAGGTGGTAAAAGCTTGATATTCATTCTTTTCATTTCTTCTATGTATTGAGCGACTTTTTCAACCTTGTTTTGCTCACTAGTGAGTAACGCAGCCATAAATTCACTTGGATAATAAGTCTTAAGATAAGCTGTTTGAAAGGCGATGAGTGCATAAGCAGCAGAGTGAGACTTGTTAAAACCGTATTCTGCGAATTTTAAGATAAGCTCAAAGAGTTCATCAGCTTTTTGTGTGTCATAGCCTTGCTTTTTTGCTCCTTCTAAATACTCAGCCTTTAAGCCATCAAGTATTTCTTTCTTTTTCTTACCCATAGCACGACGCACATTATCAGCACCACCTAAACTAAAGCCACCGATTTTTTGCACGATTTGCATAACTTGTTCTTGATAGACTATAACACCATAAGTGTCTTCAAGTATAGGTTTTAAGTCTTCAAAAGCATACATAGCCTTTTTTCTGCCATGTTTTATATCAATATAATCATCAACCATGCCACTTTCTAAAGGTCCAGGGCGATACAAAGCTAAAACAGCTATTAAGTCTTCAAAACAATCCGGTCTAAGCCTTGAATTTAAAGCTTGCATACCGCCTGATTCGATTTGAAAAATGCCAAGTGTATTTCCACTTTGTATAGTTTCATAAGTTTTTTTATCATTTAAATCTATCTTTTCCCAGATGATATCTTTGTTAAATCGCTGTTTGATGAGCTTTACGGCATTATCAATAACGGTTAGAGTTTTTAAGCCCAAGAAGTCAAATTTGATCAAATCAACATCTTCTAAAAAGTCCTTTGAATATTGCGTTACAAGGTGCTTCTCATCATTTTTACTCGGGCGAAATAAAGGCGTTTTTTTCCATAGACTTTCATTTGAGATTACAAGTCCAGCTGCATGCACGCCAGCATGGCGATTTAGTCCTTCAAGTGCAAGGGCAAATTCCCACCATTCTTTACCTTTAATGTGGCTGTCTAAAAATTCTTTGATTTTTGGTTCTTTTGCGTAAGCATCTTCAAGTGTAATTTTAAGTTCTTCAGGCACAAGCTTAGCAAGTTCATCTCCATCTTGTATGCTGATATCAAGCACACGAGCTACATCACGGATCACGCCTTTTGCAAGCATTTTACCAAAAGTGATGACTTGAGCAACTTTATCAAAGCCGTATTTGTCAATCACATAATCAATCACCTCATCGCGTCTATCTTGACAAAAATCCACATCAATATCAGGCATAGAAACGCGTTCTGGATTTAAAAAACGTTCAAAAAGTAGATTGTAAGGCAAGGGATCAAGATCGGTTATCTTTAAAGCATAAGATACTAAACTACCAGCTGCAGAACCTCTACCAGGTCCAACTGGTATGCCCTTGCTTTTTGCTACAGCGATAAAGTCATGCACTATAAGCATATAGCCAGAAAATTTCATATTTTTAATCACTTCAACTTCCATAGATAAACGATTTTTATACTGTTCGTGCTTGCTTTCATCGATAAATTTAAGCCTTTGCTCAAGTCCGATTTTGCATAAATGTTCAAAAACAAGCTCATCGTTTTGAAAACTAAACTCAAGTTCTGGTTCTGGTAGGTTTAAGCTGTGTTCTTTAGCGTATTCTCTTGTGAATTTAAAATTTGGCGGAGTTGGGTTACCAAAGTTGAGCTCAAGATTGCATTTATCAGCAATTTCTTGAGTGTTTGCAATGGCATCGGGCAAGTCTGCAAAAAGTTCGTTCATTTGTTCACTTGATTTCACATAAAACTCATGCACGCTGTGTCTTAAACGATCCGGATCATTGAGCTTTACGCCCATATTTATGCACATCAAAGCCTCATGTGCTGCAGCCCTGTCTTTAAAAGTATAATGCGTATCATTCGTTGCGATAACTTTAATATCAAGCTCTTTAGCGAGTCTTAAAATTTGTTCATCGATAAAAAGCTGATCGACTATACCATGACGCATAAGTTCAAGATAAAAATCATCTTTAAAAACCTCTTTATACCATAAAGCAACTTCTTTGGCAGTCTCATAACCTTTAGCTCCAAATTTTTGATTTTTTTCACCTTGGGTGTTTAGGTGCCAATTCACTTCACCTTGCAAGCAAGCTGAAGAGCAAATCAAACCCTCGCTATGTTCTTTAAGAATTTTTTTGTTAATACGTGGATAATAATACAGTCCCTTGATATAGCTTTGAGAGCTTAAATACATTAAATTTTGATATCCTATCTTGTTTTTAGCATACAAACAAAGGTGAAAACGTTGTCTGGTGCTTTTATCATTTAACTCCTCGCCATTGTGTATATACGCTTCAAGTCCAATGATAGGTTTTAAGCCCTCTTTTTTCATCGTTTGATAAAAATCAATCGCTCCAAACATATTGCCATGATCAGTCATCGCCACACTTGTCGCACCTTGAGTTTTGAGAGTTTTTGCAAGTTCTTTAAGTTTATTTGCTCCGTCTAGCAAAGAGTATTCAGTATGTAAGTGTAGGTGGGTAAATTGACTCATCTTTTATCCTTAAATTTTTAACTTGATTATATAGAATTTGCACTGAAAAAAAAGTAAAAAAGAGCTTGCTTGTAGCTTAAATGAAATAAAAATTAAAGGAAAAAATAAGAAAGGAAAAAATAAGATTTGTTTTCAAAATTTAAAAAAGAAATTATTAGAAATAAAGAATTTTTTAAAACAAAACCTCGCAAAGTCAATTCACAAGGCTTGTTAAAATTATTCAAAGAAAGATAGTTAAAATAAATTCAATAAAAGCCCTTCGCTCACACTTTTGTAACTTGCTTCGCCACACAAATACCTTACAAGCTCAAGTGCAAATTTGCTAGCATAGGCTGGTCCTGCTGCAGTGATGATATTTTTATCAAGCACTACAGCCTTTTTTTGATACCTTGCATTTATGTCCTTTTCAAAGCCTATATAGCAAGTAAAATTACCCTTTAATACCCCAGCACTTGCCAAAACTACCGGTGAAGCACAAATGGCACTGACAAGCTTATTTGCTTCATACATAGCTTGTATGCCTTTAAGCAAGTGTGTATCTGCTTTAAGATTAAGCATACCATCAAGCCCACCAGCTAAGGCTATAGCATCAAATTCTAAAAAATCAAGTTCTTTTAACTTTGCTTCAGCCTCAATGCTGATATTATGAGCTCCAAGCACGAGTTTTTCATCATTTAAGCTTGCTAAACATACCTTTATATTAGCCCTTCTTAAAATATCTACTATACTTACAAGCTCGATTTCTTCAAAACCTTTTGCTATAGGCACTAAAACACTTTTCATTTTTCTTTTTTCTCCTTAAGTTTTTTGTATCTTTGTTCTCGCTCTTCATTTCTTTGCATCATTTGGCGGTTAAAACCTATGACTAAGATAGCAATAAATGTGATAAAAAGCAAAAAGATTAAAGCCTTAAAAATTCCCATTTTTACTTCCACCTCACCAGCATTCAGCATTTTTAATGCCAAGTTTTGTTGCACTAAATTTTGGATCTATGCCCATAGCCTTTTGGGTTGAAAAGTCTTGCATGACTTTTTTGACTATGCCACCTAAAAGCAAGATAGAAATGATATTTGTCGTTGCCATAAAAGCCATAGTTAAGTCTGCAAAATTCCAAGCAAGCTCTAAAGTAAGTTGAGCACCGATAAAAACAATAGCTACAGCACAAATTCTAAAAATCATCATCACTTGTTTTGAATTAGTAAGAAATTTTATATTTGCCTGAGCATAATAATAATTGCCTATCAAAGAAGTTATAGCAAAAAGCACTACAGAAAAAGAAACAAAATGAAGTCCAATGCCTCCATAATAACTCTTCATCGCCTCTTGCACCAAAGGAAGAGCTTTTAAGATAGGCTGACCATTAGCATCAAAATTTTGAAAATACGCTGTTGAAAATAGCACTAAAAAGCCCGTAGCTGTGCAGATAGTCACATCGATTAAAACAGCAAAAGATTGCACTATGCCTTGTTTTGCTGGGTGACTTGTAACCGCAGCCGCAGCTGCATTTGGTGCAGAGCCCATACCTGCTTCATTTGAAAATAAACCTCTTTTGATGCCTACAACAAGAGCTGAACCTGCAAAACCACCAAAAATAGCCTCAAAGTCAAAAGCACTTTTAAAAATCAGCTTTAAAACATTAGGGATAAACTCATAATTCATCACAATAGCCACAAAAGCAAGGGTGATATAAACAAAAGCCATAATAGGCACGATGATAGAACTTACCTTGCCAATAAGACTATGATGAGAAAAGAAAAGCCAAGCCACAAAAAGTGCTAAAATCGCTCCTATGATAAGAGGAAAATTTGAGTCTGCAAAGCTCACTCCAGCTTCAGCTATGTTTTTATAATACACCTCAAAAGCCGAAGTCATAGTATAACTTTGCAAGGCATTAAAACCAAAAGCATAAGTAAGCACTAAGATGATCGCAAAAGAGTTTGCAAGCCATTTTATACCAAGAGCTTTTTGTATATAATAAGCTGGTCCTCCTTTAAAGCCTTGTCCATCTTTGCTTTTATACACTTGAGCCAGGGTGCTTTCAGCAAAAGCAGAAGCTCCGCCAAAAAACGCCATAGCCCACATCCAAAATAGGCTTCCAGCACCTCCTAAAGTAATGGCTGTAGCTATACCTGCTATGTTTCCTATACCTACCCTTGAAGCAGTTGAGATCATCAAGGCTGCAAAAGGCGAAATATGATCTTTACTTTTTTGGTTTTTATCTTGTCTTTCTGTGAGGATTTTAAAGACAAAAGGTAACATTCTAAACTGCACAAAAGAAAGTTTAAAACTATAATAAAATCCACAGACTATAAGACAAAATATCATTACAAGATCAGTTTTTGGAACAATCTGTGAACCTATAAAATCAGCTAAATTTGGCATTTTTTCTCCTTAAAAATTTCATTTTAACATAAGCTTTGTTACAAAGACTTTAAGATAAAACTTTAAAAAATTCTTTTGCTTTTAATGTGTAAAATCAGCAAAATTTTGCCTTAAAGCCTCATAAGCGATAATGCCAGCACTTGTAGCTAAATTTAAGCTTCTGCCATAGTTTTTCATGGGTATGGTGATCATATTTTTTGCATTTATTTGCATAAGTTCTTTTGGTAAGCCAAAGCTTTCACTGCCAAAAAACAAAAAATCACCCTCTTTAAAACAAGCTTCAAAATAAGACTTTTTACTTTTTGTTGTAGCGAAGAAAAATCTTTCTTTATGAGCTAAATTTGCCTTTAAAAAATCCTCTAAACTCTCCCAGATAATAGGTTCAAGCTTTCCCCAATAATCAAGCCCAGCCCTTTTTAAAGCCTTTTCATCAAGGCTAAATACACAAGGTTTGATGATATGTAAATGAAAGCCTGCATTAAAGCACATTCTGCCTATACTGCCGGTATTTTGAGGAATTCTTGGATTGACAAGCACGATATGAAACATAATAAAGCCTTTTTAAAAGCTTATAGTATAGCAAATTTTGTTTATTTTTGTATGAGATTTGCTAGGGCACAAATTCTATTAAAACTTTTTTAAATTCTGCTATAATGAGGGCTATTTTTAAATTTCATAAATATTTAAGGAAAAATTGATGAGTGATATACACAAAATTTTTGCTTTTTTAGAACAAAATTCCATACAAATTCTTAGCACAAGTATTGAAAACAAACCCATTTCTCGTCCTATAGGTAGTGCAAGCTTGATTGAGAATAGAATTTATTTTTGTATGAACAAGGACAAGGCTATGTATGAAGAGTTTTTAGTCAATCCTAATGTATGTATTTGTGTGTGCGGGGTGGATTTTTCTTGGATTAGGGTGTTTGGCGAAGTGAAATTTGATGAAGATAAGGCTATAAAGGCTGAGTTTATAAAGTGTAAAAAGACAAGATTTGAAAGTGTTGATGAGCCAAATTTTAAGGTATTTTATCTTGAAAATGCGAAAGCTGATTTGAGTATAAAAGGTGTTAAAACAAGGCTTAAGGCTTGATAAACAAACCTCTTTTTTAGTTTATAAAACAGCTAGAGTTTTGTTTAGATTATCTTGTTTGATGCCTTTCCATACAAGGAAAAGATCAACGATTACCCACACCCATACAATAATTAAAAACACAATCCCTACATAAAATATTACCGTTGCATAGCCAAGTATCAACAAAGCAAGCTTTGCTATACCAAGTCCTATGTCGCCTTTATAAAAGCGATCCACGCCAAAACCACCAAACAAAATCCCAAGCACAAGCCCAATGATTACATTTTTCAAAGGAAGCACCACTAAGGTGTTTAACTTATCCTCACTTGCTGCTTTGAGCTTATCTTGCACGATAGCAAGACTAGAATCTGGAATTTTATCTTTGATTGATAAAAGCACCGCATTTGCGTCCATTTTTTCTCCTTAAAGTAAAGTAAAAGTTTAATTTTAGCTTATCAAGCTTTTATATTTGCTTAAAATTTCAATGTGAGAGTTTATTTTCATTAGCATTTGCGACTTTATAGATAGAACATGCCATAAAAGCTAAAGCTAAAAAGCTTAATAAAAAATATTTTTCATAATAACCATTCTCTAAATTTAAAAAAGATAAATCTTATATTTTTTTTAACTTAAAGCTGCGTTAATTAAAAACAAAAATCAAAATTTATTTTAATATAAATTTTAAAAAAAGCAAAAAGAGGAAGTCTTAAAAAATATATTTTAAGTTTTATGCTATAAACAAAGAATATATCTAAAAAACAAAAAGTAATTACAAATCAAAATACATATTTCAGCATTAAATTTCCACCATAATAATTCAAACCTGATTGATAAATTATTGGCAAATAAAGGTTGAGTTATCAAGCTCAAGATGTCCTATAACTTCACTTAAAATATAGTGTATATAGGCTTTGATTCTATACTAAGCTCACCTTCTTCTTTAAAGTTATCTTGGTGTATAAGATAATGTTCCAAACTGGCAAAAGGCTTTATTGATAATTGCTCGCTAAATCTATATCTTAAAGTAAAGCCATCATTAAGTTTTTGAGTGTTGAATTTAGACTTTGTGTGTTTAAATTCTGTGTGCTTGAGCCTCTTACATAAGAAATTTGTCTTCGGATAAGGTAGTTTTCATCAAAGCTACTTAAGTTCAAGTTAAAACCACCCAAATAGCCCTTTGTATCATCAAGCTCTTAAAACCCGCCAAAAGCATTTGCATAAAAGTCTTTACCGCTGTAATCAAGCCCACTTAGCAAGCTTTCATTCTAATACAAAAGCGTTACGCTTGACTTTGTTTGAGCTTAAAAAACTATAGTTTTGTTTGTATGGATAAAAATTCTATCCTCAAGAACTAAATTTAAAGCCTTTGCAAGCACATCTTTTTCTATATTTGCTCCAGCTTCTTTCATCTCTTGCCAGCTATGTTGATGGCTTACTGGCAAAACAGCTTGAGTGATGATAGGTCCTTCATCAAGGTTGTTATTGACAAAATGAGCGGTTGCACCGATGATCTTTACTCCTCGCTCATAAGCTTGTTTATAAGGATTTGCACCGATAAATGCAGGCAAAAATGAATGATGAATGTTAATGATCTTGCCTTCATAATGAGCCACAAACTCAGCACTTAAAATTCTCATATATTTAGCTAAAACTATATAATCAAAATCGTATTGCTTTAAACACTCAAGCACCTTTTTTTCATGTTCTTGCCTACTTAAATCCTCGCTTTTTATGCTGTGATAAGGCAAATTGAATTTCTCTACAAGTTCTTGCAAGGTATCATGATTTGAGATCACAGCCTTAATATCAGCAAACAAAGCAGCACTATAATGACGGATTAGCAAATCCCCCAGACAATGGGCTTCTTTTGTGGCTAAAATGATGATATTTTTCTTTCTTTTTTCGCTCAGTTTAATGCTTGCATTTTGAGGAAGAGTTTGTTTTAAGGCGTTTAAAAGTGCATTTTCATCAAGCTCACCTTCTAAACTTGCCCTAAAAAAGAAACGCCCCTCACCTACAAATTCATCGTTTTTAATGATGTTGATATGGTGTTTAAAAATGATTTCAGAGATTTTATAAATCAAACCCTTTTCATCGTGCGTTGCAATTTTGAGTATATAATTTTTCATTTTTTTCCTTATTTTGAAGATAATTTTTGATTTGTTCTTGTCTTAAAAGCTCAATTTTATTGCCAAGTTCTTTGCCCTTAAAGCCTTGTTTTTCAAGTTCTTTTGCATTGATTTTGCATTTAAAAGCTTGATGATAAACATTGAGTTTTTTTGCTCTTTGTATGCGTGTTTTATCCCAAAGTCCAAGCCACTGACAAAGTGGCATTTGGCACGCCATATAAAGTAATTCAAAGTCTTTTACTTCATCTTGAAAAAAGCCTTGTTTTGTCTTTTGCAAAAGTTCTTTCTTGAGCTTTGTTTTTTCAAAAAAAGCCTTTTTATCGATACAAAAAAGATTAAGATATACATATAAAAACAAAGCTTCATCAGCGATAAACTCTCTTGCTTTGCGTAGAATTTGTTTAAAAAGTGGCAATTTTTCATTCTTGCTTGTATCATGCAAAAGGAGCTTTTGTTCTAAATTTAGGCTCTGTAAAGCTTCAAAACCAAAGACTAAATCACTCGCTTTAAAGAATTTATATAGCTCAGCATTGATCCTTTCAAGGCTAAGATCGCTTATATCCATACTTTGCATAAGTTCTAGGCTTTTTGGTTCGATGCTAAGCTTAAATTTTGCGATAAAATGCACTGCTCTAGGCACTCTTAAACTATCCTCCACAAAGCTTTTTGCATCAACACAACGCAAAATTTTTCGCTCTAAATCTTCTTTTCCCTGATAAAAGTCTAAAAACTCTTCCGTAAAGATATTAATCATCATCGAATTGATAGTAAAATCCCTACGTCTAGCAGCTACTTTTTCATCGTTGCAAATATGGATTTTAAAGCCCTTATGGCCGTAAGCGATCTTATTTTCTGTGCGTGCTAAAGCAAGATCAAAATTCTTATATTTATACACAAAAAAACTTTTTCCAACTCCGCTTGCACCAAGCTTTATGCAAAGCTCATCAAAAAGCTCTGGACTTATATCATAAAATTCTATATCAAAGTCATTAAGCTCAAATCCTACGAGCATATCCCTCACGCTTCCGCCCACAAGATACGCTCTTTTAGTGTAAGGCTTGAAATATTCTTTGATAAAATCTAAATTTGTTTTATTTTTTAAGCTTATCTTCGATATTTGCAAGCAAAAACTCTAAGAAATTTATGGTTAAATCAAGCCTTGAACGTAAATCTTTTTCATCGCTGCTGCTTAAACCCTCAAAAAGCACTAACACGCGTTCTCTTATATTTTTTAAAAACATTTCTTCATTAAAAGAAAGCCCAGCATACTCTTCTTGCTTATCTTTTGCAATGATCTCAAGCACTTCATCTTTTGTATTTTTTTTCTCTATAAGTTCAAGAATTTCTTTTTCATAAGCATTAAGATCGATTACATCGCTTTCATCTACTTGTCTTTCAGGTTCTTTGTTATCAGTAAGACTTGGCTCATCTTGTGGGATTTGTTCTTGTTTTTGCGAGCTTTCTATAGTCTCTTTTTGACTGATTTGTGTGCTTACTTCGTCTATAGCTTTTTTAGCTAAATCTTGCAAATTCATATCTTTATCAACCACCTTTTAAATTCATTAATCTCTTCTTCACTTTTCATTCTCAAGAAAAAATCCAACATTTGCGTATTTAAATCCGGATGCTTTGATCGCAAGCCACTTAAGCGACGAATTGCATCAATAGCATTTTGGTTATTTGGATCATTTTTAAGTATATTTTTATAAATTTCTAAAGCTTCATTTTTAAGCCCCTGAGCTTCATAAATAGACGCTTCTGTTATAGTGTTCTTAATCATCATCGCTCACTTTTTTCAAAAAATGCAGACAAATTATAGCGTAAAGGAAGTTAAGTATTGTTTAAATTTAAGATAAAATTAAAATTTTATGCTACACTTTTAGATGAGAATTTAAAAATATAAGGAAAATTTATGCAAGAAGTTTTAGGACATTTTACACAAATCAGCCAAATTCCGCATTGTAGCTTTGATACTATAAAACTCAAGCAATTTTTAGAACAATTTGCAAGAGAAGCTGGTTTTAAGGTAACAAGTGATAAGGCTGGCAATATCCATTGCATTAAAGGCGAGCCAAAAATTTGTCTGCAAGCTCATTATGATATGGTTTGTATGGGTGTGGCTCCAAAGATAGAACTTTTTGAGGAAGATGGCTTTTTAAAGGCTAAAAACTCAAGTCTTGGAGCAGACAATGGCATAGGCTTGGCGATGATTTTAGCAGCTATGCGTGAGTTTAAAAATTTAGAATGCCTTCTAACAAATGATGAAGAAGTAGGGCTTTTGGGGGCAAATGCTTTTGAGGGTAAGCTTTGCACGAACAAGCTTTTAAATTTAGATCATGAGATTGACGATGAGGTAGTTATTGGCTGTGCTGGAGGTGTGGATATACAAGCTATTTTGCCCTTTACTAGGGAAAAAATGAGAGGAAAACTCTATGAGCTTGAAGCTGTAGGCTTTAAAGGCGGACATTCTGGTATGGATATAATCAATAATGTCAAAAGCTCGATCAAAGAACTTGCAGCCTTTATCTTTAAAAATGAGGGTGTGATAGTAGAATTTGAAGGTGGAGAGAGGATAAACTCTATACCAAAACACGCTAAAGCCTTAGTTTGTTTTAAAAATGAACCTTCGCAAAGCGAGCATATTAAGTGTAAATTTATAAGTGAAGCTGAGTTTTTAGCTTGTGCACAAAGTCAAAACTTGCTTTATACCATAAATGCTTTTTCTCAAGGCGTAAGAGCATTTGATAAGCATTTAAACATAGTGCAAACAAGCATTAATCTTTCTTTGCTTAAAATGAAAGAAAATACTATACAAATCGAGCTTTTTGCAAGATCAAATAAGCTTGAGGGACTAAGAAACTTAGAGTTTGAAACCAAAACTTTTTTTGAAAGCTTTGGGTTTAAAATTAGTTCGTCAAATTTTTATGCTCCTTGGGAAGGTGAGGAAAACGATTTTACTGAAGCTGTGCTTGAAGAGCTTAAGAAGGAATTTAAAACAGCTCAAATTTTAGCCGTGCATGCTGGGCTTGAATGTGGGGTGCTTGAGAAAAAACAAGCTTTAAAGTGTGCTTCTATAGGACCAAATATCTTTAATCCTCATTCTGTGGATGAACGCCTTGATCTTGCCTCTACAGCTAAAATTTACAAAGTTGTGCAAGCTTTGTGTGCTCGTTTTCAGTGAAAAACACTCAATGAAAGAAAATTCTATTTTCAAAAAAGGTAAATTTGGAATTTGAAGCTTTAAAAAAGTGTTTTTTCCATAACAATGATTTTAAAATTTGCTATAATAAAAAAACTTTAACAACACAAGGATATATAATGAAAGATAAGATTAATACTTCTTTTTTAGGACATCCAAAACCGCTTTTTTCTCTTTCTACGACTGAGCTTTGGGAGAGATTTTCATTTTATGGAATCCGTCCTTTGCTCGTGCTTTTTATGGCTGCTACACTTTTTGAGGGTGGGCTTGGTATAGATAGAAGCGAGGCAGCAGCGATTGTGGGTATATTTGGAGGTTGCTTGTATCTTGCAACCTTACCAGGTGGCTGGCTAGCAGATAATCTTTTTGGGCAAAAGAAAGCTGTATTTTACGGAGCAGTTATCATCGCTTTTGGACATCTATTCATTGCCTTGTCCTTTTTTTGGCATGCTTCATTTTTCTTAGGGCTTGCTTTTATCGTCGCTGGCATAGGGCTTTTTAAGACTTGTTCTTCTGTGATGGTGGGTATGCTTTATACCAAAGAGGACGCAAGAAGGGATTCTGGTTTTACTATCTTTTATATGGGGATAAATATCGGTGGATTTATGGCTCCTTTAATTTGCGGGGCTGCACAACAAAATTTTGGCTATCATCTTGGTTTTGGTATAGGTGGACTTGGTATGCTTGTGGCTTTGATTATATTTTATTTTAAAACTATTCCGGACTTTTATGAATTTCAAAAATTACACCCTATAAATACCGAATGGGACAAGAGCACAGGTACAAATTCACGCCTTGCTAAAGGCTTTATTATCGCTGTAGTATCGATTTTTGCTTTACTTTTTATCTTGTGTGTGAATGGTTTTTTAAGTATCAATTCAGTAAGCCTTTCTAAAAATATGATATTTATCATTTTAGTTTGCACACTAGTGTATTTTGCGTATCTTTTCATCTTTTTAAAGCTTGATAAACGCGAAAAGAAGAATCTTATCGTTTTAATTGTGCTTTTCATAGCAGCCGTGTTTTTTTGGGGTGCGTTTGAACAACAACCAACCTCTTTTAATCTTTTTGCACAAGATTTTACAGACAGGATTATCTTTGGTTATGAAATTCCAGCTACTTGGTCTCAAGCTTTAAATCCCCTTTTTATCATTATCTTTGCTCCTTTGATGAGTGCGTTTTGGATATTTTTAGCCAAAAAAGGCTTTGAGTTAAGTTCTATTACTAAATTTGCACTAGGCGTTATCGGCACTGGACTTGGCTTTGGCGTGATGATCTTTGCGTCCAAGCTTGTTTTGGCAAATGGGGGACAAAGTGTATCTATGCTTTGGATTGTTATTAGTATTTGGTTTTTGACTATGGGCGAGCTTTGCCTTAGTCCAGTAGGGCTTTCTATAATGTCAAAAATCGCTCCTAAAATCATACAAAATCAAATTATGGGCTTGTGGTTTGTAACTTCAGCACTTGGAAATATAGTCGCTGGACTTATAGGCGGGGGCGTAAGAGCCGATGAGATAGAAAATTTACCAACGCTATTTTTCCAATGCACTTTAGCCCTTTTTATCATTGCCTTAGTGCTTTTCATTGTGAAAAAACCGATTTATGCTATGCTTAAAAAGGAAGAAAAATGAATATTTACGCCTCCCGAATCAAAGCCTTGCAAACAAGTATGAAAAAAGAAAAAATTTCAGCTTTTGTGGTGCTTAGTAGTGATATACATTTTAATGAATACCTGCCGGCTTGCTCTAAACAGCGAGCTTTTTTCAGTGGTTTTACAGGTTCGGCTGGCACTTTAGTGGTGCTTGAAAATGAGGCTTTGCTTTTCGCTGATGGGCGGTATCATTTGCAAGCCTTAAAAGAACTTGAGGGAAGTGGCATAAGGCTTGAAAAGCTCAGCCTAACAAATTCTTATATAAGTTATCTAAGCAAGCATTTAAAAGAATCCTGCGTAGCTGTGGATTCAAAAAGCTTGAGTGTAAGTGCTTGCAAGGAGCTTAAAAAAAGTTTAAAAGCTCAAAAAAATAAGCTTGTTTTTAAGGACCTAAGCGAGCCTTTGTTTGTGCCAAAACCCCCTTTGCCCAGAAAAGAAATTTACGAGCAAAAAAAGGCTTTTATCAGTGCGAACAGGAGTGAAAAGCTAGCTAGCATAAGAGCTAAAATGAAAGAATTAAACGCTTCTTATCATCTCATCTCAAGCCTTGATGATATCGCTTATATCACGAATTTAAGAGGTAAAGACATAGAATGCAATCCCGTTTTTTTATCTTTTTTGTGTATAGGTAAAAAAGAAGCAGTTTTGTTTGCCTCTTTAAAAAGCATTGATATGAAGCTTAAAGCAAGGCTTTTAAAGGAAGGTTTTGAGCTTAAAGAGTATGAGGAGCTAACAAACACTATTAAAACACTTCCAAAAGCTCATATACTCATAGATCCACTTAAAACAAGCGTTTTCATAGCAAGAACTCTTAAAAAACAAGGCTTAAAGCTCATTAAAGCTACAAATCCTAGTACTTTGCTTAAAACTTACAAAAATAATAAAGAAATTCAAAATATTAAAAATGCTATGATTAGCGATGGAGTTGCTTTGTGTGAATTTTTTGCGTGGCTAGAAAAGGCTTTAAAGCAAAAACAAGAGCTTAGCGAACTTGATATTAATGATCAAATTACAGCCTTTAGAACTAAAAATCCTTTATTTATAAGCAATAGTTTTAGCGTCATTGCTGGCTTTAACGAAAATGGGGCTTTACCCCACTACAGAGCAACTAAAGAAAGTTTTAGCAAGATCAAAGATAATGGACTTTTACTCATTGATTCAGGCGCTCAATATGAAAACGGCACTACAGATATCACAAGAGTAGTGCCAATACATCGAATTTCAAGAGAGCAAAAGAAAGACTACACCCTAGTGTTAAAGGCATTGATCGCTATGAGTAGAGCTGTTTTTCCAAAAAATATCGCCTTGCCTTTGCTTGATAGTATAGCAAGATCGAATTTATGGCAAAATCATCTTGATTATATGCACGGCACCGGACATGGAGTGGGGTATTTTTTAAATGTGCATGAAGGACCAGCTGTGCTTTCAATGTATGCTCCTATAAACGCACATAATATAGCTTTAAAAGGCGTTTTTCACTCCATAGAACCAGGAATTTACAAAGCAAATAAACACGGCGTAAGGCTTGAGAACTTAGCTGTAATCAAAGAAGAGTATAAAAACGAATTTGGTGAGTTTATGAGCTATGAAACACTTACGCTTTGTCCTTTTGAAAAGACTTGCATAGAGCTTAAAATGCTTGATGAAAGTGAAAAAAAATGGCTAAATGACTATCATAAACTTGTATTTAAAAAACTTTCTCCAAAACTTAAAGGTAAAGCTCTAGCTTGGCTAAAAAGAAAAACAAAGA
This sequence comes from Campylobacter sp. MIT 97-5078, assembly GCF_006864455.1. GTDB lineage: Bacteria > Campylobacterota > Campylobacteria > Campylobacterales > Campylobacteraceae > Campylobacter_D. Next base: position 125,753 of record NZ_QHLK01000005.1, read on the forward strand.
CTTTATAAGCTTGCTCATAAAGGCGTATTTTACAGAAAAACTAAAAATTAAAGACACGGCTTTAATCAATCAAATATTTGGTGGAAATTTAAGTTCGTTTTTAGTATTTCTATCGCTGTTATAATCTCATCGTTCTTTTTGCAAACGCTTTTTAAGGCTAAAAATTTTACTTTTTTTTAATTAGCATTCTTAAACATAGCATAAGTTATACTTGGTTTCAAATCAAAATACCAATATCCTGAACTATACATAGTTATCCTTGAAAGCTTTCCGCTAAAGTCTTGGCTTTAAAATTTAATTCACTTATCTTCATAATTTTTCAAATACAATTTATTGCAAAAAGTATAAAAGAATTAATCATGTGTAATAAAGTTGCACTTTTGTAAATTTTAAGTCTTTTTTGTCTTAATAATACAATTTCTAAATTAAAGATTATATAATGTTTTCTATATTTCAAACTTAAAAATGAAAGGATTGTATTATGAAATTAAAACTTTTTTGCTTTCTTTTAGCTCTTGGTGCTTCATTGGTTTTAGCCAAAGAGCCAAATCGTCCAGAATGTATAGCCCCAGCTCAACCCGGAGGAGGTTTTGATTTAACCTGCAAACTTGCACAAATTGGTATGCTGGATGCTAAAATCATTTCAACCCCTATGAGAGTAAGTTTTATGCCTGGTGGAGTAGGTGTTGTAGCTTATAATACCATGATTAGCAATAGAGCTAAAGATGAAAATACCATCGTAGCCTTTTCAAGTGGAACTTTGTTAAATATTGCCACAGGCAAGCATGGAAAATATAATGAAAATGATGTGAGATGGTTAGCATCTGCAGGAGTGGATTATGGAATGATAGCTGTAAAAGCGGATTCTAGCTATAAAAATCTACAAGATCTAATCAGTGCTTTACAAAAAGATCCAAGCTCTATTAGTATAGGTGCGGGTGGCTCCATAGGAGGACAAGACTGGATGCAAACAGCAATGCTTGCAAAAGCTATCAATGTAGATGTAAAGAAAATCCGCTATGTGGCCTTTGAAGGAGGCGGAGATGCTTTAACTTCACTTTTAGGAAACCATATTAATGTAATCAGTGCAGGTATAGCTGAACTTGTGCCACAAATTGAAGCAGGAACTATTAGAGTTTTAGCAGTTTTTGCCCCAAATAGACTTCCTGATGCTCTAGCTAATATTCCAACCGCTAAAGAACTAGGTTATGATGTAGAATGGCCTACAGTAAGAGCTTATTATATGGGACCAAAGGTTTCAAATGAAGCTTATGATTGGTGGCTTAATGCCTTTGAAAAATTTCAAAAAACTCAAGCTTACAAAGATCAATTAGCCCAAAGAGGTTTATTTGAATTTAATAAAAATGGTAAAGAATTAGACGATTTTGTAAAAAAGCAAACTGAACAATACAGAATCATGGCTAAAGAATTTAACCTTATAAAGTAAATAATGTTAAGCTCAAGAATTTTTTCAGGAATACTATTTGTATTAGCTATTATAGGCATTTATATAGGATGGGGCATACACTCTGATTTTAACTACGAACCTTTAGGACCCCGTCCTTTTCCTATAGCAACCCTAGCTTTAATTGCTTTTTGTTCCATTTTACTTCTTTTTTTCGCTGAAGATACTAAGGTAGAATGGGGCAATTTAGCTCTTTGGAAAAAACTTATTATTTTAGCCATAGCACTTTTACTTTATGCTCTTTGTTTTGAATTTTTAGGTTTTATAATTTGCACAGCGTGTTTGATGTTTATCATGGCTTTACTTTTTAATGCAAACGTATTAAAAGCTCTTATTTTTTCTATAGTTAGTAGTTTTATTTTATATTATTTTTTCGACAATTTATTACAAATTACTCTACCATTTGGTTTTATATTTGATTATTTTAACTGAAAGGAAATGATGGATACTTGGATGTATTTAATGCATGGATTTAGCGTAGCTTTAGATCCGCAAAATATCATAATAGCTCTAATAGGTTGCTTTATAGGCACTATTGTAGGTATGCTTCCAGGACTTGGACCTATAAATGGAGTAGCCATCTTACTTCCTTTAGCCTTTGCAATGAAACTCCCTGCAGAATCAGCACTTATTTTACTTGCAACAGTTTATATGGGATGTGAATACGGAGGTAGAATTTCCTCTATACTTCTTGGCATACCAGGAGATGCAGCAGCTATCATGACAACACTAGATGGACATCCTTTAGCTAAAAAAGGGCAAGCAGGAAAAGCACTTAGCATCTCAGCTCTTAGTTCTTTTATAGGCTCTTTTATCGCTATTTGTGGCATTATACTTTTTGCTCCGCTTATTGCTAAACTATCATTAAAATTTGGACCTGCTGAATATTTTGCCCTTATTATCTTTGCTCTAGCTACTCTAGGAAGTATGCTCGCACAAAAACCTATAAGATCTTTACTTTCAGCATTAATAGGACTTTTCTTAACCACTATAGGTATAGATGGCAATACAGGAGTATATCGCTTTACTTTTGATAGTCCGCACTTATATGATGGAATTTCTTTCGTAGTTTTAGTTATGGGGCTTTTTTCAGTAAGTGAAATTTTTCTTATGCTAGAAAATACTCATACTAGCCAAAATATCATTGAAAAAACAGGAAAACTTTTGGTGAGTGTTAAAGAATTTTTATCTTGTTTTTGGACTATACTAAGATCTTCTTTTGTAGGATTTTTTGTAGGTGTTTTACCTGGTGCTGGAGCTACTATAGCTAGTGCCATTACCTATATGAGCGAGAAAAAAATCGCTGGAGATAAAGGGAAATTTGGCAAAGGAGATTTAAAAGGTGTAGCAGCTCCTGAAGCAGCTAACAATGCTTCAGCTTGCGGTTCTTTTATCCCTATGCTTACCCTTGGACTTCCAGGGTCTGGAACTACAGCTGTGATGATGGGAGCTTTAACACTTTATAATATCACTCCAGGTCCTACCATGTTTACAGATCAAGCCAATATAGTATGGGGGCTTATAGCTTCACTACTTTTTGCCAATGTAGTTTTGCTTTTAATGAATTTACCTTTGGTTGGAATTTTTGTAAAAATTTTAAGCATTCCTATGTGGAGCTTGGCTCCTGTTATAGCTATAGTCTCTGCTATAGGGGTTTATTCTATTAATAGCACAAGCTTTGATTTGATTTTAATCTTAATTATAGGCATACTAGGCTATATACTACGAAAACTTGAATTTCCTATGGCACCACTTATACTCGGCTTTGTACTTGGAGAACAATTAGAAGTTAATCTAAGAAGAGCTTTATCTATAAGCAATGGAGATTTTTCTATACTTTGGGGAGGATTTATCACTCAAGTGTTACTTATAGCGGCTGTATTGGTTATAGTCGTGCCACCCCTTATAAAAAAATTAAGAAAGCCTAAAAACTAGACTTTCTTGGCTACAAACATAGAGCTTACCCCGAAGCTAAAACCTTTAAAATCAAGCATTTGAAAATCTATATTTTCAAGCTTATTTATAAGTTCTTCCTTGCTTAAAAATCTTCTATAAAATTAGGCAAATACTCATATGTGCTTTTATTTTTACTGATTGTCTCCTATACTTGCTAAGATATTTTTAAGATAAAAATCTCTACAAGCTACGATAAAACCACTCTTTTTTCTTTTTGTAAATTCTAAAATCACTAAAACCCCATCTTTTCTAAGCACTCTAGCAATTTTTTAAAGCCTTTTGTCTTTCTACTATATTACGAATTCCATTATAATATCAGTGCTTTGATTTTCTAAAGGTCAATTTTGTGCGCCTGATTCTATAAATTCAATATTTGGAAATTTTTGTTTTGCTATATTTAACATACCCTCACTTGGATCTATACCTTATAATATTTGCAATAGATTTTTCTCATGCTCTCCTTGCTAAATCTCTATCATATCACCTGCACCACAAGCTACAACAACGATGTTTAAATCATCATTTTGATAAAACTTTAAAACTCTTTTGCAAGCAAATCTACGCCAACTTATATCTATACCAAAACTTAAAATTCTATTTTCTTAAAAAAAGAGGAGCTAGGAATTTTACAATTTGGCTTGGTATAGTTGTATCCACTCTTTTAGCTTTAATAGCTTGGACGATTACTGGAATGAAAACTGCATTAGATTATTAATTTGTGTCAATCAATACAAACTAAAAGGCTTAAATTCAAAATGCAAAGCCTTAGGGAGATTAAGAGTAAAAACTTTTAATTCTTTTTTAGGGGCTATGATTAAAGCATATCCTCCTTTATTGTCTTTATCCCATACACTAAAAAACTCTCTTTTAGAACTTATATATTCTCCGTGACTTGGATCAAGAACTTGCAAATAATTCCCCTTGTGATTAATAATTACAACAAAATGTGGGAAGCGTGGGTCATCCTCAATTTTAACTAAGATAGGGATATTGATAAGTTTATCTAAAAGCTCTGTATTGATTTGATAAGTTTGACTTTCATAATTTAGTTTTTTAACGACTTCTTTTAAATCTGCAAAACTTACCATATCTGTATAAAGTTCTTTTTGGTTCATCATCTTTAAAAGGTCTAATTCACTTAGTTTTTTATCATCGATGAGATTAATTAAGGTGCCTAAGGCTGAAGCTCCACAAGACTCTTCATAATTTTGTCTTATGACTTTTTGATTTTTAAGTTCTTGGTAGGATTTAACAATAAAATCTGCTTGTAATGCCAAAGGAAATAAGATAAAGATTATAAAACTTTTTAAAATTCCTTGCATTGAAATACCTTTTTGTGTGTTTTTTAGATTGTATCATAATAAAAGATTAAGATT
>NZ_QHLK01000006.1 GCF_006864455.1 Campylobacter sp. MIT 97-5078
TTTTTCTCCTTATTTGTAGTTTTTTAATATATTTTTAGTGACAAAGCAGTTGTTGGTTTTTAAATTGGTTTTTAAAAATGAAAGGGTATTATATCAAAAAAAAAAAAAAACGAAAGGAAGTTTTTTGAAAAAGTTTGGGAAAAGATAAATAAATTTGAAAAAGTTTTGAATTTAAGCTTGATGCTATGAAGGATAGAATTAAAAGCATCAAGCCTCTTCAAAGGCACCTAGAGAAAAAATCTTTTGTATTCTGTGTGCAACGAGTTCTTTTTTATTTATATTTTCAAGTTCTTCTAAGGCTTTGCTTACATAAGTAGCAATATTTTTTGCAGCAATTTCTTTGTTTCTGTGGGCTCCATTGATACTCTCATCAATCACTGCATCAATTAAACCTTGAGATTTAAGATCATCAGCCGTTATTTTAAGGGCTTTTGCAGCTTGTTCGCTTTTAGTTGGATCGTTCCAAAGTATAGCTGCACAACCCTCAGGAGAGATGACAGAAAATACAGAGTTTTTCATCATCGCCAAACGATCAGCCACGCCTATGGCTAAAGCCCCGCCGCTTCCACCTTCGCCTATAACTACAGCAAGCGTGATAGTCTCTAAGGCACTCAGCTCATATAAATTTCTAGCTATGGCTTCGCTCTGTCCCCTTTCTTCAGCTCCGATGCCCGGATATGCTCCCGGGGTATCGATAAGAAAGAGTATAGGTAAGCCAAATTTTTCAGCTAATCTTGCTACTCTTAAAGCCTTTCTATAGCCTTCAGGGTGAGGCATACCAAAGTTTCTAGAAATTTTATCTTTTGTACCTCGCCCTTTTTGCTCGCCGATAACCATAAGCTTTTTTCCACCAAGATAGCCTATAAAACACACTATACTTGGATCATCTCTAAAGGTTCTATCGCCGTGAATTTCATAAGCATCGCTTAATAAAAGCTCGATATAATCAAGTGCATAAGGGCGATCAGGATGACGAGCAAGTTGAAGGCGTTGAAAGTCACTTAAATTTTTATATACCTTAGCAATTTCTTTTTCTAAATTTTTCTTAAGTATATTTACAGCGTCGATATCGCCTTTAATCTGAGCATTAACAATATCATCGTCAATTTGCTGAATACTCTTTTCAAAATCCAAATACGCAGCCATTTAATCCAACTTTTTAAAGATTATCGAGCCATTTGTGCCACCAAAGCCAAAAGAATTACTCATCACAGCTCTAAGTTCAGCTTTCTTAGCTACATTTGGTACATAGTCTAAATCACAATCCTCATCTTTGACAAATTGATTAATGGTTGGTGGAACTATGCCAGTATTTAAAGCCATCAAAGAAATCACAGCCTCCAAAGCTCCAGCTGCACCTAAGCAGTGTCCAAGCTGTCCTTTTGTCGAGCTAATCAGTGGTGTATTTGCACCAAAAAGTTCTTTAATCGCTGCTGTTTCATTTTTATCATTTGCTGGAGTTGAAGTGCCATGTGCATTGATATAGTCTATCTTTATGTTCCCAGCCATTTTCAAGGCTTTTTGCATAGCACGAAGCGGTCCATCAAGGCTTGGAGAAGTGATATGATGAGCATCGCCACTTTCGCCATATCCCACAAGTTCAGCATAAATTTTTGCCCCTCTTTTTTTGGCTGCTTCGTATTCTTCAAAAACTAAAGCCGCAGCACCTTCGCCCATCACAAAGCCATCTCTTTCTTTATCAAAAGGACGCGAGGCATGTTGTGGATCATCATTTCTCGTAGAAAGAGCTTTCATTGCTGCAAAGCCACCTATACCTACAGGGGAGATTGTTGCTTCAGCACCGATAACAAGCATTTTTTCAGCATCACCCAAAGCTATGCTTTTATAAGCTTCAGCAATGGCGTGAGTTGAAGCCGCACAAGCTGTAACGCAGGCTATATTAGGTCCTTTTAAGCCGTGTTCTATCGAGATAACTCCACCCAGCATATTTACAAGTGCTGATGGCACAAAAAAAGGTGAAATTTTTCTTGCACCCCTTTCAAAGCAGGTAACGGAATTTTTTTCTATATTTGGCAAACCACCTATACCAGCACCAGAGACGACGCCAAAGCTTTCTTTATCTAAATTCTCATCAAAATTCGCATCATTCATTGCTTCTTTGGCAGCTTTTATGCCAAGCTGTATAAAGCGATCAAGCTTTTTTACTTCCTTAGGATCGATCACCTCTAAAGGATCAAAATCCTTTACTTCAGCTGCAATTTGCACGGGAAATTCGCTTGCATCAAAAAGCGTGATCTTATCTACGCCACTTTTGCCTTCGCAAATTGCCTTAAAAGAACTCTCTTTGTTTAAGCCTAAAGCATTGATCATTCCAATGCCCGTAACTACAACCCTTGCCAAATTTTACTCCTTTTAATTTATAATCTTAAAATTTTTAAGATAAAATTAAATTATTTTGACAAATGTTCGTCTATATATTTTACTACATCTTCGATTTTGATGAGTTTTTCAGCATCGCTATCTGGAATTTCAACACCAAATTTTTCTTCTAAAGCCATGATAAGCTCAACTACATCTAAAGAATCAGCCCCTAGATCTTCAATGATTTTAGATTCTAATTTTACAGAATCACCATCTACACTTAATTGTTCTACAACGACACTCTTTACATCATCAAAAGTTGCCATTTTTTCTCCTTTGTAAAAATTAATAAAATAAAGCGTATTTTATAATAACTTTGCTTAAAATTGCCAAATATTGATATTTTTTTTGCTATTTTTTACATTTAAAGTCTATTTATATGCTTGATTTAGACTTTTATGAAAGTGTAATGATGGGCATTTAAGGATAGATTTAAGCCAAATATGACATAAATTTAAGTTCTTTTTTGCTATACTTCAAAACTTGAAATACAAAGAAATGGAAAAATTAAATTTAATGATGAAAAAGAGTGTTTTATTTCGTTTTATTAGTTTTATTTTGCTTGGTATTTTTTTGCTTTTGCTTGGTTTTTATCTAAGGCATACAACAAGCATAGAAAATGTATTCATAAGCGTGTCTGAAGCAAATAAAACACAAAGTGTAAAAACAAAAAAAACAAAGCAAAGTTTTTTTATCAATCCACCTGAAAAAAGCGCACATTCAAGCTCGCTTGTGGATACAAAAAAAGGGCTTATGCTTGTCTTTTTTGCTGGCTTAAAAGAAGGGCATAAAGATGTAAAAATTTATCAAAGCTTTTTTGATACTATAAAACAAGAATGGAGTGAGCCAAGAGTTATTTTAAGTGCAGAAGAGCTCTCACGTCTTAATCACAAATTCATCAAAAAGCTTGGCAATCCTGTCGTTTTTAAGGATAGTCAAAATCGTGTGCATTTTTTTGTCGTAGGCGTAAGTCTTGGTGGCTGGGCGACGAGCAAAATTTATCAATTTGTTTTTGATGAGAGTCTTGAAAAGCTTGAATTTAAGCAAGAATTACAGCTCTCAACCTTTGCAAATTTTTCTCACCTTATAAGAACACCTGCGTTAATCTATGAAAATGGAGCATTTGCTCTGCCTTTGTATCACGAGCTTATTGACAAATATCCTTTAATCGCCTTTTTTGATCAAGAAGGAAGATTTTCTCATACCAAGCGTTTAAATTCACTTAAAGGGCAGCTTCAGCCAAGCATCATCGCTTTAAATAAATCTCAGTGCCTAGTCTTTTTTCGCAACTATAAAAGTTATGAAAACACAGCCTTTGTACAAATTTGTTCTTTGGGCGCAAAAGAGTGGCAAAAGCCTTTTCAAAGTTCACTTAAAAACTATGATAGCTCAAGTGTTTTAAGTGTTTTTAAAGATCATAACGGCAAAACACAGATCTTGCTTTTGCATAATGATGGTGAGAAAAACGTGCGTTCAAGGCTTTCTTTATATTATCTTAAAGACACTAGCAAAGGCGAATTTGTGCGTTTGCTTAGTCTTGATGAGGGCGAGGAGATAAGCTATCCAGCCGCGATAATAAAAGATGAAAATTTATATATCAGTTATACTTTTAATCGTCAAAAGATTAAAATTCAAAAGCTTGATTTATCTTATTTGCAAAATCTGCTTGAGTTTAAGGGCAAAGAATGAATGTTTTAATGAGCGCGTTTTTAGTTTTTACAAGTTTGTTTTGGCTGTTTGGTTTTTTTTCTTTAAACAAAAGACTTAAAAGTATTCTTGTGCTGGTATTTTTTGTCCTTGCTTGTTTGCCTTTTTATGAGGGGCGATACTCTTTTATCACGCTTTTGTATTCTTTTTTTGACACTCCAAGTTTATTTTGTGTGCTTTTGTGTTTGTTGTTTGTGCTTAGGGGTTTAAACAAGGATTTTTCATTCAATTTTGATATATTTAAAGCCGACACAAAAAAAGCATTTAAGTGGCACTCTTTAAAACAAGTTTTAAGCTTTGTTTTGATCTTTTTTGCCTTTCTTATTGTCTTTTTAGGAGAGTTAAATTTAATCCCTTTTGATCTGTATCATAGTTCTTATTTTGTGCAAGCTGGCTTTGTTTTACTTTTTTTAGTGCTTTTGTTTTTATGTGATCAAATCTATGCTTTTTTAGCTTTAGTTTCACTTTGTAGTTTTGCATTTGGCTTTAGTGGGTTGTTTGAAAGTTTTGTTGATATTTATCTTTTTTTATATAGTTTTGCATTTTTGTTCGTTTTTTCTTTACAAATTCTTTATAAAAGACTTAGACAATGAAATACATTTTTAGCTTGAAAATCCTCGTGCTTCGCTCTTTGATCTTTATGATTTTTTTATATGCTGTGTTTTTATCTTTAAGAGTGCTTTTTATAAGCTTTTATTTTGCTGCTGTAAAAGAAGCGAGTTTTAATGAGTTTGTGCTGGCTTTTCATAATGCCTTTTGGTATGATGGGCAGATTATTGGTGTGCTTAGTGTGCTTTATTTTGTGCTGGCTTTACTGTTTAAAAACCGCTTTTTTGTGCTTGAAATTTATACTTTATTAGTGATTGTAATCAGCGTTTTTGTGGTGATAGCAAATATAGGCTTTTATGAAATTTATGCAGATATGTTTAATGCGACTTTGCTAGGGCTTATCTTTGATGATAGAAGTGCGATTTTTAAGACAGCTCAAACAGGGGATTTTAATTTAAGTTTTAAAATCCTACTTTGGCTTATCTTAAGCCTTGCATTTTATCTTTTACTAAGACTTTGTTTTAAGATTTTGCAAAGACATTGTAAAATTTCTTTTGCAAGCTTTAAATTCCTAAAAAATGGTATGCTTTTTCTACTCTTTTTCTTTTGTGTTTTATTTGCTATCAATGGACATTTTGGCTTTAAAGGCATTTCTTTAGGAAAAGAGCTTGTGCCTGTGGAAAATACCTTTTTAAGAAAGCTTAGTGTAGGAAGTTTTAGAGATCTTTTGTATGTGTATAAGGGCTATGTGAAAATTTTTAATTCTAAATTTAGTGATTATAATGATGAAAGTGTGCTTGAAACAACGAAAAATTTCTTTAAGCTTGATAGCAATGAAACGCAATTTGATCTAAGCAAACTTTTAGAAAAAGAAGTACATGGCAATAATCAAGTAAAAATCAATCATATCTTTTATATCATTGCTGAAAGCTTGAGTGAGTGGCATTTTGATGAGGAATTTAAAGAGCTTGATTTGATGCATAATCTTAACGCACTCATCAATGATAAAAAGGCCTTTAAAGCTGATATTTTTATCCAAAATGCACTCGGAACGATCAAAAGCCTTGATGTGCAAATTAGTGGGCTTTTGCAAATTGAAATTCCTTTTAATCTTAGTGTTGGCAAAAGTCCGATTTTTAAAACCTCGCCCGGTTTTATTTTTAAAGATTTAGGTTATAAAACACGTTTTTATTATGCAGGTTCTGGCACTTGGCAAAAGATCGATGTTTATACAGCTTCACAAGGCTTTGATGAAATTTTATATAATACTCAAATCATTCAAAATGCCAAAGAAAAAGGGGCTAAAGCTCCTTATGCTAATGCTTGGGGAGCGTTTGATCATTATACTTATGATTTTATCAAAGATTATACGCTTAAAAATAAAGACGAAAAAAGTTTTTCTATGATACTTACAACTTCATATCATCCGCCCTATGATCTGCCTTTGGACGAGTTTGATATTCCTTGGCAAAGAATTGACGCTTTTGTTAATACACATAAAGAAATTACCAATAAAGAACTTGCAAGAAAGGTGTTTTCACACATTTATTATCAAGATCAAATGATTGCAAAATTTATTAATGAAACCTCAAAAATCCTACCTGATAGCCTTTTTATCATCACTGGCGATCATTATGATATGAAATACCCTTATATGATCGCTTCTATAAAAACAAGCAATTCTATCCCTTTTATCGTGTATTCGCCAAAATTGCAGCCAAAAGTGCTTTTTAATGTTGGCTCTCATCTTGATATTACACCTACTATAATAGAACTTGTTGCGCCAAAGGGCTATAAATTCGCAAGTTTCGGGCAAAGTTTATTAAGCAACGATAAGGAAACAAAGGCAGGACAAAAAGAGAATTTAGGGTATTTTGCTGTGAGCAATGATCGTTTTATTTATGATGGTTTTAAGCTTGAGTATTTTCAAGGTAAAAAGGCTTTAGATGATGATGAAAATGAGGCAAAAAGGCTTTTTAAACAGCTTCAAAGAGCTAAGGCGTTAAGCTGGTGGATTTTTACAAAAGGTTATAAACTAAATGAGTAAATTTAGTTTATTTTTGGTTTTTTATTTTAAAACACTTGTTTTATCTTCAATTTAAAAGGAAAAATATGCTTTTTCAAAAACTACTCGAACAAAATGCTAAAGAATGGGACGCTTACTTACATCATAACTTTGTTAAAGAGCTAGAAAATGGCACGCTTAAGCAAGAAAATTTTTTGTTTTACCTCAAGCAAGATTATATCTTTTTGATTAATTATGCTAAAGCTTTTGCAAGACTTGCTTTAAATGCCAATACAGCCAAAGAGCTTCGTTTTGCGATGAAATTTCAAAACTATATCGTAGATGGTGAGCTTGAGCTACACAAAAAGATACTTGCTCTTGGCATAGAAGCTGATAAATTAGGTGTTAAAGATGAAAGCTTTACGAATATTGCTTATACAAGATATGTGCTAAGCGTTGGTGATAGTGGAGATTTTTTAGATATGCTTGTGGCTTTAAGTGCTTGTGCGACAGGATATGGCTATATAGGCAGGGAAATTTATGGGCGTTTAGGCAATCAAGGGCTTGTCAATCACCCTTATAAAGAGTGGATTTTAACCTATGCAAGCAAGGAATTTCAAGCTGAAGTAAAGGACTTTGAAGACTTTGTAAATAGCTATACAAACGCCGTTGATGAAGATAAATTCAAAAAACTTAGCGAAATTTTTAATACTACAACGCGTCTTGAAACAGCCTTTTGGCAACACGCTTTGATTTTGCAAATGCAAATTTAGGGAGCTATAAGATATTGGTGCTGAAGCTGGATATAAGAATATCCACTTTAATTTAGAGCATTTGTATAAAATCGCTAAGATTTAAAAGCGGATATTTGTGAGTTTTTAAGGGCGAAATTTAAAGTAGCTTTACTTTAAAATTGCTTACATATATAATCCACCGTTGATTTTTATAGTATCACCTGTAATATAACTTGCATAATCACTAAGTAAAAACGCTACGACATTTGCTACTTCTTCAGGTTCAGCAAAACGTTTTAAAGGGATATTTTCTTCATAGCTTTTTTTCACTTCTTCGCTTAAGCCTTCTGTCATATCGCTTTTGATAAAGCCCGGTGCAACGCAGTTGTAGCGTATATTTCTGCTTGCTGCTTCTTTGGCAAAGCTTTTTGTCATAGCGATCATTCCGCCTTTGCTTGCAGAGTAATTTACCTGTCCGGCATTTCCCATTTCACCGACTATAGAAGCGATATTAACCACTGCTCCAAAGCGTTTTTTGCTCATCACTTTAAAGGCTTCTTTTGAACCTAGAAAAGCTGAATCAAGATTAGTATTGACAACTTTGTTAAAATCATCTAAGCTCATTCTTAAAGCAAGATTATCATTTGTTATGCCGGCGTTATTGACAAGATAGCTTAATTCTCCATCGCTTTCAATGATAGCTTTTATACCAGCACTAAATTCAAGCTCATTGCTTGCATCAAAGCAAATCACGGCTGCATTTGTTCCATTTTTCACAAGCTCATTTTTTAAAGCATCAGCAAGTTCTGGCTTTGAGCGGTAGTTAATCCATACCTTTAAACCAAAACCAGCCAAAACCTTTGCAATGCTTGCTCCTATGCCTTTGCTCGCTCCAGTGATTAAAACATTTTTTCCGCTAAATTTCATTATTTTTCCTTTTTGAAAGTTTTCACAATTATACTTGTCATTAGTTAATCAAAACAAAGCCTCATTCATCTCATCTGGCTTTGTTATATCCATTATTTTAAGCACACTAGCTGCAAGATTGCTTAAGCCCATATCCTCTTTGAGCTTATGCACTCCTAAAGCTTCCACAAAACAAAATACATCAAAAGTTGTGTGATTGGTAAGTTTGTTACCCATTTCATCTTGCATAGCTTCACAATTTCCATGATCACTTGTGATAATGAAAGCGTATTTATGCTCTCTTGCCTTTTCTATGAGCTTTCCTAAGCATTCATCTATAGTCTCTACAGCTTTTACGCAGGCTTCAAAATTACCCGTATGTCCTACCATATCGCCATTTGCGAAATTTACCACGATGAAGTCCTCGCCCTTTTCAATGCCCTTTAACACCCCATCAAGCACCTCATAAGCACTCATCTGTGGCTTTTCATCATAGGTTTTCACCTTTGGACTTGGCACTAAAATACGGCTTTCATTAAGCACCAATTCTTCTTTACCACCATTAAAAAAGAAGGTTACATGAGCGTATTTTTCAGTTTCTGCGGTGTGAAGCTGGCTTAAATTTTCCTTTGCAATCGTTGCGGCTAGGGTATTTTCTATCTTTTCTTTTTCAAAGAGCACAGGTAGATTAAAATCATCATCATACACCGTCATACTTAGCATTTTTTTGATGATACAAGAGCGATTAAATTCTTTAAAATCATCGCTATTTAAGGCAAATACAAGCTGTTTCATTCTATCGTTTCTAAAATTGATCAAAATCACGCTATCATCAGCTTCTATGCCCTTAAAATCAAGCGTGCTTACAGGCTCGATAAACTCATCAGTAACGCCATTTTCATAGGAATTTGCCACATAAGCACTTAAGCTTTGCACCTTTAAAGAGTGTCCAAAAAGTGTATCGTAGTATTTTTTCACTCTTTCATAACGTTTGTCTCTATCCATGGCAAAAAACCTGCCCCCAAGCGTGCCAAGCTTCATTTCTTTATTTTTTGCAAAACGCTCTAGCTTCTTGATAAATTCAAGCCCACTTGTAGGTAAAACATCACGTCCATCAGTAATGGCGTGTAAAATCACCTCTTTACCTTGATCTTTGCAAATTTCAGCCACAGCGTTGAAATGGTTTAAATGCGAATGCACTCCTCCATCGCTGTAAAGTCCTATAATATGCACTTTTTCACAAGTGTTTAAAAGTTTTTCAAGTTCTTTTGAATGCTTTAAAGTATCTTCTTCTATGGCTTTATTAATACGCACAAGATTTTGATAGATAATGCGTCCGCTTCCTATACACATATGTCCTACTTCGCTATTGCCCATTTGTCCTTCTGGTAAGCCTACAGCTAAGCCACTTGTTTTAATAAGCGTGTGAGGCACTTCTTGAAAAAGTTTGTCATAATTTGGTTTTTTTGCCTTTGCAAAAGCATTATAATACGAGCTTTCATTATGTCCTATGCCATCTGTAATGACTAAAATACATTTTTGTTTCATTTTTACTCTTTTATAAGGAAATTTTAGGGCAGATTTTACTATAATTTTGCTTTCAAAAAGCAAAAAGGCAAAAATTTTGTATTATCTTTCTTATTTCAGTGATTATGCTTTCTTTACTTATATCAGCGTTCGTTCAGGCTTTGCGTTTTTTATCGCCTTGTGCTTGTCTTTGTTTTTAATGCCAAAATTTATCAAATGGGCAAAGGTTAAAAATGCTAAACAACCAATCTATGAGCATGCTCCAAGCTCTCACAAAAGCAAATGTGAAACGCCAACCATGGGCGGTTTGATTTTTATTTTTGCGACTTTAGTAGCAAGCTTGTTGTGTGCTAAGCTTGATAACTTGCTTGTGATGATGGCTTTGCTTGTGCTGTTTCTTTTTTGTGCGATTGGGCTTGTTGATGATCTGGGTAAGGTGCTTAAAAAGGATAATCACTCAGGTTTAAGCGTAAGAGCAAAGATGTGTTTTTTGATCTTAGCAGCTTTTGTCTGTGTTTTGCCTTTGTATTTAAGTTCAGCCTTATCTACTGAGCTTTTTGTGCCTTTTTACAAATATCCACTTTTTGATATGGAGATTTTTGCTCTTGTTTTTTGGGTTTTAGTCATCATTTCAAGCTCAAATGCTGTGAATTTAACAGATGGACTTGATGGACTTGCAACCGTGCCTTCTATCTTTTCTTTGGCGACTTTGGGTATTTTTATGTATCTAAGTGGTAATGCTTTATATAGTGAATACCTCTTTTTGCCTAAGATTGTAAATTTGGGCGAAGTTGTCATTGTGTGTTGTGCTTTAATAGGAGCTTTAATTGGCTTTTTGTGGTATAATTGCTATCCAGCACAAGTATTTATGGGCGATAGTGGCAGTCTAGCTTTGGGAGGGTTTTTGGGGTATCTAGCTACCATCTCAAAAAATGAGTTTTTACTCTTGCTTATAGGCTTTGTCTTTGTGCTTGAAACTATTTCTGTGATCTTACAAGTAGGAAGCTTTAAAATTTTTCATAAAAGAGTATTTAAAATGGCACCCATTCATCATCATTTTGAAAAAATAGGCTGGGTGGAAAATAAAATCATCGTGCGTTTTTGGACTATAGCCTTGCTTGTAAATCTACTTGCTCTTGCGACGATTAAACTTCGCTAAGGATTTAAAATGAAAATTTCACTTTTTGGATACGGCAAAACAAACAAAGCCATAGCACAAGAGCTTTTTGATCGTTTTGGAGCATTTGATATTTATGATGATCATTTTAAGGGTGAGGGTAAAGATGAGTTTGGAAATTCCTTGCTTGAAAATAGCCTTTTTGATCCTTTAAAAAGCGAGCTTGAGATCGTAACACCGGGCTTCTTACCAAATCACGAGCTTGTTTTAAAGGCTAAGCATTTAACAAGTGAGTATGATTTTTTTTATGATGCCATGCCAAAAAGTGTGTGGATCAGCGGAACAAACGGCAAAACCACTACTACGCAGATGACTCAACATCTTTTAAGTGATATAAAAGCACAAATGGGAGGCAATGTAGGCATACCGCTAGCTAAGCTTAATCCTTATGCTAAGCTTTGGATACTTGAAACTTCATCTTTTACTTTGCACTACACACACACAGCTAAGCCTGAAATTTACGCACTTTTACCTATCACTGAAGATCATCTTTCTTGGCATGGTTCTTTTAAAGCCTATGAAAAAGCAAAATTAAGCGTGCTAGAGCGTATGAATGAAGGCGATGTGGCTTTGCTTCCTGAAATTTATGCAAAAACACCAAGCAAAGCTTATATCATCAGCTATAAAGATGAATTTGATCTAGCAAACAAATTTGATATAGACATTCAAAAAGTCAATTTTAAAAGCCCTTTTTTACTTGATGCAATTATGGCTTTAAGTATAGAAAAAATCCTGCTTGATCGTATAAGTTATGAAAAAATCAATGTCTTTAAGATAGAAGCACACAAACTAGAAGAACTTAAAGACAGCCAAAACAGACTTTGGGTCAATGATACAAAAGCTACAAATTTAGACGCTTGCTTAATGGCTTTAAAACATTTTAAAGGAAAAAAAATTCATCTTATTATAGGAGGTGATGATAAGGGTGTGGATTTAAGCGAGCTTTTTAAAGAGTGCAAAAAGCAAAAAATCAAGCTTTATATTATAGGCTTAAGCACTCAAAAGCTAGTCGCAAAAGCAAGTGAGTTTGAGCTTGAGTTAGAAAAATGCTACGAGCTAAAAACAGCAGTAGAAAAAATTTCAAAACAACTTTTAAAAGATGAAGTAGCCTTGCTTAGTCCAGCTTGTGCCAGTCTTGATCAGTTTAGTTCTTATGCTCAAAGAGGTGAGGTATTTAAGGAACTTGTGAGGGCTTTGTGATTTTACTTTAAGAACTTGAGTTTTATGAGTAAAGTTGTAAGAGTAGCAGTCTGCCCCATCCAATTTTCTATATCAAGAAAAATTTTTTCCACCAAAATAAAGCAGGGCAGAACCCCACACAAAGCCACCACCAAAGGCATCAAGTAAGATTAGATCACCTTGTTTAAGCCTGCCTTGCTCGTAAGCTTCATTCATCGCCATTGGTATGGATGCTGCTGAGGTATTGCCGTATTTTTGCACGGTTAAGACACATTTATCATCGCTAAAATTAAGCCTTTCTTGCACGGCTTTGATGATTCTTAGATTGGCTTGATGAGGTATGAAAAGGTCTATTTTATCGGGACTGATTTTGTTTTTGGCAAGAATTTCAACAACATCATTTTGTAGCATTTGCACAGCGACTTTAAAGACCTCATTGCCTTTCATTTTCATAGCTAAAGGCGAGCAAAAGCTTGATTTTTTGGCTCTGTCTATCTTTAAAAGCTCGCTGTATCTACCATCACTTGCCGTATGCACATCAAGTATAGGATAGCCTTCATCTTTGCTAATTACTGCTGCACCAGCTCCATCGCCAAATAAAATGCAAACACTTCTATCTTCATAGTCCATTACCGAGCTTGTTTTTTCAGCTCCCACGATAAGCACATTTTTCTTTGCCCCACTTTCAATGAGCGAGCGAGCTACTTCAAGCAAGTATATAAAACCCGCACAGCCTGCACTTATATCAAAGGCTGTAATGTTTTTCAAACCTAAATTTGAAGCGACAATACACGCTGTTGAAGGCATGGTAAAATAATCCGGACTTAAGCTTGCAACGACTATAGCATCGATATCTTCAGGCTTTAAATTTGCTCTTTGAACGGCTAAGATTGCAGCTTTAGTGCCAAGATCGCTAGACTTTTCATCATCTTGAGCGATATGTCGTTCTTTGATACCGGTTCGTTTTTGTATCCATTCATCTGAGGTATCGATGAGTTTTTCTAAGTCTTTATTGCTTAAAATTTGCTCAGGTATATACGCGGCGATGCTTTTAAGGCTGGCTTTATTTGTCATATTTTGCAAGTTCATCTTCTATGACTTTATTGATATTTGATTCGCTAAAAAGTAGGGCTTGAAGCATAGCGTTTTTAATTGCTCTTGCATCGCTTTTTCCGTGTGAAATGATCACGCAACCATTTATACCAAGTAAAGGAGCTCCGCCGTATTCTTGCCAATCAATATGCTTTTTAAGTTTTGAAAAAACGCCTCTCATTAGCATAGCTCCAAGGCTTGCGAGCAAGGATTGCTTGACTTCGCTTTTTAAAATTTTAAAAATAGCCGTTGCTGTGCCTTCGCAGGCTTTTAAAATCACATTGCCGCTAAAACCATCACATACTAGCACATCAATACTACCATTGAAAATATCTCTACCCTCAGCATTGCCAACAAAACTTTCAAGCTGCTTTAAGAGCAAATGGCTTTCTTTAGTAAGTTCATTTCCCTTTGTTTCTTCTTCGCCATTTGAAAGTAGGGCGATTCTAGGCTTGGCTATATTCATTAGCACCTTAGCATAGGCTTCACCCATAACGCCAAATTGAAACAAATGCTCGCTTTTACAATCTACATTTGCTCCAACATCTAAAAAAAGTGTCTTAGAATGTGTGTTTGGCATAAGTGTGGCTATGGCTGGACGCACTACATTTTTTACGCGTCCTATACGCAAGGTTGCTAAAGACATAGTCGCTCCACTATGCCCTGCTGAAACGACGGCTTGAGCTTTTTTTTCTCGCACAAGTTCAACAGCCTTATAAATAGTGCTTTGCTTATGTTTTAAAGCTTCGGTTGCACTTTCTTCCATAGGAAAAATTTCATCAGCTTGTTCAAAGCTAATGTATTGCATAAGATCGTTTGGGATAAGAGGTTTTAAACGTTTTTCATTACCGACTAAGATAGCCTTAAAAGCTTTTTCACGCAAGGCTTGCACTAAACCCTGCATAATAGGCTTTTCGCCATAATCTCCACCCATTGTATCAACAGCAACGCTTATCAATTAGTATTCCTTGGTTATAGGATTGACTCTATGAGGCATTTTAAAACTGCCATCTTTGTCTTTGATAGGCTTTGCAAGCTCTATTTTATAATGAGTTCTGCGTTTTGCAGCTCTGGTTTTGCTCATTCTTCTTTTAGGAACTGCCATTGTCTTTTTCTCCTTTTTAAAATTTATTTTTGCATTCTTGGCAATAAAAATAATCACTCAAATAACTCTCAAGCTCGCTTATAGCAAGTTCAAGTAAATCAATTTGTCCGTCAAAAAACTCAAGCGTGTCGCTAAGCTTATTATCTTTGTCCTTGAAAATTCCATCACTTAAAAAAAGCTTTAAATTTTCATTAATGTGAAGCTCAATTTCCTCCCCGCACGAATCGCAAGGTCTATATACAAAGCCTTGCATATTCATCTTAAGCTCAGCTAAATTTGGCTTTGTCTTCGTAAGCTCTCCTTCAAAGAACATATTCTCAAGGTTGAGCTTAAAAGGGTAAGCGGTGTGATTGAGCCTAGAAAAAGCGATTTTCATTAAAGAATTTCATCTTCTTTGAAAAAGAATTTGATCTCATTTTGAGCATTTTCCAAGCTATCACTACCATGAACAGCGTTTGCATCTATACTCTGGGCAAAATCAGCTCTTATAGTGCCTTTTGCAGCTTCTTTTGGGTTGGTTGCTCCCATCAATTCTCTGTTTTTTAAGACAGCATTTTCGCCTTCTAAAACCGAAACAACAACAGCACCACTTGTCATAAATTCAACCAAATCTTTAAAAAAAGGTCTCTCTTTATGAATAGCATAAAATTCAGCAGCCTGTTCTTTGCTGAGTTTAAGCTTTTTAAGGGCGGCTATTCTTAAGCCATTTTTTTCAAAACGAGCAAGAATTTCGCCTATAACGCCTTTTTTAACAGCGTCTGGTTTGATAATAGAAAGTGTGCGTTGCAAAGTGTTCCCCTTGAAAAATTTATTAATTTCTAGCTTTAGTGCTAAAATTATAGCAATTTTTTTTTAAAAAAGATTTAAAACAAGCTGTAAAGAAGTGAAAAATGAGTTTTTAGTTTATTTTAAACATTAAATGATATAATTTCATTGCTAATAAAATTTATTATCTAAGGAGAATAACAATGATCGTAACCAAAAAAGCACCAGATTTTGTAGCTGCTGCAGTTTTAGGCGATAACCAAATCGTTGAAGATTTTAATCTTTACAAAAATATCGGTGAAAAAGGTGCCGTAGTTTTCTTTTACCCAAAAGATTTTACCTTTGTATGTCCGTCTGAAATCATCGCTTTTGATAAAAGATATAAGGATTTTAAGGCAAGAGGCATTGAAGTAATCGGTATTTCAGGCGATAACGAATTTTCGCATTTTGCTTGGAAAAATACTCCAGTGAATGAAGGTGGCATAGGACAAGTGCAATTTCCTCTTGTAGCTGATTTAACAAGAGAAATTGCCAGAAGTTTTGATGTGCTTTTTAACGAAGCTGTGGCTCTTCGTGGTTCATTTTTACTTGATAAAGATGGCACTGTCCGACATGCAGTTATCAATGACTTACCGCTTGGTAGAAACATTGATGAAATGATAAGAATGGTTGATACTATGCTTTTCACAAATGAACACGGCGAAGTTTGTCCAGCTGGCTGGAATAAAGGTGATGAAGGTATGAAGGCTGATCCTAAGGGCGTGGCTGATTATCTAGGCAAACACGAAAAAGATTTATAAATTCTTTTTAAGCCTCTGTAAAAGGAGGCTTTTGTTCTTTTAAACTCACAAAATCTACATTTAAAAGTAAATTCTTTATAAAGCTACTTAAATTATGTTAAAATCCACTTTATACTTTTCATAAAGGCAAAAAATGGCAGCTGATGATCAAGAAAAGACAGAAGAAGCGACGAGCAAGAAGATAGAAGATGCCAGAAAAGATGGCAATGTCCCAAAGTCTCAAGATGCCGCTGCAGTGGTAACCTTGATCGTCGGCGTTGTTGTAGTGCTGTTTTTGGTGAGCTTTTTAGGTGAAAGAATTATGAACCTATATCGTTATTATCAAAGCTTTATCGGTGTAGAAATTGATATTAAAATTTTACAAGCCATTGCTATTAAAACGATTTTTGAAGCTGTGATTATGCTTTTGCCTATAGTTTTAAGTATTATGATCGCCGGGGTTTTGGGAAATTTAATGCAGTTTGGTTTCATTTTTACTACAAAGCCTATAACACCAAATCTTAACAAAATCAATCCTATCAAAGGACTTGCGAATTTATTTTCCTTAAAAAAAGCTGTAGAGTCTGTTAAAATAGTGCTTAAAGTCAGTATAGTTTTTAGCATAGCTTTTGTATTTTTGCTTCAGTTTATGACAGAACTTCCTCGCGTCGAACTTTATGATATAGTTTCTCAACTTTATTGGTTACGAGAAAAGGCTATAGTCTTAGCTGCTGTGGTGATCATCGCCTTTTTTTTGATAGGAATTTTAGATATTCTTTTGGTGCGTTTTCAGTATTTTAAGGGTTTGAGAATGTCTAAACAAGAAGTTAAAGACGAATACAAGCAAATGGAAGGAGATCCGCAGGTTAAAGGACGCATTCGCCGTTTGCAAATGGAAGCAGCTCGCAGACGAATGGTGCAAGATGTGGCTGGGGCTGATGTGGTGATTACCAACCCTACCCACTATGCTGTAGCTTTAAGATATGATAATAGCAAAGAACCAGCTCCTAGGATAGTAGCTAAGGGAGTAGATTTTTTAGCGTTAAAGATCAAAGAAATCGCTTATGAACATAAGGTCTTAGTCTATGAAAACCCACCTCTTGCAAGAGAACTTTATAAGGTTTGTGATGTAAATGATCTTATCCCAAAAGAGCTTTTTAGGGCTGTGGCTGAGGTTTTAAGCTTTGTTTATACCTCAAACAAGCAAAAATATGGCGATCGTTTGAAAGGTTGAGTGTGGATTTATATTTGAAATGACAAATTCTCTTGTTAGAATTAAAAAATAAATACGAGGCACACAAAAAGCACAAAATTCACTTTTTTAATATTCTTTACAATCCATCTTTTGTAATCTACACGCAAAGCACCTTATATTCTTTTGTTTTTAATTACCTTGAAAGTTTTTAAGATTTTCAAGCACTGATTTTTGGGTTTGCTCATCACTCGTGTCGATTTTGTAATAAATTTCAACTCTATTATTTTCAAGTGAGCTTGCATCGTTGTTTAAAGGGTTGTTTAAACCAAAGCTTTTCAGGCTGATATTTTTTACATTCACTCCACCATTTATAAAAAACTCCGCCACACTTTGAGCTCTTTCATATGCTAAAGCAAAGCTTCTTTGAGCTGTGTCGCTATTATCTGTGTAGCCTTGAATTTCGATCTTGACTTGAGGTGGTTGCTGCAAAGAAAATTCGATCATGTATTTTAAAAAGTCTTGAATGTCAGCTGAAGTGATTTGTGCGCTTCCTCTTTCAAACTGCACACGAGCTGGTAGATGAAGGGCGACTTGATTTTCGCTTTGATCAAGAGCAGCTTTAAGTTTTTGTATAGTTTCTTGCTGTGTCATAGTAAGGGCTTTTAGGGCTTCGATTTGATCTTGAGGCTGTTTTGAAGCACCTTGAAATCTTTGTTGATTTTGGCTTTCTTGTTCTATGGTATGACTTGGCGTGAAGTCAAAGATTTTGATAAATTCAGTTTTTAAAGCTTCTACTTTGGCTGGGTTACTTTCGCTGATCGCCCAAAGTGCGATAAAAAGAGCTAAGAGTAAAGATAAAAAATCCGCATACGGCACAGCCCATTTTTCACCTGCTGGACATTCTGGACATTTATGTTTTTTAGCCATTTTTACCCTTTATTATTTTTCAAATTGTGAAATTCGCACATCGCCATGACTTAAGAAATTAAAAAGTTTAGCTTCTAAGTCTCTTGGGTTAGCTCCTTCTGCTATACCTTTGATAGCTTCGGTAATCACTCTTTGTTCTTTAACTAAATCCATACCATTAGCTCTCATTTTATTGCCCCAAGGTGCAAAAAGTGCATAACAACCAAATATACCCGTAACCGTTGCTGTAAAAGCTCCTGCGATACCAAGTGCCATTTCTTGAGGATTATCAAGTTTTTGTAGAGCCAGCATAAGCCCCATAACCGCTCCAACAAGTCCCATAGTAGGACAAGTTTCGCCAAAACGCAACCAATACTCACCACACTCTTTATAATGTTCTTCAAGCTCTTCAGTTTGAATTTCCATTGCTTCTCTGATCTCATCAAAACTTTTGCCATCAACAAGCATCATCAAGGCATTTCTTAAAAATTCATTTTCTATATCGTTTGTTTTTGATTCAAGTGCGAGTAAGCCGTCTCTTCTTGCGATGATTGAAAACTCAATGAGTTGGGCTATCCTTTCACCAAGATTAACCTTTGCACCGGTAAAGACGATTTTAAGTTCGCTAAAAGCAGCTTTGACAATCTTTTTATGTGTTGCTGTCATTGCACAAAAAGCAGCTGTTGGGATCACAATAAGAAGGGAGCTAAGATGTATAACATGCAAAGGGTTTCCACCCTCTAAAATATCGCCCACAGAAATACTTGCTGTAGCGAGTATCATACCTAGTATAGTTGTTAAATCCATATTTTAAATGCTCCTTATTTTATTTTAAATCACCCCAATTTTTCGCAATGCTAGCTGAGGTTTTTAAATTAACTTTTAATTTTACTATATTTTGCATAATATTTTGAGCAAAATCGCTAAATTTTTTTATAAATTCATCTTTTACCTCAAAAATAAGCTCATCATGAATTTGCAAAATGAGCTTTTTTTCATCATCTAAGACTTTAGCGATCTCAAGCATGGCAAGCTTGATAATATCAGCTGCTGAGCCTTGAAGTATGGAATTTACGCTTTCTCTTTCAAACATAGCTACTTGCATAGGTTTAGCATCGGTGAAATTAAAATACCGCTTCCTACCACTTAATGTGCTGATAAATCCAACTTTTTTTGCTTCGCTTTTTACCTTTTCAAAATAGCTTTTTATGCTTGTGAAATTCTCAAAATATCGTTCTATATAGCTTTTAGCGAGTTCAGCTTTAATGTTTAAATTTTGACTTAAGGTTTTATAACCCATGCCATAAATCAGTCCAAAGTTAATACTTTTTGCGATACTTCTTGTTTCATAATTACTCTCGCCAAAGATCATAGTAGCTGTTTTTGCATGTATATCTTCATCATTTTTAAAAGCTTCTAAAAGCTTTTGATCTTCGCTAAAATGAGCCAGCATTCTTAGCTCGATTTGCGAATAATCTATGCTTAAAAAGCTAAAACCTTCCTTAGCCACAAAGCAAGTTTTATAATCTTTTGCGTATTGTCCGTGTGCTGGTATGTTTTGTAAATTTGGCTCTTTTGAAGAAAGACGTCCTGTAGCGGTGCCGGTTTGTAAAAAACTTGAGTAAATTCTTGATTTTTCATCTTTTAAAGCAAGTTTTAAAAGTGGCTCACAATACGTCGAGTAAAGCTTGGCTAGTTCTCTATAAGCAAGGATTTTGCTGATGCAAGGGTGCTTATCGATAAGCTCATTAAGCACTTTTTCATCGGTTGAATACCCTGTTTTGCCCTTTTTGCCACTTGGTAATTTGAGCTTTTCAAAGAGTATATCACCAACTTGTTTTGGCGAGTTAAGGTTAAATCTATCCTCGCAAAGCGTGTAAATTTCTTCGCTCAACACTTTAATGTCTTTTTCAAAACGACTCATCAATACTTCAAGGCTTTGCGTATCAAGTTTGATACCATTTTCTTCCATCATCATAATGACTTTGATAAACTCAAATTCGCTCTTAAAAGCTAAATCTAAAAGTTTTGGTTCTAAATTCTGCAAAAAATATAAATAAAATCTTAGTGTAACATATGCGTCTTCAGCAGCATACAAACACGCCTTTTCAAGTTCTACACTTGCAAAGCTTTCGCCTTTTTTAACAAGACTTTCAAACTGCAAGGTTTCATAATCAAATAGCCTTTGGGCTAAATCGTCCATATTCACTCTTAAGCTTGGATTAAAAAGCCATGCTAAGATCATAGTATCAGCATATTTTGCTGGGGGTAAGAGATTAAAGTTTTGCTTGATAATCTTAAAGTCAAATTTAAGATTATGCCCTACCACAAAATGTGTGAAAATCTTTTCTATAGCCTTTTTTGCACTTAAGAGCGAAATTTGAGCTGGCACACCAAGATAAGAATGGGCTAAAGGTATATAAAATGCCACTTGCTCGTTCATGCAAAAACTAAAGCCTACGATCTTTGCACTTTTTGTGTCAAGTCCTGTTGTTTCGGTATCAAAAGCAATAATACTTTCTTCATCAAGGCTTTGTAAAATTTCAAACAATTCATTTTCATCAAGGATCAAACGAGCTTTAAAGCCTAAATTTTTGTCTTTATTTTCTGGACTTTGGCGAAGTTTTTTTAGCAAAACATTAAGCTCATATTCTTCAAGTATATCAAAAACTTTTAAGAGTGGCTCATCATCTGGATACAAAGCATTTTCAAGCAAATTTCCAACTTCTAAATTTTCATACAAAGATGCAAGTTTTTTGCTCAAAAAGGCATTTTCTTTGCCTTCTAAAAGCAGTTTTTTGCTCCTTTCGTTGCGAATGAGCATGAGATTTTCATAAATTCCTTCTAAAGAGTTAAACTCATTAAGTAATGTTTTTGCACCCTTTGTGCCTATGCCTTTAACACCGGGTATATTATCTGAAGTGTCTCCACAAAGGGCAAGAAAATCTTTGATTTGAGAAGGTTTGACGCCGTATTTTTCAACGCAAGCGGCTTCACCATAATCATTTTTTGAAATAGGGCTATAAATGCTAACTTTATCATCTTTGATAAGTTGATATAAGTCTTTATCCTGTGTGATGATACGTATAAAAATATCTTTATTTTCGCATTCTTTTACCATAGAAGCGATGATGTCATCAGCCTCATACCCTTCACGAGAAACACTTAAAAAGCCCATTTTTTCAATCATTTCAATGCAAATTGGGATTTGTTCTAAAAGTTCAGTTGGGGGCGGGGTGCGGTTGATCTTGTAGTTTGGATCGATTTGAGAACGAAAAGTTTTACCCTTGCTATCAAGTGCAAAGATGATATAATCACTTTTGTGTTCGTTTTTTAAGCTATAAATAAAATTTGCAAAACCAGCGACCATACCACTTGGTTTGCCCTTAGAATTTCTAAAACCCTTTAGAGCATAAAATAATCTAAAAAAAAAGCCAAAAGTGTCAATAATTGTTAAAGTTTTCATGATTTTACTCTTTTTGCTGAAGTCTTGGGGTATTATAGCAAAAAGAGCTAAGATAAAGCAAATTTAAGCTTTTAAATCTTTATTTTCCCAAAGCATAACAGGCATATCTGGAGCTTTTGGCATTCTATGTAAAGTATAAAGAATTTGCATATTAAGATTAAAAGGCTCTTTCCTTAAATCAAGGCATCTATAACCCCCAAGACTTATATCGCCATTTACATTTTCAGCTATATCATTAGTAATAAGAGCAAATTTATATTTATGTAAATTGGCTATAAATTCTTTGATTTTAGCATTTGGTAAGTGCTGCAAAACATCCTTGCAGATGATAAGATCAGCGCTTGGCAAGGTAGAAAAATCTCCATCATAAAGAAAAAATTGAATATTTTCTTTATGATAATTTTTGCTATTGTTTTCCACTACAAAACTTGCCACATCAAAACCTTTATAATCAATGCCATTAAAGTTTATATTTTTAGAAAATTGCCAATCCCCACACCCACAATCAACTATGCTTTTAATATAATATTTTTTGAAAAAATCCTGCAAAAATTCAACATATCCTGCACAAAATTGCTCATTTGAGCCAGGTCCTGAGCCTTGTCCCCAATAGTTATTTTTGTAAATGCTATTAAAGACAGAATTTGAGTTTGAATTTTCCTGTAAAAGTATTTTTATGAAAGTAAGTTCGTTGCGTATGCTGTAAATAATGTTTGTATTGCACTCTAAATTAATAAGTCGCTCATCTTGTTTGGTAAATTCTTGCTTTATATCGCATTGCAAATTTATAAATTGCTTATTTCCCTCAATAAGCCTTTGCTCTATATCCTCGAGCTTGTATTGCAATTTATCAATATATAAGTCCCACACCCTAAGCCTTTTTCTTAGTTTTTTAAAGATTTTTAGCATAAAATGTTCCTTTTTGAGTTAATTTTTTGAAATTATATTAATTTTCCATAAAATTTTTATTTAACCCCATAAGTTTTGTTTGTAAAAAACTCTTTATCTTGGTGCAAAAGCTATAAGTGCTACTCCAAGCAAGGCTAAAGCTGAACCCAAAATATCAAAAAATCAGGCTTAAATTTATCAAATACCATAGCCCAAAGCCACACCAAATATGCACCACCCACTTCAAATAAGCATGCTAAAAAGAAAAAGCCTATGCTTTGAAAAATATTCAAATTTTACCCCTTAAAATATAATGCAAAAACAATTAAAACCCCATACCTAAAAGCTTTGCCAAGTGCGATAAAAAATATGGTTTTGAGTATATTATAACGAGCAAGTCCAAGAGCGAGGGCAAAAAGATCGCCTATTAAAGGCAAAAAGGTAAAAAAGGCAAAAGCATAGCCAAAGCACTTGAAATTTAAATTCATCTTTTCAAGCCTTAAAAGACTTTTGCGAAAGTATTTTTCAAGTATAAAACTTTTGCCTAAAAAGCCTAGTAAATAGGTGCTTAAAGCCCCAAGTGTGTTACCAAGTGTGGCGATGAAAAATACCCAAAAAGGTGAAAAGCCTTGAAATAAAAAGCCCATCACAAAGGCTTCAGAAGCTAAAGGGTAAAGACTTGCTGAGATAAAACTGATCGCAAAAAGCCCAAGATAAGAAAAGCTTTCAAGCATGATTGTAGCTTTTTTTAAATTTGCTTAATGATAAGCTCAAGTAAAGCAAAATCAACGCTTGATAAAGGCTTTTACGCCAGCCTCAAAGAGTTTTAAGCCTTTTTTAAGCGTAGTCTCAGGACAGGCTATATTTATCCTTAAAAAAAACTTGCCATTGCCTCCAAAATCCTTGCCATTAGAAACTTGTAGCTTAAAATTTGACTTTAAAAACTCATAGAGCTTGCTTGTATCTTTGCAAAATGTTGAACAATCTACCCAGATCAGATATAAAGCCTCCCCACGCACGACTTTGCAAGGTGTTTTTGCTTCGATAAATTCAGTTGCAAATCTTTTGTTTTGCTTAATATAAGCATTCATTTGTTCTAGCCAAGCTTGTCCTTTGCTAAGAGCCGCGTTGTTTGCGACGATGAAAAAAGGATTTGGCATACTTAAGCCAGATTTTATAAGCTCTTTTTGAAGCTTTAAACGCACACTTTTGTCATTAATCACACTATAAGAGCCAGCTAAGGCCGCAAGATTAAAAGCCTTTGTGCTTGAAAGCATGATGATGGCATTTTCATCGATTTTTGCCATGCTTGTATAAGCAAAGCCTTTTTCGACTATATCACAATGAATTTCATCGCTGATAAGTATGGTGTTATGAGCCCTACAAAGCTTGCTGATAAGCCTTAGTTCTTCTTCGCTAAAAATTTTACCTATAGGATTGTGCGGATTGCAAACTATCATGATTTTTGGCTTATCTTTAACAAGTTTTTGCTCTAAATCCTTAAAATCGATACTATAAAGTCTATTTTTATAAAGCATTTTATTTTCTAAAACTACTCTTTCATTTTGCTTGATAACATGAAAAAAAGCATGATAAACAGGGCTTTGAAGTAAAATCCTATCGCCTTTATCGCTTAAAATTCTTAGCAAAGCACCTAAAGTTGGCACTATGCCATTGCTAAAGACAAGACTTTCGCGTTTGATTTTTGCGTTATGCTTTTTATCCCACCATGCTATGATATGCTTAAAAAAAATTTCATCTAAGCAAGTATAGCCAAATATGCCATGATCTAGCCTTTTTTGCATAGCCTCTTGTATGCAAGGAGCAACTTTGAAGTCCATATCTGCCACCCACATAGGCAAATTATTATTACCATACTTAAGTGAATTGGTGTTTTTTCTGTTGATGAGTTCATCAAAGTTCATTTTGTTTGCCTTTTTATGTTGTTTGAAAGTATTTTGTTGCTTTAATTTTTACCTTAAAGACTAAGATTATAACAAATTTAAAGCTGAAATTTAAATTTTTTGACAAATTTAGGTTAAAATTTCTTGCAAAGGACTATCATGATGACTTATTTTTACCTTGCAAATTCAGTTTTAATGATCACTTTGATTTTGGTGGCTATT
Source organism: Campylobacter sp. MIT 97-5078 (assembly GCF_006864455.1). Taxonomy (GTDB): domain Bacteria; phylum Campylobacterota; class Campylobacteria; order Campylobacterales; family Campylobacteraceae; genus Campylobacter_D. The sequence continues at coordinate 24,489 of NZ_QHLK01000006.1, forward strand.
ATAGAGCTTTTAAGATCAAAAGCTGGTAGTATAGCTTTATATAAAAAGCTTTGTTTAGCATTTGTTTTATTTGTATTTGTAGATATATGCTTAAGCCTATATCAAGCTAAATTTTTAAGCTTGGTTTTAGATATTATTTGTTTGGCTTTTGTTATTTGGCTTTTAAGGGCTTTAAACTCACCTTTTTATAAGGCTTTAAGTTATTTACAGCAAAAAGATTATCTTGCCTTTTATCTTATTTTACTTGGCTTTGATAAATGGTATGAAGCAAGGGATTTTAGGGGATTTGCTTTGCTTCATTATGCGCTTATGTATAAGCTAGAAGCAAATGTGTTTAAAGCTATCTTAGGACAAGAGCTTAAATTTAACGCTTATGATGAAGATTCTTTTGCTGATATTTTGAGAAAAACTCAAAAAGAGCAGGCTTTAAAGCCTTGTTTGAGTGCTGAACTTTTACATCATGCTTTAAATGTGAAGTGCGGAAAGAAAGCGAAATTTAGGGCTTTTAGTGGGACAAAAACTTTAAACTTAAGCCTTGATAAAGTGGGGCTTTTAAGTTTTAGTGCTTTGTGCGGGGATTTGTTTATGCTTGATTTTTTACACAAGCAGGGTTTAAAAGATGAAAGTGTGCAGATAAAGGGCTTTAAACTGCCTTTGCATGCGGGGCATTTTGCTCTTTTGAATGCTGAGTTTATAGCCTTTGAGTGGCTGAACGAACATTTTGATAAGATTGATTTTCAAATTTTAAGTGATGATGAGCGTTTTGATAGGCTTTCTTTGGCTGTTTTAGATGATGATATAACAAGGCTTGAAAAATATCAAGATCAAAGCATAAAAGATATGTGCAAACATCCAATTTTCCTTGCTGCGAGTTTTGGTAAGCTTAAAAGTCTTGAGTTTTTACTTCAAACAAAACCTTATTTAAAGGAGCTTAGAGATGAAGAGGATTTAAGCTTGCTTGATAGGACGATGAAATTTCAAAGCCTTGCAAGCTTTAAATATCTTATTGAAAAGTCTGGCTTTAGTTTTGCTGGCAAGCTTTTTTTAGCTGTGAGCGAGGCAAGCGAGGCAATACTTGAATATATGCTTAAAAATGGCTATAAAATAAAGGCTGAGGAAGTGTGCTTGTGTTATTATCTATGGTTTGATAGCACTGATGATACGATATTTAAAAGGCTTTGTAAAATCGGCACTGATTTTATCGATCAAGAAGGCGATACGCCCTTGCTTGTAGCTGTTAAGGCAAATTTAACACAAAAGGCAAGCAAGCTCATTAAGGCTGGAGCAAACATAGATATCAAAGACGCACAGGGTAAAACTGCTCTTGATTATGCTAGAACAAACGATAATACCGAGCTTATAGCCTTACTTGATCGAAGTTTTGAGGAGGTTTAAAAGTGGTTTTATTCCGCAAAATACAGATTATGCAAAGCGAAGTTAGTCTTTGTGATTTACTTTGTTTTTATTTTTTATAAAGGTTTGGATCTTTGCTTTTGCAATATAATCATCGTTTGATTTTGATATATCAGTATTTTTGGTGGCATAAAGTGCTTTCGTGTTTTGACTGAACTCATCTTGAAAAGAAAATAAAGCTGGATTTTGAGTATTGAGTTTATTTTGAATTTATGCAAAAGTGTTTCTTTGAAAGCTAAGAATGGTAGCTGAAAACCACACAGAAAAACTTTACTTTACCTTATTTATCAAGTTCATCTATAAGCTTCATTTAATGCCTTGTTAAGCTCTGTGTAAGGGCGTATTGATTTGAAATTTGCATCGTGTATTTTTATTAAGCTTTTTTGGACTTCATTTTAACATAAGCAAATTTAATTTCAAATTTAAATAAAACTATTTTTTAAAGAGTTTAAGCGGATTAAAAAGCTGTTTAAAAAGCTTTTCTTTGAGATTATTTTCTTGCGTTTGTGGGTGTGTAGTTTTTAAAGACAGGGTTTTATCCTCGTTTGAATTTAAAGCTTGAATGTTTTTTAAACTTTTTTTGTGTTTGTTTTGAGTGTGTATTTGTTTTTTTTGAGTGAAATTTTGGGTGTTTGCTTCTTGTTCTTTTTTTAAATTTTCTTCTTGAGCTTCATTAAAACTTCTATCTTCTTGTGAAACTTTGTTATCATGACTTAGTAGCTTTATATTTGGTATAAGCTCAAGCACCTGTTCATCATTTTTTGAAGAGCTTTGAAGCCCTTTTGAAGAATTTGGCTTTTCAAGCAAAAGCTTGGTTTTTTTCAGTGTGAAAAATTCCTCATTCTTTTCTTGCTTGAGATACTTATAAATCAATGTTCCGTGAATTTTAAAATGCTTTTGTAAAAGGCGGTGAAACTCGCCTAAATCCACACTTTCTTCTCTTAAATTCTTAATAAGTCTTTCATTTTTCTCAAAAAGCTCTATATGATAGGCTGATTCTTGTATTTTTTTGATCTTATCATTACTTGGTGAAAGTATTTTTACGCGTTTTTTGTAAAGCTCTTTTGTAAAATCAAGCCTTGAAAAAATCTTATCATTGCTTACTATAAAACATTTTTTAATTTTCTTTTTAGCCAGTAAAAAGCCAAGTAAGCTTAAAATAATCTTATCTGCATAATCCTTACTACACTCATTAAAATCATAAATTTTAAGCTTTTTATTTTGCAAGAAACGTAAGGTAAAAAGAGAAAATTTCAAGGTTGAATTGCCGATGATATAAAAATAATCTTTTTTCTTAAAGCTTTTTTGTTTGATAAAGCTATCAAAATTTATATTTTCAGCATCGATTAAATAAGCTCTCATTTACCTGCCTTTTACTTCTCATTTTTAAGTTCAAGAGCAAGAAATTTTCCTGTATAAGAGCCGCTTTTTTTATATTCTTTAGCCACTTTTTCTACGCTGCCATGAGCGATGATTTTTCCGCCCTTTACCCCGCCTTCTGGTCCCATATCTATGAGATAATCAGCGTTTTTAATCACATCTAAATTATGTTCTATGACAAAAACTGAATTTTTAAGATCAACTAAGTGTTGCAAAACTAAGATGAGTTTATTGACATCTTCAAAATGCAGCCCCGTTGTTGGCTCATCTAAGATATAAAGGGTTTTTCCTGTGTCGCTTCGGCTCAGTTCTTTTGCAAGCTTTATACGTTGAGCTTCTCCTCCGCTTAAAGTCGTGGCATTTTGCCCTAAGGTAAGATAGTCAAGCCCCACTTTCACAAGAGTATCAAGCTTTTGTTTGATACGAGGCACAGAAGCAAAAAATTCATTGGCTTCGATTATGCTCATGGCTAAAATATCAGCTATGCTCTTGCCTTTGTATTTGATTTCTAGGGTTGCTTCATTATATCTTTTACCCTTGCACACATCACAAACGACCATAACATCTGGTAAAAAATGCATTTCTATTTTAATCTCGCCGTCCCCGCTACACTTTTCACAGCGTCCGCCTTTGACATTAAAGCTAAAACGTCCAGCCTTATAGCCTCTCATCTTTGCTTCTTTGGTGCTGGCAAAAAGATTTCTTATCTCATCCATCGCTCCTGTATAAGTGGCTGGATTTGATCTTGGAGTGCGTCCTATTGGGCTTTGATCAAGATAAATCACCTTATCAAGCTTATCAAGTCCTTCAATTTGCACTCCGCTTAAGGTTTTTACCTTTCTTGCGCGATTTAGTTCTTCTTGAGCAAAAGGAAGTAAGGTTTGAAGTATGAGTGAACTTTTACCAGAGCCTGAAACACCTGTAATGGCAACTAAATTTTGCAAAGGAAATCGAGCATTTAAATTTTTGATATTATTGATATTTACATTTTTAAGCTCAAGCCAGTCTTTTTGAGGGCGGTTTTTAAAATGCTCTATGTTTTTTTTACCATTCATATATAAAGCTGTTTCACTCTTGCTTTTTAAAAGCTCTTTATAAGTGCCAGCAAAAACAACCTCTCCACCAAATTTACCAGCCTTAGGACCAATATCAACGATAAAATCAGCCTCTTTTATAGTCATTTTATCATGCTCAACTACGATTAAGGTATTGCCCTTAGCTTGTAAATTTCGTAGTGTTTTAATGAGCTTTTGCGTATCTCTTTCATGAAGTCCTATGCTAGGCTCATCTAAAACGTACATCACTCCACTTAGCCCAGAGCCAATTTGAGAGGCTATGCGTATGCGTTGAGCCTCGCCTCCGCTAATGGTTCTTGCATCGCGTCCTAAAGAAAGATAGCCTAAGCCCACATCAAAAAGAAAAAAAAGCCTTTCATTAATCTCTTTTAAAATAGGACTTGCGATGAGTTTTGCTTGTGTATTTAAAGCCTTAAAATGCTTTTCATTTGAAAAAAAACTCACACAATCTTCCACACTCATATCTAAAATTTCGCCCAAGCCCTTATTTGCAACCCTTACAGCCAAACTTTCAGGCTTAAGTCTATGTCCGCCACAATCCTTACAAATTTTTTCGCTCATAAAGTCTTCTAAATCTCTTTCATCTTTAAGCATATCATAAGCGATTTTTACAACCCCTTCAAAAGTGCGTTTTAGGCGGTGTTTTTTCCACAAAAAGTTAATTTCTTTAGCATTACCATAAAGCACCAAACGTTTTTCATCTTCACTAAGCTCGCCAAAAGACTTTTTTGTGTTGATTTCATTTTGTTCACAAAAGGCAAGCAAAAACTTATAATAATAGCTTTTATTAAAACCATACATGGTTTTAATCGCTCCATTTTCAATACTCAAATTCTCATCAATAAGCTTTTTCATATCAAGAGTATAGCGAATTCCAAGCCCATCACAAGTTTCACATGCTCCTTTTGGGGAATTAAAAGAAAAGCTTAAAGGTTCAAGCTCATTAAAAGAAATTTTACAATCAAAACAAGCATTATGCTCACTATAATGATAATGCTTACTAATGCCTAGTTCATCAGCATTTAAAACCTCAACTTCAAGCTCACCATAACTTTCTTGCAAGCCTTTTTCTATATCAGAACTTAAGCGAGCAAGCAAATCATCTTGAATTTCTAAGCGATCAATGACGAGCTTGATGCTGTGTTTTTTTGTCTTTGAAAGCTCTATTTCTTCATCAAGTCTAACTAAAACTCCATCTATTAAAGCCCTTACATAGCCTTTTGCTACAAGGCTTTCAAGTAAATCGTTAAAAGTGCCTTTTTTCTCACGTATAAGTGGAGCGTAAATGATGATTTTAGCTCCATGTGGAAGCTTTAAAATTTCATTACTAATGTCCTGTATACTCATGCTAGAAATGGTTTTACCGCATTTGTGGCAGTGTTGAGTGCCTATTCTAGCATATAATAAACGCAAATAATCATAAATTTCTGTGATTGTCCCAACTGTGGAGCGAGGATTTTTAGAAGTGGTTTTTTGATCTATGGCTATGGCTGGGGTTAAGCCCTCTATCTTATCAACATCTGGCTTGCCAACTTTATCTAAAAACTGCCTTGCATATGCACTTAAGCTTTCTATATAACGTCTTTGTCCTTCTGCATAAAGAGTAGCAAAGGCAAGCGTTGATTTACCTGATCCTGAAAGTCCGGTAAAAACGACAAGCTTATTTTTTGGAAGTTCAAGATTGATATTTTTAAGATTATTTTCCCTTGCACCGATGATTTTTATGCTATCGTTCATTTTATAATCCTTAATTTCAAAGCTGCTATTGTAGCATAAAATCCTTTCTTTAAAGCGAAAAAGAGATGATACCAAGCTTGCGAAGTAAAGAAATTCCAGTCAGGCTTATAGAAAGGATGTAAATGGCTAAAAGTGCTTTTTTGTGTGCGTCAAGTTTCATATTTTGGACTATTTTAATACCTAAATAAACGCCTAACATAGAGCCTAAGCCTATGATGATACCATTTTTTACCACACTTTCATCAATAACGCCTTGAGTAACAAAGCTTATTGTGCCTGAAACGCTTGCAAAAATTACAAAAAAAAGCGATAAAGAGACTACTCTTTTACTATCATAGCCCAAAAAATACCCTAAAATAGAAGCGATTAAAAGCCCACCACCTATACCCAAAGATATGGCAAAAACGCCTGTGAAAATCCCAGCACACACAAGTATGAAATTCTTTAAGAACTTCCCTTTTTGTTCCGAGTTTATAGGATTTTGTATGCTAAAGGCGTATTTGAGAAAAAAGACTATATTGATGCACAAAAATACAGCTGTTAGGGTAATGTCTGTGAAAAAATTCACTACAACCCCACTAAAACTTGCCCCAATAATACCGCCAAGTCCGACAAAAAGTCCGTCTTTGAGATTTAAATTCTTTTTTTTGTAGTTGATATATGAGCCAAAAACCGAAGCAAAGATCATTTGCACCACAGACATAGCAATAGCATGATGAGAGCTAAGTCCTAAAATCAAAGTAAAAGGCACGATAATCATACCCCCACCTATACCAAAAAGCCCGGAAGCTATGCCTGAAATAATGCCGATAAAGACATATGCAAGATCAAAACCAAAGATTTCCATATAAACTCCAATTCATTCAAAATCTAAATTCTAACGCAGTCAAAGTAAAAAGCTACTTAAGCGTGCAAAAAAAACTTATGATTTTGCTAAGTTTAAACCTTATCTTCGATCGTAAAATTTGTAAAAACAATGTCTAAACTTTATTCTTAAATTCTCTTTTTAACCTTTTACTTTCAAAATAAAACTTCACATACCCACCTTTATACCAAGTTTTATCAGCCTGCATTAAAGCAAGTCCAAGCTTATAAGTAAGGCATTGCTTTTCTTGTAAAGCTTCTTTATAGTCCGGATAGTTTTCTAAGGGAGGAAGTTTTAAATTTGGATTTTTAGCAATAGCATTTTGATATTTCTTAAGTTCAAAACTATGCTGTGCTTTTGTATAGCTTAAGATAAAAGGCATTCTAAGATATCCAAGCAAAGACTTTGAGCTGATAATCAAAGCAAGTCCTAGTTTGTAGGCTAAATGTTTATGCACTCTTGCTTTGGCTAAGTTTAAATTTTCATTAAATCTTTTAAGCTCGTTGATTTGGTTTTGCAATGGAGTAAGCTTTATTGGATCTGTTCGGATACAATACTCATCGATGATTTCTTTGTATAACTCAATAGGCGGTATGAGATGATCGAAGTTGTATTCTTTGGGGATTTGTGTATCTTTTTCAGCCAAAGCATTAAAATCAATTTGTTCTTGGTGGAAATTTCCATCATTTTTGGCAAGAAAAAAAGCTATTATATCACAGAAGTTGATTTGCTTAGATTTATCACTCCATGTAATAACGTGAACATTCTTTTCTTTAAAAGATGAATTATTTTTATTGATTCCTATAAAAGTTGGATAATCAATCTTAAAATTTAAATTTAAATTAATAAATTGTTTCAGAAACGATGCTTCCTTTGTAATGGTTTGAATCTTGTTATAGAAAGCTAAACTAGAATAGATATATAAACACTCGTTCCAATTTGCTGGTGGATTAAATTTTTCTTTCCATTGGCTTGCATTGTTCCAACTATGAATACCTAAAAGTGTGCAGTTGTTAAATTGTTGAGTAAATTTAAGCCGTGTGTTTGAATTTATTCTATAGATATCTTCATCATACATTGAATTTTTCATATTTGTTTTGATAAGTTCTCCGCAAATAATTTTCATATCTTTAGGTGTGCATATTTTAAATGAGGGATTATCGTTGCAAAAATCTGTTTTGGGGAGCTTAAAATTTTGAATTGATTGTATGATATTTTTACCTAATTCCCGCATGATGAACTCAAATTGATGAATTCCTCCATCAAATCTTCTACCAAATTCTTCCAAATGGTGTTTTTCAAAGTATTTACGCATATCTACAAAATTTAAGCCATATTCAAGACAAAGTTTTTTATGAATATAATTGATTGTATTGTGTGGGCTATTGTCTTTTATAAAATACTCAGCTAAATATAAAACTAGAATTTTTTTGTTCAGTGAAGCAAGATGTTTGTAAAGCCAGCATATATCTCTATAGATATTGCTTATAGAAAGATCACAATGAACAAAAACTTCATGAAGTTCATTGACATTTGACTCTGTAATGATAAGTTCAGTATTTTTGAGGAGTTCTTTGTGACGGATAATTTCGTATAGATTTTGTAGAGCTGTGCTTCCACCAAGGGCAAGATTATAAAACTCTAAGCCCCCCCCCCCCAGTATCACTAGAATTTAAGATATCAATACCTTCTTTTAATCCCTTTTGCAAGCCATTTACCATTATGGAATTGCTTCCACCAAGCAAGATAACATTCTTTTTCATTTTTTTTATCCTTAAAAAATTTAAAAATCAAAAGTGATTATACCAAAAAAAGTGAAATTTCAAATTTTGCTTAAACCTTTTTTCTTTCATAAATCCTTCTTAAACGCACATCAAGCTTGTATGCAAAGGAAAATAAAGCCGGCACCACGAGCAAGGTGAGTATGGTTGAGCTAATAAGCCCAAAGATCACAGCTATAGCCATAGGTGAGTTTCCCTCATAGCCTGAACCTCTACTTAAGGCAAGTGGAAGCATAGCAAAAATCATCGCTAAAGTTGTCATTAAAATTGCTCTAAGTCTTTGTTTTCCAGCCTCTATAAGAGCATCATCAGCTTTTAAGCCCTCATGGCACTTTTGATTTGCCACATCAACAAGCAAGATAGCATTTTTACCTACCATACCAAAAAGCAAGATGATCGCTATTAGCACGAAAAGCGAGAAAGAATTTCCTGTGATAAACAGCCCCAAACACGCCCCAGCAAAGGCTAAAGGCATCGTAAGCATAATGATAAAAGGCAAGATCAAGCTTTCATATAAAGCTGCTAAAACAAGATAAATCAACACCAAAGCTAAAGCTACAACAATGATAAAGCCATGAATGGTTTCGCCAAGCATTCTAATAAAACCAGAAAAAGTATAGTTTAAATTTGAGTTTTGGCCTAGAATTTCATCTATATTTGATATAAGCAGGTTTTGCACGCTACCTAAGGACAACTCTCCATTGCTTGCAGTGATCTTAACACTGCGGTTTTTGTTATAGCGATTTATCGTGCCCAAATCCTCTTTATATACAAAATCAGCTATACTCGCAAGGCTTAAAACAAGTCCATCATTGTTCTTAATCTCTATTTTTTCAAGAGCTTTTATATCTTGTTTAAATTTTTCATCAAAAGAAAGCACCACTTCATCTTTAAAATCCCCAACACTCATACTTGCAACACTAAGCTGCCCAAAAGAGTAACCAAGCACGCCAGCAGCATACTCAGGATTGACATTAAGCTTTTTAGCAAGCTCTTTGTTAATACTTACAGCTACCTCACCCTTTTTAGAATTTGCATTATCATCTATATCGCTGATGAATTTATTGCTTGCTAGCACAGCTTTTGCTCGCTCGCTCGCCCTTAAAAGCTCGTTTATATCATCACCTAGCAAGACAAATTGCACCGGCTCATCAATTCCAGCCCCTTCAAATTTAGGCAAGGATAGGACTTTGATCTTTAAGTTTTCATTGTGTAGTTTTTGGCGGTATTCATTGATAATGGCTGGTTGTCTTTTATCCCTATCACCAAGTGGCTTAAGTTTGACATAAATTTTAGCTTTTTTACTTTCTTTGGCGTCATTATACCCTAAAAGCAAATACGCGTATTCTACTCTTTTATCGCTTTTTACCATTCTTAGTATTTCTTGAGCGATATTTTGCATAGCTTCCAAGCTTGCACTTTGCTTATGTTCAAGTTGAATTTGAAACTCTGCGTCATCTTCTTCTGGTAAAAAATCAAGTCCAAGCCTGCTTGCTAAGAAAAAACACACAGCGATGATAGCAAAGCTTGAAAGTATGAATTTTCCTTTGTTTTTAAGGATTTTGCTAAGTAGGCTTTGATAACTTTGTTCTATATTTTCAAAGAATTTTTCACTTTTTTGATAAAACTTGCTTTGGGCTGGGTTTAAAAAGCGAGCACAAAGGCTAGGGATTAAAAATACTGCTACCAAGAAGCTTACCACAACCCCGCACGCAACACTTATGCCAAGAGCATTAAAAAATAAGCCAGGCACAGAGTCCATAAAAGAAATAGGGATAAAAACGCATAAAAGCACCACGCTAATGCTAAGCACGCTAAAACCTATCTCGCTAATGCCCTCAAAAGCAGCTTGCAATGGGCTTAAAGTAGTGATTTTTTTTGAAATATGTTCAATCACCACTATAGCATCATCAACAAAAATGCCAATACTAAGCGTTAAAGCAATGAAAGTCAGGCGGTTTAGATCAAAGCCAAGTTTATCGATAAGAAAAAAAGTCGCGATAATAGAACAAGGTATAGCAATGCTTGCGATGATAGTTGCACTTAAATTTCGCAAAAACAAAAACACAATAACCATCGTTAAAATGACGCCTAAAATAAGATCAAAGATCACTTGCATAAGGTGCTTGCTGATATTTTCGCTTTTATCATACACCACTTTTACGCTCAAATCAGCTCCAGCAAGCCTTTCAAACTCGCCTAGCTTTGCCTTGACATTTCTAATCGCTTCAAGAGCATTATAACCACTGATCTTGTTTATCTCAAGCAAAACTCCATTTTGTCCTTCAAAAAAAGCTTCTTGCTTAGCATCTTCATAGCCTTGCTCTATGTTTGCAACATCGTTTAAAAAAACACCCGGCATAAGTCTGATTTGCCCTAATTCTTTAAGACTTGTCGCTTCAAAATAGCCCTTGATAATGAAATTTTCTTTCTCATTTTCTAGCTCGCCTAAGGCTTGTTTGAAGTTTTGACTTTGAATGATTTGTGCGATATCAAAGGCGTTAAGGTGGTATTTGCTAAGTTTTTCTGGATCAAGTTTTATGCGAATTTGAGGTTTTAAAAAGCCTATGGTTTCGATCTTGCCAATGCCCAAAATGCGTTGTAAGAAAGGCTTTAATTTCTCATCAACGCTTCTCATTAAATGAAGGCTATCTTTGCTTTTTGAGGAGATAAAAAGACTGATAATACTTCCTGCATCTGATGAAATTTTTTCTATCTTTGGCTTTACGCTAAGACTTAAAGCACCTATCTTATCACGCACATCATTTGCTGCGATTTCAAGGTCTTTGCTAAGCTCAAATTCAACCACACTTATACTAAAATTATCATAACTTGCTGAGCTTATATTTTTAATGCCATCAATATCGCTGATAGCATTTTCAATCTCTTTAGTGATCTTACTTTCTATAAAACTTAAATCTCCACTCGTAGCTGCTGTGATCTTAATCAAAGGGATATTTACTCTTGGATATAAATTTATAGGCATAGAAAAGGCTGAAATGAGTCCAAAGATAATTAAAGCAACAAAAAACATCAAGGTCGCGATAGGGCGGTTAATGGCTAGCTTATACATGTCTTACTCGGCGATAATAACGCCTTCTCCAAAAAGTCCGGGTGTAAGATGAGAGCTTTTTACTTCTGCAAAAATTTTCCTTGTTTTTATATCTATACTAGGATATATAAGGCTGATTTTGGCATTTTGCTCTTTATCTTGCCCTTTAAGTTTAAAACGATAATTTTGTCCCACTTTAACCCTATCTTTATATTTCTCATCAAAACTGATTACAAGTTTTACTTCTGGATAAGAATAAATCTCAAGTACAGCTTGAGAAATCGCAGCGACCCCTTGTCCAAGTTCAACAAATTTAGCCGCTATAATGCCATCAAATGGAGCTTTTAAGTTTTTTTTATCAAGTAAGTTTTCATAATATTTAACATTGATCTTCGCACTCTCAAGCTCTAAACCTGCACGTTTAAAGCTTGCTTCCATATCCTCAAAGCTTTGTGTATCGATCATACTTTGCACCTCTTTAAATTTATCCATCTTACTTTGTGCATTTTTAAAGGCTATTTCCGCAAGTGCAAGTCTATTTTGTGCGTTTTGTAAGCCTATGAGCTCACTTGAGTTTTCAAGTATGATTAAAATATCGCCCTTTTTTACCACACTTGAAGGCTCTACTTTGATTTCCTTGACTATGCCATTACTTTCAAAGGCAAGCTTGCTTTGATGAAGGGCATATACATCAAAGCTTGCATAAATTTCCTCAGCCTTTAAGTTTAAAACAGCAAAAAATAAACATAAAACTTTTTTCATGAAGCTATCCTTTCTTTTATGTTTATGCCAGCATTAAAATAATACCTTGCCTTAGCGATTTCAAATTCATTTTTCACAAGTTCTAAATTTGCCCTTGTTTGAAAAAGATTTTCTAAGCTTTGAAGGTATTCAGTATAAGATTTCAAACCAGCTTTATATTTTTTATCCACACTTTCAAAAGCGAGCTTGCTTGCATTTAAGCTTAGTTCAAGGGCATTGATTTGTTCTTTTAAAACTTTAAGTTCATCGATAAGATAGTTTAATTCAAGTCTGTTTTTTCTTTGCGTATAAGTAGCGTTTAAGCTCATCATTTGCACTTCAAGTCGTGCAGCTTCAACTTTAGCCTTTGTTGCACCAAAATCAAAAATTTTCCATTCAAAGCCAAGTATGAATTGATTGCTTATTGAGTGTTTTTGCAAGTATTTGTTTGCAAAGTCTTGTAAAGGCAAGATGGGCGAATTTGGTATATCAATATCAAAGTTATTTTGATAAAAACCAAGATTATTCTGCACGAAAAAACGCGGAAAATATTCAGCCCTTACGCTTTGAAGTTGGTGTTTTGCAAGCATGCTTTGTTCTTGTGCGATAGTGATTTCAAGCGAATTTGAGCTTTGATAACCCGGTTCTTTAAGGCTTGCATTGCCTTGCGGGATAAAGTTTTGTCCGCAAAGCTCTTGGATATTTTTTGAAATTTCAAGTAATTGAAGCTTATTTTTAGCCAGCTCAAGTTTGACAAGAGCAACTTTTGCTCTTATGCTTTCAAGCTCTTCTTTTGAGCTTAAGCCAGTTTTATAAAAGGCTTCAAGGCGTTTGAGATTTTCATTTAAAAAAAGCTCTTTTTGCTCGCTCGCTTTAATCAACGCCTGCACACTTTGATAGTTTAAAAACAAGGTGCTTGCTTGAAAAAAGAGATAGTTTTTGCTGTATTCTTCATTGAGTTTGGCAAGCTTATGTAAGCTTTCAAGGCTTTTTAGCTTCGCCTCCCTTCCTCCTGCATCATACAGCAAGACATTCAAAGAAAGCTTTGTATATAAGCTCTCTTTAGGATCGATGATGAAACGATCTTTATTATTCGCAACATACGCTCCTTGCATACTCAAGCTCGGCAGATAAGCTTTAAATGCAGCCTGCTTTTCTTCATAAGCTTTTTGACTTTGTAATTCTTTAGTTAAATACATTTCATTTTTTAAGCTCAGTTCGATGAGCTCGTTTAAATTTGAAGCGCTTAAAAATAAAGGCAAAATGCTAACAAAGAGCCATTTTTTCACTTAATATTTTCCTTAGTGGGCTAATTTTAAGCTAAAGTATAAAGCATTTTCACTTTTAATCCACTTAGTTTTAGTATGAAATTTCAAAGAAAATTAATTCATCTTTTGCTACAATGCACTTTTTAAAAACTTCAAATTTAGGCTTTATCATCGATGAAAAACATAAGAAATTTTTGCATTATCGCTCATATTGATCATGGAAAAAGCACCTTAGCCGATCGCATTATCAGTGAATGTGGGGCTATAACTGATAGGCAAATGTCAGCTCAAGTTATGGATACTATGGATATAGAAAAGGAAAGAGGCATTACCATAAAAGCTCAAAGTGTGAGGCTTGAATACGAACTTGAAAATGAAAACTTTGTGCTTAATCTTATAGATACTCCCGGACATGTGGATTTTTCTTATGAGGTAAGTCGCTCTTTAGCAAGCTGTGAAGGGGCTTTGCTTGTGGTTGATGCAAGTCAAGGCGTTGAAGCTCAAACCATCGCAAATGTTTATCTAGCCTTAGAAAATAATCTTGAGATCATACCAGTAATCAACAAAATCGATCTGCCTTCAGCTGACATTGATAAAGTCAAACACGAGATCGAACATATCATCGGCATAAGTTGTGATGAAGCCATTTGCGTGAGTGCAAAAACTGGGCAGGGTATTAAAGAACTCATTGAAGCCATCATTAAAAAGATTCCAGCCCCAAAAGATGATGATAATTCACCTTGCAAAGCTTTAATCTATGATAGTTGGTTTGATAATTATCTTGGAGCCTTAGCCTTAGTGCGTGTGTATGAGGGGCAAATTGCCTTAAATGATGAAGTTTTTATTATGAGCACAGCTAAAAAACACCTTGTGCAAGGGCTTTTATATCCTCACCCCCTAGCACCTATAAAGACTAAGCAGATAAGTTCAGGTGAGGTTGGCATAGTGGTTTTAGGGCTTAAGACCTTAGGTGATGTGCAAGTTGGCGATACTATAAGCTTAAGTAAAAACAAGGCAAGCAAGCCAATTGAGGGCTTTGAAAAGGCAAAGGCTTTTGTCTTTGCTGGACTTTATCCTATAGAAACGGATAAATTTGAAGATTTAAGAGATGCTTTAGAGAAATTAAAACTTAATGATAGCTCTATTACTTATGAGCCAGAAACTTCTTTGGCTTTGGGCTTTGGTTTTAGGGTGGGCTTTTTGGGGCTTTTGCATATGGAAGTGATCAAAGAACGTTTAGAAAGAGAGTTTAATCTTGATTTAATCGCTACTGCACCAACCGTAACTTATGAAGTCTATCTTACAGATGGCTCTATGATACAAATTCAAAACCCAAGTGAACTGCCTATGGTTAATAAAATCGATTATATCAAAGAGCCTTTTGTGCGTGCAACTATCATCACCCCAAGTGAGTTTTTAGGCAATCTTATCACCTTGCTTAATAATAAAAGAGGCACGCAAGTTAAGATGGATTATATCACGCCGGTGCGGGTTTTGCTTGAGTATGATTTGCCTTTAAATGAGATTGTTATGGATTTTTATGACAAGCTTAAAAGTCTTACAAGGGGCTATGCAAGCTTTGATTATGAGCCTATTGAGTTTAGGGTAGGGGATTTGGTTAAGCTTGATATTAAGGTTGCTGGGGAAAATGTTGATGCTTTAAGCATTATAGTGCCAAACCAAAAGGCACAAACAAAGGGCAAAGAGCTTGTAAAAGCCATGAAAGAAATAGTGCCAAGACAGCTTTTTGAAGTAGCCATTCAAGCTAGCATAGGCTCAAAAATCATAGCCAGAGAAACTATAAAATCCATGGGTAAAAATGTAACCGCAAAATGCTATGGAGGCGATATTACAAGAAAAAGAAAATTGCTTGAAAAGCAAAAAGAAGGCAAAAAAAGAATGAA
The DNA here is from genome assembly GCF_006864455.1 of Campylobacter sp. MIT 97-5078. Classification (GTDB taxonomy): domain Bacteria; phylum Campylobacterota; class Campylobacteria; order Campylobacterales; family Campylobacteraceae; genus Campylobacter_D. Next base: position 39,706 of record NZ_QHLK01000006.1, read on the forward strand.
AGCCATAGGCAAGGTCAATTTACCTCAAGAGGCTTTTTTGAGTGTGCTTAAGATAGATTAGGCGTGTGTTTTGTGCTACTTTTATCGCTAGAATAAATAAGAGGCTAATTTGCAAGTTTTTGTATCATTGTAAGTAAAGTAGTCTAAATTTGATTTATTTTCTTTTAGGTTTCATACTTTTTTAAGTTTATAAACACGAGTGAAGAACAATCATAAAGATGTAAATTTGGGGCAAGGTCTTGAGAAAATTTGCGTTTTAACTTTTTGTATTAAAAAACCATTATTTGTAGCATTGAGTTCATTAAGGTTTGCACAAGCAACAAAAAAACAAATCAAACAAATTCTTGCTTTTGATTTATACATTTTTGAAGAGATTTTCAAGGTTTTTCATTGCCTCTTCGTTGTTTGTGGTGCTTGCTGTGCCAAGTTCGACAAGCTTGATTTCATAGCCTGTAAGCATAGAAGCAAGGCGTATATTAATGCCACTTTTGCCTATGGCTTTGCTTTTTTGTTCGCCATTAAGCGAGACAAGAGCGATTTTAGGATCATCTTCGTTTTTGGGTTCTTCTAAATTTACTGAACTGATGATCGCTGGAGCTAAGGCACGCATGATAAGTATGGCTACTTCATTGCTGTATTCGATACAATCAATATTTTCATTATGAAGTTCTTTGCTTACTGCATTGATCCTTACGCCTTTTTGTCCTACGGTTGCACCGATAGCATCGACACTTGCACTCAAGCTTTGCAAGATGATTTTTGCTCTTTCGCCTGGAATTCTCGCACTTGCATACACTTTAACCAAACCATCTTTGATCTCTGGCACCTCAGCTTCAAGTAAGGCTTCAAGGAATTTCGGACTTGTTCTTGAAAGCTCGATACGAATTCCATTTTTATCCGCAAAAACTCTGCGAATGACTGCTTTAATCACATCGCCGACTTTAAATTTTTCACCCTTTATGCGGTTTTTTCTTGGTAAAAAGGCTCTAAGCTCATCGATTTCTATAAAAGTGTTTTCCTCACTATCTACTCGCACTACATTTCCAAATACCATCTGTCCTATCATATTTTGGTATTTTTCATAGATGGTCTCTTCTAAAAGCTTTTGTATGTGGTATTCTAACTCTTTGTGCAAGATATTAACAGCTGTTCTACCCAAATTTTCTAAAGAGCATTCATAAGTAAGCTCATCGCCTATTTCGACTTCTGGAGCTTCTTTTTTTGCTTTTGAAATAGAGATAAAATGCTCGTTATCATCTTGCAACCTTTCATCACTATCAGCAACGATGAGAATTTTTTGATAAAGTTGTAGATTTTTAGGATCGACAAAGAACTCATACTGCTCGCCATAGACTTTTTTTGCGGTGTTGGTTAAAGCTTTGATGACTTTTTCTTTAACTGCTTCAAGTTTTAAATTTTTTTCATTTGCAATAGATTCTATAATATCACTGATTTTTTCCATGTTGTGCTCCTTTATTTTTTTGATGATTTAATTTTCTGTAGATTTGTAAAGAAAAGCTAGAATAAAATTGTATAAAAATAAGCTTAATTAAAAGTAAAATTTGCTAGAATTACAAATTTAAATTACAAGGAAGTGAAAATGGATTTAAAATTAGCAAGAGAATTACCTCACGAAAAGCCAAAAACTATAGCTTTGAAAAAGATCGAAGAGACTGTTGATCAAGAAGGGCAGAGCTTTTTTTATTTTGATAAAGAAAACTCACATAAAGATTTGCTTGCTTTTGTGGCTCATTTTGAAAAAAAAGGTTTAAGCGTATATCATCGAGTGGTGCGTTATGGGCTTGATGATGAGGATTATATGTATGAGGTGCATATTCTTTGAGTGCGAAGAAGTTATTTATTCAAACCTTAGGCTGTGCGATGAATGTTAGAGACAGCGAACATATCATCGCCGAACTCACTCAAAAAGAAGATTATAGCCTAACTGAGGATATTAAAGAAGCTGATCTTATACTTATCAATACTTGTTCAGTGCGTGAAAAGCCGGTGCATAAGCTCTTTAGTGAAGTAGGCGGCTTTGAAAAGGTAAAGAAAAAAGGTGCAAAGATAGGCGTTTGTGGTTGCACGGCTTCTCATTTAGGTGGTGAGATTTTTAAACGTGCACCTTATGTGGATTTTGTCTTAGGAGCAAGAAATATTTCTAAGATTACCCAAGCTATAAAAACCCCTAAATTTCTAGGCACGGATATAAACTTTGATGAGAGCGAATTTGCTTTTGCAGACTTTCGAAATAGTCTTTATAAAAGTTTTATCAATATCAGCATAGGTTGTGATAAGCACTGCACTTACTGTATAGTACCACATACTAGAGGTGATGAGGTGTCTATCCCTTTTTCAATCATTTTTAAAGAGGCTCAAAAGGCTGTTGAAAGGGGAGCAAAAGAGATTTTCTTACTTGGACAAAATGTCAATAATTACGGCAAACGTTTTTCAAATACCCATGAAAAAATGGATTTTCCTGATTTGCTTGAACGTTTAAGTGAGATTGAAAATTTAGAGCGAATCCGCTTTACTAGCCCTCATCCTTTGCATATGGACGATAAATTTTTAAAGGTGTTTGCAAACAATGAAAAAGTATGCAAAGCCATGCATATGCCTTTACAAAGCGGTTCGAGTGAAATTTTAAAGGCGATGAAGCGAGGTTATACTAAAGAATGGTATTTAAACAGAGCCTTTAAGTTAAGAGAGCTTTGCCCTACAGCAAGCATTTCAACTGATATTATCGTGGCATTTCCCGGAGAAAGTGAAAAAGATTTTGAAGAAACTATGCAAGTGATCGAAAAAATACGTTTTGAGCAAATCTTTTCTTTTAAGTATTCAAAACGTCCTTTAACCCCAGCTGCAAATATGCCTCAACAAGTTGATGAAGCCACAGCTTCAAGACGTTTAACTCAGTTGCAAACTAGACATAATGAAATTTTAGATGAGATTGTAGCCAAACATAATGGAGCTGAATTTGATGTGCTTTTTGAAGAACTTCGTGCAAATTCAGCCGTAGCTGGGCGAACAAATAATAATTTCTTAGTGCAAATTCAAGGAAGTGAAGAGCTTTTAGGGCAGATAAAACGTGTGAAGATCACGAATGCAAAGCGTATGGTGCTGTATGGGGAAGCGGTTTAAAACAGCTTTTTTGGCAAGAATGCTTTTTTACTTGCAATGGCTTTTATTTTTTACTTGCAAAAAAAGCTATATAGGACAAAGGCTTGAACATAAACCTTTTGTGATCTTATTTTGGCATGGACGTTTGGCGTTAATGCCCTTTGCGTTTAGGCATTTTGAGCATAAACAAAAAAAGGCTTTTGTCGTGATTTCTCAGCATAAAGACGGCGAGCTTATCGCTCAAAATATAGAGCTTTTTGGTATCAATACCATTCGTGGAAGCTCTTCAAAAGGTGGTGTAAATGTCCTTAGAAAAGCTTTTAAAGTTTTAGAGCAAAAAGACGATGTAGTGATTACGCCTGATGGACCAAGGGGTCCTTTTAGGAGTATTTCTGATGGCTCTGTTTTAATCGCTCAAAAAAAAAATCTTCCCATAGTGCTTTTAAACTATGAGGCAAGTAGGTATTGGGAATTTAAGAGCTGGGATAAGATGATTTTACCTAAGCCTTTTTCAAGGATTAGATACAGAATTTCTGATCCTATCGATATAAAAAATTTAGAATTAAGCGAAGCGAAGCAAATAATAAGCGAAAAATTTGCTATCATTACAAAAGAAGATAGTTTTTAAAGGATAAGAAAAATGTTTTTTTCGCTCAGGCGTTATATGTTGCAGTTGATTGTTTGTGTGGTTTTTGAAAGCAAAACACATATCATTCGTGCCCATAGCATTAAAAACAAAAAGATCATCAATACTTATGAGAAGCAGTTTGAGGACAAGGAAAAACTTTTTGATTATCTTAAAAATCTTGTTAAAGAATACCAACTTCATTACATAGCAGTATTTTTCAACGCACCTACTCAAGGTTTAATCCCGACAAACGATACTAAAGAATTTGCTCGTTTTGGTGTCAATGCAGAAAATATTTCTTGCTTAAGTCTGGCAAATGCTCAAATTTATACTTCTTTAGCAAATATTAAAGAATGCAAAGAGAGTTTTAAGGATTATGGTGGGCTTGATTTTATCTTTTCGCCTTTGAGTTTATTATATTATTGTATCAAACAGCAAGCTCCTAGAAAAGGCATCGTGCTTTATGCGTATAGGCAAACTGAAAGCGTGGCTATGATGGTGTGTAAAGAAAAAGAAATTTTATTTGGAAGTTTTTTTGACATTAATTTTCAAGATGATGCTACCACTCTTTCTTCACAAGAAAAAAGCGAAGAAAATAATCCCGAAGAAGATATAGATATAGAAAATTATGATTTTGGAAATTTGGATAATTTGCTTGATGAGAAGCTTGATGATTTAAAATACTCTGCCATTACAAAAGAGGATTTAAGTCATTTTTCAAGCGATATGAATATGTATTCATATATCTTTTCAAGCATACAAGAATTCTATAATAATCCACTCTATAAAGGCAATTTTATCGATGAATTTGTGATTTTTGATAATGAAAATATTTCAGCAGTAGTGCTTGATTACATAGAAGGTGAAATTTTTATCAGACCACAAGTTATACAAATTGATACGCTTGATCTTATGCACAAGCTTGCTTGCAAGGAGTTAAAAATATGACTTATAGTTTCATCAAGCCGAAGATAAAGCCTGTTTTTAGTCTATTTGCAAAGATTTGGATCACTTTTTTTGTGTTCAGCGTAGCTATCATTCTTGCTGTATATTTTTTCATCGTTGCAAGATTTTTACTTTTAAGCTCAGAGCTTGAAAGTAAAAGGCAAGAAGCGGTGTCTTTACAAGAAAAAACAACCCAAAATAATGCTTTATTTGAATTACTCACCCAAAGAAAAGAGCTTGCCTTGCAAATCGTTGCTTCAAGCAATAGCGATGAAAGCATTTCACAAGATGGTAGCAACATAAAGATCAAAAAAGTCATTCATAATCTTTTTGATTTTGTGCTTAAATCAGGAGGAATTCGCCTTGAAAGTATGCAATTAAATAAAAACACACTTGAACTAAGAGGCGTTACGCCGACGAAAGAAATGTTTTCTTTGCTTGTGCAAACGCCACTAAAAAGTATTTTTGATGAGAGTAAGACAAGTTTTTATCCGCTTAATACCGGTTGGTTTAAATTTGTAAGCACAAATAAAAGCTTAAATTATGGGAGCATGCAATGAAAAATGATAAAAGTCTTGAAGAAATCAATCTTGTTAAGCTTGTTATTTATGCTATGATTTTTGTGCTTATTTGTGGTTTGCTTGTTTTGATTTTGGTTTTGCCTATGGTGAAAAATTATAAAAATGTAAGCTTGAGATTATACTCACAAAACTCTGTTAATGCTCATCTTAACGATAAATTTCAAGTTAGTGAAAGCAGACTTAATGCCTTACGAAACGAAAATGAGAAAATTTTTGCTCAATTTGATTCAAGTTTTGATGAAGAAGATTTTATACAATTTTTAAATACCTATTTTACAAATGTAAAACTTAAAAAGCTTGAAGATGCAAATACAAATCAATACTTATTTGCCGAGTTTAACATAAGTGCTACGCTTAAAAGTATGGCTGAGTTTTATGAATTTGTTGATGCTTTAAATGGGTATAAAAATATCATCAAGCTTGAAACACCTGTTGATTTCAAGGCACAAGGTGATATTGTAGATATCAGCTTTATCACTCAAATTTACACTTCAGCTTCTACTCAAAAATGATAATGCCTTCTTGAGTTTGCATTCTTATTGCTTCAGCTTGTGAATCTTTAGCTTTAATATTTTCATTAAGAGAGTTTAACGCTTCATAATAAAAGGTTCGAAGCACCTCATCAATATCAAACACAGCTTCTTTTAAATTTGCATTTACTTGTGTTGGGATACTGCTTATACTCTCTTTAAAGGTGCTTATACCCTCATCGCTTTTGATGGGGTAGTTTATGGCGATTGGTTCAAGTTTTGTTTTTACACCTGCTTGTGTTTGTATCTTGTTTTCATCATTGGCTCTGTTAAAAGATGCTTGGAATTCAAGTTCTAGGCTTAAATTTGAACTCACTTGCTTTCCTTTTAAGAAATCCGTTTTTTCTCGATCAAATTCTTCTTTGATAAGAACAATAATGTTTTCTTTTAACTTATATTGCTTCGTTTTGCTAAGATCATATCCCTTTGCAAGGAGGAGTTTCACGCTTGCTTCTTCTAACTTTTGTGCTAAAAGCTTTAATTCCTTATCAAGTCTTATTTTAAGGATAGAGCCTTCAAAATAGCTTGAATACTCATTTTTTGTTTGCATTTGAAGCAAATTATAATTGTATGCTGCTTGATCTATGCTATATGATTTTTCTTTAAATTCGGCTTGAAAACTCGGCAAAGGCATGGTAAGAATTGAATTTTTTGCACAAGCTGAAAACAAAACTATAGATAAAATAAGAGCAATTTTTTTCATTTTTTTCTCGCTTTAAGAAATTTAAAAAGATATTATAGCAAGATTAAGTCTAATTTGCTATATTTTTATTTTCTAAATTGAAAAGCAAAAGGACAAAGAGTGCAATTTTGGCAAGATATTTATTCTCATTTTGATGTTATAGCGTTTGAGTTCTTTGGATTTAAAGTGTATTGGTATAGCTTGTGTTACATTTTTGCACTTTTGTTTGCTCTTGTCTTGGCAAAACATTATGTAAAAAAAGATAAAATTCCTATCAGTGATAAACTCCTTGATAGCTATTTTGTATGGGTAGAACTTGGCGTCATTTTGGGTGCTAGATTTGGATATATTCTCATTTATGATGATTATACCTTGTTTTATCTTACTCACCCTTGGCAGATTTTTAATCCTTTTGATCAAAATGGCGAATTTGTAGGAATTCGCGGTATGAGCTTTCATGGGGCTGTTTTAGGAGCGTTTATTGCGACTTTGCTATTTTGTCGTCGTTTTAAAAAAATGTATTTTTCAAATTTGTTTAAATACCTTGATCTTGTTGCTCTAAGCGTGCCTTTAGCTTATACTTTTGGTAGGATTGGAAATTTTTTAAATCAAGAATTATTTGGGCGAGTAACTGATGTGCCTTGGGGTATTTATGTAAATGGTGTTTTACGCCATCCTAGCCAGCTTTACGAAGCATTTTTAGAAGGTTTTGTTATCTTTTTACTCATTCACTTTTTACGCACAAAGCAGAAATTTCAAGGTGAGTTGATTTTAATTTATGCGATGAGCTATTCCTTTATGCGTTTTGTGTGTGAATTCTTTAGAGAGCCTGATTCAAATTTGGGTTTTATAGTGCTTGATTTGAGTATGGGACAGCTTTTAAGTCTTGTGATGTTTGGTGTTACTTTTTTAATATATATTTATTTTAGATTTAATAAAAATTATTCTTTAAGCTCTTTTAAATAAATTCGTAAATATAATACAAAATGATAATGCGAATTTACAAAAGAAGGAGTAAAAATGCAAAAAATCATTGAAGGCTACTTAGGAAAAAGTGCTGAAAGCAAAAAAAGTAAAGTGCCTGCTAAGCTCGATTTTATCCAAAGTGCTTCTGGGCTTTTTTTAGGGCTATTTATGTGGGGGCATATGTTTTTCGTTTCTAGTATTCTTATTAGTAGCGATTTTATGTATAAAATCTCCAAAATGTTTGAGGGCGATTTTATCTTTGGCACACCGCAACCTTGGGTAGTATCCTGTATCGTGTTTGTGGTGTTTGTGGTGTTTGTGGTGCATGCTGGGCTTGCTATGCGTAAATTTCCTATTAATTTTAGACAATGGCAACTTTTACGCACACATGTAAAAGTGATTAAACACGGCGACACTGATTTATGGTTTATCCAAGCTATCACTGGTTTTATCATGTTTTTCTTTGCTTCTCTTCATCTAGGGCTTATGTTTTTTCAAGCTCACACTATCGATCCTTATGGTAGTGGAGATAGAATGCTTCAAATGTGGCCTTTTTATCTTATCTTGCTTTTTGCTGTTGAGCTTCATGGTGGTATAGGACTTTACAGGCTTTGCGTAAAATGGGGTTGGTTTGAAGGTAAAGACGCTAAAGCAAGTCGTAAAACACTTAAAAAACTTAAATGGCTTATCAGTGTATTTTTTATCGCTCTAGGACTTTTAACTATGGCAGCTTATGTAAAAGTTGGCTTAAGTGGTGACCATAAAGTAGGCGATCGTTATGTGCCTACATATATGCAAAGATAAGGAGTAAAGAAGATGAATATTCAATATAGTGACGCACTCGTAATAGGTGGCGGTTTAGCTGGGCTTAGAGCTGCTATTGAAGTGGCAAAAACAGGACAAAGCGTAACCCTTTTAAGTATATGTCCGGTAAAGCGTTCGCATTCAGCAGCAGTTCAAGGTGGTATGCAAGCTAGTCTTGGAAATGGTGCTAAGGGCGAGGGCGATAATGAAGACTTGCACTTTGCAGATACAGTTAAGGGCTCTGATTGGGGCTGTGATCAAGAAGTGGCTAGAATGTTTGCTCAAACTGCACCAAAGGCTGTGCGCGAACTTGCTTCTTGGGGCGTGCCTTGGACTAGAGTTACAAAAGGACCTAGAACAGTGGTGATTAATGCTCAAAAAACCGTCATCGAAGAAAAAGAAGTTGCTCATGGGCTTATCAATGCAAGGGATTTTGGTGGCACTAAAAAATGGCGAACCTGTTTTATAGCCGATGCTACAGGACATTGTATGCTATATGGGGTAGCAAATGAAGCTATTAAAAATCAAGTAAAAATCATAGACAGAATGGAAGCCGTTCGTATTATACATGATGGTAAAAAATGTCTTGGCGTTATAGCAAGGGATTTGACAAATGGCGAGCTTACAGCCTTTGTTGCGAGAGGAACTATGATAGCAACAGGAGGTTATGGTAGAATTTATAAACAAACGACAAATGCGGTCATTTGTGAGGGCACAGGTGCAGCTATAGCTCTTGAAACAGGGCTTTGCAGACTAAGCAATATGGAAGCTGTGCAATTTCATCCAACGCCTATAGTGCCAAGTGGAATTTTGCTTACTGAAGGTTGTAGAGGCGATGGAGGTGTGTTAAGAGATGTTGATGGATATCGCTTTATGCCTGATTATGAGCCAGAGAAAAAAGAGCTTGCAAGTCGTGATGTTGTGAGCCGTCGAATGATGGAGCATATTCGCAAGGGTAAAGGTGTGAAAAGTCCTTATGGGGATCATTTATGGCTTGATATTTCTATCTTAGGGCGTGCTCATATTGAGAAAAACTTAAGAGATGTGCAAGATATTTGCAAAACCTTTAATGGTATTGATCCAGCTGATGAAGGACCTAAGGGCTGGGCACCGGTTTTACCTATGCAACATTATTCAATGGGCGGAATTCGCACCAAACCAACAGGGGAAAGTCAATGGCTTGATGGACTTTTTGCGTGTGGAGAAGCAGCATGCTGGGATATGCATGGCTTTAACCGCTTAGGTGGAAACTCATGTGCAGAAACTGTTGTTGCGGGTATGATAGTGGGTGATTATTTTGCTGATTATTGCAAGAAAAATGGCGAAGTAATTGATACAAACATAGTTAAAGACTTTTTAACTAAAGAGTATGAATATCTCAAAAGCCTTGCAAATAAAGATGGCAAAAACGATGTTTTTGAGATCAAAAACAAGATGAAAGAGATTATGTGGGAAAAAGTAGCGATTTTCCGCACAGGTGAGGGCTTAAAAGAAGCTGTTGATGAGCTAGAAAAGCTCTATTTGCAAAGTCTTGATGTAAAGGTGCATAACAAAGAGCTTGATTGTGCTAATCCAGAGCTAGAAGAAGCTTATAGAGTGCCAAGAATGCTTAAAGTTGCTTTATGCGTAGCGTATGGAGCACTTTTAAGAACTGAAAGTCGTGGGGCGCATTATAGAGAGGATTATCCAAAAAGAGATGATTTAAACTGGATGAAAAGAACGCTTACTTATTGGGTAGAGGGAGAAAATATGCCTCGTGTTGAGTATGATGAACTTGATATTATGAAAATGGAAATGCCACCAGCCTTTAGAGGATACGGCGCCAAAGGTAACATCATAGAAAATCCACTTTCAGCCAAACGTCAAGAAGAAGTTGATAGCATAAGAGAAAAAATGGAAAATGAAGGCAAGGGACGTTATGAAATCCAAGAAGCACTTATGCCTTATGAACTTCAAGCCAAATACAAAGCCAAAAATCAAAGAATAGGAGTAGATTATGAGTAGAAAGCTGACAATTAGAGCCTTAAAATACAATCCGCTCAGCAAAATTTCAAAACCACAATTTGTAAGTTATGAGCTTGAAGAAACGCCTTTTATGACGATTTTTGTATGTCTTACTTTGATCCGCGAAAAATTTGATGCGGATTTAAGCTTTGATTTTGTGTGTAGGGCTGGAATTTGTGGAAGTTGTGCCATGATGATCAATGGAGTGCCAAAACTCGCTTGTAAAACCCTTACTAAAGACTATAAGGACGGCATTATCGAGCTTATGCCTATGCCAGCTTTTAGGCACATTAAAGATTTAAGTGTAAATACTGGCGAATGGTTTGAGGGTATGTGCAAACGCGTTGAAAGTTGGGTGCATAATGAAAAAGAAACTGATATTAGCAAGATAGAAGAAAAGGTAGAGCCTGAAGTAGCTGATGAAACCTTTGAGCTTGATCGTTGCATTGAATGTGGCATTTGTCTTGCAAGTTGTGCCACTAAGCTTATGCGTCCAAATTTCATCGGTGCTACAGGACTTTTAAGAACAGCAAGATATTTGCAAGATCCGCACGATCATAGAAGTGTAGAGGATTTTTACGAGCTGGTTGGCGATGATGATGGTGTTTTTGGTTGTATGAGCTTGCTTGCTTGTGAGGATAATTGTCCTAAAGAGCTTCCTTTGCAAAGCAAAATCGCCTACATGAGAAGACAGCTTGTTGCCCAAAGGAACAAATGAAAATGTCCCTCATTTTGAGGGACTTGACTTGCTTAAAAGGCTATGGAAACAGCATTTACTTTATCTTGATACAACAAGTAAGCTTAATGATTATCTTAGTATAAACGAGGCTGAATGTGCTATCATTTTAAGTGCGAATGAAGAAAATTACGAAAGATTTTTAAAGCTTGAGCTTTTCACTCAAATTTTAAAAAAGTTTCATTTAAGGGCTGATATTTTCAGTATTCAACTTGCCCAGCTTCAAATTTTAAATACCCTAAAACTTGGTTTTTTTGAAAAAGATCAACTTTTAAGAGCCTTAAAGCTTTTAAAAAGCATAGCTGATACTGAGTGTGTGAGTGTATTTTTAGAGCATTTTAAATGTGAGGTGCAAGATAAAAAACAAGATTTTTTTACCGAATTCAAAGAACTTGAAAGCCTTTGCAATGAGCTTTTAAGTTTAAGCGATACACCAAATTTAAATCAAAGGCTAAGTAATGCTTTAATGCGTTTTAAAAACACTGAATTTAGCATCGTTGTTGCTGGCATAATGAATGCTGGCAAATCAAGTCTTTTAAACGCCCTTTTAAAAACACAAATTTTAGGCGTTTCAAATATACCTGAAACTGCTAATTTAACCCTTTTAAAATATGCTCCTACTCCAAAAGCAAGGTTGTATTTTTGGAATAAAGCCGAGTTTGAAAGCCTGCAAAAAAATGCTTTGTATGATGAAAACTTAGCTGAAGTGTTAAACGGGCTTAAACTCCAAATTAAAGAGTTTATAAGTGATGAAAACCTAAGTAAGGACATTAAACTAAATGAGCTAAGTTTTTATAGCAGTGCTAAAAATCCACTTTCAGTTTTAATCCAAAAAATAGAACTTTTCAGTGAGCTTGATTTCTTAAAAGATAATATTACCATCATTGACACGCCCGGGCTTGATGATGTGTTTGTGCAAAGAGAGCAGTTAAGCAAGGATTATTTGAACAATTGTGATTTTTTAATATATCTTATGAATGCAAGCCAGAGTTTAAGCCAAAAAGATAGTGAGTTTTTGCTTGCTTGCCTTAATAATTCTCGCATAAGTCGTTTTTTAATCATCATTTCAAAGGCTGATTTACTCACTCAAGATGAGCTTGATGAAGTGATTGCTTACACACAAAAAAGCCTTAAACAAAGGTTAAAAGAACAAGGTTTAGACGAGTTTTTACTTGAAAAGATCGACTTTTTAAGCATAAGTTCAAAACAAGCTTTAGAATTTTATGAAAATAAGGCTGATGAAAACGCTCTTATTCAAAGCCAAATTCCATGTCTTGAGACTTATTTATACCAGCAAATTTTTAGTTCTACAAAGTCAAAACTTGTGCTTGAAAGCTTTAAAAACGAACTTAAGCTCATTACAGACGAGCTTATAGAAAAATTAGAACGTGAAAATAAAGCCTTGCAAAGTAAGAATTTAGGCTTAAGTAATGAAAACGCAAAACTTTTAAGCGAATTTGAGACTGAAGCTAAAAAGCTTGAGAGCTTAAAAACTGATCTTAATGAATGCAAGCTTGAATTAAAAGCAAATAATCTTAATGCAAATCCTAGTCTTAAAGCCTTATTTAAAAGACTTGAAAACAAGCTTAATGACGAATTTAACTATGCTAAAGCAAACTCTAGGACACTTGAGGTTTTAGAAAGAATTTTCTTGCAAAACTTAGAGGATGGTTTTAATGATATTTTGCGTCAAATTTATTTTCAAAACCTTAAAATAACTAAAGCATTTAACGAAAAGCTTAGCCTTAAATACAAAGCAAAAGGCACTGAGTTTTTAAACGATATTCAAGCTTTTAGAAAACTTGCTTCAACAGCCTTTACGCAATTTTTAGCACTTGAACTTTTGCAAAATTTATCGCGTGAGTTTTCAAGCTTGATTATGGTTAAAAATGAAGCAAAAGACTTTAAAACAAAGCTTAATTCCTTGTTTGAGAACTTTTTATATACTTTTGATTGTGCTGAATTTGTTGGAAAGTTAAGTTTAGAAAATGAAATGTTTAGCTTTTTACAAGACAAAGTTAATGAGCTTGTTTTTACTCATAAAGAAAAAGAGCTTGAGTTTAAACAAAGGCTTGAAAAGCTTGATACTCAAAATTTAAGCTTTATTTTAGAGCAAAATGAAGCAAAAAAAGCAAAGTTTATACAAATCAAAGAAAGTTTAAACCATGCACATTAAGCTCATTAAAGATTTTATCAATGCCTATGAAAAAGAATACAAACAAGAATTTCAAAATGATTTTAAAGGCGAGCTAAAACGTATTAAAATGCGTTTTTATGAGCCTTTTTTGCATGCTAGCACGCCTTTTTTAACTCGTTTAAATTCTATCATTGCAAGCCTAGAAAAACCTATAAATGTAGCTATTTTGGGGCAGTTTTCAAGTGGCAAATCAAGCCTTTTAAATCTTATCTTGCAAAAAGAAATTCTTCCAACAGGAGCTGTGCCGGTTACCTTTAAGCCTACTTTTTTGCGTTATGCAAAGGAATATTTGCTTAAAGTTGAGTTTGAAAATGGCTTTGAAAAGCTTTGCGAGCTAAGCGAACTTGGTTTTTATACAGATCAAAGAAAAGAGCTTCAAGCAGTAAAAAATCTCACACTTTTTGCTCCCATACCCTTGCTTGAAAAGCTCACTTTGGTAGATATGCCAGGCTTAAACGCAAATGTAACAGATGATAAAAGTGCTTTTAGCGAACTTGAAAACATACATAGCGTAATTTGGCTTTCTTTGATTGATAATGCAGGTAAAAAAAGCGAGGAAGACGCTATCATATCGCATTTAGAACTTTTAAAAGATACCCAAAGCCTTTGCGTGCTTAATCAAAAAGATAAACTCGATCAAGTTGAGCTTGAAAGGGTTTTAAACTACGCTACAGAAGTCTTTGGGAAGTATTTTAACAACCCAATCATAGCTTTATCTTGTAAAGAAGCTAAGTCTAAACAAAGTTATGAGCGTTCAAATTTCAATGCCTTGCTTAAACATTTACAAAGCTTAGATACACAAAAACTGCATAAAAATTTCATTAAAACAAGACTTTTAAAGCTTTGTGAAGTTTTATTTTCTCAATACCTGCTTTTTGAAAACATACTCGAAAAACTTACTACTATTTTTAAGACTTATGAGGATTTTTTAACACAAAATGAAAGTATGATCAAACAAAAGATTGATTTGCTTAGCTTAGAAGTGCTTACTCATCTTAAGGCTTTAGGTGAAAAAATAGCCCAAGAAATAGAGGCAAATATTAAAGAAAAGCAAGCTTATTTTTACACTCCAAGCACAAACTTTTTACACAAAAATTTATATCAAAAACACGAATACAAAGCTCCAGTTATAGCAAGCGATGAGGTGTTTTTAAATCTGTTTTATCACAGCGATAAATTCAGCAAAGAATTTAAAAAAATGAAAACTCAAATTTTTAAAGAATTTGAAGGTTTAAAGCTTGATTTGGAGGGCATTTTTTCACACTTAGAGCAAAGGATTATTTTGTTTAAATCCGAGTTTTTGCATATCCAAAAAGACGAGCTTTTACAAAGCGAAGTGGATTTTTCAGAACTAAGAGCCTTTGTGGGAGCAAGTGATGAGCTTTTTTTAAAGGACTTTAAACAAGCCTTGTTTGAAGAGAGTTTAAAACTTGATTTATTTTTTGAAAAGCTTAGCATTAAAGCTTTGACAAATTATGAAAGTGCAAGTAAGCTTACTTTAAGTTTTTTTAGTCGCAAGGTCAATGAAAGTCGCGAATTTTTCGAACTTGATAGCACTGAATTTCACTTATATCACCCAGAGTATCATGAAATTTATGAAAGAATGCTCACTGAACTCAATTTTTATGAATTTGAAAATCTACTGCTTGATAAGCCTTTTATCATTAAAAAATATGAGGATTTAAATTCAGCTTTTAAGGCTTTAATTTTACAAAAATTTGCTATCATTAACAAATACAAAAGCCAAATTATGAAACAAAAACAATGGGTTTTAGAAACAGAAGTTTTGATTAAGGATTTGTGATGAAAAAACTATTTTTATGTATCAGCATATGCTTAAGTTTTGCTTTTTCAGCGAGCTTAGATGAAGGTTTAGGACGTTATGAGGCACAAAACTACACTCAAGCAGCGACGATTTTTTATGATTTATGCCAGCAGAGCAATAATGCCAAAGCATGCTTTTTTCTTGGTTTTATGTATGAAAGCGCACAGGGTGTAGATAAAGATGAGACTAAAGCAAAAAGCTATTATGAAAAAGCGTGCCAACTTAAGCAAGCCAATGCCTGCTTTAATCTTGCCTTGCTTTTAGATAAAAATAGACAAAATAAGCAAGCTGATTTAAGCTTTTATCAAGCTTGCGTTTTAGGACATAAGGATTCGTGCGTAAATTTGGGGCTAAGATATGAAGCACAAGAAGATGGAAGTTTAGCACTTGATTTTTTTCAAAGAGCGTGCAAGCTCAAGGACGCAGCCGCTTGCTTTAAGCAAGGTTTGCTTTATGAAGATGGTATTTTAGTGCGTCAAAACGCTCAACTTGCTTCAAGAGCTTTTACGAGTTCTTGTGAGCTTAACTACGCCCCAGCATGTTATGCTTTAGGTAAAATTGCTCTTGAGAAGAAAAATCAAGCAGATGCAAAAAAATACTTCGGCAAAGCTTGCGATCTTACGCATCTTAATTCTTGTGAAGAGTATAAAAAGCTAAATACTCAGCCAAGCGTGATGATGAATTGAGATTTCATTGTATTTAGCCAGTAAAAAAGAAGCTTCAAGCTTCTTTTCGCACCCTTACTTCGTCCTCAACTTCTTGCAAAAAGCGATCCACAAGTTCATTTTCTTTAAGCTTAGCGACTACTTCGCCATGTCTTATTACAAGTCCTTGCCCTTTGCCAAAAGCTATGGCTACATCAGCTCCTTTAGCTTCTCCTAAAGCATTTACAACACAACCCATAACGCTGATATTTAAAGGCTCTTTGATATGTTTTACCTTTTCTTCGACTATTTTTATAGCTTTAACAAGATCGCTTTGTATTCGTCCGCAGGTTGGGCAAGAGATGATATTGATTCCGCTTTTTTGCACTCCACTATCTTGTAAGATCGCCTTTGCGACGCGAATTTCTTCTTCAAGTTCACCTGTCATTGAAACTCTCATCGTATCGCCTATACCCTTTAAGAGTAAATTACCAAGGGCGATCGAGGATTTTATAGTGCTGTGAAATTTCGTGCCAGCTTCAGTTACACCTAAGTGAAAAGGATAGCTTACCAAAGGACGCAGTCTTTCATATGCTTCTATGGTTTTTTGTGTATCTGAAGTTTTCATCGAAATTTTTATATCTGTAAAATCAAAGTCTTCTAAAAGCTTGATATTATACTGCGCACTTGCAAGCATAGCTTCAATGCCGTATCCATAGCGATCTGCAAACTGCTTTTCTATAGAACCATGATTTATGCCTATGCGGATAGGGATTTTGCGTTCTTTACAGGCTTTTACAACTTCTTTGATATTATCTTTCGAGCCTATATTTCCAGGATTTATCCGCACACCATCGATAAATTCAGCACAAAATACAGCAAGCTTATAATTAAAGTGTATATCTACGATGAGAGGCAAAGGACTTTGAGCCTTAATCTCCTTTAAAGCCCTCGCGTCAGCCATATCAAGACAAGCTAAACGCACTATATCAGCTCCAGCGAAATAAAGCCTGTTAAGCTGATCTAAACAGCCCTTTATATCTCTTGTTTTACTAAAAAGCATGGATTGAGTAGAAATGGGTGCATCCCCTCCTACAAGCACGCCACCCACATTGATTTGTTTTGTTTTAAATCTTGTATAAGCCATAAAACGCTTTCTTTAAGTAAGTTTTAGGCTTTAATTCTAGCAAATTTGTGCTTAAACTTCTTTTAGTTTAAAGCATTTTTAGCGGTTTTTTGTGTTCCTATCGATAGTTTTGAAAAGTTTGTTAAGCTGATCTTCTTCTATCTTTTTTAAGCCATCCTCATAGCTTTTATTTTGAGCATAAGCGATAAAATTACTCATTGTTTTACTCAGATCAAGATCGATATTTTCAAATTTTGAACTTGTGCTTTTTGCAACCTCTTCTTTTTTGATCTTATTTATCGTTGCTTGAAACTCATCTGCACTTGTTTTTTGCGTTTTAACTTTTGAATAAAAGTTCGAATTTATGCTTTCTTGTTGGATAGAATTAAGCATCTTGCACTCCTTCATTTTGTGAATTTTACATTTAAAGCAAAGCAAATTTTGTTCCAAGTTGAAAAGCTCAAAATCCTCTAACCCAAGCCAAATTTTTGCTTTTTTAACTTACAATCCTACCCAGCTCTAGTTTTTAAGTTCTCTTTTTTCTCTTAAGTTTGTTAAAATCTACCTTATCCTTTGCAAAAAGCACGCTAAAAAGTAAAGCCGGCAGCACAAATAACGCCGAAAAAACAGCATTAAACTCAATACCTAAATGAGCAAGCACAAAGCCACCAAGCCAAGAAGCAAGGGCGATGCCGACATTAAAGGCTGCTTCATTTATGCTTACTGCACTATCGATAAAGGAATTTGCATGTCTTTTTGCCTTGCTTAAGCCCATCATTTTTAAAGCTGGTATAGTTGAAAAGCTCAAAACTCCTATCAAAGCGATATTAATCACAACAAGAATTTGTGAATACATAGTAAAACTCACGCTTAAAAACACCGCCACTTGCAAGATAAGTATGATTCTAAGGCTCATTACAGCTCCTATTTTATCAACAAGCTTGCCCCCGTAAAGATTGCCAAGTATGGCACATAGCCCATAAACAAGCAAGATATATGCTGTGCTTGCCACTTCAAAGCCACTTATATCAACTAAAAGTTTTTGTATATAAGTATAAAGCACAAATTGCGCCCCACAAGTGCAAGTCGTAATCACATAAGTTTTAAGCAAATTTTTGTGCGAAAACGCTGGTATAAGGCTTTTTAAACTCATTGCACTCGGGCTAATATCTTTTGGCATCATATGAAAAATTCCAAAAATAGCAAGCAAAGTGATAACAAAAATCAGCAAAAAGATAAATTTAAAGCCGAAAAAATGCCCTACAAAGGTTCCTAATGGCACGCCCGTAACCAAAGCTACAGTTAGTCCTGTAACCATTACAGCTAAAGCTCTTGAACGTTCATGTGCTGGAGCTATGGCAGTAACTGCAAGCGTTGCGATAACAAAAAACACGCCATGTTGTGTTCCAGCTATAAACCTTGCAAAAGCAGTAAGATAGAAATTTGGGCTTAAAAAGATGATGAAATTTGCCACTGTAAAAATACTCAAATTAATAAGAAGCTGTATGTGGCGGTTAAAACGGCTTAAAGGTATGGTGATTAAAGGTGCACCGATAACAACACCGATCGCATACAAAGTCGTAAGCCAGCCAGCTGTTTTTGCATCGACATTAAAATACTTTTGTACATCGACTAAAACTCCAGCCATTACAAATTCAGTAACGCCTAAACAAAAAGCACTCAAAGCTAAAGCAAATATCGCTTTTTTATACGCTTGCACCCTTACTCCTTTAGTGTATTTTAAAGCGTGATATTGTAATGCCAAAAGGTAAATAAAATTTTATATTTTAAAAGAAAGGATATTTTAGATAATTTAAACGAGGCTTCTCTAAGGTTTTTAGATTTAGTTGATAATTGCTATGGCTTATATTGGGGCTAATATTTTAAAAGTTAATTATGAAATAAGGAGTTAAAAGTGAAATGGCAAAAATTTAACAAGGAACAACAATGAAAACAATTCAATTTAAAGATCTTGATCATAATATCAGCATAAAAGCTTATATCCAGAAATGCTTACAAAAACTTATCTTTGTAAGCCTTGCATTTATCATTATAATAGCAATTGTTTTATTTCATAGAGATAGTGAAACAAATCTTATTGCAGGGATAAGTATATTTTCACTTTTTTCTCTTTTCATTTCATTCGTAATCAATGATTTATCAAAAAAATTACAAAGCTCGTTAAGTAAAAAGAAAAGCCTTGAGGTTGAAAAATAAAAAATTTATAAGCTATCTTAGCACAAAATAAAAATTATGTCAAAGATTTGAAAAAGTAAGAGCGAGTTTGAACTGATTTTGCTTGCTGTGTGGATGTGAAAATTATTATACATTTTGGCTTATAATCTTAATGAGACTTAACAGAAAATTTTCTTTCATTTAAGGCTTTACAATTCATTTGACACCACTATACAAAAATTTTTTTTCTAAGCAGGATTTTTTCTTGTGAAGTCTAAGAAAAAAATAGGTAAAATTTAAGACTAGAAAAAAAGAGCAGGATACGCAAAAAAGTGTGCCGTTTTTTGCACCAAAGCAAGTCAAAGCAGAGCTTTGAGAGGCGAAAACGCCTAAAATTGCACTTTTTTGAAAAGATATGGATGAATAATGGGCAAATTTTTTCAGTTTTTTCGCTCGAGTGTAAGGCAAATTTGCTTTAAAATATTTTGTAAAATAAACTTGAAAGTTAAGCAAATTTTTCTTAAAAGCAAGGGCAAAATTATTTTAAACTCAAAAAGCAAAATTGAATTAAAACCTAGAGTAAGATTTGCTTAAAATTCCAAGCATATTTTTTTAAAAATTTAGGCAAACTATTTTAAAACTTAAGTCAAATTAAAAGCATTTCTCCTTTTTGTCTTTATATTTAACGGGCTCAAAATTGAGCTCAATAAAATTATCTTGCGGTAAAATCACTTTAAACAATTACAAATCGTTTAAACCCAAGAGCAAAATTGAAAAAACACTAATCTTTTTAAAAAAATTAAAAAAGGACTTTTTTGTCTAAAGCATGAATGAATAAATGTATTTTAAAACCCCATTTTTACTTTAATTTTGGTTAATGAGTAAAACTTAATCCTGCCTAAAAATCAGCCAAAGTGTTTTTATAAATATTGCATTCAAATTCCTAAATCAATAAGCTTGAAACACAAAATTATTTTTGACAAAAATATACAAAAATCCCCCCTTGATAAACAACTTCAAAAAAGAATACGATTAAGAAATTTTTTGAAAAGGAGTCCCAATGAAAAATTATTTTTCTCAGTTGAAAAAGCTCTTTCTTGTTTTTTCTATTAGCTGTGTCAATTTTCTTTTTGCTGCAAACTCAGGTAATGTGGCTGAAAAAATTCGTAGTGAAGCAGAGAAAGGATTAGAATCAATCACTGGTTCAATCGCTGGCATTATTAATACGATCACACTAACGATTGGTATTGTTTGGATCATCGTGATGATTTTAATGGCTGTCTTCTCTTTAGAAAGACTCAAAGAGCATTCAAAACTTGCAATGGGTGGCATTGCCATTATAGGTATAGTCTATAGCATATCTGCAAGTTATATGTCGTGAAAAGAAGCACAAATGATAGAGACAAATTGTTATAGAGAGCTGACAAAAAATCCTAAAATGAAAGGATTATCCTTAATTTCTTGGAGCATACTTGGATTTACAGGAGTATTATCTTGGTTTCTTTTAGTTCTTTGGGCAATTCCTATCGTTGCAGTTTTGTTTTGTGTGCTTTGGACCTTAGAGTTTTTTGATGAGGATATTTATAAAGTCATCTCACTCAATACAAAAATAAAATCAAAAAAATATTATGCGTAATTAGGAATTGTGAATGTCGGGCTTATTTCATATTTCAACAACAAACAATTTTCGACTTTGTCCCCATTGTTTAACCCCCTTTTCTCAAAATATACCCTTTGAAATTCTGCCTCATCATAAACCGATAAAGGCTTCAATTCTTCCTCTTCAAAAAGAGAGGGTATGTTCTCATTCCCAGCCTTCTCAATCACAAAACGTTTAAACTCCTTAGTCTTAGCAACTCCTTTATAAATAATATTTTCCTTATCCTCAACCATACCAAGAAACTCATTCACAAGATAATTTCTCAACTCCTCTTTCCTCCGTCTTGTCATCTCTCAAACTCCTTTTTTTCTTTAATAAATTATACCCTTTTTTTGCTTAAAATATGCTTAATATTTAAAATAATAAAATAATTTTTATTCAATTTTTTTTCTCTTTTTTTTACTTAAAAAATACCCCTCAAAAAACTATCTAAAAGCATTTCACTAACCTTAAAATCCTTTCCCCTTTTTTAAGGGGGCGTTGCGGGGGATTTCCCCCGCTTTTCTTAGCTTTAAGACTATAAGTAAAGAGGCTTAAAGCTTCCAAATAAAGACAAACGACTGATAAGGCGGTTTGGCTTTATTTGCCATAGAAAAAACACTTTTCACAAGAATAAATTTAAACAAATTTATTTCACAAATATAAACTTATTATTTAAGCATTTTTAATATAATTTACAAAGAACAAAAACAAGTTTATTATTTAAGTATTTTTTAATATAATTGCAATATAATTACTGCAATTTTTTATAAAGGATTTTCATGAAAAGTTTTAAACTTTTAACTTCAACTCTCATTTTAGGTGCTGTTCTTGCAGCTTGTTCTTCTGATTCAGCATCTGGAAATTTTAAAGCAAAGAATGAATATCAAGAAAAGGCTCTTAAGTTGTATATAACCGGAGAAATGGATAAAGCTCAAAAAAACAAAACCTTAAGCTATGAAGAAGTAAAAGCAAAATATAATATCCCAGCAAATGCTAAAATTTGTAAAGCGATATATAAAATTCCTATCTATATATTTAACATAGTATTTGCTGATAGTGAAGAAGATTATGAAAATTTTTTAAAGTCTGGCAAGTATGATACAATTTATATCCCTATTTTTTATGCAAAAGAGGGTGAAACAAAAGATTATTTTAAAGTTATGGATTATAATAAGCTTTCATTGCGAAATGAAGAATTTTTAATAACATATATCGATCCAAAAACTTGTGAATAAATAAAAGACAAGAGGCAAAAATATTTTGCCTCTTAAGATTATATTAGAGCTTTAAATTTTCACCTTTGACTAATTCATCATATTTCTTTGCTAAATTCGCCCACTCTAAAGTTATTTGATTAATGTATGGAGGACAAGAATTATTTTTTTTCCACTGTGATGAGATCATTTGTATAGAATAGTTTAAACTTTTTGCAAATTCAGTTTTACTTTTAAAACCAAATTCTTTAATCAGTTTATCAAATTCTTCATACGATATTCCTTTTTTTCTTATATCAAATCCTTTCTAAAAAGATGAAGTATTATAACATAAAAAGTTTAATCTTAAATTAATTATAACTAACACATATTTTATTAATTATTTTATATTAAAATAGCATTTATTTAATATAAAATAATTAATAAATTAATGTAAAATAAAGCATAATTAATATAGAATACCTTTGTGATTAAATAACTTTAATCCATATTTTTAAACCCAACAAGGAGTCTATGATGATTATAAGTGTAGTCAATGAAAAAGGTGGCAGTGGTAAAACAAGTATAGCTTTAAATTTATCAGCCAAACTTCATTCTTTAGATAAGGATTTGCTACTCATTGATGCTGATCCTCAAAACAGCACTAGAGTTTTTAATGATATAAGAGCATGTAAAGAAATTCCTCTTTCTTTTCCTTCTGCAAGTATTCTAGGAAATTCTCTTGCCTCGCAAATCAAAAGCTTGAGTGAAAAATATGATTATCTTATTGTTGATACAGGAGGAAGAGATAGTGAGGATACAAGACTTGCTATTAGCTTAAGTGATATCTTAATCATACCTACGATTCCAAGTGATTTGGATATTGCTGTTTTGAATAAAATGCTTAGGCTTTTTACCCATACAAAGCTTTTTAATACCAAGCTTAAAGCCTTTGTTGTCATCTCTAAGGCTTCACCTAATCCTTTTTTACATGCAAAACTAAGAGATTTACAAGAATATATCAACGAAAAGAATATTGAAGATTGTATTTTAAGCTCAAGTGTGCTGTATGAAAGAGAGGCTTATAGGTCTTCATTTTCAAATGGCTTGAGTATATTTGAATACTGCAAGAAAACAGATAAAGCGTATCAGGATTTTGAAGGCTTTTTTGAGGAGCTTATTGATTGTATAGACAAAGAGAAGATGAGCGTTGCATTATAAAGCTCTTCTTTTTACTCAAAAAGGGGTATGAATTATCAGCATTTTAGTATTCATTTGATATAAAATTATTTTCAAATTAATATTAAATTCATAACAATATACTATTAATTTATTGTCAAATCAATAATACTATGCTATGATTTTACTCGCACATAAAACTTAAACATTGAAGGAGAATAAAATGAGTGTTGAACCTAAAGACAATGCAAAAGCCAAAAAAAGTTTTGCCTTTGTTGAAGATAAGAGTATGGATACAAACAAAGTGCCTCAAAGCTTAGATGAACTGATAAAAGATAGTCGATCAAAACTTGCTAAAAAAACAAACAAAAAGAACAATAAAAACACTGGTATTTATATATACCTTACTGAAGAACAAAAAGAACTCTTAAGGTCCAAAGCCAAAAAAGCGAATTTGCCTATGTCAAATTATATCTTAATCAAGCTTTTTGGTTTAGAATAAGTTTTAGTCAAAATTTCTTAAAAAGTTTTCTTGAGCTTGACGCTTAAGCTCTTGATTATAAACTTTCATTTGTTGTTCATAACTGTTGATTTGTTTTTCTTGTGCGAATTTCAAGGCTTTGTTTTGATAAAAATGGCTTAGAGAATCAATGCTTTTTTTGCATACTTCTTGGTATAAATCATACTCGCAAATCAAATAAACAAATTTTTGATTTATTTTCAAATTTTCTTTTTCTTTCAAGCTTAAATTATCATTTAAGATTTTTTGTTGGTTTTTGTTTATTCTTCTATCGATGATCTCATCGATAAAATAAGATTGTGTAGCTGTATTAAGATGATCTTTTAAAAGTTTAGCTTTTAAAGTTGCAAAAATCATTGCAAAAATAACTAAAATGCCAAGCAAAATAAGCACAATTTGATTTATTTTTGATTTTCTAGGGCTTAGAGCAGCTATGAGTAAAAAACAAACAAGAAAAAAAGGAATTTGCAAAGTCATATAAGTTTGAACATAGAACATTAAAAGAAAATTTGGCAATATCAACGCCACAAAATGAGGATAATATACAAAAGCTATACTTGAAGTGAGGAACAAATATACGAGTATAAGAACAATAAGAGTATTGAAGGCAATAAAAATTTGATCTTTGTGTTGAAGTATGTTATTCATCTTGTTTTTCTTTTTCTTTTTTGAGACTTTCTTCTTGCTTAGCAAGTTCCTCATAAAGTTTTTGATGATATGCTTTAAACCATTTTATTTCATCATTTTTGAGCTTTAATCCTAAAATTCCTATGAGAAGAAAGATAATAAACATACTTACTCCAGCAACTAAATTTATAGGATTTTCATTGTGAATGCTAATGGTTTGAACAATCATGGCTAAGCTTATTAAAACAAATAAAGCATAGATTGTTCTTTCTTGTTTGAGCTTATACATTGTCGTGTCCTTTTTCTATTTTTTAATTTCTTTTAAAAGTTTATTTGAGTTTTTCATTATTTATTTTTACTTGTCCTTTATATTTTGCTTATCTTCTAAATCCTTGCAATACCAAGCTAAATTTTTTATATCAAATATAAGCCTCTACAAAGATATTAAAAATATAAATATCTTCAAGTTTATCAATATTTTGAAATGATCCGTCAGGAAAAGCTAAAGTTTTCTTTGAAAAATAGGGCAAAATATCGTAAAAATTCCTAAAAAAAGGACTTTCTTAACTTGAACTTTCTTTAAGAATGGGTCATAAAAGCGTTTTTATAGTAGCAAGTGCCAAGAGATTTTATCGTGGGACACATTTTAATCTTTCGCATTTGTTTGAGATAGCTGATATTTTAGAAGTGGATGTTAAGGATTTTTTAAAAAAATATTTAACACAGGATTTGGAAAAAATACTTACTCTTGCAAACAAATTGCCCCATTTTTTACTCTATATACTTTGTCACAGCCCTTTATTGTGCTTAGTCGGTGAGCGATGATGATGAGGGTTTTATCTTTACTTAAATCATAAATTTCATTCATGATTTTTGCTTCGCTTTCATTATCAAGGGCTGAAGTGGCTTCATCAAGCACGAGAATTTCAGGCTCTGAGTAAAGTGCTCTTGCTATGCCTATACGTTGTCTTTGTCCTCCACTTAGGGTGGAGTCTGAAATTTGAGTATGTATGCCTTCTTTTAAATTTAAGACAAATTTTTTAAGATTGGATTGTTCTATGACTTTATGAAGTTTTTTTTCATCAAAATTTTGTTCAAAGCTTATATTAAAGGCTAAAGTATCATTATAAAGATGGATTTCTTGGGGGATATAGCCTATTTTTTGGCGATAAGCTTTAAGATTTTTTTCACTTAGCAAGGCATTATCAACTAAAATTTGCCCAACTTTTGGCTTTAAAAGCCCGCAGAGTATATCTACAAAGCTACTTTTTCCACTGCCACTTTGTCCTACAAAGGCTATTTTTTCGCCCTTTTTAAGAGTGAAATTAAGCCCATGAAACAAGTCTTTTTTGCCCTCATAATGAAAGCTTAAATTCTTAACTTGTATTTCTTTTTCAAAGCTGATTTTTTCATCTTCAAGCTTTTCATAAGACTCATGAAGGCTTTTGTAGATAATATCAAGTGAATTTTTATAATATAATAAATCATGATAACTTGTGATAATACGGTTCGCACAAGGCATAAGGCGGTAAAGGGCTAGCACAAAGATAGAAATCATGGCTAAAGAGCTTCTTACATCGCCTTTGTTTTGCCAAAGTAAAAACATCACGATGAAAATGAGCACACAAAAACCAACCGCTTCAAGATAAATTCTTGGCAGAGCATTAATGCTCTCACTGGTGATATTTGCCTTTGAAAAAAGCTTGCTTTGCTCGCTAAAAAGCCTCGCAACGCTTTGTTCTTCGCCTTTAAGTTTAATGAGCTTGAAATTATTTAAATTTGTATTTAAGCTCTCAAAAAAGCCACTCATTGCCTTTTCTCTTTTTATGCTAGCTTGTTTTATAGCTGGACTTAAAATACGCACTAAAATCAAGGCATTTAAAAGCAAAAAAGCTGATAAAAATAAAGTGATTTTATAATCAATCAAAAGCATTATAATATAAATTAAAAGCAGCACAAAACTTTCACTTAAAAAGAGCATAAAAGAAGCGATCATGGTGCTAAGATTATAAGTTTCATTAGAAATGGTTTTGACAATTTCACTAGGTTTTTTTTGAGTAAAACTTTCATAATTTAAAAACAAAACTCGTTTAAAAATCCTTAAAGCAAAAAGATGAAACCTGCCCTTAGAAAAGCGTGCTAACAAATGAAAATAAAGGGCATTTAAAAAGGCTCTAAAAAGATAAAAAATGATTAAAAAAAGCCCAAAAAGAGCTACAAATTCATATTCACTAAGGCTAAATTTGCTAAAAAAACTCTTTAAAATTGCATTCGTTTTAAAATAAGAAAAATCGCTAGCCAAACTCACAAAAGGCATGATAAGACTTATAGCAAAGCTTTCTATAAAAGAAATAAACACAGAAAAAGCAAGTAAAGCAAGCAAAAAACGCTTATCTTGCTTAGATAAAACAGCGAAAAGTTTTTTAAGCATATTTTTCCTTTGTGAATGCCAAATTTAACCTGAATTTATGTTCTTAAAGGCAAGATTATTCTTATCTTTTGTGAGGCTCTTAGCACTTCTTTTCCCATTCATAAGCACTTTTACAAATGAGCTTTAAATCATCAAATTTTGGCTTCCAAGTAGTAAGACTTTTAATCTTATCAGCATTTGAGATTAAAACGCTAGGATCACCAGCCCTGCGAGGTGCAAGTTCTACCTTAAAATCAACCCCACTTACTTCTTTCATTGCTAGAATTACTTCTTTAACTGAAAAACCATGCCCATAGCCAACATTAAAGACATTGCTTTGATTATTTTCAAGATAATCAAGAGCTGCTAAATGTGCACTTGCTATATCATCAACATGGATAAAATCCCTCACACAAGTGCCATCTTTAGTCTCATAATCATCTCCATACACAAAAAGCTTGTCCCTCTTACCAGCTGCACATTCAGCTGCAACCTTGATAAGCAAAGTTGCTTTTGGATAACGTTGCCCTATATCAAAGTCCATGCAAGCTCCAGCGACATTAAAATACCTTAAAATACAGTGTTTAAATTCAGGCTTTGCCATGCTTGCATCGCGTAAAACTTCTTCGCTCATAAGTTTAGAGCGTCCATAAGGATTTATAGGATATAATGGGCTTGTTTCACTAACCACAGGAGTGCTTGGCTCACCATAAGTCGCTGCTGTGCTTGAAAAGATGAATTTATTTACTCCTTCTTCAAGGCAAGTTTGGATAAGGTTTGAAGTATTTGCGGTATTGTTAAGATAGTATTTTAAAGGATTATTCATGCTCTCAAACACCTCAATACTAGCTGCAAAATGCACCACAGCGTCAAATTTTTGCTCCTTAAAAAGCTTTTTTACCGCCTTAAAATCAGCCAAATCTTGCTCAAAAAAGCTGAATTTTCTTAAAGTTTGCAAGGCATCAAGATTGATTTTTGAACCCTTAGAGAGATTGTCTAAAACGCAAAGCTCATGTTTAGTGTCTAAAAACTGCCTTAAGGTGTGAGAGCCTATATAACCAGCCCCGCCGCTGATAAGAATTTTCATGATCTATCCTTAGTTTGAAGCTAAAAGTGTATTTTAACCAAATTTCATTAATCAAAATACAAGCTTAAAAGTATCGTTTTCTTAGAACAAAGTATTCTTTAAGAAGTTTTTTTAAAAAAATATATTAAAATATAGTTTTAGCATTTCACAAAAGGCATAATCAATGAAAAAAAGTGTTATTTTTTTGAGTATAATTATCATTTTGTTTGTTTTATATTTAGCTCAAGTTGCATTTGTAAGGGGACTTAACTTGGAATTTTTTGAGCAAGTTTCAAGCCAATATACGCTGACAGATGTTGAGTTAAAAAAGGGATTTTTTAGTTCTTCTGCGAATTTTATGATCGATGATAAAAGTTTGATACCTTTTGCAGAGCCTACAAGAGTTGAAATTACTTTTCATAACAGCTTTTTTGCTCCAAATACTTTTGTTGCGAGCTTTTTTAGTCCAGCTTCTCTCAAACAAAGCATACAAGAAGAAATTTTTCTGACATTAAGTGGAAAAATCAAATTTAATCAGAGCCTAGATCTTGAATTTAAGCCCACAAATATAAATTTAAAAGAGGGTATTCTTAAGCTTAAGCTTAATGATTTTGTGTTAAAAGCAAATGTCAATAAGAACTCAAGCTTAAATTCTTTTGCTTTAAAGACTAAAGAATTTGACTTTTTATTTATGAAATATTCGCATTTTAAATTTACAAATCTTGCATACGAAGAGCGATTTTCACAGCCTGTATTTTTGCAAGATTATATTGATGCTCAAGGTATTGTTACTTCAAAATCACATTTTAGTGCTGAAAATATAGAGCTTTATGATGATATTAATATCTCAAAAGTTATGATGGAAAGTATGGGGAAAGTGGGTGAAAAGCTAGATGATTTGAGTATAAAGCTTAAGATTGAGGATTTTAAATCAAAGCAAATGCAGCTTAACCTACATGCGATTAACCTTGATACAAATGCTAAAGACTTGCCTAAAGAGCTTTTAATTTCAAGCACTCCTTGGGCTGATTATGAAAGTTTGTTTGATAATGAAGAACTATTTAAGCTTTTTACTCGCTCGAAAGCCGAAATTGTGCTGAATGACTTTTCAGCAAGTTCTAAGGGTAAAAAATTCAAGCTTAATGGCTCGGCAAAAAGCGATTCAAGCAATTTTAGTGTGCTTTTAAACGCTCATAGTGAAATTTTGCCAAGTGTTATTTTTCCAGTGCTTGCTTGGTTTGATATGGACGAGTTTTTTGTGCAAAAAGGCAACGCTTATACGATGAAATATGAGCTTGAGGGTAAGGATGAGAACATCACTCAAATTAAGCTTAATGACGAAGTGCTTGTTGAGGATAGAAACCTTAGTGAAGATAGGGCTTTTGAGCTTTATGAAGAATAAAATAAAAATTATAAGATAAAATGCAAAACCTTGCTCTTTATTTTCGCCCAAAAAAACTTCATGAGCTTTACGGACAAGATGAGCTTAAAAGGATATTTCAAAGCTTTTTGGCTAAACAAAAACTGCCCCATAGCATATTTTTTGGACCAGCAGGGTGTGGGAAAACAAGCTTTGCAAGGGCTTTGGCTTTTGAATTTGGACTTGATTTTTATGAATTTGATGGAGGAAGTTTTAAGCTTGAAGAGCTAAGAAAACTTTTTGCAAAATATGAAAATAGTCTTTACAAACCCTTGATTTTCATCGATGAAATTCACCGCCTTTCAAAAATTCAGCAAGAAATGCTTTTAGTGCCTTTAGAGAATGCCCAGTGTATCTTAATCGGAGCAAGCACTGAAAATCCTTATTTTGTACTTAGTTCAGGCATACGAAGCAGAAGTATGCTTTTTGAGTTTAAAGCTTTAAAACAAGAGGATTTAGAAGCTCTTTTTCAAAGGGTAAAATCAAAGCTTGAGTTCTCAATCGATGAAGATGCAAAGGCGTATTTACTGCATAGCTCAAGTGGAGATGCTCGCTCGCTTTTAAATTTGCTTGAATATGCCTTAGTTCTTGATGAAAAACATATCAGCTTTAAAACGCTTAAAAGCCTAAGAGCAAATGCCTTAAAAGACGGCACAAGCTCAAAAGATACGCATTATCGCTTGACAAGTTCTTTGATAAAAAGCCTAAGAGGTAGTGATGTAGATGCAGCACTTTATTATCTAGCAGCTTTGATTCAGGGTGGAGAAAGTGCGGATTTTATCGCAAGGCGTTTGGTAATCTTTGCAAGCGAAGATATAGGAAATGCTGATTGTAATGCCCTTGTGCTAGCTACTTCTACACTCATTGCAGTAAAAAATATAGGCTATCCAGAAGCTCGCATTATGCTTGCACAATGCGTGGTGTATCTTGCAAGTGCATTGAAGTCAAATTCATCTTACAAAGCTATAAACAAAGCTCTTGCTTGGCTTGATGAAAACGAGCCTTTGCCCATATTACCTTATTTAGACAATAACAATCCAGCTTCTAAAAATTATCTTTATCCGCATGATTTTGGTGGCTATGTCAAGCAAAAATACCTTGTAAAAGACTTGAAATTTTATGAGAGTAGTGGCATTGGCGATGAGGCAAGACTGTTACATAATTTAAAAAGAATTCAAAATCAATCAAAATAAATTTTTGTCAAAATAAAAACAAAATTTAGTCTTAGAAAAATATTAAGATAAATTTAAACTTAATTATGCTACATTGTGCTTATCAAAGTTTAGTTTGAAACTTTGATAAATTTTATAGTCTAAAAAAGGACTTTTATGCTTAAGTTTAAAACTTCTCTTTTACTTCATTTATCTTAGAGGGTATAAAAACGATGATTATAGGGATTTCTGCAAGTATTTTAAAACTAAAAAAAGAAATTTTTAAGAAAAAATACTATCTTAAATAGCAATCCTCTAGCTTTGAAAAAAACGCTTGTCTGTGATCCATTATTACTCCTCGTTTGATGTGGAATTTTAGCTTGTCTTTGCTTTATATTTTATGAAAAAATCAAAAGATTTAATCTTAAAAAATATATTAAGGAATCTTCAAAATTTGTTAAACAATTCTTCTAAATTCTAAGTCAAATACATCTTTTTGTGTATCATTACTAAAAATTTCCAAAAGGTTTAAAAAAAGAATTTGCAATAAACTCTGCAAATTCTTATCAAACTAAAGGTATTTTTTCTTAGCACTAAAATGGCATAAAGTTGAGCAAAGCATACAAAGCACACAAGCACTAAGAAGCATTATAAGTCCGGCATTCCAGCTATCAAAATAATCCACAGCTAAACCTATAGCCTTAGTTCCAAGTGAAGCACCAACTACATAGCTCATAAAACCACGAAGTCCCACACAAGAACCCACAGCAAAAGCAGGCACAACTTCCATAGTTTGAACACTCGCTAAAAATTGTGGTATATACACTAAACAACCCGCCATAGCTGCAAAAAAGATGACTAGGTGAAGATTATTTGAAGTAAAATACCCTATAATCATAAAAAATATTATTACCATAGCAGCGATAGCAGGGGGCATTCTATAACCTTTAAAAAACTTGTCTGAAATGTATCCTGCAAGCAAAGTAGAAGGTATAGCTGCCCATTCAAAAAATAAAAATGCAACACCCATTTGGTCTTTAGTAAAATTTTTAGCATCTGTTAAATATATAGGAAGCCAAGATATGAGTCCAAAACGCACCATATAAACAAAAGTATCCATAAAAGCTACATACCAAGCGTTTTTATTTTTAAGTACATATTGATAAAAGATTTGAAAACTGCTTAAATTTGGACTTTTAACAGCTTTAACTTCCTCATCTTTAATCCCACGCATTAAATTAATTTCACTAATATCAACCAAACCCTCATTTTTAGGACTTCCTTTGACTGCATAAAGCACATAAAGACTGATTAAACAAGCACAAACAGCAGGAATGTAAAAATGGTTTATATGCCAATATTTTTCATTAAATTCTGCTGTACTTACGCCTAAAAAAGCCGTTAGAACAAAGCCAGAAATTGAAATTATAGGAGCGATTACCCCCCCCCTACATTATGCGAGATATTCCATACAGCTGTGTAAATTCCACGCTCTTTCTTAGGATACCAGTTTGCAAGAGTGATAAAAGATGGTCCCACACCCATACCTTGAAATACTCCAAGAGCAATTACAAAGCCCACATAAGCATAAAAAGAATTAAAAAAACCGAGTAAAATATTAATAAGAGCACACAAGATAAGCCCTAAAGCCATATATTTTTTAGGGTCTGCTTTATCGCTTATAACGCTCATCACTCCTTTGCTAATGCCATAAGCTACGAGCATAGAACCTGTAATTGTGCCAATTTCAGATTTTGTAAGCTCGAGTTGGCTTTGTATGAATGGGGTTGAAAGAGTGATATTATTACGCACTAGGTAATAGCCCATATACCCTACAAAAACACCGCTTAAACTCCAAGTTCTCATTCTAAAATAAGTCGGTAAAATTTGCTCTTTAGGAAATTTTACAGCCTTTTGTTTTGGTTTAAAAAAATCAAACATTTTAACCTCCTTAAATATAAAATAAATATATCTTAAACTATGTAGCTTTACAAAGGGCTTAAAACTCTTGTTTTGTAAATATAAAGCCTTTAAAATTCTTCTTGCTGTTCTTGTAATTTAAGCAAAACTATCCCCACTTCGCATTCTATAATCCCTCTAGGGTGTGATATTTTAAGAATACTTGCATTAAAATTTTGCAAATGTTTTTGAACTAAACTATTTTCTATCAAGCTTGCCATTCCTATGTAAACCGTGCCTGTTGCCACAATAGCTATATTTTGCTTCGTTTTTCCACCCATAATCTCACACAAAAATCAATCCAAAACTCTTTTTTAGGCAAATTTTGTTCTAAAAAGCAAACTCCTGCTCATTCCTCTCCATAAATGCTGCACTTAATTTCTTTCATCGTTTTTTTCATTTTTTATTTGTTTGCAATAAAAGCTTTTTTATCTTAAATTGTATCTCTATGCTTATGTTTTTGACTTAAAAATCAGTATTTACTTAAATAAAATTAAGTTTAATTGTTTATTATCGTAACATTTTTTGAATTAGAGGAATTTATGAAGTTTTTATAGTTAATTTTGTCATTAGACAATAATATGAATTCGATCAGCATTTATTAAGTATGATTCTTCATTTACTTGGTAAAAAATTTGATAAAAAGCTATTTTCAAGTATATCTACACGATGTGTCGCAAGGCTTGGTTTTTGCTTTTGCCTGTGTTTTAAAACATTCAATTTTGCATAGCTTAAGTCTTGATAAAGCGTGCCACCAAAAAAGACATTTAAAATTTGCATTCCTCTACAAATCCCAAAGATAGGGAGCTCTTTTTTCATGGCTTCTTCGATGAGCTTAAACTCAAATTCATCTCTTTTTTTACACAGCTGTTCAAGCAAGGGCTTTGGCTTTTGAATTTGGACTTGATTTTTATGAATTTGATGGAGGAAGTTTTAAGCTTGAAGAGCTAAGAAAACTTTTTGCAAAATATGAAAATAGCCTTTACAAACACTTGATTTTCATCGATGAAATTCACTGCACTTGAGTTCTCAATCGATGAAGATGCAAAGGCATATTTACTGCATTTAAAAAGAATTCAAAATCAATCAAAATAAATTTTTATCAAAATAAAAACAAAATTTAGTCTTAGAAAAATATTAAGATAAATTTAAACTTAATTATGCTACATTGTGCTTATCAAAGTTTAGTTTGAAACTTTGATAAATTTTATAGTCTAAAAAAGGACTTTTATGCTTAAGTTTAAAACTTCTCTTTTACTTCATTTATCTTAGAGGGTATAAAAACGATGATTATAGGGATTTCTGCAAGTATTTTAAAACTAACAAAAGAAATTTTTAAGAAAAAATACTATCTTAATGTAGGCTATGTTAATAAGCTTTTAGAGTGCGAGGAAAAAGATTTAGCTGCTTTTATCATACCCTTTTGCGAAAAAGAAGCCATACAATCTTTGCTTGCAAATACAAGTGGAGTGATTTTAAGCGGAGGCTTTGATATTCATCCAAAATTTTACAAACAAAGTCCAAAGCCCTTGCTTGAACAGCTGTGTAAAAAAAGAGATGAATTTGAGTTTAAGCTCATCGAAGAAGCCATGAAAAAAGAGCTCCCTATCTTTGGGATTTGTAGAGGAATGCAAATTTTAAATGTCTTTTTTGGTGGCACGCTTTATCAAGACTTAAGCTATGCAAAATTGAATGTTTTAAAACACAGGCAAAAGCAAAAACCAAGCCTTGCGACACATCGTGTAGATATACTTGAAAATAGCTTTTTATCAAATTTTTTACCAAGCAAAATCAAAGTTAATTCCTTTCATCATCAAGGCATTGATACGCTTGCAAAGGATTTTAAAGTCAGTGCAAAAAGTGGCTTAGTTATCGAAGCTATAGAATATCAAAAAAGTAAAAATTTAGTCTTTGGTGTGCAGTGGCATCCTGAAGTGATGAAAGATAAACATTCAAAGGCTATATTTCAAGCCTTTGTGAATGAATGCAAGAAAGGAGAAAAATGAATTCAAAATTAGGATTTTTAAGTGTTGTGCTATTAGGTTTTAATGCTATAGTAGGCTCTGGGATATTTTTACTTCCTAATAAAGCTGTGGCTTTAGTCGGTCCTTTTGCTCTTGTGGTAGTGATTTTTGTAGCTTTGCTTACCATTAGTATAGCCCTTTGTTTTGCTGAAGTTTCTGCTAAATTTGAAAGAAATGGCGGAGCTTATGTGTATGCTAAGGAGGCTTTTGGCGAATTTGTGGGCTTTGAGATTGGTTTTATGAAATGGGCGATTGCTATTATCGCTTGGGCGACTATGGCAACGGGTTTTAGCGAGGCTTTAGGAGCTTGGGTGTATGGTAACTTAGAGCTCCCAGTAATTTTTAAGGCTATAGTGGCTTCAAGCTTGGTTTTAGCTTTAACCTTGATGAACTTAGCTGGTATTGGCTTGTCAAAATTCTTTAATAATCTCATTACACTAGCCAAACTTACTCCACTTTTAATCTTCATTTTCCTGTGCTTATGGTTTGTGAAAGCCGAGAATTTTCAGCCTTTTTTAGTGCTTGGACATTCAAGCACTGGCGAGATGCTAAGTTTTTCAGCTGCATTTTCATCGGCTGCTTTGGTTATTTTTTACGCATTTACGGGTTTTGAGTCTTTAGCTATTGCAGCTGAAGATTATAAAAATCCTAAGAAGGACCTGCCACGAGCTATAACTTGGGTGATGATTATAGTGTGTGTTTTTTATTTACTTATTATTGGCGTGGCTATTGGAATTTTAGGGCTTGATTTGGCTGGAGAAAATGCTCCTATTGCTGCTGCTTTTGATAGGATTTTTTCAGGATATGGAGTGAGTATAGTTGGTATAGGAACGCTTATTTCTATAGGAGGCATAGCCACAGCCTCATCAATTCTTACACCAAGAGTAGGACATGCTCTAGCAAGTGATGGTTTAATACCAAAGATTATCGCATATAAAAACAAGGCTCAAACTCCTGTTATTGCTATTATTATCACCGGAATTTTAACCCTAGCTTTAGTCCTTTATGGCACTCTTATAGGAAGCTTTGCTGTGCTTGCTGCAATTAGTGTGATCTCAAGATTTATCCAGTATGTGCCTACTTGTCTTGCTGTTTTAGTGCTTCGCAAAAGAAAAGACTTGCCACAAAGTAGCATAAAAGTGCCTGGCTTCGTGCCTATTGTAGCAATTATCATTTCTTTTTGGCTACTTATAAATGCAAATGGCGAACAGCTTATCATAGGGCTTGGAGGCTTAGTTATTGCGGCTGTGTTTTATGCCTTTGCTAAATTAGCCGGAAAGAAATTTTAAAAAAAGAGTGGTTTTAAACCGCTCTTTTAATTTTTATCAAAAATTAAAAGCCTAAAAACAAAAATGTAACACAAGCATAAAAAAAATATAATTTTAAGCTTAAAGTGTAAAAAAAGTGCTATAATTTAATCTTAATATCTTTAAAAGGAGAAAGCAATGAGTGCATTTAAGCAATGCTTTTCTAAGCATCAACAACATTTACCAAATTTCAAAAGTCAAAAATTTTCTTCAATTATCCTTCACCTTCTTCTGATTGACATTATTGTCGTCAAATAATTCCCTTTTTTTAATTATTTTTTTTATTATCAGTTTTTTAGCTGGTTGCGTTTTTCATCTTTTTTTGATGATTTTATATTTTAAATTTAAGTTTATTTTTTAAGGAAAGCAATGAAATTGCAAGGTTCACAAATTCTTATGGAAATATTGCTAGAAGCAGGGGTGGATACGATTTTTGGTTATCCGGGTGGTGCTGTGCTTGATGTGTATGATACGCTTTTTTCATATCAAGATAAAATCAAGCATATTATGCCAGTTGATGAGCAAGGTGCTGGATATGCAGCTGATGGCTATGCTAGAGCAAGTGGAAAAACCGGTGTGTTTATCGCTACAAGTGGTCCAGGTGCGACAAATCTCATTACACCTTTAGCCACAGCTTATATGGATAGCACACCTTTGGTTGCAATCACCGGAAATGTCCCAAGTAAGCTTATCGGTAAAGATAGTTTCCAAGAAGTGTATATACAAGGTATAGCCATGCCAATTACCAAGCAAAGCTTTATGGTGTGCGATGTAAATGAACTTGCTTCTATACTAAGGCAGGCGTTTGATCTTGCGAATGAGGGCAGAAAAGGTCCTGTGCTTGTGGATATCACTAAAGATGTGTTTCAAGCTTTGGCTGAGTTTGAGCCACAAAAACCCTTTAAAAAACCCTTTTTGCAATATGACAAGAACGAGCTTTTAAAGTTAAAAAGCCTCATAGATAAGGCAAAAAAGCCCTTGCTTTATGTAGGTGGTGGTGCAAAAGATGCGTATAAGACTTTAAGGAAATTTGTAAAGCTTGCGAATTTGCCTTTTGTGCATACGATCATGGGTGCTGGTGTGCTTGATGATGAGAGCTTAAATATAGGTTGGATAGGTATGCATGGTAATATCAGTGCAAATACACTCATCAACGAAGCTGATTTAATAATCGCTGTAGGAGCAAGATTTTCTGATCGCGTGGCTTTGAAACCGAGTCATTTTGGCGTGAAAGCTAAAAAGGCTCAAATTGATATTGACAAAACCGAACTTGGCAAGAATGTGGCTTTAGATTGTGCTGTGATAGGGGATTTAAAACATATCTTAGAAGAACTTTGTGCTTTAAAGTATGAAAACAAGCATGAAGCTTGGCTAAAACAGATTCACAGAACAAAGGCAAAAGAAAAGGCTGAATTTGACGCCTTTGAGCATCAAGAACTTGCCGGCTTGATAAGCCCAAAAGAAGTGATTGAGTTTATCAGTCAAAGTTGTGAGGCAGATGCTATTTTTACAACCGATGTGGGACAGCACCAAATGTGGGCAGCTCAATACCTCACACATAAAAACCCAAGAAATTTTTTAACAAGTGCTGGACTTGGAACTATGGGCTTTGGTTATGGTTGTGCTATAGGAGCAAAGCAAGCCTATCCTCATAAACAAGTCATTCATTTAAGCGGAGATGGCTCGTTTTTAATGAATTTAAATGAAGTTAGCACAGCCGTAGAATATAAGCTACCTATCATTTCAGTGATATTTAACAATTCTACGCTTGGAATGGTGCGTCAGTGGCAAAGTGCATTTTATGAAAAGCGATATTCAAGCACGGATATTCGCAAAAAAATAGACTATGTAAAAGTAGCTGAAGGCTTTAATGCTAAGGGCTTTAGCTGCAAGAGCATAAAAGAGTTTAAAGAAGCCTTTAAACTTGCTTTAAAAGAGAAAAAACCGGTATGGATAGAGTGTATCATCGATAAAGACTTAAAAGTTTTACCAATGATACCAAGTGGAAAAAGTGCTGATGAAATCATCACAAAATAAAGGAAAAACAATGAAAAATTTACACATACAGCTTGCAAAAAACGATGTAAGCTATCTTGCAAGGATTATGCTTGTGTTAAGCCAAAATCAAGTTGCATTAATCAAGCTTGAATTTAATGAGCTTGATTTGTTTTTAACGCTTAAAGAATGTGACGATTTCTTGCTTAAACAGCTTGAAAAACTCGCTCATACAAAAAGAGTAACACTACGATAAGGAGGAAAGAACGATAAAGAAAAGATTGTATAAAGGTCAAATTTCACATTTTAAAAGGAGAAAAAATGATACAAAAATACTATGACAAGGATTGTGATTTAAGCTTGCTTAAATCAAAAACGATCGCCATTATAGGCTATGGTTCTCAAGGACACGCTCACGCTTTAAACCTCAAAGAAAGCGGTGTAAAAGTTGTTGTGGGCTTAAGAGATACAAGCTTAAGTGCGGTTAAGGCTAAAGAGGCAGGACTAGAGGTTTTAAGCGTGAGTGAGGCTGTGAAAAAAGCTGATCTTGTGATGATACTTGTGCCTGATGAGTTGTGTGCTGATCTTTATAAGGCTGAGGTTGCGCCTTTTTTAAAGGAAGGCGATATACTTGCTTTTGCACATGGTTTTAATATCCACTATGCTCTCATAGAGCCAGCAAAAAATATCGATGTAGTGATGATAGCACCAAAAGGACCCGGACACACCGTAAGAAGCGAATATCAAGCGGGCAAAGGTGTGCCAAGCTTAATCGCTATCTATCAAGATTTTAGTGGCAAAGCCAAACAATATGCCCTAGCGTATGCAAGTGGCATAGGATCAGCACGAGCTGGTATCCTAGAGACTTCATTTAAAGAAGAGACGGAAACTGATTTGTTTGGTGAGCAAGCTGTTTTGTGTGGCGGGGTAACTGAACTCATGAAGGCTGGTTTTGAAATTCTTGTTGAGGCTGGATATGAACCTGAAATGGCGTATTTTGAGTGTATTCATGAGATGAAGCTTATCGTTGATCTTATCTATGCAGGTGGCTTTACAGCGATGAGAAATTCGATCTCAAACACTGCTGAGTATGGGGATTATAGAACAGGTAAAAAAATCATCACAGATGAAACAAAAAAGACGATGAAAAAAGTGCTTGAAGAAATACAAAATGGCACTTTTGCAAGCGAATTTAGCACTGAATTTAGATCTGGAAGAAAGGTTAAGTTTAATGCTACAAAACGTCTAGAAAGCGAACATCAACTTGAAAAAGTAGGCTTAGAGCTTAGAAAAATGATGAGCTGGATTAAACGTTAATTAAAAATTAAAAACTTCCCAAGCATTATTAAAGCAAGGTGCTTGGGGGAGTTAGGCTTTGAAAACTAAAAAACTTGCACTTATCTTAATTTAAAGCAAACTCACCACAACTACTTTATTTTTTTTTCGATCTCAATTCAAAATTTTTAATTTTTGGCTATAATTTCCTTTTTAAAAGGATAAAATTTGAAAATTTTAAATTTTTTTTATGAAAATCCACCGGAATTTAAAGAGCTTTTTGAACGAAAAATTCGCCTTAATAGCAAGCATACTTTGCTATGTGGGGCATTAAAAAGTGGAAAAAAGGCTTTGATCTTAAACTATTTGAGGGATTTTAAGACTGAAGAGTTTTTGTTTTTAAATTTTAAGGATTTAAGGTTTAGCTTACAAGCTTTAGAAAATTTAGAAATTTTTTTGCAAGATAAGGCTATTAAAATCATCGTTTTTTATGGTATTGATGTAAATTTTAAGTTTGATTTTTCAAAACTTTTATCAAGGTATCAGTTTATCTTAGCAAGCGAGTTTTTAAGCTTAAATTTCAAGGATTTTGAAAAAATAGAGCTTGATTTTTTAGATTTTGAGGAGTTTTTAAGCCAAAATAGCATCAAAGATGCCACCAGCTCACAACTTGGCAATTACTTGCAAAGTGGAAGAGCAAATTTAAGCGAAAACATAGAGTTAAATGATTATCTGCAAAGCTATTTTACTGCCCTTGAGCTTGAGATTTTTAAATTTATAGCCTTACATTTAGGACTTGAATTTAGTGTTAATGCTCTTTATACCAAACTTAAAAAAGAAATGAAAATTTCAAAAGATAAGCTTTATGAGTGTATTAACTTGCTTTGTCAAAGGGGTTTGATTTTTTTTGTTCCTCATCATCAAAAACGACTTAAAAGGACGTATTTTACGGACTTTGCTTTTAAAAATGCTTTACTGATACAAAGGGATTTTTCAACGCTTTTTGCTAATCTTGTATTGTGTGAGCTTTTTAAATTTAAACAGCCCATTTTTTACACCAAAGAATTTGATTTTTATCTTGAAAAAAGTAAGATAGGCTTTATTTGTAGTGCTTTGCAAGATATTGATTTATTGCGTTTAAAAGCTCAAAAAATTTTACCAAAGGTTTTGGAAAAAGAAATTTTTCATGTGGTTTTTATTACGCTTTCATCACAAGATCAGTTTTTTGAGCAAGGCGTAAAATTTGAGATCGTGCCTTTTGAAACTTGGGCTTTGAGCTTTTAAATTGTTATGAATTTAAAAGCTTGAAAAGTATTTTTAAAGGGAAGTTAAAATAAATTTGAAGTTTTTTAAAGTCCATCCATCTCCTATCTTTTTCATAACAATCATTTAAAAGCAAGCAATATTTCTTTTAAATACTTTTAGTCCAATAAATAAAGCTTATATTTTTCGATCACATTTTTGAGAATTTTTTCGTATTCGCCTTTGATTTCTGAGTAATTATGTAAGGTTTTAATTGCTTCTAAACCCTTAAATTCACGCCCTTCTTGCAAAGCTTTGAAACGTTTTATTCTAAACTGCTCATATGCAAAATGTCTGTTGAGATTTAAAAGATATGAATCAACGCTTTCTTGCAAACTATCAAAGATCTTGATTTTGTGTGTTTTACCACTTTTTCTGTGCTTTGGCACTAAGCCTTTTTCACCCCAAGTCCATTCGCCAAAAAGATTATTTGCTTCCCTTGCAAAACGGCTTGTGCCTGTGCCACTTTCAACCAGAGCTTGAGCTATGCCCATGGATTTTGGCACTACGCCTATGCGTTTTTGATACTCTTTAAAATCAAAAAGATTTTTCACTTTGTATTTTTCTTTGAGTGCGATGAGTGTTTGAAGTTCTGTTTTGCTGATATTTCTAAAGCCAGATTTAGCATGTGTTTCAAAGAATTTTTTTATAAAGACTTGTTCTTGCGTGATTTTTTCAAAAGAATGATCAAGCAAGGTGTTGATTTTTTCGATAAAAACCTTTCTTTTTTCATCAATGCTTAGTTTATAATATTCTTTATCAAAACCAGCTTCAAAGGCTAAAACAAAGATAGGCAAGCAAAGCTTAAGAAAAATTATATTGAGCTTCAAAACAATACCTCACCTTTCCTTGAAAAAATATATTTCCCTCTTCATCAAGTTTAAGGTTTAATTCTTCCTCGCTTTTCGGTAAAACTTTGATATTTTTTTCAAGCTTGCCTTCCAAAACTCCAAGATAAAAGCACGCTGCCATACCCGTGCCACAAGCTAAGGTTTCATTTTCAACACCTCGTTCAAAGGTTCTTACGCGTAAAAGCTTTTTATGTTCTATCTTGGCATAATTTACATTTGCATTGTATTTTTCACGCAAAAGCTGACAAGTTTTAAGATCAAACTCGCTTAAATTCTCGCAAAAATACACTAAATGAGGCACACCAGTATCACAAATTTGCCACTTTTTACCTTTAAATTCAAAGCTTTGTTGTGTATTTTTTGCTTTTGTAAGTTGAGTTTGAACATTATCTTCTTGAATATATGCTTTTATCACCCCAGCCTTTGTTAAAAAGCTTAAATTCGGCTTCATTTTTAAGATATGACAGGCAAAGTGAGTAGCGGCTCTTGAGCCATTGCCACACATTGCAGGTTCGCTTCCATCACGATTATAAAACTGCCACTCAAAGTCATATTTTTTATGCGGTAAAATAACTATAAGTCCATCAGCTCCTATGCCACTATATCGGTTACAAAGCTTGATAGCAAGCTCTTTAAAGTTACCTTTTTTATCACTATAAAAAAGCACAAAATCATTTCCGCTCGCACAATACTTATAAAATTTCATTTTTACCCTTGTTTAAAAGCTTGATTGTATCAAAAAATTCCTCGCAGTTTTGTTTAAATTCCTCTAAATCTCCCTCGTTTTTGATCACAAAATCGGCAAGCTCAAGCTTTTTTTCAATATCCATTTGAGCTTCAAGTCTTTGTAAAGCTTCTTTTTCACTCAAAGTATCTCTTTGTATTAAACGTTTTAAACTGAGTTCTTTAGGGGCGTAGATTAAGATACTTTTTCCAAGTTCAAAATATGCTTTTGTCTCAAAAAATAAAGGCAGTTCCACAAAAATGGGACTAAAATTTTTTAAAAGCTTAATTTGTTTGATGATTTTGGCTCTGATTTTAGGGTGTAGAAAATTTTCAAGTTTTTCTTTGGCAAAATGATCGTTAAAAACTATATTTGCTAAGGCTTTTCTATCAATTTTTTGCTCTTTTATCAAGCTTTTATTATCAAATAAATCAGCGATTTTTAAAGCATTTTCATCTAAAAGTTCATGAGCTATTATATCTGCACTAAGCACCTTAAAACCTTTGTTTTTGGCAATTTGAATAAAAGTTGATTTACCGCAAGCTATGCTTGCTGTTACAAAAAAAACTTCGCTCATTTAAGCCCTTTTAAAAATGCTTTTAGTTACAATAACCTTTTAAATTTAAGGAAATGTAAATGAAAATTTCATATGAGCAAGCTGGAGTAAGCATAGATAATGGCAATGCCTTTGTAGAAGCCATCAAGCCTTTAGTAAAGCAGACTTTTTCGCCTCAGGTTTTAGGTGGCATAGGCTCTTTTTCTGGAGCTTATGAACTACCAAGTGGCTATAAAAAGCCTGTGCTTTTAGCTGCAACTGATGGGGTTGGCACTAAGCTTCGTTTGGCAATTGATGCACAAAGATACGAGAGTATAGGGCAGGATTTAGTGGCTATGTGTGTGAATGATCTGATTTGCAATTTTGCTACACCTTTGTTTTTTTTGGATTATTATGCTACGGCTAAGCTTGATTTAGCTGTGGCAAAAAGTGTGGTTGGTGGTATTGCAAAGGCTTGTGAGATGGCAGGGTGTGCTTTAATAGGCGGTGAAACAGCTGAAATGCCTTCTATGTATGCACCAAAGGACTTTGATTTAGCTGGTTTTGCTGTAGGCATGGCTGAAAAAGAAGAAATTGATAGACGCGGTTTTGTTAAAAATGGTGACTTGCTCTTAGCTCTGCCAAGTTCTGGGCTTCATTCAAATGGGTATTCTTTAGCTAGAAAGGTGCTTTTTGAAGCTTTAGGGCTTAAATTTGATGATATGATCGAGGGTAAAAAACTTATTGATATTTTGCTTGAGCCGACACGAATTTATGTTGAAGACTTTTTAAAGCTTAAGCCTTTTATCAATGCTTTAGCTCATATCACCGGTGGAGGTTTGGTAGAAAATCTGCCACGAGTGTTTCCTAAGGGCTTAGGAGCAGTGATTAGAAAGCACCACCTTAAAACCCCTGAAATTTTTTATACTATAGGTAAGGCAGTGGAAGAAAGTGAAATGTATAGAAGTTTTAACATGGGCGTAGGACTTGTTCTAGTTGTTTCGCCAGAAAATGTTTCAAAAGTACTTGAAAACACAGACGCTTTCATCATCGGCGAAGTTGTTATCAATGAAGGCGTGGTGCTTGA
This sequence comes from Campylobacter sp. MIT 97-5078, assembly GCF_006864455.1. Taxonomy (GTDB): domain Bacteria; phylum Campylobacterota; class Campylobacteria; order Campylobacterales; family Campylobacteraceae; genus Campylobacter_D. The sequence continues at coordinate 82,936 of NZ_QHLK01000006.1, forward strand.
ATGAAAGAGCCAAAGGTTATTGCTTTTGATAGAAGATTAGGAGTAGGGGACATCATCTCATCTTTACCTGCTTTATATGTGATAAAGCAGCTTTATCCAAAGGCTAAGCTTTTGCTTTTTACGAGCAAGGTTGGTTTTTATCTGTGTAAAAATTTTGATTTTATTGATCGAATTTTTTTACAAGGGCTTGAATTGACTCAAAATGATGAGAATTTGCCACAAATCATCGATGAATATAATATCGATACGCTTATTCTTGCTCATAGAACGAGCAAAAATATCAAATTTGCCAAGCAAAGCAAATGTAAAAATATCATCACTTGGTGGCATTTACACACACTTTTTTCACCTCGTTTCAAACACCCAAAGCATATCAAGCGTTTAAAAAGACTTGAAATTCAACGTTGTTTGGATTTAGTAAGGATGATTGATCCTAAGCTTTATGATGCAAAGATAAAAGAGTTTGATCTTAAAACTATGCCTATACAAATTCAAAGTGATAGGGAAAATATAGAACATATCAGTGCTTTTTTAAAGCCTATACAAAAGGACTTTAAGTATATTATAGGTTTGAGTTGTTTTGGAATTTCTTCGGCTTATTATAATCTTAAGATGAGTGATTGGATAGTGCTTGTAAAGGCTCTAGCGGGGCGTTTTAAAAACTTTTTATTTATTTTTATGAATTTTAAACAAAGTGGTTATGAATTTGAGGATTTTAAAGAAGAAAATATTAAAGTTTTTAATAATGATGAAAATTTACTTCATCTTGTGGAGCTTACAAGAAGATTAAAGCTTTGCATAAGTCTTTCAACAGGCAATATTCACATAGCTGATAATCTTAAAATTGACACTTTAGGCTTTTATCCACAAACTGATAGTATGCTTTTTCCTTGTGGAAACTATGGGGGACATTTTGATGCACTTTTCTTGCCAAAAGACTGGCACAATGAATACGAATTTTATAAAGATGAGTTTTATAAACTCGCTCAAGATATTTTAAGTAAATTTGAGGAGTAGTGGTGCAAAATATAGGTTTTTTAAATGATATACAATCTATAGGGGATAATGCGACGCGTTTTAAGGCTTTGGTCGCTTTAAGAAAGCTTTATCCACAAAGCAAGATCATCTTTTTTGGGCGTCGTTATTTTATGGATATGTTTTTTTACTCTGAAGTGGTAGATGCGTTTGTAGCGATAGATGAGCTTGTGGGGGGGGGGGGGGTTAAGTGATTTTGAACTTGATATTTTGCTTCTTGCAGGGTATAAATACGGCGATATGATCAGTCTAGCTCAAACAAGCAAGGCAAAAAGAATCATTGCTCCAGCTTATTTTCAAACTTTTTTTGCAAAGAGAGTAGAGGTATTTTTTTACAATCAACTTCGCCCTCACAGAGAAGTGTTTAAAGCTCTTGAGTTAGTAAGAAGGATCGATAAAAAACATTTTGATGAAAATATTTCAAAGATTGATTTTAAACACCTTGCTTTAAAAACCCTGCCTAAGCATAAAAGATATATTGACATACTTTTTAAAAGCTTTCAGGCTGAACAATTTAAGTTTATCGTAGGGATCAATGCTTTTGCAAATTCAGCTTATAAATTTGTCCCTCAAGATTATGCGTATTTAGCAAAGGATTTGGCACGCGAGTTTCCGCAAGTGCTTTTTGTAATGATGAGCTATGATAAAAATCTGATAGAATATAAAGAATTCGAAGAAAAAAATATCCAAATTTTTATAGGCGATAATGAGTTTTTTCATCTTATCGAGCTTACAAGTAGGCTTGATATGCTTATAAGTCCAGATACGGGCAATGTGCATATAGCTGATATATTTAAAGTAAGCATACTTCAAACTATGAAAACGAATTTAAGACTTAAATGGGGTGGAGGAAGCTGGGGCAATGAATGTCAAATGCTTTTGTTGAATAATAAATGGATTAAAAACTATAACAAACTTAAGTTTCGGTTTAACAAATTAGCCAAAGATATGATAGTTAGGCTTTTAGATAAAGCCTAACGCTTTTTATAGGCGATGTTTTTTTCAAATTCTTTCAAACGTTTGTATATACTTCTAAGTTCTGTGATTTTTGTCCAATTCGTGATAAAGACACTAAAAGAACTTCGCACCTGATCAAAGGCATTATTCATCTGCATAACTATGCCAAGCCCTATAGCACCAACAAAAAGCGAAGGTGCCATGATTAAAAGTGGCACGATAACGATCATTTGTTCAAACAAAATAAGCCAAATATTAAAATACCCATAATGCAAAAAAAGCCTTCTATAGTTAAACTTAAGCCCAGTGAAAAGCTCAAGCATAGTTTCATTTTTAGCGTAGTTTTTACGATCATCTTCTGCATAGACAAGCTCTTTTCTAAAGGCTGCTTCTGCTTTTTGATTGTTATACTCAAGTCCGGGTAGTTTTATACCTACAAACCACGATATAATTAAACCTCCAACAGATAACAAAAAGGCTATATATACCAAAGAACCCTCAATATCCCTTAAAATAGGCACATTCACAGACTTGCTTAAAGCCCAAAGTATGGGGATAAAAGCGATGAGTATCATCACAGCTCGAACAAAGGCAAGTCCCAAGCTTTCAACTATCTTTGAGAAATTATAAATATCTTCTTGAATTCTTTGAGAACTGCCCTCGATATTATCATCTTTATTTTTCCAAAAACGCAAGTATTCAAAAGTCATCGCTTCACGCCATTTAAAAGCATATACACTTGCAAAATAGATATTAATCGTAGCAACCAAAACATAAGGTATAGCGATAAATAAAAAAATCACAATCAAAGCATAAAAATCCTCTATAGTATAGCTTTGTTTATCTAAGCCATTTTCGCCAAAATGACTTTTTGTGAGGCTTTTGTAATACTTCATCGCTAAAGCATTTAAAAAGGTGGTGTTATCATCATTTTCATTTTGCTTAGTTTTTTGCTCATCTTGCTTGCTTGTATCTTTTTCAAGGCTAACATTGCTTGCATTGTGTTCTTGTTTTTTATTTTCTTCATCTTGGGTAGAGTTTTTTTTGGCTTGAGTACTTTGTGAAGAAGTTGTAACTTCGTTGTTTTCATCGTTTGAATGTTTTAAAGCTTTGATTTGTGGCTTTTGCAAGACATTGTAAAAATCTTTATACCATTCATTTATGGCAACATTAAGATTGGTTTGTACATACAGACAAAAAAGTAAAAAAAATAAGCCCAAATAAGCCCACAAAGTCCATTTTTTAGAAGCAAAAAACGCTGAAAACATTTTTTTCCTTAGTGTAAGAATGTAAAGTGCTATTGTAGATAAAAAAAGCTAACACATATCAAAATTTGTATTAAAAGCGTTGATTTTGAGCATATTTTTGTGCTATTGCGTAGAGTTTATTTTTATAAAATTTTAATTTAAGAGTAAGATATAATGAGATAAAATTAGGTTTTTGATTTAAGTTTAAAAATAATTTTAACAAAGGCACAGAATATTTTTTTAGATAATCATTTTTATTTGATATGATAAATTAGATATTTTGTATGTTTTTATGATGATTTTTTAGACAGAGAAACATTTTTTTTGAAGATATTTTTTAATTTTTTAAATCATCTTAAAATTGTAATTAAAAATAAGCCTAACTTCAAGTAGCCTTTTAAACCACTTGAAGTTAAAATTTTTAGGATTATTTAATCACACCGCAAGCCATTCTAGCTCCGCCACCGCCAAGCGCAGCTGGATGATCGCTGTGATTGTCTCCACCAAAGTGGACCATTAAAGCATGTTTTTTGAGCTCATTTAAGTTTTTAATCTTCGGTGCTAAAACAGGATTGTTTGCGTTACCATCTTTATCAACATAAAGTGCTGGCAAATCGCCTTTATGCCCTTTATCATCCCAAGGAAGTGAATGTCTTTCTGTTTTTTCAGGATCCCAGTGTCCCCCAGCTTTCATACCTAAGCCTTTATCAGTTGCTCCACAATCTGCGTTTTCATGCACATGAAAGCCGTGAATTCCAGGTTCTAAGCCTTTAAGTTGTGGAAAAAATGCCACTCCATAAGCTGTTTGCACAGCGATGACTTCTCCAGCGTTTTTGTTCTTTTTTTGATCTAAAACTTGCATTTTAATCACTAAATGATCCTTAACTGATTTTGGATCAAAAACCTCAGTATTCGCAGCAAAAAGCACAGAGCTTGCCAACACAGAACCTAAAAGAATTTTTTTCATCATTTTTTCTCCTTTGAATAATTTTAAGGTAGTTCCATTATAATATTTTTTATTAAATAGTTATTTATATTATTTATTTTTTTTAACAAAAAAATGTTTCTTTGAGTGAATTCTAAGCAAGGCTAAAACTATTTTAACACATATATGTGTTTATGCTTCAAACAAGCTATGCGTTGCTTCAAAAACCTTTTTTGCCACATAAGCATTATTCATAGTATAAAGATGAATGCCACTTACTCCATTTGTGAGCAAATCAACGATTTGATCGATAGCATAAGCTATGCCAGCATCTATCATGGCTTTATCATTATGCTCGTATTTATTGAGTATTTTTGCAAATTTAGGCGGGATTTTTGCTTTGCACATACTTGTGATTTTAAGCACTTGACGTTTGTTGGCTATGGGCATTATGCCTGCTTTAATCTCAGCTTTTATATTTGCTATATCGCAGTATTCTTTGAAGCGGTAAAAGTCTTCATTGTCAAAGAAAAGCTGGGTTAAAAGCGTGTTTGCTCCCGCATCAACCTTTTCTTTTAAGTAATGAATGTCTTCGGTGAAATTTAAAGCCTCATTATGCTTTTCAGGATAACAAGCTACATAAATTTCAAAGTCGCCTTGTTCTTTGATAAAACGCACCAAATCACTTGCATACGCAAAATCTACGCTTTTTTCCTTACCCTCGACTATATCGCCTCTTAGGGCAAGGATTTTTCGAAGTCCTCGTTTTTTGCACTCATTTAAAATACTTGTAATTTGGGCTTTATTTTGATGAATGCAAGGCAAATGCACTATGCTTGCAGTTTTATAGCGGTCTTGCACTAAGCTTGCTATATCAAGCGTGTTTTGTGAATTGATACTTCCACCTGCACCAAAAGTAACGCTGATAAAGTCTGGCTTTAAGTCTTTGAGTTGCTCTAAAGTGGTGTAAATTTTATCTATACTATCACTTTTTCTTGGTGGAAAAATCTCAAAGGAAAAGCTTGCTTTTGCATTCATCTTTACTCCTTTTTAAAGGCTTTTTCTTATATTAAGTGTAGCTGTAACCATATTTTTAAGACTTTCTACCACTTCTTTATCGCCTCTTGTTTTAAGCCCACAATCTGGATTGATCCAAATTTGTTCTTTTGGAAGCTTTGCAAGAATTTTTTTGATCGTGTTTTCTAGCTCGCTTACACTAGGCACTCTAGGGCTGTGTATATCATATACTCCAGGTCCAACTTGAGTTTGGAAATTTGCTGTTTTTAAGGTGTCTAAAAGCTCTAAGTTGCTTCTGCTTGCTTCAAAAGAGATCACATCAGCATCCATTGCATCAATTTCTTTGATAATATCGCTAAATTCACTATAACACATATGAGTATGAATTTGTGTTTCAGCCCTTACTCCGCTATGCACGAGGTTAAAAGCTGGTATAGCCCAGTCTAAATACTCACTATGCCAATCACTTTTTCTTAAAGGTAATTTTTCACGCAAGGCAGCTTCATCAATTTGTATGATTTTAATGCCAGCTGCTTCAAGATCAAGCACTTCATCACGAATTGCCAAAGCAATTTGTAAGGTGCTTTCTTTAAGGCTGATATCCTCTCTTGGAAAACTCCAGTTGAGTATGGTTACAGGTCCAGTTAGCATACCTTTAACATATTTTGAGCTTTGCTCTTGAGCAAATTTACTCCATGCTACAGTGATAGGCTTAGCCCTTGAGACATCGCCCCACACAACAGGAGGTTTCACACATCTTGTGCCATAGCTTTGCACCCAGCCATTTGAGGTAAATAAAAAGCCCTCTAAGCTCTCACCAAAATACTCCACCATATCATTGCGTTCAAACTCGCCATGCACTAAAACATCAAGTCCGATTTGTTCTTGGAATTTGATACATTCTTTGATTTTGCTTTGATTAAACTCGGTATAAGTTGTGCTTGAAATTTGTGCTTTTTTAAAGTCTAGGCGGTTTTTACGCACATCAGGAGTTTGAGGAAATGAACCTATGGTTGTGGTTGGTAAAAGTGGAAGTTTTAGGGCTTCTTTTTGAATTTGTTCCCTTTCTTTAAAGGCTGGCTTTCTTGTATAATCATTTTGTGAGAGTTTAGCAAGCCTTTCTTTTACAGCTTTGTTTTCTTTATTTGTTGCTTTAGCAAAAAGGGCAGCATTTGTTTTGAAAAACTCATTTTGCTCTGGGTTTTGGCTTTCAAAGATAGCCTTAAGTTCTTTAAGTTCAGTGAGTTTTTCTTCAGCAAAGGCAAAATGCTCTAAAAACCGAGCTTCTAATTTGCTTTCGTTTTTGATGGTATAAGGGCTGTGAAGCAAAGAACAGCTTGTATTCAAGATGACATTTTTCACCAGACTTTGGATGTTTTTAAATTTTTCTAATGTTTTTGCGTAATTGTTTTTGTAGATATTTTTGCCATTTATCAGCCCAGCAAAAAGAATTTTGCTTTCATCAAAGCCTTTTTTGATGAGGTTTAAGCTTTCTTTGCCCTCGATAAAATCAAGTCCTATAGCATCAAATTTAAGCGTATTAAGACTATCATAGACATCTCTTACATCGCCAAAATAAGTTTGCACAAGCACTTTTACACTGCCTTTTTTAGCTAAAAGTGTGTTATAAAACTCTTCAAATAAAGCAATATCAGTCTTAGTTAAATCATACACCAAATAAGGTTCATCAAATTGCACCCATTGAACCTCTTTTTCATTCAGTTTGTTTAAAAACTTAGCATAGGCTAGCACAAGCTTTTCTTTAGCTTCAGCTTGAGTATTTTTGTTGCTAAAATTAATAAGTTTGAAAAAGGTAAAAATTCCACTAATAACAACCTTAGCTTCTATGCCAAATTCTTTGGCTTCATCGTATTCTTTAAAAGGCTTGTCGCCTACTAAGGCTATATTTTGAGCATCATCACATTCTGGCACGAGGTAGTGATAGTTGGTGTTAAACCATTTTTTCATTGCCAAAGCTGTAGTATCGCCATTTGCTCCTTGATAGCCACGAGCTTGGGCAAAATACTCATCTAAAGTATCTAAATTCAAAGCCTTATAACGTTTTGCCACGACATTAAAAAGCACGGCTGTATCAAGGATATTATCATAAAATGAAAAATCATTACATGAGATAAAATCTATCCCAGCGTCTTTTTGGCTTTGCCAATGCCTTTTACGCAACTCTTTTGCAAGGCTTATTAGCTCTTCTTTTGAGTTTTGTTTTTTGAAGTATTTTTCTACTCCAAATTTAAGCTCTCTTAAAGCACCTATTCTTGGGTAAGAAATAACCGAATTTTGCATATTTTTCCTTTCAAAAAATAAAATTATAAACTATTAAGGCTTAAATTTAAGCCTTAAAGACATATTTTTGTTCTTGAATTTATCAAAAGCTTTAAAAAATTAAATTTTATTTGATAAATAAAAAACAACAGCTATTTTAAAATCCTTTAAAATAGTTCATGAGCGATTTTTTTAAGCTCTTCTTTCATATTTGCACACTGAATAATCAAAAGATCAACGCCCGCTTCTTCAAATTCTTTGATTTTTGCTCTTACTTGTTGTGCTGTGCCGATTAAATTTGCACGCAAGCCGCGATTTGAAACGCTGTATTCTGCCTTTGAAAGCTCTACATTTAAGTTTGAATTTGAAGTAAAATCCTGATATGAATTCGCATATACATCCTCATTTTTAATTGTTGTAATCCTTTTAAGTTCTGCTAAAGCCTCCTCTTGAGTGTTTTTGATGATGATATAAGCAGCCATGCCAAAGCCTTTAAATTCGCCCAAACCTGCTTTAGCACGCCTTGCTTTCATATCTTTTATTTTTGCTTTTATCTCACTTGGTGTGCCTCCATGCATGAGATAAAAGTCTGCAAATTGCGTAATGGCATTGCGTCCTGTTTCACTTTCTCCACCTGCATAAATGAGAGGCTTTGTGCTTGGTTTTGGCTCATTATAAGAATCTTTAAATTCAAAATACTTGCCCTTAAAACTAAAAGGACTTTGACTCCAAAAGCCTTTTAAAATTTGAGCATATTCACTTAAAAAGGTATATCTATCATCATGAGCTTTAAAATCAATGCCAAATTGCCTTGCTTCTTCTTCCCACCACGCTGAAACAAGGTTTATACTAAAGCGATGATTTGAAATTTGAGCTAAAGTAGCAAGTTCTTTTGCTGTAATAGCTACTTGGTGGTATTGCGGACGAAGTGCAACTAGAATTTCAATCTTTTGTGTAATGCTAGCTAGAGCTGTAGCTACAGCCCAAGCATCAAGACAAGGGGCTTTGTGTCCTTTAATATCATTTAAATAAAGCTCTGGCACCAAAGTAAGGCTATATCCTAGCTTTTCAGCCTTTAGGGTCAAATCCTTAATATACTCCCAAGAACACTGCGTTGTATCATCATCAACATTTCTAAGCCATGAGCCAAAAACTGGACTCCAGTATCCAAATTTCATTTTAACTCCTTTTTAAGTTCATTGTGCAAAAACTGCACTAGAGTATCAAGTGCGCCTTTTTCTCCTTTTTGACGCAAGTCTTGCTCTATTTTTTCATTGTAATTGGTGTTTGTGTTGATATCATATACCACGCATTCATTTTGCGGTGTTTCTATGAATTCAACTCCAGCTACTTCTATGCTGTGGAGCTTTAAAAAAGCTTCAAGTTCCTTGATAAGAGGCGTATTGGCGTATATATCTTTTCTAAGGCTGAATTTTTCATTTGAGCCTAGTTCGCATGTTGCGTTTGCAAATTCGGGTAATTGTTTTTGATTTTCAAGTTCGCAAGATTGAGCTGGACAAAGCTTAAAACTGCCTCCACTTGTATCAACCCTTAAAGCATAATGAAAACTCGAGCCTATGAATTCAAGCCTTGTGATTGAAAAATCTTTGCTTTGAATATATTCTTGAATCAAAGTGATACCATCAACCGCAGGTTCAAATTCGCTTGAGTGTATATATGCCTCAAAATCTTTCAAACTCTCAAAACGCCTTACCCCAAGCCCTTTTCCGCCTTGATTGTGTTTTGTGATAAAAGGTGTTTGAAAGTTTTTTGCAACTTCAAGCAAATCTTCTTTTCCAAATACTGCTTGAGTTTTTGGCGTTTTAAAGCCAAATTTCTCTAAGGCGAGGTATTGAGCAACTTTGCTTACTTCAAGTTCAAGCACATGAATAGGGTTGATTATCCTTGCGTTGTAGCGTTTAAGCCAGCTTAATATAGCTCTTGCATACTCTTTTGCAAAAAAATGATCTCTTGTGTGACTTGAAGCACTAAAACGAGAAAAAAATACCCCTTTTGGTGGCTTTTTGTTAAGATCAATGCTACCTTGCGTGAGAGGAATTTCGCCAAATTCAACACCAGCTCTTTTAAATGCCTCTCTAAGAGGAATGAGCCACTCTTCATTTTCATGCAGGATATAAATTCCTTCTTTTAAATCATTATAAAGCATTAATTATCCTTTATTCTATATGAGTTTGCGATGTGCTTTTCATCAAGCCTATCGCCCTTGCCAAAGAGTTTATTCCTAAGGCTTCCACTTTGGTATTCTAATTTATAAGAACCTCTTTTTTGAAGTTCAGGCACAATGAACTCAACCACATCTTCAAAAGTTCCCGGCGTGGTTGCATAAGCTAGGTTAAAGCCATCTGCGTCGCTGTATTCTACAAGTCTTTCAAGTTCAGTCGCGACTTCTTTAGCCCCACCTATGATTTTTTGTCCTAAGGCTCCAATGCCTGCTACTTTTATGAGTTCTCTTAAGGTCCAGTCCTTACCCTCATCGGTTCTACTTTTTGCAAATTCTTCTACCTTGCCTAAAATCGCGTTTGATTGTATGCTACTTAGTTTATCATCAAGGGCGTATTTGCCAAGATTTTCTCCAAGCCAACCAGAATTTAGCACCAAAGAGCCTTCCTCGCTGACATAGCTTAGTAAGTCTTTATACTTTGCTTGAGCTAAGGCGTCTGTTTTGTCAGTGATGATAGTAGCTAGCACATAAATTTTTGCACTATAAGGATCGCGTCCTGCTTTTACAAGAGCTTCACGCACTTGTTTAACGGCTGTTTTGGTATATTCTTTAGCTATAGGAGCGATGAAAATAGCTTCAGCGTGTTTTGCAGCAAATTCAAGCCCTCTTGGGCTATTGCCTGCTTGAAAAAGCACAGGTGTTCTTTGAAGGCTTGGCTCACAAATATGAAATCCGGGCACTTCAAAATACTTGCCCTTGTGCTTTATAGCATGAATCTTACTTGGATCAGCAAAAATGCCATTTTTTTCATCTAAAATCACCGCATCATCTTCCCAAGAGCCTTCCAGTAGTTTATAAATCACTTCCATATACTCATCAGCCAAAGCATATCTTTCATCATGAGGTAGTTCTTTTTCGCCTAAATTTGCATTTGCACTTGGTAAATAGCCTGCTACGATGTTCCAACCTACGCGTCCTTTGGTAAGATGATCTAAAGTCGAAAGTCTTCTAGCAAAAGGAAAAGGCTGTTCAAAGGCAACTCCAGCGGTAATGCCAAAGCCTAAATTTTGCGTAACGCCTGCACCTATGGCAGCAAGTTGAATAGGATCATTTACCGGAGTTTGCACCGCTCCTCTTAAAGCTGCATCAGCTGAATTATTATAAATATCATAAACGCCTAAAACATCGGCTATGAAAATAGCATCAAATAGCCCTTTTTCAGCAATTTTAGCTATATTTTGCCAATATTCAATATCCTTATATCTTAAAGCCTCATCATTTGGATACCTCCAAAGTCCAGCACTTAAATGAGTGATACAATTCATTTCAAAGGCGTTAAAATGGATTTGTCTTTTATTTTTGCTCATTATTATTCCTTTGATATGATCTAAAAAGTTGGTATTACAGCACCATTATTTGCAAGGATTTCTAAGGCTCTTGATTCATTGGTTGGATTGTTTGGTATAGCTAAAGAAATCTTTTCTTTTTGTTCTTGAGTGAGGGCAAAAAACCGCCTTGAAAACTCAAAAACTCGCTTGTAAAGATCAATACCATAAAAAGTGCTAATCTCCCTTAAAAGCTTGCGAAGTGTTTCAAAGGCTTGAGTATTGTTTGTATTGAAGTTTTGTAAAGAGATTTTGGGTAAATCTATAGTTTTCATGTGCTTTTCCTTTATTGTGATGAAAAAAATGAAATGCCAAAAAAGGCAAAAAACTCAAACAAAGGATAAGAAAGTGTGAAAAGTGAAGTTAAATTTATTAAAGAAAGAAAACTATGGCTTCTCTTGCTTCCTTATCCACCTAAGCCTAAGGAAGCGTTGCCACCAAAGACTTATTTAGCTACGCATCACGCACATTTGGCACATTATGAAAAATTGCACTAAATTTCGCATAGAGTCCTAAGTCCTTTCTTTTGAAGATAAATTGCAAAATCTTAGCTTCATTTTCCTTATAAAAAGCTTAAATAAAATAAAAACACTAAGCAAAAGATTTTCTTTATTACTTGCTTTACCCCTTGACAAAAATAGAGTAATTTTGGCATAATCACAATTTATTTTTTAATCTTGTCTCGTTAGCTCAGTCGGTAGAGCATCTCCCTTTTAAGGAGGGGGCCGTTGGTTCGAATCCAACACGGGACACCATTTTTGGTCGCTTAGCTCAGTTGGTAGAGCGCCACCCTTACAAGGTGGATGTCATAAGTTCGAGTCTTATAGCGACCACCATTTTTAGCTATCTGGTATGCAGCGGTAGTTCAGCTGGTTAGAATGCCGCCCTGTCACGGCGGAGGTCGCGGGTTCGAGCCCCGTCCGCTGCGCCACTTTGTCTCGTTAGCTCAGTCGGTAGAGCATCTCCCTTTTAAGGAGGGGGCCGTTGGTTCGAATCCAACACGGGACACCATTTTTTAGGGCTTTGACCCTTTCGTCTAGCGGTCCAGGACACCAAATTCTCTGTTTGGTAACAGGGGTTCAAATCCTCTAGGGGTCGCCAAAATTTTGGTCGCTTAGCTCAGTTGGTAGAGCGCCACCCTTACAAGGTGGATGTCATAAGTTCGAGTCTTATAGCGACCACCATTTTTAGCTATCTGGTATGCAGCGGTAGTTCAGCTGGTTAGAATGCCGCCCTGTCACGGCGGAGGTCGCGGGTTCGAGCCCCGTCCGCTGCGCCACTTTGTCTCCTTAGCTCAGCTGGTAGAGCATCTGACTCTTAATCAGGTGGTCGTTGGTTCGATCCCAACAGGGGACACCACATAATCATAGACAAAAAATTTAAGCTAAAAATGAAAGGTAAGCAATGCAAATTTTTATGAGTATTTGCTGGATTATTTTTTCAAGCATTATCACTTTGGTGGGCTTTGCGGGGCTATTTATGCCTCTTGGGGTATTTGCAAGTTTTGTGGTATTTTTGCCGTTTTTGCTGATTTTAAGCGGAATTTCTAAGCTTTTCTATTATCTTTCGTTTAAGGATTTTTCAGGAGCAAATTTCATACTTTTTGATGCTTTAATGAGTTTTTTGTTTGCCATTATCTTTATCGGCTTGGGTTTGGAATTGACAAGCATAACTATAGTAATGATCGTGGCATTTATGAGTATGTTTAGAGGAATTTTAAGCTTGAGCTATGTTTTTGAGCTTAAAAAACGAGGACTTGGCTGGCTGGGCTTGCTTGTGCTTGCACTGCTTAATATCATCATCTCACTCATCTTTATCATCCATCCAAACATAGGTGGCATTACCATAGGCTTTATGATCGCTTTGATGATCTTTAGCTTTGGGCTTGCGAGCCTTTTTGGATATTTTGGTGTGAAGAAGCTTTTGCGATGATTTTTGCGTTAAATAAATTTACATTTTTAAAAAGTGAATTTGAAAAACTTCAAGCAAAAGGGCTTTTAAGCAAAGCTCAAAGCGAGCTTTTGTTGAGTGCTTATGAGGATAAAAAAGACAAAAATACAGCTTTGTTTTTGGTGCTTGGCTTTGTTTTTGTGGCACTAGCTTTACTTTTGCTCGTGGCGTATAATTGGCAAGAACTTTCAAATTTGATAAAAACAAGCCTACTTTTAGTCTTGCTTTTGTGTTCTCAACTCGGTGTGTATTTGAGTAAAACTAAGGCTTTTTTAAATGCTTTTGCGTTCTTAAGTAACTTTGTTTTGCTTGCTAATCTTGCCTTGCTTTCTCAAATTTATCATCTAGGCGATAATACTCCTTTGGCTTTTTTAAGTGTTGCTTTGCTTACTTTGCTGCAAGCTTGGGTGCTAAAAAGCTTTTTGGTGTTTGCTCAAAGCCTTGCTTTTGCTTTGGTGTATTTTTGCTTGGGCTTTGATGAGTTTGAATTCTCTTCATTTTTTATCATTTTTGTGCTGATAAGTTTGGCTGTAAATGCTTTCAAAAATTCTCAATTTCTTGCTTTTTTCAACTTTTTTAGCTTGTGTGCGTATGTGTATTTTTCGCCTTTTTTATTTGATGCTTTTAATGCTCATTTTAGTTCATCTTGTCTTTATTTTGCTTGTTTTGCTTTGGTATTTTTAAGCCTTAAAAGTCATGAAAATCTTGCCTTTTTTACGCTTATGCTTGCGTTTTTGGTTTTAAGTATGGATAATTTTGAGTTTGTAAGCATTGATTTTAATCTTCATACTTTTATACTTATCTTTAAAGAAAACTCATTTTGTTGGCTTCTTAGCTTTTTGTTGATCTTCAATTTGCTTTTAAAGCGGTATTTTTTAGCTTTTTTAGCTCTTGCTATATTAATCTTGATTCTTGTGTCAGGTGCGTTTATAACACTTTTTGCTTCCTTTATAAGCTTGATTTTAGGTGTGTATTTGCTTACAAAAGGGCATTTGTGGCTTGGACTTTTTGGCATTTTGGCTTTAGCATTTATCCGCTATGTTAATTTGATAGGAGATTATCTAAGTGCAAGTGGGATTTTCTTGCTTTTTGCTCTTGCTATTTTTACCTTTATTGGCTTGAAAAAACTCAAACAAAATAAAGGCAGAAACTTATGAAAAGTAAATCTATCATCTTTGTTTTTATTTTACAATTTGCCCTCATTGCCGTAATGTTTATAAATGCCTATATGGTAGTATTTTTTGGCACTGAAGTAAAGGTGTTTGCAAGGGGAATTGATCCAAGGGATTTACTCACTGGAAATTATGTTTTTCTTGAATATGAGTTTAAAAAAGATGAAAATATCACAAAAGATTTTTCTTTAAGTTCTAATAAAAAGCATTTTTACGCTCTTTTAAAAGATGAGGATCAAGATGGTATTTTTACACTCACACTTAGTGATAAAAAACCCACAAACAACGAACTTTTTATCATTTCTAAATACGCAACAGATGATATATATGCTTCAAAATTTGGCATAGAGCGGTATTTTTTACCTAAAAAAGAAGCTGAAGATTTAGAGAAAAAGCTAACAAAACAAAAAGCCCTTGTTAGCCTTAAAGTGTTTAATGCTCAAGCAAGAATCACTAATCTTGAGCTTGTGGATGAGTAGAATTTATATTTAAAACATTATCTTGAAGTAAATTTATAGATTGCTTTGTTCGTAATGACTAGAACTTTTGTCATTGCGAGGAGTAAAACGACGAAGCAATCCATAAGCAAGAAATAAGTAAAAATAAAAACTACGTTTTTAAAAGAAAAAGAAACTATAAAAAACTACAAAGAAAAGAAATTAACGAGAAAAAGAAACTAAAGTTTGAATGAAAAATCTAAAACAAGAGAACGTTTTAAACTCCTTGCAAAGTTGCAAGGAGTGTGTTTAAGAAAAACTATTGAAGCAATCTTAAAACATTTTGTTGTGCTGCATTTGCTTGAGCAAGAGCGTAGCTACCACTTTGAGCAAGTATGTTTGCTTTAGAGTAGTTTGCAGATTCACTTGCAAAATCCACATCTCTTATGGTTGATTCAGCAGCTTTTAAATTCACTTGTGTTGTAGTGATATTGTTGATCGTTTTTTCTATTTGTTGTTGAACCGAACCGATATCTGCTCTAATGGTATCAAGGTTTGCGATAGCAGTTTCTGCTATATCCATTACAGCCATTGCTCCTTTAAGTGTGGTTACACCTGCGGTTTGATCAGCGACATTAAAGATACTAGCTTTAATAGTTGCATTTTGTGAAAGTCCTGAACCAGCAGAAAAACCTGAACCAGCAGAGACATTGTATGCAGCTGAAAATGCTGTGATAAAAATAGCTCCATCTGCAAGGATAACTGAATAATTATGTCCGCTACCTAAAGAAAAACCTGAACCAGCAGAAAAACCTGAACCAGCAGCACTCATGAAAGCAGCAAGGTTTTGAGTGATTACTCTTTTACCTTTGCCTTCAGCATAAAAGCCCATAGCATCAGCATTTTCAGCATTTATAGTGCCTTTGCTTTCTCTTAAAGAAACAGAAGCTTGAGAGATAAATCCAGCAGAAAAACCAAAGCCTGTTCCTGATATAGCGATATCTTGTCCATTGTTTTTCACAAGGCTAAGACGGCCATAGTTATTATACATAGCACCACCTACGATACCAGAACCAGCACCCATATTACCACTTGTGACCACGATACCTCTACCATCATTTGACTTAAGCACAAGTTTGCCAAATTCATCAAGGCTTGCTTCAACGCCTGTTGTATCCTTTACAGCATTGATCGCTTGGACTAAAGAGCCATTTTTATCATTAGCTTCATATTTCACAGCACCTATAGTTGTGCCATTGATCGCAAAATCAGTGCTTGTAGTGCCACCTTGAATTGCATAAAGCCCTGTTGTAGTTACATTGAAGCTTGCACGAACACCTGTTCTATCAGAAACTCTGTTGATCTCTTCAGCCAAAGCTCCAACACCTGTGCCAACGCTATATGAAATTTGAATTTCAGCAAAGTCAAAGTCATCTACACCATTGTAGTTAAGTATAGTAAGGTTAGCCGCACCTGCAGCGGTTATATTCGCTCCTGTTTCAAAGCGAGTTACACCTATCTTTGAGCTTTGAGTTGAACCTATGCTTGCTTTGATAGTTTGATTTGATTGAGAACCGATTTGAAACTCTTGATTAGTAAAACCACCAGAAAGCAATTGTTTGCCATTGAAAGAAGTGGTGTTAGCGATATTGTCAAGTTCTTCCATAAGACGGTTAATGTCTGCTTGAAGCATATTTCTTGTTTTAGTGCTTTGTCCATCTTGAGCCGCTTGAGTAGCTTTAGTTTTGATCGCATCAAGAATTTTTGTTTGTTCGTCCATCGCTTTATCAGCAGTTTGCAAAAGTGAATTTGCATCGTTGCCGTTGTTGATAGCTTGTCCCAAAGTAGAAGCTTGAGTGCGAAGTTGATCAGCGATAGCTAGACCCGAAGCATCATCTTTTGCGGAGTTTATTCGAAGACCTGTAGAAAGTCTTTCTAAAGAAGTACTTAAACTTCTTGAGTTAGCTGTAACACTCGCAGTTGCGTTAAGTGCTGACACATTAGTGTTAATACGAAATGACATTTTAAATCCTTTTAAAGTAAAATCAACGAATTCCTTTCGTTGTTACAGGCTATATCGTTAGCTTTGAAAAAAAGTTTATACTTTGTTGATAAAAAATTTGCATTTTTAGCACAATGGATTTGCTTTACTTTGTTTGCAATGACAAGCAAGACTTATCCCAAAGCCTGCCTCTCTTTGGTCGGTGTTTTTGCTTATTAGTATTGGTATGGCTATTGCAAGCATACAAGGTTTTTTGATACAGGTGCTTTATTAGGCTTGATTTGTTTTAAAAATTCGGCTTTGGTTTAAGCTTTTGAGCTATTTTAAAGCCACAAAGCTCTTCAAGCTCTTCAAAGCTTGCCTTATGTATGCTTTCAAAATCCCCAAAATGATTTAAGGCTTTTTGAATTTCAGCTTTACTTAAACCTAAATTTTCAAGCTTTGAGCTTTGTAAATCCCTTTTTCTCTTTGTATTTTGATGAAATAAGATCGCAAAGCGGTGGGCTTCATCGCGAAGTTTTTGTAAAAATTGCAATTTCTTATCTTCAGTGCTTAAGGTAAAAATCTGCCTTTTGCTATAAATTTTATCCCTTGCACCGCCCTTTGCTCTATAAGCTTTTGCGTCAATTTTTTCTTTTGATATAGCTAAGACATCAACATTTGCCCCGCTACTTTGTAGAATCTCAAGGGCTAGATCAAGCAAAGCTTTTCCCCCGTCGATAAGCCAAAGATCAGGCGGGCTTAATTTATCAAAGTCCAAAGCCCTTCTAGTAAGCACTTCACGCATTTGTTCATAATCATTGCTGTGTTTAAGATGAAAATGGCGGTAGTGGCTTTTTTCAAAATTATTTTGACAAAAAGCAATCATCGCCCCAACGCTTGCACTGCCTTGCATATGAGAGTTATCAAACACTTCTATATTCTGCGGTAAATGCTCTAAGTCAAAAAAGTCTTTCAGCTCTTTTTGCAAGCCAAACTCGTTTTGTTTTTGAGAATTTTTTAGATTAATCAAGGCGTTTTTAACAGCCAGATCACAAATTCGCTTTTTTTCGCCTATTTTTGGGTGTTTGATATGAATTTTCCTAGCAAATCTTGAGTTTAGTAAGTTTTCAAGCAAAGCCATATCTTCGAATTCATCAGCCACATAAATGTTTGATGAGCTTAAAGGTGTATCTATGTTAAAATTTTCAAGTATGAATTGTTTGTAAATTTCGTTAATATCTAGCAACTCATCGCTTTTTAGGGCGATGATTTTATTTTTTGAAGCGATGATCTTGCCATTTTGCACGACAAAACGTTGCGTTGCTAGTAAAGAGCCTTCAAAGGCTAAAGCAAAGATATCAAAATCCTCAAGTTTAGCTACGTCAAGTTCGATTTTAACTTCTAAATCCTTTATGGTTTGTATGCTATCTCTTAATTTTGCTGCCTCTTCGTAGTTTTCATTTTGTGCATAAAGAAGCATTTTTTGCTCTAGCTTTTTAACAAGTAGGTGTGGGTTTAAAAGAGCGTTTATGGCTGATTTTAGGATTTTTTCGTATTCTGCTTGGGTGATTTTACCTTCACAAGGTGCGTAACAACGTGAAATTTGATAAAAAATACACGCCTTTTTACACGAGCTTTTTTGCTTGAGTTTAAAGCTAAGATACAAAGCATTTAAAAGCTCTCTTGCGCCTTTGAAAAATGGTCCAAAGTATTTGATTTTTGGCTTTTTTATGATCTTTCTTGTGATCTTTGGCATAGCAAAGCTTTCGTTTAAATCTATATAGATATAAGGATAAGTTTTATCATCTCTTAGCAAGATATTGTATTTTGGGCGAAGTTGTTTGATAAAGGAATTTTCAAGTATGAGTGCGTCAGCTTCTGAACTGGTAGTGATATACTCAAGATGAGTTGTTTGGCTAATCATCTTTTGAATGCGTAAGGAATTTTTAGGATTTGGTGTAAGTTGTGGGGTGAAAGTAAAATAACTTCTTATGCGATTTTTAAGGTTTTTAGCCTTACCCACATACAAAAGTTTGCCTTCACTTGAGAAAAACTGATATACCCCGCTTTTTTCCTCAAGATTTTTAAGTTCAGCTTCTAGCATATTTTGTGCCTTTTATCACTGCTCTTAAGTCCTCAAAACCTTGATATAAAAGTTTGTTTTTGCAGGTATTTTTAAACTCGCCCTTTGAAAGCTCAAGAAAAAATTTCTTTTTTTTAACGCTTTTTTTGGGAAGCTTGAAATTTCTATCTGTAAGGATTTTTAGCTCATTAATCTGATCAAAATCGCTTAAAGAATTTGCATTTGCGTAAATTTTTATGAGCTTTTTAATACTTTTTTTGGTATTATCATGATTTAATTCTTGATAGCCAACATTGCTTTTTGTGAGTATGACAAGGAGCTGTTTTTTGATGAAAATTCTTGAGATTAAATTCTGGTGCATTGGGCTTAAAAGACTTAAAAAATCTTTACAATAAAAATTCCTTTTCAAAGGGGCAAAATGTCGTTCTTGACAAAGAGAAGCGATGATAGAGCTTACCGGCTTGAGTTTTTTCATAAGCTCATTATAGCATTTTTTTGCTTAATCTTTTTTGTAGCTTGTGGATACAAAGGCGATCCAAGTTATAGCGTATTTGATGAAAATGGTTCAGTAAAAGAAATAAAGCCTTATAAAAACCTCAATCGTTGGTAAGCTCATGTGCGAAAAAATACGCTTAAATACTGATAAAGTAAATACGATCTTTGAAAGCGATCGCACTTATGCAAGGCTTTTAACAGAAGGTGATTTTGAGGCTTTGTATGAAATTTTAAGCGATGAAAAGGTGATGTATTCGTGGGGATATGCCTTTAGCGAAGCTGAAAGCAAAGAATGGCTTTTGTTTCAAATGCAGTGTTTTAAGCTTGATGGTTTTTGTAAATTTGGAATTTTTAACAAAATAAATCAGGTTTTAATGGGCTGTGTGGGCTTAAATTATGAGTTTATCCGCTTAGAACATACCTTTAAAGAGCGTATAATAGAGCTTGGTTATGTCTTTAGCACACAATTTTGGGGGCAAAATTATGGCTTTGAAAGCACAAAAGCATGCTGTGAATATGCCTTTAATAGACTTAATCTCAAGCAAATTTATGCCCTAATTAGCCCTGATAATACCGCCTCGATCAAACTTGCAAAAAAGCTTGGTATGCAAGAAATTGGCAAAAACACTTTAGAAAAAAATGAGCTTGTTTTTAAGCTTGAAAATACAAAGGAGAAATGATGAAAAAAGCAGACATTTTGGTGCTTGATTTTGGCTCACAATACACACAGCTCATCGCAAGAAGACTAAGAGAACAAGGCGTGTATGCTGAAATTTTGCCCTTTAATGTGGGTTTAGAAGATATTAAAGCCAAAGAGCCAAAGGGCATTATTTTAAGCGGAGGACCAGCAAGTGTGTATGCAAATGATGCGTATTTTTGTGATAAAGGTGTGTTTGAGTTAGGTTTGCCTGTGCTTGGAATTTGTTATGGTATGCAACTTATGGCACATCATTTTAACTCAAGCGTTGCTCCTGCTGGGCACAAAGAGTATGGAAAGGCTCATATTGATATCATTAAAGATAATGCTTTATTTAAAAACTTACCTAAAAAACAAATCGTTTGGATGAGTCATTCTGATAAGGTAGAAAACTTACCTGCTGGCTTTGAGGTGCTTGCTATTAGTGAAAACAGCCCATTTTGTGTTTTTGGTGATGAAAAAAGAAGATTTTATGCTTTGCAGTTTCACCCTGAAGTGCAACACAGCGAATTTGGTAAAAGCATACTCAAAAATTTCGCCAAATATGCTTGTGAATGCGAAAGTATCTGGAATATGGGAAGCTTTGCAAAAGCACAAACTCAAAAGATCAAAGAAGAAGTCAAAAATGATAAGGTGCTTTGTGCGGTAAGTGGGGGTGTGGATAGCTCTGTGGTGGCTACTTTGCTTGCAAATGCGATTAGGGATCAACTCATCGTTGTTTTTGTAGATAATGGGCTTTTAAGAAGCGGAGAAAAAGAACAAGTTGAGGCTATATTTGCAAGGCTTGGAATCGATCTTATCAGCATAGATGCAAGCAAGCTTTTTTTAGAACGTTTAAAAGGCGTAGTTGATCCAGAAGTCAAAAGAAAGATCATAGGCAATACCTTTATAGAAGTCTTTGAAGCAGAAGTTTTAAAGCACAAAGATGTAAAATACCTCGCTCAAGGCACACTTTATACTGATATCATAGAAAGCTCTGTCATAGGAGCGTCAAAAACCATAAAATCTCACCATAATGTAGGTGGCTTGCCCGAGAAAATGAATTTAAAACTCATTGAACCTTTAAAAGAAATTTTTAAAGATGAAGTGCGTGCCTTAGGACTTGAGCTAGGGCTAAGCAAGGATATAGTATATCGCCATCCTTTTCCTGGACCCGGACTTGCTATACGCATCATGGGCGAGGTGAATGAGCCGAGTTTAGAGCTTTTAAGAAAGGCTGATGTGATCTTGCAAGATGAGCTTAGAGCAAGTGGTTGGTATGATAAAACTTGGCAGGCGTTTTGCGTGTTGCTGAATGTGCGGAGTGTTGGGGTAATGGGCGATAATCGCACCTATGATAATACCATTTGCGTGAGAGCAGTAGAAGCACAAGATGGAATGACAGCAACTTTTTCGCACTTACCCCATAGCTTTTTAGAATCTGTCTCTAATCGCATTATTAATGAGGTTGAGGGCATTAATCGCGTGGTGTATGATATTACGAGCAAACCCCCAGGAACCATTGAGTGGGAGTAGGGAATGACGATACAAGCACATTTAAATAAAATCCAAATGATTAATCAAGGGAGTTTTTATACGCCAGATTCTATTGTGCGACTTGTCTATCAAATGCTCTTAGATTCTAAAATTGATATAAAAGATTATATTTTGCTTGATAGCTCTTGCGGCTATGGAAACTTTTTGCAACTAGATGGGTTTAAACAAAATATTGGTGCAGATATTGATAGTATTGCCCTATCAAAAGCAAAAGCATATTTTAAAGATTCTTATATGAATCCCTTATTTATCCATACAAATTCCTTGCAAAATGTCTCAAGAGAAAAATTTAATATTTTAGAATCTGATAAACTCATCATCATTGGTAATCCGCCTTATAATGACACAACTTCTATTGTGCAAAATCACCTTAAAAGCACCGATTCCAACCCTATGGATTCTTGTCTTAGGACACGAGATTTAGGTATTAGCTTTTTACGATCATTTGATATATTAAAAGCTGATTATATCTGTGTGCTTCATCCGCTTTCTTATTTGATTAAGCAATCAAACTTTAAATCCTTAAAAGACTTTATCAAACATTATCATTTAAAAGATTCTATCATCATTAGTTCGCAAATTTTTTGTCCCAAATCTTTAGGATTTTTTCCGATTGTCATCGCATTATATAAAAGAGACAATCAAGGAATGGATTATAACTTTATTTGTAATTTTTCTTTTAAAACTTATGAAGGCAAATCTTTTAGGCTCAATGATTTTGATTTTATCGCAAAATTTATTGATAAATATCCCAATAAAAAGCGAGTATGTGAATCTCAAAAGGTAGCAATGTTTTATACTATGCGTGATATTAATGCCTTGCGCCGTTCTAAAACATTTATAAGTAACAATACTGCAAATGCGGTGTATGTTACACGAGAAAAATATAGTTTGTATTGCTATGTTGATGTATTTAAACTTTATTTGCAACATATTCCTTATTATTTTGGGAATTGCGATATTTTGATAGATTTTAAGAAATTTCAATGCTTAGAAGCTGCATTTATCAAAGCAAGTGAAAACAAGATTCTAAGTGAAGATATAATGCAGTATTTTAAAGATTTACTAGGTGAACATTATGAGGATTGAAAGGTTAGGAAATAATAAAATTTATGTAGAGATTCCATTAACCACACAAAGCGGTAAGATTAGAGTAAAGATAAGAAATAGCTTTTATGAATATGGAATTCCAACTGCAACAAGGCAGATTCCATTCTCTCAAAAGCATTATATTGAATGGCAAATTGGCTATGATGTGGATAAGGGCGACAAAGAAAAACTTGCTTTAAGCACTCTGCAAAATACACATTTTGTAGGAGCAAATAAGAAAAATAAAGCACTTTATGAATTAAGTGAGTATTTATATTATTTCGTGCAATGGGGGATTATCAATAAGACAGAAATTGAAAATCTTTGCACATTTTTACAAAAACTTAAAAACGATGATTTCATAGATAGCAGAGAGGATTTACAAATTTTTAGAAGCTATCCAAAGCAAAAGCAAATTTTAGATATGGAATTTTATGTAAGCGAAGTAAAATATCCGCTCTTGGTTCATAAATTTGGCAATTTTGATGTGTTGGTCGAAATCATAATCAAAGAAAAGCAAAGAGCCATAGGAGCGCAACCTATGCTTTATGTGTGCTTTCCTATCACAGAATTAGAATCTAAAAATGATATAACTTTTCTTGGAAGAGTTGCTAGAACTAAAGAATGCGGGCTTTTATCATTAAATGCTAGCCACAAGGCATTTGTGCTTGAATGTTTTAAGATTTTTGGAATCTTAAGCAAGAATCATAATTATGATGTATTAGAAATTTTAAAGGTTATCAAAGATGGATAGAAATAAAATAAAGGCATTAACCGCGTGGTGTATGATATTACTAGCAAACCCCCAGGAACGATTGAGTGGGAGTAGGGAATGATACAAAGCTTATTTGATTTTTCCGATAAACAACCTTCGCCATTGCTCACACCCAAACAGGCTAGTATTTGGGCAAGTGAATATTTAGGAAAAAGAGTAACAAGTAATAATGTAATGTATCTTTTAAACTATGGCAAAATTGCAAATCATAGCAAGAATCCAAAAGAAAATTTGATTGATAAAAATGAATTAAAAGATTACTATGATAGCACTGTTAAATCACAAAAACATTTAGAATCACCCCTTTCTTTTGCGCAATATAAAGAAACAGAAACAACTAAGCATATTCATAGAATCCACCCTTATAAAGGCAAGTTTATCCCCCAACTTGTCGAATATTTTTTAGATTCTCATACAGATTCTATCAAGCTAGAAACTTACTTTAAACCAAATGATATTGTGCTAGATATTTTTGCAGGCAGTGGCACGACTTTGTGTGTAGCAAATGAGCTAGAAATGAACGCCATTGGAATTGATATTTCATATTTTAATACAATGCTTTGTAATGCTAAAATTGCAAAATATGATTTAAATACTCTTGAAATAGAGCTTATAAAACTTACAAATCTCCTAGAAAAATATTCAAAAAATCTACAAATTAGCTCTTTTGAATCAGCTTTAAATAATGTTTTGAGTGAATTTAATCAAATATATTTTCCCAATAAAACCTTTAAGCGTCAAGTTGCTTTAAAACAAATTGACGAAAAAGCTTATGGAGATACAAAAGAGAAGGAGTTTATAAAGATTTATAATGATTTAGTGAAGCTTTATCACATAAATACTAGCACGAACATACAGGAGAATTTTTTTGAAAAATGGTATATGGATTCCATAAAACAAGAAATTTTATTGCTTAAAAATGAGATTTTAAAAGCACCTAAGTGCTTACAAGATATTTTATGTGTTATTCTAAGCCGCACAGCAAGAAGCTGCCGTGCTACGACACATTCAGATTTGGCTACACTTTTAGAACCCATTACAACAACTTATTATTGCAAAAAGCACGGCAGAATCTGCAAACCCCTTTTTAGTATTGCAAAATGGTGGAAAAGCTATGCTAAAGATACTTTAAAGCGATTAGAAGAATTTGGAGCTTTGCGAAGCGATACCACACAAATATGTCTCAATGCAGATTCTACAAATGTGGATATTATCAACTTCGTGCAAAAACAAGATAAGGCTTTTGCACAACTTATCAAATCCCAAAAAATCGCTGGAATCTTTAGCTCCCCACCTTATGTGGGATTGATTGATTATCACGAACAACACGCTTATGCTTATGATATTTTTGGATTACCTCGCAAAGATAATTTAGAGATTGGCAAACTAAGTAATGGACAAAGCAAAAACGCACAAGAAAAATACATTCAAGGCATCGCAACTGCTCTGAATAATGCTAAAAGATTTTTAAAAGAGGATTACAATGTATTTTTGGTAGCAAATGATAAATTTAATCTTTATCCAAAAATTGCGGAATTAGCAAATATGCAAATTATCAATCAATATAATAGACCTGTTCTAAATCGTAGCGAAAAAGATAAAAATAGATATAGCGAGAGTATCTTTCATTTAAGGGAGGAGTGAAGAAAATGCAAAATCTTAAAAACAATATTAAAAATCGCCTCTTTCAAGCATTACGCAATAAATTTGAAAATTATAAGCCCGAAACTTCCTCAATGCCCTTTCATACAAGACTTTTGGGTAAAGATAGAATGGCGCTTTATAGCTTTATTCAAAGTCTCAATACCAACTTTGGCACAAGTATTTTCGAGCCTGTGGCAGAGGAATTAGCTAAGGCACATTTTGATAAGATTGAGCGTCAGAAATCAGCGGGAGAATACATTAGAAAACACGCACAAATTCAAATTCAAGAGATTATGGATTCTTTGGAAAGTGGAAATTCTAAGCCTAATAAAACTATGGAAATTGCTAGAATATTAAACTTACAGGGTGGGGAGTTAAGCAAGGTTAAGCCTACAAAGGTGGATTTGTTTTTGCAAAAGAATAATGATGTGTATTTAATTGACATTAAAACCGCTAAACCAAACAAGGGTGGATTTAAAGAATTTAAACGTACACTTTTGACTTGGGTAGGTTGCTTTGGGCTTAATAATCCAAACGCAAAGATTAACTCACTCATTGCTATACCTTATAACCCCTATGAGCCAAAACCCTATGAACGATGGACAATGGCGGGAATGCTTGATTTAGATTTTGAATTAAAGGTGGCGGAGGAATTCTGGGATTTTTTAGGTGGAACAGGAAGCTATGAACTAATTTTGTCAGCTTTTGAAGAGGTTGGGCAAGAAATGCGAGAAGAAATTGATGAGTATTTTGAGAGATTTAACAGAAATGAGTAATCAAGTGTGGCAGGCGTTTTGCGTGTTGCTAAATGTGCGGAGTGTGGGGGTAATGGGCGATAATCGCACCTATGATAATACCATTTGCGTGAGAGCAGTAGAAGCACAAGATGGAATGACAGCAACTTTTTCGCACTTACCCCATAGCTTTTTAGAA
>NZ_QHLK01000007.1 GCF_006864455.1 Campylobacter sp. MIT 97-5078
AGCAAATAAAATCGTGCCAAAGTCATGATCTTCGTGAAAAATTCCATGCGTAAAACGTAAATTGTAGTGATTTAAAATTTCACTCTTAAAGCTTCCCTGCCAAGCAAAATAAAAATCATAAAATTTATTTTTACTTAAAAGTTCTAAACCGCTATCATACTCATCTTTCTTAAGTTTTTTAAGGGTGGGAAGTTTGGGCTTATTTTTAAATTCTCTTGTATTTTCATCATATTCAGTAAGATTATGAACTAGAATTTCTAAGTTTTTTTCAAGCATATTTTTAACGCAAAGTTCTATACAATCAAGGCTAATATAATCATCACTATCTACAAAATGAATAATCCTTGAAGGCAAGTCTTGCACTAAAAGTTCATGAATATTTTCTAAGTTTGTTTTGATAAAATTTGAAGTAATTTTTGTAAAATGCTTTTGAATTTCACTTAAAGAAAGTTCTTTTGTGTTTTTATCAAAGGTATGAGTTTTTAAAAAGGATTGTATGCTTAATTTTTCATTTGAATTGAAATTATTATTTTTTTGTATAAAACTTTCACTTTCTAAAAGCTCTCTTAAGGCAGAACCTTTGATAAACTCAAGTCCTAGATTCCTGGCTGAAGCTTGCCCTGAATTTGGCTTTGAAAGCACTAAAATTCTTTCATCTTTACTAGCAAATTCTAAAGCAATTTCTAAACTCTCATCATCACTTCCATCATCAACTAAGATAATATCTAAGTTTTGATAGCTTTGATTGATAAGACTTTGAACACATTCTTTAAGATAAGCTTTGACATTGTAAATTGGCACGATGATAGAAACTAAGGCATTTTTCATATCTTGTATTTTTTTGTCCCCAAAATCTTATGCACACTATGTCTTAAATTTCTTTCTAAAGAGCCAAAGATAGCTTTAAAAAACCCTTTTTGCTTAACTTGAGCTTTAAAAAGTATTTTTTTACTTTTTTGATATGAGGACTTATCTCTATCTATAAGAAGCTTAAAACCTAAATTAATCGCTTCTTGCAAGGCCTCGTTCATTCTTTTTTGGTTGTGTTTGTTATTTGAAATCGCAGCCTTATCGTTAATATATTTTAAACCAAGATTTGGATTTGATCCCCACAAATTAGGATTTCTATGAGGATGAGGAGGAACGAAGGTTCTAATATTTTTTCTTTGCAAAACCAAAGAAAAGGCAATATCTTCGCCTACTAATTTATAATCTTGCAAACTCTGCGTATCTTCAAACAAAAGCTTGAGCCATTCTTTTTTAAAAAACCAAGCATGTCCTACAAAATCAACCTCAGCTCGTATTTTGTTTGGCATTACCCAACCAAGCCTAAAAAAGTCATTAACAGGATAATTTTTTGCATTTTTAAGCACTATACCCACAGCTCCATAAAGCCCCCCCCCCTCTTGTTTTTGCATTTGTGAAAAACAATTAGCTAAAAAATCTTTTCCAGGTATAGTATCATCATCAAAAACACAAACTAAATTCGAATTCGCTCTTTTTTGTGCAAATTTAAATCTTTCCCACACACCTTTATTTTCTTTTGAAATTTCAATAAGATCAAATTCTTTTTCTATATCTTTTGGGATTTCAATGCCTTCAAACACTCCATCTTGATAAAGTAAAATTTCTTTTGGTTTTAAGGATTGGTTTTGAATGGCTTTGAGTTGCTCTTTCAGTGCTTGGGGGCGTTTGTAAAGATTAAGCACCACGCTCACATTAAGCTTATCTTCATATATTGGCATTACGCAGTTTCTTTCAGCGTATTCATTGCCCGGTATCATATAAGGGCGAAGTGCTTGAGCTCCTTTATTTCCAGCTTTTCCTGATTTAAAATAAAAATCAATTGATGAGCCAAAATCAATATAACGATTATTTGGGTTATATGAAAAAAGACTATGTATAATAATTTCAGCTAATGGTCCTGCTGATACAACAAAAAGCAAATTCTGTCTATCTGCAAAATCTTTCTTAATTTTATTAATCAAATTCTCTAAATCTTCTTGAAAAAATACATTGCAATCATCACTTATTTCGTAATGCTTGATGATATTAAGATTTCCTATTTGTTTATCTTTTGCACGATAATTAGCAATTAATACCGCATCCTCACTAAGTTTTTCAAAATACTCTTTAAATCGTCTATGATTGATATTAACAAAGATATTTGCAAAGCTCAAATTTTTTGATTTTATATGAGTTTGATACCAGCAAGTTGCTACTTCATCACAACACGGACAAGACACACCATAAATAAACCTCTCATCATTAATTTCAAGTGAAGCTAAAAGTGCCTTAGAAAAATCTTTATTATCTTGAAAACTCCAACCTTCTTGAGCATTAAAATTTTCCCCTATCATGATGGCTTTTTCACCATCACCATAACGAAGAAGGCTAAAATTTTCTTTTCTGTAAAGTTTATCAAAAATTCTATCAAATTCTTTATCTAGGTATAAAGTTTTCATTATAAATTCTTTCCTTTAAAAAAGTTTGCAATAGCTGAAAAAATTCTTTTGCTCGCCTTACCATCACCATAAGGATTTTGTTT
This sequence comes from Campylobacter sp. MIT 97-5078, assembly GCF_006864455.1. Taxonomy (GTDB): domain Bacteria; phylum Campylobacterota; class Campylobacteria; order Campylobacterales; family Campylobacteraceae; genus Campylobacter_D. The sequence continues at coordinate 2,549 of NZ_QHLK01000007.1, forward strand.
TTTTGTGTAAAAAGGATTTTCAAGATAATAATTTACACGCTTATAAATAAGCTCTTCATCATTACCTACAAGCTCGCTAAAACCATTCTTTAATCCTGCCGTTCTTTCTGTAAAATTACGTAGAACAAGCACCTTGACTTTAAAACTTGGTGCTTCTTCTTGTATGCCACCACTATCACTTAAAATCAAGCTACTATGCTTCATCACATTGATTAAATCAATATAATTTAAAGCCCCACACAAAATAATATTTTGTGTATTTTTAAGCGTTTCTTCAAGCACCTGTTTGACATTTGGGTTTGGGTGCAGTGGTAAGATAAAAGTAATTTGTGCGTGTGTATATGCAAGCTTAAGCAAGCACTTGGCTAGAGCCTTTATATTATTATGATTTTCTCTGCGGTGTATTGTTACAAGCACGATTTTATCTTGTTTGAGATTTAATCCCAAGCGTTTAAGACGTTTGCTAGAATTAATCAGTTCATTTTTATCAATATAATATATCGCATCAATACCGGTATTTTTAGTGATAAAAATCTTATCCTTGGCAATGCCTTCCTTGACGAGATTTTTATAATCCTCTTTTGTTGGACAAAAATGCAAATCAGCTAGCTTGCTAATCATTAGTCTCATAGCCTCTTCTGGAAATGGTTCGTATAGATTGTGCGACCGTAAACCAGCTTCGATGTGAAAAATTGGTATTTTTTTATAAAAGGCTGCTAAGGCACCACAATACGCACTCATGGTATCACCTTGCACAATCAAAGCATCAAATTTCTGCTTACTTAAAAGTTCATCAAGCTGATTAAGAAGCTTTGCATTAAGCAAAGGTAAGCTTTGATCTTGAGTCATCACATTGAGATTAAAATCTGCCTTGAGATTAAAAAATTGAAGTGTTTGATTGCTAAGCTGTTTTTGCTGTTCTGTATTGCATAAAAAAACTTGCATATCGCTTTTTTGTGCCTTAAAATACAAAAACAATGGGGCAAGTTTTATAACCTCTGGTCTAGTGCCAAGCACAAATAAAATCTTTTTCAACAAATACCTCTAAGCTATCTTATCAAACTCGCTATTATAACACAAAAAGCAAGATTTTTTAAAGCTTTAAATTTAAAAACTTATTTTTGTTTAAAAAATAAAGCGATGATTTTTTTAGGATTACGCCAATACATTCTTATAAGAAGTTTTTGGCGGTAAAAATTAACATTTTTAATACCAATCTTATTTAAAAATTTATGAATTTCTTGCGTAAAGGCTGTATTTGTCTTAGAATGATAAAAAATATAATCATAAATGTATTTTTTAATGACTTTTTTAAAAAATTTTTGCTTGTTTTTATTTGCTTGCATAAAATCATAAACCACTTCAGCTATCCTAACCAAACAATACGCTCTAAAATACGCCCTTAAGCTTTGATAATCTTTAAAACAAGGTCTTAAAATTTCTAAATTTAAAGGCATTTTCTGTGGAAAATGATGTTCTTTCTGGCTTGTTATTATCGAATTTGATCTTATCCTATACACATACAAAGCCTCATTTATATAAGCGATCTTTTTTGCTAAAGCAAATAAAATCGTGCCAAAGTCATGATCTTCGTGAAAAATTCCATGCGTAAAACGTAAATTGTAGTGATTTAAAATTTCACTCTTAAAGCTTCCCTGCCAAGCAAAATAAAAATCATAAAATTTATTTTTACTCAAAAATTCTAAACCGCTATCATACTCATCTTTCTTAAGTTTTTTAAGGGTGGGAAGTTGGGCTTATTTTTAAATTCTCTTGTATTTTCATCATATTCAGTAAGATTATGAACTAGAATTTCTAAGTTTTTTTCAAGCATATTTTTAACGCAAAGTTCTATACAATCAAGGCTAATATAATCATCACTATCTACAAAATGAATAATCCTTGAAGGCAAGTCTTGCACTAAAAGTTCATGAATATTTTCTAAGTTTGTTTTGATAAAATTTGAAGTAATTTTTGTAAAATGCTTTTGAATTTCACTTAAAGAAAGTTCTTTTGTGTTTTTATCAAAGGTATGAGTTTTTAAAAAGGATTGTATGCTTAATTTTTCATTTGAATTGAAATTATTATTTTTTTGTATAAAACTTTCACTTTCTAAAAGCTCTCTTAAGGCAGAACCTTTGATAAACTCAAGTCCTAAGTTTCGAGCTGAACTTAAGCCACCATTTGGCTTGCTTAACACCAAAATCCTCTCATCTTGCTTAGCAAATTCTAAAGCAATTTCTAAACTCTCATCATCACTTCCATCATCAACTAAGATAATATCTAAGTTTTGATAAGTTTGATTGACAAGGCTTTGAACGCATTCTTTAAGATAAGCTTTGACATTGTAAATTGGCACGATGATAGAAACCATATCATTTTGCAAATTTTTTAACCTTTTTTTAAAACTGAACACAAAAGCAAATTTATATTTGTTTGTTTTCAAGAGATTTAAATTTTTTCGCTATTTGTTTTCTGCAAAGATTATAGTATTTTTTCTTTATACTTAAGTTAAATCTATATAAAAATTTTAAATAAGGATAAGTAAGGATATTGTATTCATAAAGTCTGTGCGCATCATGAATTTTTAAGAAAAGAATCTCATAATAAACAAAAAACTTAAATTTCTCATCATGCTTTAAAGCAAGTTTTGCTAATAGCTTTTGCACCAATTCGCAGTCTTTATTGCATTGAATAAAATTCTCTTTTGCACGAGTGAGCGATTTTGGATTAAAACGGTAATAATACAAAAGCTTATCACACAAGTATATATTTTTACTCACCAACAAAAGAGCTATAACGACTAAATTGTCTTCTGCCATATTTATCAATACCCCCCCCCCCTATGATGCTAATAGCACTCAAATACGCCTCTTTTCTACATAGCTTAAAAACAACACCACCAAAATTCATATCGTTATCAAAATAAAACTCTAACAATTTGTCTTTATTTACAAATCCTTCTCTTCTTGATGCAAGGTTATGCTTTTCAAAACTTGCATCTTGTTTTTCTTGTGAATAACAATTAAACGAGATAAAATCAATTTCCAAGCTCTTGTTTTTATCTATAATTTCAAACAATATCTCACAAGCTCTTTCATCAAAATAATCATCTGGATCCAAAAAAAGCAGATATTCTCCACTAGCAACCAAAGCTCCATTGTTTCTAGCTATAAAAACACCTTGATTTTTTTCGTTATGAATAATTTTTACCCTTTCATCTTTCAAAGCAAATTCCTTAGCAATTTCTATACTACTATCTTGCCCACAATCATCAACAACAATGATCTCTATATCTTTAAACGTTTGATTTATGCAAGATTGTAAAGCTTGAGCGATAAAGGCTTGAACATTGTAAGTTGGAAGTATGATCGAAAATTTAGGAACTTGCATGTGTTTTATCCTTAAATATTAAAGTCTTAGAAAGCGATGTATTATAATCAATATTCATAAATTTTCAATCAATATTTGCTATAATTTTTGACAAAAAGGCAAAGCTTGAAAATTTTTATCCACCTTCCAACTTGGCTTGGCGATGCAGTTATGGCAAGTGCGGCTTTAAAGCTTGTGTTTGAGCATTTTACAAAGCTTGATAAAAAAACTGAGTTTATACTTCATGGCTCTTTTGTGGCGTGCGAGCTTTTTAAAGAGTGTGAAAATACACGGATTTTTATAGAAGATAAAAGATCAAGATATGTAAATTTTTATAAACTCGCTAAAATTTGGGGTAGGGTTGATTACGCCTTTTCTTTTAGAGGGGCATTTTCAGCTAAAATTATGCTTTTTTTACTGCATTCAAAATATAAATTTATCTTTAATAAAAAGCACAACAAAAACGCTCATCAAGTGCTAAAATACCTTGAATTTATCAAAAACTCACTCAAGCTTAAAGAAGCAGTGCAAGATGAGCTTTTTTTACCCATAAAAGCGTATAAAAAGCTTGATGAAAACGAGCAAAAAGCTTTGTGTGAATACTTTAAACTTGATATAAACAAGAAATTTTTAGGTATAAATGCTGGGGCAAAATATGGTAGTGCCAAACGCTGGAATGAAGAGTATTTTGCAAAAGTTGCTCTTGAGTTTAGCAAAAGCCATAAAATTCTCATCTTTGGCGTAGCAAGCGAACAAGAACTTTGCGATAAAATCGAGTTTTTGCTTCAAAAAAATGGCGTAAAAGCTTTAAATTTGTGTGCTAAAACGAGTATAAAAGAGCTTTGCGAGCTTATTTCTAGCCTTGATCTTTTTATCAGCAATGACAGCGGTGCCATGCATATAGCAGCTGTGTATAAAACACCTACTATAGCGGTGTTTGGACCTACAAAATTCACTCAAACTTCGCCTTGGCATAATGAAAATGCAAGGCTTGTGCATTTAAATTTAGCTTGTATGCCTTGTATGAAACGAGTATGTCCTTTAAAACATCACGCTTGCATGCAAGAGTTAAAACCTGAACTTGTAATCAAAGAAGCAAAAAGCTTGCTTAAAGAGCAAAGATAATCTTCCAAACTCCATCGATTTTCACGGCATTTAAGCGTTCATCGGCTATGCTTTTGTCATTATAAATAAGCTCGATTTGAAGCTCTGTAAGCTCGCTATTTAGCTCTTTTTTATCAGTAATTTTAACTTCTTTAACGCCACCGTGTTGAGCAAGTTTTTCTTTAAGCTTGCTTAATTTTTCATTGAGCCTTTCATCGATTTCTTTAGTGCTTAGCTCGCTTTGAATGCTTGCTGGCACATATACATAGGACTTTATCCTGCGAAAATCGTCTTCTTGCACCGCCTTAAAATAATCCTCACTAATGTATTTTGGACTATTTTTAAACACACACGCGCCCAAAAATACACACACTATCAAAAAAATGTATTTTTTCATCTTTACTCCTTTTTAAAATACTCTTCAAATCTTTCTAGCATTTCTTCAAAACACTTCATCGATAAACTGATAAATGATATGATGTTTAAGATATGCGTTTCTTGGATTCTTGCTGTATTATCGCTTGGAACGACTAAATTAAGCTCACAAAGCTCATTCATAGCTCCTCCACCTTTGCTACTAAGCCCTATTGATCCTGCAAAATCTCACTTGCAACAAGTGTTTTTTTTTGATATTCTTCAAACTCTTTTTTAATCAGACTTAGCATTTTTTCTCCTTTATTTTATCTATAATTAAACTTGTGCTAAAGCCCTCTTCAAAGGCTATAAGTTCAACTTTTTCAACCAAATCAGCCCCTACAACTTCTTTGTCCTCATAATCAGCCCCTTTAACCAAAATATCTGGCTTTAAAGTTTTAATCAACTCATAAGGTGTATCCTCGTCAAAAATCACGACAAAATCCACAAAATAAAGTGCCGCAAGCAAAGCTGCTCTTTGAAATTCGCTATTTACAGGTCGCGTTTTGCCTTTTAAATGCTTTACGCTGGCATCTGAGTTTAATCCCACCACAAGCAAATCACCTAAATTTCTTGCTTTTTCGAGGTATTTGATATGTCCAAAATGCAAAATATCAAAGCAACCATTAGTAAAAACTACTTTTTTACCAAGATGAGCAAGTCTTTTGACAAGGGCATTTTTTGTGATAATCTTAGCTTCAAAGCTTGTTTTGCCGTAGTTTTTAATCTCCTCAAAACTCACACTTACGCTTCCTACCTTGCTTACCACAACGGCAGCTGCAGCGTTTGCTAACTCACAAGCTTTAATAAGAGGCACTTTCAAAGCAAAACAAAAGGCAAGCATGGCTATGACGCTATCTCCAGCCCCTGTTACATCAAAAACCTCTCTTGCCGTAGCTTCAATGATATGTAAATCATCATCAAACACAGCTATACCAGCTTCTGAAAGAGTAATGAGTGAGTATTCAAGCTTAAATTTTTCTTTAAGCTCTTTAATGCCTTTTTTAAGATTATCCCCATTTAAATCACTCATTTTAAGGGCTTCTAAGGCTTCTTTTTTATTTGGTGTAAGTAAGGTTGCCCCTGTATATTTTGAGTAATCACTACCCTTTGGATCGATGAGTATGGGTATGTTTAACTCGTTTGCCTTTGTGATGAGTGCCCTTGTTACCTTAGGGCTTAAAACACCCTTGCCATAATCACTTAAAACCACGCTTTGATACTCTTTAACACATGCTTCAAATTCAGCAATCAATTCATCTTCTAAACTAATATCATCAGTGCTTTCATCATCAAGTCTTAAAACCTGCTGAGAATGAGAAATAATACGATTTTTAAGCGAAGTTTTGCGTCCTTTTTGAGTAAGTAAAACCCCATCAATCCTTGTTTTTAAGAATTCCCCAGTCTCATCATCGCCCACTACGCTTAAAGCCTTGACATGAGCATTTAAAGCCTTTAAATTCGCATAGACATTTGCTGCTCCACCAAGCCTTTTATCCTGACTTTTTGTTTTCATCACTAAAACAGGAGCTTCAGGGCTTACACGCTCACAATCACACCAAATATAATTATCCACCATCAAATCCCCAACAACAAGGATTTTAGGGCTTTGATTAGCTAAAAAATCAAGCATTTACTTCCTTTTCATGAATGCGTTTAATTTCACTTATATAGTCCTTAATGCCCTCTTCTAGGCTAAACTGAGGCTCATACAACCCGACCCAGCTACTTAAATCAGCTTGAGTGTGAAACTGATAAGCCTTTGCGTAAGGATTTTTGATATATTCACAAGACAAAGTTGTGCCAAGCCCAGTTTGTAAAATATCAACAATATCTTGAAAGCTTCTTGGAATGGAAGTTGCCACATTATACACCCCACTTTTTACTTCTAAAGCCTTTAAATTCGCGTTTATAACATCTTTAATATACACAAAATCCCTAAAAATTTTCTCGCTCCCCTCAAACAAACGCGGATTTTGTCCGCTTAAAATTTGCAAGCCAAATTGCAAGATCATTGACGCTGTCTTACCCTTGAAAAATTCACCTTTACCATAAACATTAAAATATCTAAGCCCTACTATATCAAGCTTTTGGCTGTATTTAAAAGCCAAATGATCCATCATAAGCTTTGAAAAAGCATATGGATTTTTAGGTGTTTCGTCTTTTCCTACAATTTGCGGACTAGCTGCATCCCCATACACCGAAGCAGAACTCGCATAAATAAGTTTTGCTTTAAGCTTTATACTTAAGTCTATAAAGTTTTTAAAGCTGTTTAAATTCGTGCGTAAAATAAGGTTTTCATCATCTGCTGTGGTATCTGAAATGGCTGCTTGATGAAAAATCACTTCGGCTTTAAAATCCTCAATCTTTTCAAAAACGCAAGGCTCATTTATATCGCCCACAAAAAGCTCGCCTTTAAAGCCAAGTAAGTTTTTAAAATGCCCTAGACTTTTAAGGTTTCCATTAGAAAATTTCTCCTCATTTCTCATCTTATCAATCACCAAAATTTCATGCTTATCTTGCAAGGCTAAAGCAAGCTGTGAGCCTATAAATCCAGCTCCTCCTGTGATAACTATCTTCATTTTATCCTTTCAATTTCTTTTTTAAAAATACCAAAGCTAAACTTAAGTTTTTACAAATTTCAAAATGTCCTTTTTTGAGATCTTTTTTTAAATTTTTATCTTCGCTCAAAAGCACTAAAGTGCCGACTTTTGCGGCTAAACCTGCTTGCATATCGCTTAAATTATCACCTATAAAAACTGCATTTTGCATATTAATGTCAAATTCAAGCTGGGCTTTTAAAAGCATACCCGGTTTTGGTTTTCTGCACTCACAATTTTCTAGGTGCGGACAATGATATATTTTAGTAATTTCTATGCCTTGTTTTTTAAAACTTTCACACATAAATTGGCTTAACTTTGCAAAATCAGCCTCGGTATAATAGCCCCTTGCTATGCCTGATTGATTAGTGATCACAAAGATTTTAAAGCCTTCTTGTATAAAAAAATCGCACAAAGGAAAAATCCCTTCGCAAAACTCAAAATCTTCTTGTTTATGCACATATTTTTTATCAATATTAATCACACCATCACGATCTAAAAATAACGCCTTTGTTTTCATCGCTTCTCATTATAATATAAATTTGCAAAAATTAAACACTAAATATAAAATAATTCTTAAGAAAAATATTCTTTATACCCGCAATGCAAAGAATCAAAGCAGATCATAAATATTTTAAAAATTTAAGCGATGAGCTTTTTCATTGTGCTGCCACTACGATTTTTTCGTGCATGACTATCAAGTCCAACCTCTACACCAAAAACAAAATCATTTAAATCTTTGATTTTTTGATCTGCAAATACCTCAGGCTAAACCACTTTCACACATAAACTCACAATTATATCTATGCTAGAAAAATACGAATTTAACGCTCTTTGTCTACCAAAACTATCAAATAAATTATCATTTTTTCTCGCACAGCTAAAATGATATGCAAACATTCAAAGGCTTTAAGTCATTTTTTCAAATAATCCTGCAAGCTTTTTACTTCTAAATAGCTTTCATTTTGCACGGCTTTGATTGACTTTGCACCAGCTAGTGCTCCTCTTAGATTTGTAAAATAAGGAATTTTAAAACGAATGATATTTGCTCTTATTTTTTTGGTATCATCTTTAAAGCTGTTTTCATCACTGGTATTAATCACTAAGGCTATCTCGTTGTTTTTGAGTTTATCCTCTACATTTGGGCGACCTTCTGAAATTTTATAGACCAGCTCGCATTCAAAGCCTGAATTTTGAATTTCCTTACAAGTGCCAGCTGTGGCTATGAGTTTAAAGCCTAAATCACTATAAGCTTTTGCAAGGTTTTTAGCGTATTTTTTATCGCCATCTTTTAATGAGATAAACACACTTCCTTTTTTTGGTAGGTTGTTAAAGGCTGAAATTTGACTTTTTGCGTAAGAATTTGCAAAATCCTTGCTTATGCCCATCACCTCACCAGTTGAACGCATTTCAGGTCCTAAGTCTAAATCACTTCCATTAAGCTTTGCAAAAGGAAACACTGCTTCTTTTACGCTGATAAAGCCTAAATTTTTAGGCACAAAAATGCCATTTTTTTCTTCAATTACAGCGAAATTATCATAAAATTTTAAGGCTTCTTTTAAATTGCCTTGCCACATTACTCTAGTTGCTATTTTTGCTAGTGGCACGCCTGTAGCTTTGCTTACAAAAGGCACGGTTCTACTTGCTCTAGGATTAACCTCTATCATGAAAAGTTCATCATTTAAAAGGGCAAATTGTATATTAAGCAAGCCTACAACGCCTAAATTTAAGGCTATGTCTTTGGTTTTTTCTCTGATTTCATTTTGTGCTTTTTCACTGATATTAAGAGGGGGTAAAGAGCACGCAGAATCCCCACTATGAATGCCAGCTTCTTCAATATGCTCCATAATGCCAGCCACATACACATCTTTGCCATCACTAATAGCATCAACATCAAGCTCAGTAGCGTTATCTAAAAACTGATCGATTAAAACCGGACTTTTATCGCTCACATCAACAGCTTCTTGCATGTAAAGTCTTAATTCAGCTTCATTATGCACCACTCTCATTGCTCTTCCGCCTAAAACATAACTTGGGCGAACTAAAACCGGATAAGCAATATCACTTGCCTTTAATACAGCTTCTTCAACGCTTGTTGCAGTAGCATTTTTAGGTTGTTTTATGGCTAATTTTTCACAAAATTCAGCAAATTTCTTTCTATCTTCTGCTAGATCAATAACTCTAGCCGTTGTGCCTATAATCTTAGCTCCAAAAGCACTTAATCTTTTAGCAAATTTCAAAGGCGTTTGCCCTCCAAAATGCACTATCACTCCATCTGGCTTTTCTCTTTCAACCACAGCTCTTAAATGCTCAAAGTCTATAGGCTCAAAATACAAAATATCACTGGTATCATAATCAGTGCTTACTGTTTCTGGATTGCAATTATACATGATGGTTTTAATGCCTAAATCATTTAAGGCAAAAGATGCATGCACACAAGCATAATCAAACTCAATGCCCTGTCCTATGCGGTTAGGTCCTCCTCCTATAATCATAACCTTTTTTTCTTTTTTATCTTTTTTTACCAAAGTTTCATTTTTGTTTTGAGCAAATTCATTTATACTTGTGCTTGAGTAAAGATAAGGCGTAAGGGCTTTAAACTCACCTGCACAGGTATCTACTTCATTATAATTAAGATTGATTTTTTGTCTTAATCTTGCATAATATATATCATTTTGAGAAAGCTCTAAATTATCTTTTAAATTCACAAGCAAGGCGAGCATTTTATCAGAAAAGCCCATAGCTTTGGCTTTTCTAAGCAAGGTTTTATCATTTAATATATCCATATCTATACATTTTTCAAAGTCTATGATTTCTTTGATTTGCTCTAAAAACCAAGTATCGATTTTACAAAGCTCATGAAGTTCAGCCACACTAAAGCCCTCTCTAAAAGCTTGTGCTAGATATAAAAGGCGTTTTTCATTGGCATTTCTTATATTAAAAATCAATTCATTTTTATCAGCTTTGATAAAATTAAAACCACAATAGCCCTTTTCAAGCGAACAAAGTGCTTTTTGTATGCTTTCTTTAAAAGTGCTTCCTATAGCCATCACCTCGCCTACGCTTTTCATGGCTGTGCCAAGTTTTGAGTCTGCATTTGGGAATTTCTCAAAGGCAAAACGAGGAATTTTTGTTACTATATAATCAATTGCTGGCTCGAAACTAGCTGGCGTGCCCGTGATGTCATTTTTAATCTCATCTAAGCTAAAGCCAACTGCTAAAAGCGTAGCCACTTTTGCTATAGGATAACCTGTAGCCTTGCTTGCAAGGGCTGAAGAGCGAGATACTCTTGGATTCATTTCTATAACTATCATGCGTCCATTTTTTGGATTGACAGCAAATTGCACATTTGAGCCGCCTGTATCTACGCCTATTTCTCTTAAAATGGCAAAGCTAGCATTTCGCATGACTTGATATTCTTTATCGGTTAAGGTTAAAGCTGGAGCTATGGTAATGCTATCTCCAGTATGCACGCCCATAGGATCAAAATTTTCTATGCTACAAACTATGATACAATTATCATTCTTATCGCGTATGACTTCCATTTCATACTCTTTCCAACCAAGTAAGCTTTCTTCTATGAGAATTTCATGGATTGGGCTAAGAGCTAAAGCTACAATAGCAAGCTCTTTAAACTCGTCTAAATTATACACCACGCCAGAACCTGCCCCACCAAGCGTATAAGAAGCACGTATCATCAAAGGAAAACCTATATCATCAACTGCCTTTAAAGCCTCATCATAATCATACGCATACATAGACTTTGGCAAATCCATACCAATCTTTTTCATACACTCTTTAAAAACCTGTCTATCCTCACCTTTTTTAATGGCTTCTGGCTTTGCTCCAAGAAATTTCACATGGCTAAAATTTTTCTTAAAATCCTCACTTTCAAAAAGCTCCATAGCCACATTTAAGGCCACTTGTCCGCCCATAGTAGGCAAAATCGCATCAATTTTTTCTTTTTTAATAATCCTTAAAATACTTTCTTTACTAATAGGTTCTATATAAGTTGCATCAGCAAATTCTGGATCAGTCATAATAGTAGCAGGATTTGAATTAATCAGCACAACCTTATACCCTAGTTGCTTAAGCGTTTTAGCCGCCTGAGTGCCAGAATAATCAAACTCACAAGCCTGCCCTATAACTATAGGACCGCTACCTATAAGCAAAATAGTATGAAAATCGGTTCTTTTTGGCATAGTTTTTTCCTTGAATTTTGAGAGCAATTGTAGCATTTTGAACTTTTATTTTTGGTTAAAATTATATTGAATTGAGCAAATATTTTTAATAAAAAAAGTATATTTTGTAAGAAAAATTTAAATGGCATTTGCCAAGAAATCTTAAGTTAAGACTTGTCAAAAAAAACAAGGAGTAAATATGCTTTATCCTGTGTGTAATGGCGTTGATTTATTATGGAAATATAGAAATTTACACATCTTAGTTTTAAAATGATGATTTTGCAAAAACTTAAAATTTAAGAAAAAGCCCAATTTATAGGCTTAAATACTTTTGTGCTAAGAAAAATACACAAAAAAAGATAAATCTTATTTCAACTCCCCAGCATTCATCCTATCTTTTGCTTCTATACCCATAAGCTTTAGGACTGTTTTTATGCTTAAAGCCACTACTGCAAAGAGTTTAAGCAAGGCGTCCTCATCATTTGTGCCTAACACTTTGTTTTCATTATAAAATTTATGGAAGCTTGCTGCAAGGCTTTTTAAGTAATCAGCTATCTTTTGTAAAGCCCTATTTTCAAAAGCATCACATAAAATGGCATGCGAATTTAAGCTTTCAAAAAGCAAATTTAAAGCTTCATCACTAAGCTTGCTTAAATCAGCATTGATAACTTGTTCTACGCTCTTGCCAGACTTTGCAAATACCTGATGAATGCGTGCATGTGCATAATTGATATAAAAAACAGGATTTGAGCTATCTTGTTTTTTAAGTTCGTTAATGTCAAACTCAAGATGAGTATCACATTTTTTGCTTAAAAAGATAAAACGCAAGGCATCAGCTCCTATCTCATCAAGCACTTCTTGCATAAGTATGAAATTTCCAGCCCTCTTACTCATCTTGTAAGGCTCGCCATCTTTTAACAAAGAAACCATTTGAGCTAGGATCACTTCAAGCTTGCTCTCATCAAAACCAAGAAAACTCATCGCTGCTTTCATCCTAGCTATATAGCCGTGATGATCAGCTCCCCAAATATTAATGCACTTATCATAACCCCTGCTTAATTTGTCTTTGTGATAGACTATATCAGCAACAAAGTAAGTTCCTCGCCCATCTTCTCGCACGATAACGCGATCTTTTTCATCACCTTTTTGACTTGACTTAAGCCAAATTTTACCCTCTTTTTCATAGCTAGCATGATTTGCTTTTAGGGCTTGAAGTGTAGCGTCAAGCTGTTCATACAAGCTTAATTCACTGATGAAATGATCGATTTTTATACGTGCTGAAGCTAGAGTCGCTTTGATCTCAACGAGCATTTTATCCTTTGCCCAAGAAGCGATTTTAGGGATATTTTTTTCCTCAAAAAAATCCACGCCAAATTCAGCCAAAGCCTCCTTAGCAAGCTCTTTGATATACTCGCCTTTATAATACTGATCAGGATAAACAACGCTTTGTTTAAACTCATTTTCACGCACAGCCAAAAGCACTGAAAGTCCTAGAAGCTCGATTTGATTGCCCGCATCATTGATATAATATTCAGTGTCAAACTTAAAACCTAAATGCCTTGCTACTCTGGCTAAAGTATCACCAAAAACAGCCCCTCTAGCATGCCCTATGTGAAGTGGTCCTGTAGGATTTGCACTTACATATTCAAGTAAAAAACTTTGCTTTTTAGCTGTGCCTTTTGCAAAATCTTCACTCTTGCTTAAAGCCTTTGTGGCTTCATCGTTTAAAAACTCACGCGAAAGCTTGAAATTTACATAGCCATTAACAGCCTCAACCTTTTCAAAAAGCTTTTCATTTGTAAATTTAACAGCTAATTCCTCAGCAATAAGCTTGGGATTTTTTCTTAGTTCTTTCGCTAAAGAGAAGGCAAGTGGGGTTGCAAAATGAGCAAGGTTTTTATCCTTTGGGCTTTCAAGCACAAAGTCTTGATCTAAACCTTGCTTTACGCACTCATATACTCTTGTTTTCAAAGCTTAAGCTTTCTTTTGTTCGTCGCTTTTTATACCCTCATCGCTTGTAAAAACCTTTGTATCTGGTTTTTCTTCAAGCTTTGCAGAATTTTTGTTTGTCTCATCTTCATCATTACTCATCTCACTTTTAAAGGTTTTTATACCCTTACCTAAGCCTTTTGCAAGCTCTGGAATTTTTTTTGCCCCAAATAAAAGCACGATGATAAGTAAGATAACCAACCATTGTCCCGGTCCTATAGAACTTAAACCCATTTTATTCTCCTTTATACCATTGAGTTTGAATTTCAGCTACAGTCTTACTTTGCACGCGTTTTTTACACGCTTTAAAGACAGCCTTAAGCTCTTTATAACTTTGTTCCAAGTCCTCATTAATGATTAAAAAATCATATTGAGCGATGAAATTCATCTCATTTTCAGCCACAATGAGACGCTTTTTGATCGTATCTATTGTATCAGTTTTTCGATTAATAAGTCTTTTTTCAAGTTCATTTTTTGTCTTTGTTGTGATAAAAACTGAACTTAATTCATCTTTAAGTTTTTCTTTGACTATGCAAAAACCTTGCACATCAATATCAAAAATCACTACTCTACCTTCAGCAAGGGCTTTTTGAGTGTGTTTTAAAGAGGTGCCATAAAAGTTATTATACACTTTTGCCCATTCTAAAAAGGCTCCTTCATCTATATCTTTTTGAAAATCTTCCTCACTTACAAAATGATAATGAACCCCATCTATCTCGCCTTCTCGTGGTTTTCTTGTCGTGCAAGAAATAGAAAAATAAAGCTCATCTTTAAATTCGTTTATCAAACGAGTTAAAAGCGTGGATTTACCTGCCCCGCTTGGTCCGGAGATCAAAAGTATATAACCACCTTGCACGTTTAAGCTTTCTCATCAAATTTGATGTTAATGCTAATGTTCATATTCATGCCCTTTAAAGCAGCTTTTAAAGTATCATCTTTAATACTTTCGCTTACAGCCGCAGCTATACTTTTACTAAGCTCATCGATGATCTCATCGCTCTTTTGACTTGGGGTTTCTTGTGTTATTTGAGTATGTGCTGACTCTATAGACTCTTGCACTTGCGTTGGCTCTTCTTCGCTCACTTCTTCGCCCAAGGCAAGCTGAATTTCTCTTTCATTGAGCTGTTCTATATCCTTTTGAATTTCAGCACTTTCTATTTCAGGGCTTGGCAATTCTTCGCTTTGCAAATCCTGTTTATCCAGATCATCGAGCGCAGCAAGTTCAGCTTTGATTTTATCTTGAGCGCTCAAGTTTTCATCAGCTTTCATTTCTTCTTCATCGATAAGTTGAGGTTGAGGCTCGTTTTGCTCTTCTTTTTCTTCAATCTGCCCTAAAAATTTCGCATCTTCTGGTATATCATCAAAATCAATTTGTTTTTCTTGCTTTTCCTCGACACTGAAAGGCTCGTGGGCTAACTCATCTTGAGTTTCATCTTTTAATTCTGTTTGGGTTAAGTGCTGAGTCTTTGTCTCATCTTGAATTTGCGGGGCTTGCTCGGCATTTGTTTCAACTTGAGCTTCTGATTGGTTTGAAGCTTCACTTGTTTTTTCTCCTGCAGGCTCTTGCTTAGGTAAATCAGTCAAATCACCTATCTTGTCATCTTCGCTAGAAATAAGCTTATCCGTTTCATCTTGAACTTCAAGCTCTTGAGATTGAGTTACTTTATCTTGGTTTTCTTGCATATCTTCTTGCAAAGCTTCACTTTGTTCTAAAACTGGTTCTTGTGAAATTTCTTTAGACTTATCTAAGTCAAGCTCTTCATGAACTTTTGTCTCATCTTGAGCTAAATCTTGGCTCGGCTCATCTAAATTTATAGGCTCATCAGTCTGAAAAGGAGTTTGGATTGCACTTCTATCTTGAGTTTGTGCCGATTCTTCTTGACTGACTTCTTCAGGTAAAGCTTGAGGCTTTGTTTGATCAAAATTTAAATCAAAATCTTTAAGTTCTTCATCATCGATTTCTTCAGGCTTGCTAACTGATTTTTCTTCATCGCTCATCTTGAAAACCGCGTCTAAATCATTTTCATCAAAATGCTCATCTTGTCCTTCAAGCTTTGTAATTTTCTTCTCTTGTTCACTTGTATTTTCTTCTTGAAGCTCTTGTGCTTCATCTTCTTTTTGTATTTTGTTTTCTTCTTTATTTTGAACTTGGCTTGATAAAGTCTCCTCTTGGGTTTTAGGCTCATCTTGAGAATTCAATTCTTCTTTTGGTTCGTCTTTCAAAGCTGTTTCATCTTGACTTTTTTGCTCTTTTTTATCTGCATTTGTATCATCAATATCTTCAAAATTTAAAGCATCAAGATCAAGTTGTATATCATCGTAAGGGTTTTCTTCTTTATTATCTACAGGCTCTTTATTTTTTTCTTTGACGCTTAATTCTTCGACAACTTGAGCTTCTTCTATAGTTTTATTTTCTATTAGTTTTATCAAATCAGTTGGCAAAAATGGCTTGTGTAAATTTTCTACACCTTTAACATTTTCAGCACTTTTTGGACTCAAATAGATGAGCTTTTCACATTTTTGAGCAAGCTCTTTTATATCAGCTTCGACCTCATTATCAATGATGATAATATCACTTCTTCCTTGAAAGTCCTCAACATTTTCAAACTCTTCAAATTCATAAGCTATTTTCTCAGCACTCAAGCGCGCTAGTTTTGAAACAATAGGGTTTTTATTAAGCAATACGATTTTCATGCACCATTCCTTAAGATGAAAAACTATATTTTAAGATATTTTTTATTATTAAATGCTTAGATAAAGAATAAAGTTTGCATATTTGAAAAAACTTTTAAAATAAGTTCTTTAAAATACTGCATCATTATCACTAAAATCGAAACCAAAACCACAAAACCAAGAGCAATTTTTATAGGATAACCTACAACTAAAAGGTTAAATTGAGGCATAGTTTTCATTAAAAGCCCAAAGATTAAATCCGCTAAAAGATTAATCGCTAAGATCGGAAAAGCCATCGCAAAGCCTATCATAAAGATATTAAGCATACTTGTATTAACATAACGAAGCAAATTTTCGCCTGGATAAAAACCACCCAAGTCGATATAAGTTAAAGAATGACTTAAAAAAAGCAAGATCAAATGATGTCCATCAAAGGCTAAAAATACAAGCAAGGCAAGTAAGTTTAAAATTTGAGAAGTGATGGGCACACTCGCTCCAGAACTTGGATCAAGCACACTTGCCATAGTAAAGCCCATAGTAAAAGCCATTTGCTCGCCTGCAAATTGCACGAAAGCAAAAACTATACTAAGCAAAAGTCCAGCTATCATTCCAAGCAAAGCCTCGCTTAAAATTTGCAAGATAAAAAAAGAATTATAACTTGGCATTTCAAGCTTTGCTAGGGGAAATAAAAACATCGTTAAAAACAAAGCTAAAGTTGCTTTAATAACATTTGGGATATTATTGTGTGAAAAGAAAGGAAAAAAAACAAAAATCCCACTTACTCTTGCAAAAAGTAAGAAAAAAGCCGCGACATTTTCATCGCCAAGATAATTAACAAATTCCATTTTGACTTAGCTTATACTGCTCATCGCAAAGCAAAGCAAGGGAATTATCATGCGTTACAAAGATCAAAACACCTGCATTTTCTTTTACATAGCTATTTAAAATTTCTATTACATTAGTGGCATTTTCTTTATCTAAATTTCCTGTTGCCTCATCTGCAAAGATGATCTTAGGCTTTTTACAAAGCACCCTTGCTATGCTCACTCTTTGTTGCTGTCCTCCGCTAAGCTTAGCAATTTTTTGATTTAAAAGATGAGCTATGCCAAGTTTTTCAAGTAAGCTTTGATCAAGACTTTGTCCTGATAAAACATTAGCAAGTTCTATATTTTCAAAAGCAGAAAAACCTTTAAAAAGATAATGAGTTTGAAAGATAATGCCAAAAAAATACCTTCTTATCCTTAGCCTTTCAGTTTCACTTAAGGCATATAGATCATGATTTTGAAAAAAAACTTTTCCTGAATTTGGCTTTAAAAGTGTAGAAAGTATGTGTAAAAGAGTGGATTTTCCGCAACCTGAACTTCCTTGTATGGCTATGCTTTGTCCCTCATTAAGACTAAAACACAAATCCTTAAAAAGCGGATAATCAAAGCTGTGGCTTAAATTTTCCGCTCTTAAAAGTTCCATTTTAGCTCATTTGTGCAGCTACTTCAGCAGCAAAGTCCTCAGACTTTTTCTCAAGTCCTTCACCCACCTCAAAGCGGATAAACTCGACGATTTCAAATTTTACGCCAAGCTCTTTAATCTTTTCTTCTATGACTTGTTCTATAGTTTTTTTATCATCCATTACAAAAAATTGCCCCATTAAAGTGAGCTTACTATCAAGCTGAGAATTATCACTAATAAAGCTATTAAGCTTACCCGGGATAATATTTGCCCAAATTTTTTCTGGCTTGTTTTGAGCTTTAAGTTCAGCTTTTATATCTTCTTCAGCTTGCTTTAAAATAAGCTCGCTAAGTTGCTTTCTACTGGCGTATTTTGGAATTTTATGCTCTGGTTTGTTTGGATCTTTAAGTCTTCTTCGCTCTTCATTATCCTTTTCAAGTTCAGCAACCAAGGCTTTGTATTCTTGCTCTACAAAATTTATATCTAAGTCTTTATAGCTAAGATATACAGGCTTCATAGCAGCTATATGCATACAAATTTGCTTTAAAAAGTCAGTGATTTTTTTCGCAGCTTCTTCACTCTCAGCACTTGCAGCGATGATAACGCCCACGCGTCCATTGGTGTGGATATAGCCATTTACTATGCCGTTATTACCAGCTTTTAAAGTCGCTAATCTACGCACAACAAGATTTTCACCTATGGTTGCGATTTGAGATTTAAGGTATTCTTCAAAAGGCGTTCCATTAATCACACTTTTATTAAGCTCTTCAGTAGTGCTAATAGCTTGGGCTTGAATGTGAGCTGTAGTATCTTTAGTTAAGGCGATAAATTGCTCATTTTTAGCTACAAAATCGGTTTCTGAATTAATCTCACTTAAAGTAGCTTGCTTGAAATCCTCACTTACTTTAACGCTTACCAATCCTTCAGCAGCTAAACGATCGGCTTTTTTAGCCGCCTTTCCAAGTCCTTTTTCGCGTAGGTATTGCACCGCTTTTTCAAAATTACCCTCAGTTTCCTTAAGAGCATTTTTACAATCCATCATTCCAGCTCCGGTGCTTTCGCGAAGCTCTTTTACCATTTGTGCAGTGATTTCAGCCATGATTATTTTTCCTCTTCTTCAAAGTCTTCTTCGCTAAATTCTTCACTCATTGCTTCTTCAACAAGAGCTTCTTTTTCTTCATCGCTGACTTCTTGTTTTTCTTCGTTTATATCCTCATCTTGTTCTCTTAAAGACTTACCCTCGATGATAGCTTCTGACATTTCTTGGCAAAAAAGCTGCACTGATCGGATCGCATCATCATTTCCCGGGATTGGATAAGTTACAAGATCAGGATCGCAATTCGTATCAAGTGGTGCAACTACAGGAATTTTTAAGCGATTAGCTTCTTTTACAGCAATTTTTTCTTTAACTGTATCGATCACAAAGATCATATCAGGTTGAGTTTTAAGATGTCTTATACCACCAAGATAGGCTAAAAGTTTTTCTTTTTTGCGAGTAAGCATTAAGGCTTCTTTTTTAGTTAGAAGCTTGATAGAGCCATCCTCTTCCATTTTTTCTATAATCTCAAGTTTGCGTATGCTTTGACGAATAGTGCCAAAATTTGTCATCATACCACCAAGCCAGCGATGATTGACATAAGGCATACCGCATTTTTCAGCATATTCTTTAATCGCAGCTGAAGCTTGTTTTTTTGTGCCTACAAAAAGTATAGTTTTGCCTTCAGTAGCAGCGTCTCTTACTATATTGTAAGTGTAGCGAAAATAACGCAAGGTTTTTTGCAAATCAATAACATAAATGCCTTTTCTTTCCCCAAAAATGAATTTTTTCATCTTTGGATTCCACCTGCGTGTTTGATGCCCAAAATGCACACCGCATTCAAGCAAATCCCTCATGCTAACCATGTTTTTCTCCTTAAAATTTAGCTTTTTCCTCCGCACCCCTTGAACTCATCAAGCTAAAAAGGATTGGTGCGTGTGAAATAAAAAGCTTAATTTTAGCAAATTTAAGTTTAGTTTTTGCTTAGTTTTTCATGACGTTTGAAAATTTTGCTTGGGCGGGTAGTAAGGCGCTTAAACCGCTTGTATTTTTCAAAATACTTTACACCCCTTGTCATCATAAAGCTTTGCTCAAAAAAGATTAATAAAGTCATCGAAATGCCTACAGCTAAAGCCGAAGTTACTGAAATCGTTGTCAAAAAACAATCAAAAAAATACACCAAATACCGAGTTTTTTCAATGGCATCACTTGAGTTGATAAAATAAAACAGATATAAAATCGCCCTATACGCATAAATTCCAGGTATCATCACAAGCAAAGCCGGAAAGGCGATAATCTCGGCTGGGATTTTTGAAATTTTAGCAAAAAGCATACCAAAACAACCCACTAAAAAAGACGCACAAAAAGTCGCAAGAGCGAGATTTTGAAAAGAAAAAAACTCAAGTAAAGTAAAGCGAAAACCATGCCCAATAGCCGCCAAAAGAGCCGATAAGAACAAAGTGCGAATAGGAGGATTGCAAGAGTATGCAAAACCAAAGCCAGCAATTGCCGCAAAAGACATATCAGTAAATATAGAATAAAACCCATTCATCGCCAAAAACCTAAATTTGAAAGTGCAAGTGTGGTGTAAATGCTTACTGCTATACAGCTGATTAAAATTACTACGCTAATGATACGGCTTAAGCCTACTAAAACATAGCTTTTGAGTATATCAATAACCGAGTTGATAAAGAAAATTCCTGGGATCAAATACAAAATACTTGAACTAAGTGCAACCTCACCCGTTTTGGTAAAACCCAAATCAACACCTATGGAAACGATATATGAAGAGATGAATGCACAGATGATATATTGAATTCTTATATCAAGTTTAAAATGAGTAAAAATCGTCCTTAAACTTGAGCCAACAAGAGTGCCTAAAAACACCAAAATAGAAGTTTCAAAATCCCCACCAAAAAGTCTTGAAAAAGCCATTTGAGTTATACTTGCAAAAAGTATATAAGTATAAGCTGGGCGTTGATTTTTTTGAATAAGCTTTTCAAAACACCTTTTTGCAACTTTAAGATTATGGATATGATCATAAATCGCCCAACTTAAGGCACTTAAATCTAAGATCAAACGAAAATCGATGGGAGAGTATTTGTTATTGACGAGATAAGTGCGTGAGATCGAGATATCATCAGGATCGATAAGATTAACCAATGTATGATTAAAAGAAAAATGCAAATGAATCTCATATCCAAAGGTTGCAGCTATGCGTTCTGCACAGCGATTTACACGCGAGCTATAAGTGCCAACGCCAACCATAGTGGAGATGTATTTGATCAAAAAATTACTCAATTCTTGAATGTCTGGCTTTTGCATGCATATTTTCTTTCATAGAATTTTTCTGTATTTCTAGCACAAAATGTTTAAAATAAGGTAAAATTATAACAAGTTTTTAAAATTTTGTTTTAAAAATCACACAAAAAAGGATAAAAATGCAAACAAAAGTAGGAATTGTCGGTGTAGGATTTGTAGGAGCGGCAACAGCTTCAAATCTTGTGAATATGGCAATGTGTGATGAGTTAATGCTTTATGATATTAAAACTGATTTAGCCGTTGCTCATGTTCATGATCTTAAAGATAGCTTAGTTTTTACTCATTCGCATACGAAGATATACTTAGCTAAAGATATTCAAGAGCTTGCAAAGTGTCAAGTAATCGTGCTTTCTTTTAGAAAAATACATTTAAACACTCTAGCTACAAGACTTGAAGAGCTTGAAAACAATACTTTTGAACTTATAAATATCATCTTACCACTTGAAAAAGCCGGTTTTAAAGGCGTGTATGTCATCGCTACAAATCCAAATGATAGTATCGTTTATCTTACTGCTTCGCTTAGCAAACTAGAAAAAGGGCGAATTTTTGGCTCTGGCACAAATTTAGACAGCTCAAGATTAAGGCGAATTTTAGGCGAGAAATTGGGGCTTAATCCTTGCAATATCAAAGCTTTTATGATAGGCGAGCATGGAGACTCTCAATTTGCCTACCTAAGCCATGCTTATGTGGGTTCAAAAAGCTTAAGTGAGTATTATGAGCAAAAACTAGGCAAAAAAATCAACACAGAGGAGCTTGAAAAAGAAGTGGCAAATGAGGGCTATTTCATCTACAACAAAAAAGGATGCACAGAATACGGCATAGGAGGCTCTTGTGCCATGCTTGCTGAAGCTGTGCTTAAAGATAAAAAACTTTTAGTTCCAGTTTCTAGCGTGTTTAAGGATTATGCTTTATCTTTACCTTGTATAATTGGTAAAAATGGCGTTGAAGAGGTGCTAGAGTGTGAATTTAGTGAAGCTGAAAAAGCCAAACTCGAACAAACTAAACATAGTATAAAAACAACCATTTTAAGCGTCAAAGATAGGATTGAAGCTAAGATCAAAGCTTAAAATGGCTTTGATAAATTTTTAAATACAGGCTTTTTATCTTGTGTTGATTTTTAATGAGAATTTAAGAGCTAGCTTTTTAAGACGTTAAGTTTTTTGCAAATATCTTAAAATAACTTAGCTTCTATAAACAAAAATTGGCTTGTTTGAAGTGATTTTACTCATAGGCTTTGCAAAACCCGCTAAGCCCTTTTATATCACACAAATTGATGAACCTAAGCCTTGCTTAAAAACTCGCTTAAAGCCCTCGCACAGCACTTGCCATCTTCTATGGCATTTACCACCAAACTTTGTCCCATTCGAGCGTCTCCACAGACAAAAACCTTTTTTCTTGTACTTTGATAATGTGTGCTTAAGATATTGTTTTTTTCATCAAGTTCAAGTTTGAAATTTTTTGCTAGCTCGTTTTCACAGCCACTAAAGCCCATAGCCAAAAGCACAAGATCAACTTTATATTTTTTTTGTGAGTTTTGCACCACTTCGTTGATGAATTTACCTTCTTTTTGCACCCTTTTAAGATCGCTTGCTAGCACGGCTGTAACTTTGCCATTTTTGCCGATAAATTCTTGCGTTGCTTTTTGATATTCTCTTGGATCTTTTTTATACACCGCAATAGCTTCTTCAAGTCCATAATCAGTCGTAAAAATATCAGCTTTTAAAGGCCAAGGATTATCCTTTGTTCTTGTAAGCTGGCGTTTAGGGCTTCGCTCAAAACGCGTAATACTTTTTGCTCCTTGTCTAGTCGCTACAGCAACACAATCCACGCTTGTATCGCCACTTCCTATGATAAGCACATCTTTGCCCTTAGCTAAGGTTGCTGCCTCGCCATTATCTAACAAGCTTTTTGTGTTTAGAGTAAGAAAATCCACTGCAAACATTATGCCCTCAAGCTCTCTGCCTTTGATATTTAAATCATTTGGCTTGCTTGCTCCAGTAGCTAAAATCACAGCATCGTAGTCTTTAATGAGTGCATCAGCCTTTTCTTTGCTGTTGATATCTTGCTTTGTTTTAAACTCTATACCACTTTGCCTTAAAAGCTCGATCCTTCTTTCAACCACACTTTTTTCAAGCTTCATATCAGGTATGCCATACATCAAAAGCCCACCCAAGCGATCGCTTCTTTCAAAAACACTAACTTTATAGCCAAGTAAATTTAGCTCATAAGCTGCAGCTAAGGCAGAAGGACCGCTTCCTACTATGGCTATTTTTAAGCCATTATAATGCTGGGGCTTACTTGCTTTAACAAGCTTCATCTTAAAGGCATTTTCTATGATGGCATATTCGTTTGCTTTTATGGTTACACTTTGTGAGTTAATCGCACACACACAGCTATCCTCACAAGGTGCTGGACAAACACGGCTTGTAAATTCAGGAAAAGGATTAGTAAGGCTTAAACGCTCATAAGCTAGGGCATAGTTGTTTTTATATACAGCGTCGTTAAATTCTGGGATCAAGTTATGCAAAGGACAACCTATATCCTTTTTATCCTCAACAAGCCCAGCTTGACAAAAAGGCACCCCACAATTCATACACCGACTCGCTTGCTCAATTTGCTCTTTTTCATCAAAAGCAAGTGTAAATTCTTTATAATTTTTAATACGTTCAAGTGGCGTGATTTTTGCAATCTTTGCTCTATTAAATTCTAAAAATCCCCTTGGATTTGCCATCTTAGTCTCCTTTGTTTATATGTTTGTCTTTGAGGTATTTTTCAAATTCATCATCTTCTAAAACCTCATCAAAGCTTGAACTAATCTCACCTATATTTTCATAATGAGCTTTTATTTTGCGGTTTATATCCTTGATAAATTCCTTAAAATTGCTATTATTGGTTACTAAAACATCTATAGTTTCAACATCTAAGCTTTCATTTTCTCTAGCTTGGATCACAACTTCAGAATTTGCAATTTCATTTTCAAGTTTTATAAGTCCTATGCCAAAGCTAGCATTGAGCCGTCTAAGCACTACTAATACTTCGCTATCGACCTCTTCATACACGACTAAATAGCCCTCATTTGCCCAGCTTGAATTTGATACAGCTTGAAAATAGCATTCCTTAAGATTACCAAAATTTAAAGCAATTTTAAGCTCAAAGGAGTAAAGTTTATAATCTGGTCTATCAATATTTTGAAGTAATTCTAAAGTATCGTTTTTATAGCTTCCAAAAGGAAAAGATACAGCGACGATATCAGGATGATCCCATTTGTTTTTACCACTTGTATTTTTTACACTTTTTTCATGATAAATCGTCTTTGCACAAGCGTTAAATTCACTCTCATACAAAAATTTCACAAGCAAGGGGTGCAAATCTCTCTCGTTAAATTTCTCTTTTACTGGTTTTTTTATAGGGGTTTCTTGAATAAATTGTTCTGGTTTTTTGTTGTCTAATTCTGCACTTCTACTTTTAAGCCAAAATGTAGCAGGTTGTTTTGAAACGATGATAAAATCAGCTTTTTCGCCTTTGTTTTTTACATTCATATAAAGCTGTGCTGCAAGAGAATTATAAGGTGTTTTTCCCATGCTTGAAAGTCTTTTGTCTATACCTTGTTTAACCACCTCATCCCAAATTTGTAAAAAAGTAAGAGGCTGTTTTGTTTTTACTAGAATTTCTTTTGCTGCTTCTAAATAAGTCAATTTCTTTTCCATTTTATTTTCTTAAATTTTTCTCTAATTCTATCAAATTTCCAAACTTTTTCAAAGCTTACTTCCCCTTGGTTATCAGCTCAAAGGCGACAAGTTCTGGATTTTTTTCTTTTTTGCATAGTTCTAGGGTTTGAAGCATTTTTGCATAATCCCTTGGCATAATTTTAAAGAAATTCTTTGCACTAAAACGTTTAAGTATGCGTGCGGCTTTAACCGAGTTTGTGTGCTTTAAATGTTCATTTATCAAGCCTAAAAGCTCATTTTTATCATCTTTGCTTAGCTCCAAGATATCCACTAGCTCGGTATTGACAAAACCTTCATTGTGGCGTCCATATATATAAGCTATGCCTCCACTCATACCAGCGGCGAAATTTGCACCTATATCACCAAGCACGACAACGCGCCCTCCTGTCATATATTCACAACCATGCACGCCTGTGCCAAGCACGACTGCACTTGCCCCTGAATTTCTCACACAAAACCTTTCCCCTGCTATACCATCAAGATACACTTGTCCCTCAGTTGCCCCATATAAGCAAGCATTGCCAGCGATGATATTATCTTCTGCTAAGAAATTTGCTTCTTTGCTTACTTTTGCACTAATCTTGCCCCCACTTAAACCCTTGCCTAGATAATCATTTGCATCGCCTACTATGCAAAGTTCAATGCCCTTGCACAAAAACGCTCCAAAGCTGTTCCCAGCGTTGCCTATGGCTTCTATGCTAATTTGCCCTTCATTTAAGCCTTTAGCTCCATATGCTCTAGTGATCTCACTTGAAAGCATAGTTGCAAAGGTTCTACTTGAATTACTTACCTCTAAAGCAAGCTTGATCTTTTTGCCCTTTGATACAGCTTCTTTACAAAGGGGTAAAAGCACTCTATAATCTATAGTTTTTTCAAGTTTATTATCTTTAAAACCTTGAAAATGCACGGCTGTTTGATTGTAAGTTGCTAAGGATTTTAAAATGCTATCAAGATTAACTTTACTTGCTTTGCCTTGTAAATTTTTCTTTTGAAAGAGTTTATCAACCCTACCTATCATATTATCAAGCTTTTCAAAGCCAAGTTTTGCCATATATTCACGCAGTTCTTGGGCTATAAAACGCATAAAATTTTCTACCCATTCAGCTTTGCCTTTAAAACGTCCTCTAAGCTCTAAATCCTGCGTAGCTATGCCAAAAGGACAAGTGTTGAGGTGGCACACTCTCATCATCGTGCAACCAAGCACAATCAAAGGGGCGATCGCAAAGCCAAATTCCTCAGCCCCTAAAAGTGCAGCCACAGCTAAATCTCGCCCGCTCATAAGCTTACCATCTGTTTCAAGGCGAACCCGATCTCGTAACTTGTTTAAAATCAAGGTTTGATGAGTTTCAGCAAGCCCTATCTCCCAAGGAATTCCAGCATTAGCTATACTTGTTCTAGGGCTTGCTCCAGTGCCTCCATCATAACCTGAAACTAAAATGCAGTTTGCTCCAGCCTTAGCTACACCAGCTGCAACCGTCCCAATACCTGCTTCGCTAACAAGTTTAACCGAAATACTCGCTTTATCATTTGCGTTTTTAAGATCATAAATAAGTTGGGCTAAATCCTCAATCGAATAAATATCATGATGAGGAGGAGGAGAGATCAAAGAAACACCCGGTATGGAGTGACGTGCCTTAGCAATCCATGGATAAACCTTAAAGCCCATGAGCTGTCCGCCCTCTCCGGGCTTTGCACCTTGTGCGACTTTGATTTGCAGTTCTTTAGCATTGACAAGGTAGTTGATATTTACACCAAAACGCCCACTTGCAACTTGCTTGATAGCCGAACTTTTATCATCACCGTTAAGTTCTTTGATATAACGCGTTTCATCTTCACCACCTTCGCCTGAATTGCTTTTTGCTCCTAAGCGATTCATAGCTATAGCAAGGCATTCATGCACTTCTTTTGAAATAGAACCATAACTCATCGCCCCTGTTTTAAAACGTTTGACTATGTTTTCTACACTTTCAACCTTGTCTAAACTTATGGCTTCGCTGGTGTCAAAGTCCATTAAATCTCTGATCTTAATGAGTTTGTTATCAACAAGACTGGTATATTTTTTAAATCTTGCGTAGTCTTTGTTTTTACACGCTTCTTGTAGATGAAAGATAACTAAAGGATCGATGATGTGATCAGTTTTTGTGCTTCTAAAGGCATGACTTCCTTTTGAATCAAGAGCTAGATCAAAGTTCTTAAAACCCTCAGTATGCACTTTTTTTAGCTCTTCAAAAAGCTCATCAAGTCCTATGCCTTCTATTCTTGAACTTACTGAACCAAAGTATTGTTCGCAAAATTGTGAATTTAAGCCTAAACATTCAAAAATCTTTGAACCATTGTAACTTTGCAGAGTTGAAACGCCCATTTTTGAAGCGATTTTTACAATGCCAGCTGAACTTGCTTTGATGAAGTTTTGCACGCCTTTTTCATAGCTAAGCTCTAATTCGCCTTTTTTGATAAGCTCATAAATGCTCTCATACACTAAATAAGGACAAATTGCTGTTGCTCCAAAACCAAGCAAGCAAGCAAAATGATGAATTTCTCTTGGTTCAGCACTTTTAATGATGATGCTTACATGTGTGCGTAAAGACTTGCTTACTAGATAGTGATGAAGCCCTGAAACAGCAAGCAAAGAAGGGATATAAGTCTTTGTTTGACTTACGCCCTCATCACTTAAAATCACTATACAAACACCTTTTTTTATACTTTCTTCAACGCTTTTAAAAAGCTCATCTAAGGCTTGTTTGAGGCTTTTTTTATGAAAATCAAAAAGTAAAGAAAATTCAGCTACTTCAAAGTCTTTTAAATTTTTGATCTTAAAAAGCTCCTCATTGCTTATCAAAGGAAGCTGGAGTTTTGCTCTTTTGCAGTTTGAGGCACTTGTTTTGAGCAAATTGCCTTCTCTGCCAAGATAAATTCGCGTTGAAGTAACGATTTCTTCGCGGATAGCATCAAGTGGTGGATTTGTCACTTGAGCAAAAAGCTGTTTAAAATAATTAAAAAGCGGTTGAGGCTTTTCATCAAGCACAGCTAAAGGCGTATCAATACCCATTGAAGCAAGAGCTTCTTTACCTGTATTTGCCATAGTCAAAACACTTCCCATAAGCTCATCAAAACTCCAATTAAAAAGCTTTTGCAAACGCAAAATTTCAGCTGAACTTAAAAATTCGTGTTTATAGCCTTTAGAACTTAGTTCTTCTATATGCACAAGGTTTTTAAGCCATTTTTCATAAGGCTTAGCATTTGCATAATGATCCTTTAGCTCCTTATCATCAATCAATCTTCCTTGCTCAGTATCTACAAGCAAAAGCTTGCCCGGCTCTAAACGTTTTTTGGCTTTGATGTTTTTTTCATCTATTTTTAAAGCCCCTGTTTCGCTAGCTAAAATCAAAAAATCATCATTTGTTAAATAATAACGACTCGGACGAAAGCCATTTCTATCAAGGCTTGCACCCATGATCACTCCATCAGTAAAGATGATAGAAGCAGGTCCATCCCAAGGTTCCATTAAGGTAGAATGATATTCATAAAACGCCTTTTTTTTCGCATCTATGGTTTTGTTTTTATGCCAAGGCTCTGGCACCATCATCATAAAAGCTTCTTCAAGAGTGCGTCCATTGAGGCTTAAAAATTCCAAAGTATTATCAAACATAGCAGAATCGCTACTTGGTTTTGCAATGATAGGAAAAATATCGTCTAGATTCTTAAAATAATCACTTTGCATTAAACCTTCTCTAGCCCTTATACTACCGATATTTCCTTGTATGGTGTTAATCTCGCCATTATGCACCATATACCTGTTTGGGTGTGCTCTTTCCCAGTTTGGAAAGGTATTTGTTGAAAAACGTGAATGCACTAAAGCAATGGCAGATTTTAAATTCACATCTTTAAAATCAAGATAAAAATCGCTTAACTGAGTAGAAAGCAACATACCCTTATACACAAGGGTTCTTGAGCTAAAAGAACAGATATAAAATTTAGGCACATTTAAAGCTCTTTTTTCAATAATCCTTCTTGTTTCATACAGCATGCGTTCAAACTCAATTCCAGCTTTAACTTCTTTTGGACGTTTTACAAAGGCTTGTAAAAAATACGGCATAGCTTTTAAAGCAGTATGTCCTATATCACTAGGATTAACAGGCACAACTCTAAAGCCTAAAAACTCAAGATTTTTATCTTTTAAGCCTTGTAAAAATAAAGCCTTGCCCTGCTTTTTTGCTTCAGCATTTGGAGATAAAAACATTTGTGCTACAGCATAATCACCTTCTTTAGGGAGTTTAAAGCCAAGCTCTTGACTTGCAAAAAAATCATGTGGCACTTGTATAAGTATGCCAGCTCCATCGCCAGAGTTTTCCTCAGCTCCAGCTCCACCTCTGTGCTCAAGCTGCATAAGTATATCAAGAGCATTTTGAATAACTTTATATGAGGCTATACCCTTGATATTTGCAACCGCTCCTATACCACAGCAATCATGCTCAAAACGCGGATCATAAAGCCCTATCTTTTGGTTTTTCTCTAAAATATCATCGGTATTCATAGCCCTATCCTTCAAAAATTTAAATAATAAAGTAAGTATTATAGCAAATTAACTTTAAATTGAGATTATTTTTTATCTTAAAAAATACTAAAATGAAAAAAAAATGTAATAAAATAAAAATTATATTTTACTTAAAAAATAAAATAATTATGAAAAATCACTAACATAATATATAAAAACGACTTTAAATTCGATAAATTATTGAAACAGATTGCATTCAAATTGATATTTTTATTTTTTTTAAATGAATTTAAGTGCTTTAAGAATTTAAAACTCCTCCCCAAAAGGAAAGGAGCAAAAAAGATAGTCTTAAATCGCACCTTTTGGAGCAGAAAAAGCTGTAACTTCTGGTAGTGTTTTTGTAAATTTTTCTATATTTACAAGTGCTGTGTGAGCGATATTACCATTTGCGAGTTTTGAAGTTGGCAGATCAAGTGTAAGCACATTGACACTGCCATATTTGCAAAGTCCGTTTTCATCTGGATCATACCAGCCACCTTCACAAAGCCTTACCACGCCTTGCATGATGTCATCGCTTAAAACAGCTCCAGCTAAAACCTCGCCTCTTTTATTAAACACACGCACTACATCGCCGTTTTTAATACCAAGTTTTTGAGCATCTTTTTTGTTGATGAGTATAGGTTCCCTGCCATTTACAGCGTATTTTTCACGCAAAGAAGTATGGCAAAGCTGGGAGTGCAAACGATTTGCTGGGTGATTAGTGAGCAAGTGAAAAGGTGCATTTTCGTTTGCATTGCCAAGCCATTCTATAGGCTCAAACCAAGTAGGATGAGCTTTGCAATCATTATATTTATACTTTGCTATGCTTTTAGAATAAATTTCTATAAGCCCTGATTCTGTGCCAAGAGCATTTAAGATAGGATCTTCTATAAAGTCAGCAAATCTTACCCATTCCATACTTTCCATACTCGGCTCAAAAGTGATTGGCTCGTTTTTCGCCCAAAATTCCTCAAAGCTTGGCATAGGCGTTGCAAAAGCCTCGCCAAAAGCCCTTGTTTGTTTTAAAGCGCTTTCATAATACTCTTTGATGAAATCCATAGCCTTTTTGCCATTATCACTAAAAGCATTATATACAGCTTTTCCATAAACTTTACAAATATCAGCAAAAATTTCATAATCATCTTTGCTCTCATCAACAGGGGCTACCGCCTGTTTCATCGGCACGATATGCATATTTGAATAATCCCCAGCCATAGTAATATCATTTCTTTCGTAGCTTGAAGTTACAGGCATAACAATATCAGCCATTTTTGCCGTTGGTGTCCAATAAATTTCATTAACTACAACAGTGCGAGGTTTTCTCCATGCTTTAACATTGGTATTTGTATCTTGATGATGCACAAGAGGATTACCACCCACCCAATAAATAAAATCAATATCTGGATAAGTGATCTTTTCGCCATTATGATCTATAGTTTTGCCCGGATGAAGCAAAGCATCAGCTATACGTGCAAGCGGAAAAGAACGGCTTGCAGCATTTTGCAACCATTCAGCCCCACTTAAAGCTTGAGTACTTTTTGGCATAGCTTGAAATTTACCATTTTTCCAAATTCCAACCGCGCCAGCACTTATACCACCTATAACACCACCCTTACAAGTTGGCACGCCGCCACCGCTATAATGATAACTAAGCCCAAAACCACCGCCTTTTGTGCCAATTTGTCCAAGCATAGAACAAAGTGTTACAAGCATCCAGTGTGGTTGCTCACCATGTTGTGCTCTTTGCATAGCCCAACCGCTCATTATCATAGTAGGATTATCATAAAAGGTTTCAGCAAGATTTTCAATCACTTTTGGCTCAATACCACAAATTTTACTCGCCCATTGCACGCTTTTAACGACGCCATCTTCTTTGCCTTCTAAATAAGCTTTAAATTTATCAAAACCGGTAGTGTAATTTTCTAAAAACTCATAATTGACTTTCTTTGTAGCGATTAAATGACTTGCCATACCCATCATCATCGCTACATCAGTATTTGGGCGAGGAGCGATCCAATCAGCCTTTAAAAATTTAGCTGTTTCAGTGCGAATAGGATCAATAACGATGACTTTAATCTTGCTTTTTTTAAGTCTTTCAAAGTATTCTAAGCTTTTTTGTTCGTTTGCTGTCCAAGAAATTCGTAAGGTTGAAAGCGGATCAGCACCCCAAATAACGACGATCTTACTCTCACTTAAGATATTTTCCCAAGAAGTTTGTTGCTCATATACCTCAATAGAACCTACCACATAAGGCATTATAACTTGGCTAGCTCCAGTTGAATAATCCCCCGTAACGCCCACAAAACCACCTGTTACATTCATAAAGCGGTGCAAAAGTATGCGTGAGTTTTGCATATTGCCACTACTTTTCCAGCCGTAACTGCCCGCAAAAACACCTTGTGTGCCTTTTTGTTTGCGAGTTTTGGCAAGCTCTTTTGCGATAAGCTCTATAGCTTTTTCATAGCTCACTCTTATAAATTCATCTTTGCCACGAAGTTCTGGCTTAGGTTTGTCTGGATTTTCAAGGTATGATTTTCTCACATACGGAAAGCGAACGCGGGATTTGTAAATCATATCTGGAGTTTGATACCAAAGCGGATTATCCATATTTGTAAGTTTTCTCCAAGGCTCACTTTTTACTACTACACCATTTTTAAGAGTAAGTTTTAAAATACCCCAATGTGCTGCTGTGATCACTGAGCCGTTTTTTACAAGCCCTAAATTTGACTTAGAAGCTTCTACACTAGCATTTGCTAAACTTGGTAAAAAAGGTAAAGTCGCACTTAAGGTTGTTGCTGCTTTTAAAAATCTTCTTCTATCTAACATATTATTTTCCTTTTTTAAAATCTTTTGCATTCTTTTGCAAGTATTCAATCACAAGCCAGCGATCTTCTTTGTCAATGCCGGTGCGATCGGCCATTGAACGAAACACAGCAGGCCAAGCATTAGCTGTAAATTCATTTATCTTGTGTGCAGTATGGCAAATGCCGCAGTTTTCCGTATAAAGTGTGGCTGCTCGCGTAAGCATTTCTTTATCGCTTTTAGCAAAATCAGCCTTATCAGCCCACATTTGTATGCTTGCTCTGCTCCATTTGTCATTTTTACCTTTGCTTTGCTTGATGAAATGAAGCTTAGCATTCTTAGAAAACGCTACTACAATAATGCGTTGATAATCGTTAAAATACAGCACTGAAGGGGCTTTAGGATTTACAAAACCTGAAATTTCAAGCAAGAGCTTATCGCCCTCAGTTTTAACAACTCTAAAAGCATTTGTTGGCAAAAGTCTGCCAATGGCTTTAGTATCGTCTTTGTTTTGATAAAGCGAGATGACTTTATCACTGAAAAGCTCATTTTTAGCAAAACACAAAGAAAAACTTGCCAAAAGAAAGAAAATGAGTTTTTTCATTTTTGCTCCTTAAATAAATTTAAATTTTTATTATTCTATTTTAGATATAATAAATTATTTCTTAAATAAATAATAAATTTTTAAATACTTGTAAAATAGCAATTTAATATTATGCTTAATTTCGAATTTTATATTATTCTAAAGCAATACAAAATTTAACCCTATTAACTCAATGTTTGCTTAAAATTTATTATAATCCAGCTTTAAATTTACACTCAAATTTTAAGGAAAAGCTGTGAAAAAACAAACAAAAATCAGCACTAATCTTGCTTGGGCTTTAATCATACTTGGAGGTATTATTGAGTGCTTTTGGGTAAATGGTCTTAAACACGCTGATAATTTTGCTCTTTACGTCTTTACAGGACTTGGCATACTCATTTCTTTTTGCTGCACGATTTTAGCAATGAAAAAGATAGAGGTAAGTATCGCTTATGCTGTATTTGTAGGCATTGGCACGGCTGGGGTAGTTTTGGGCGAAATGCTTATCTTTAACGAACCTTTCTCATGGCTTAAAATTTCCCTTATTAGCGTGCTGATACTTAGCGTCATAGGGCTTAAGTTTATAAGTCAAGAACATGATGAAGAAAGTGTGGAAAAAATAAGCTCTGATCTTGGTTTAAACGAGCTTGAAGATGAGCTTTTAGGAAAGATAAAATGAGCTGGCTTTGTTTAATACTTGCTGGGTGTATAGAGATTCTTGGTGTGATTGCGATGAAAAAGCACATACAAAGCGGAAAAAAGATATATTTTCTTACCATTGTTATTTTATTTATGTGCTCTTTTGGCTTTTTGTCTTTGGCTATGCGTGAAATTTCAGCTGGCACAGCCTATGCGATATGGACGGGCATAGGAGCTGGTGGGGGCGTGATCGTGGGCGTGCTTTTTTTCAAAGAAAGCAAAAATGTTTTAAAACTTGTTTTTGTAGGGCTTATCTTGCTGTGTAGTGTAGGTTTAAAGCTTGTTTCTCATTAAATTTAACGCACAAAGAAAAATACAAGCACGAAGCCAAGCACAAGCAAGATCACAAAAAGCACAAAAGCAAGCTTAAAAGCATCTTTTCCAAGACTTGCAAAGCTTTTAAGATCAATTTGCAAACCCAAAGCTGCCATAGCTGCACTCAAACTCAAAACGCAAAGAATTTTAAAAAAGTCAAGCAAAAATTCAGGCAAACTCACAAAAGAATGAAAAATAATCACAGCCAAAAAAGCAAGAGCAAAATAAGGAATATGAAGTTTTCTTTTCTCCCCCTGCTCACCTTTACTAAAGCACAAAGGTAAGATCAAAAGCACAGGCACAAGTAAGATCACGCGTATCATCTTAATAATGATCGCCACAGACGCACTTTCATCACTAATACTACTTGCTGCTCCTACAACATTTGCCACTTCGTGTAAAACAAGTCCTATATAAACGCCCATTTGTGTGTCATCAAAGGGCAAAATTCCACTAAAATATAACAAAGGATATACAAACATAGATAAAAGGCCAAAAACGACCACCGAAGAGATCGCAATAACGCTTTTTTGAGCTTTACTACGAAAAGCACTTTCTAAAGCTAAAACTGCGGCTGCTCCACAAATCGCACTTCCACCACTGATTAAGATCACAAGTTCTTTATCTATCTTAAAATACCGCACGCCTATATAAATTCCAACCGCCAAAACAAATACAACAACAAATAAAGCAAGCAAAACTCCACTTATACCAACATTTACTATATCTAAAAGCAAGACATTAAAACCATATAAAATAATGCCAAATCGAAGCAATTTTTTCGCACTAAAGCTTACACCTTTATCAAAACTTGAATGCACCTTAAGATACAGAGGCGATAAAAACGCTGCCAAAACAATAGCTATAATTAAAGGCGAAAGATGCAAAGCCTCAAAAAAAGAAAGCTTGGCTAGAAAAAAGCTCATCAAAGCAAGGCAAGAAGTGAGTGCAAAGCCTTTGATAAAATTTGACATTATTTTTCCTTAAAACTGAAAATTATAGCA
Source organism: Campylobacter sp. MIT 97-5078 (assembly GCF_006864455.1). Lineage (GTDB taxonomy): Bacteria > Campylobacterota > Campylobacteria > Campylobacterales > Campylobacteraceae > Campylobacter_D. The sequence continues at coordinate 37,351 of NZ_QHLK01000007.1, forward strand.
TTTTGTGTGAAAATTCAAAACAAAATTTGCATCTATATTTTTTGAAATAACACTTTTTCATACCCAAATAAAAATTATGCAATTTTAAAATAAAATAGAAATAATTAGGTTATAATAACATAATTTTAATTCTTAAGGAAAAATAATGAAAAAAATGCTTTTTGTTTTAGCAAGTTTGCTTCTTGCAAGTTCCTTGTGGGCTGAAAAAATTAGTGTATTTGTAGCTTCTTCAGCTTCTAAGGCTATGAGTGAAGTAAGAACTGAATTTTTAAAAAAATTCCCAAAAGATGAAGTGGAGTTAATATTTGGTGCTTCTGGCAAGCATTATCAGCTTTTAAAAGAGGGGCGTGAATTTGATCTTTTCTTCTCAGCTGATGCAAAATATGCCACACAGATCGAAAAAGATGGTAACGCTATCAGCAAGCCAGCCGTGTATGCCCTAGGCGTTGTAGCTCTTTATAGTCTTGATGAAAAGTTCCTAGAAGGTGGTATACAAGCTCTTGCAAGCAAGGCAAAAGAGATCAAGCACTTAAGCATAGCCAATCCCAAAGTCGCACCTTATGGAGTAGCTGCTGAAGAGGTGCTTAAAAATTTAAAAATTTATGATACTTTTAAAGATAAAATCGTTTTAGGCGATAATATCTCTCAACCTGTTATCCATGTTGATACAGCTACTGCTGAAGTTGGTATAGTTGCTTACTCCTTGGTTTCGCCTGTGAATAATCCAAAAGGCAAAGCTGTGCTTGTTGATAATAAGCTTTTTAGCCCACTTGAGCAAAGTTTTGTAATCACAAAATACGCTAAGGGTAAAAAACTCGCCACTGAATTTTCAAATTTTGTGCTTTCTAAAGAAGGTAAGGCTATCATCAAAAAATACGGCTTTGGCACAAGATAAATGAATGTGCTTGCTGGAAAAATTCTAAGCGTTCATCACAAAGATGAAATTTCCCTTGTAAAAGTTGAACTTAAGCGAGGGGAAATTTTTAATGTTTTAATGCTTGATTTTCCTTCTTTACAAGCTAAGCTTAACTCAAACATAGAGCTACTTTTTAAAGAAGATGAGCTTATCTTAAGCCCTCAAGAAGTTCTTTTAGGCGTTGAAAATCAGCTTAGCTTAGAAATTCAAAGCTTTAAAAAAGGTGAAATTCTTACTCAATTTTTTTTTAAAGAAAATTTAAGCGCTTTGCTAAGTAATGAAGCTTCCAAACTTTTAAATTTAAACACAGCACAAAAAATTTTTGGTTATATAAAGCCTAGCGATATTATGTTAAAAGTATGAAATATGCAGATTTTAAATGCTGAGTTTTTACAAACCTTATTTTTAACCTTTAAACTTGCTTTTATCACCACTTTTTTGCTTTTTTTTATAAGTGTAGCTTTAGCTTATGCCTTAGTTTTTATCAATTTTCGTTTTAAAAGTGTGGTGCAAGTGATAGTCTCTATGCCTTTGGTGTTGCCTCCTAGTGTGCTTGGTTTTTATTTTTTAATGGCTTTTTCACCTATGAATTTTTTTGGACGTTTTTTAGATGAAACTTTTGGCGTGAAACTTGTTTTTAGCTTTGAAGGGCTGGTTATTGCTAGCATTATCTTTTCTTTGCCCTTTATGGTTTCGCCCATTCAAAGTGCTTTTTCAAGTGTGCCAAAAAACCTTATCGAGGTATCTTATACCTTAGGAAAAAGCAAATTTATCACGCTTTTAAGGGTGATTATACCAAGCTCAAAGGTGGGTATTTTTACTGGTTGCGTGTTAGCTTTTGCTCATACTATAGGAGAATTTGGCGTTGTGATGATGATAGGTGGGCACAAAAAAGGCGAAACCTTAGTAGCTAGCATAGCCATATATGATGAACTTGAGGCTTTAAATTATGCCCTAGCACACCAATACGCCTTTGTGCTTTTTGCACTTTCTTTTATCATACTTTTAAGCTTATTCTTTGTCAATAAAAAATTCACTTCTTTTTAGGCTAAAAAATGATTACAATCCATATCAAACACCCTATGAAAACAGCAAATGGCGATGAGCTTTTAGAATTTGAAAAAGAGCTAAAAGATGAGGAATTTGTATGTATATTTGGCGAAAGTGGGGCTGGAAAGACAACGATTTTACGCATTATCGCTGGGCTTATAAAGCCAGAGTTTGCATATATAAAGGTAAATAATGAACTTTGGCAAGATAGCCGCAAAAATATCTTTTTGCACCCTCAAAAAAGAAAGGTAGGCTTTGTCTTTCAAGACTATGCTTTATTTACTCACTTAAACGTAAGGGCTAATCTTGCTTTTGCTCTTAAAGGCGATCAAAAAAAGATCGACGAGCTTTTAGAGCTGATGAACTTAAAAAGCCTTGAAAAAGCCTATCCACACCAGCTTTCAGGTGGGCAGGCTCAAAGAGTAGCCCTAGCTAGAGCCCTAGCTTTTAATCCTCAAATTCTGCTTCTTGATGAACCCTTAAGTGCGCTTGATTTTAAGATGAGAGGCTTTTTGCAAGATGAACTTTTAAAGCTTTCAAGGCATTTTAAGCTCACAAGTTTATTAGTCAGTCATGATATAGGCGAAATTTACAAACTTGCTTCAAGAGTGATCAAGCTTGAACATGGAAAATGCACCCAAGATGGTAAGCCAAGCGAGCTTTTTTCACGCTCAAAACTTTCAGCCAAACTACAATTTAGTGCCAGTGTGCTTGAGATCAAAAAAGCTGATATTTTAATCATACTTACACTTTTAGTAGGACAAGAAGTTGTTAAAATCACGCTTAGTGAAACTGAATTTGAACAAAATTATGCTAAACTTAAGATCGGCGATACCCTTATCATCGCTCAAAAAGCATACAATCCCTTAATCCTCAAACTCAAGGAGTAAAAATGCAAATCAAGCTTGAAGATATAGCTATGAATGAAGACTGGAAAAATTTTTTAAAGCCTCTATTTTTTGAGCCATTTTTTTCTACAATCAAGCAAAATTATATACAGGCTTTACAAAATGGCAAAATTATCTATCCTCCAGCAAAGCTTACTTTTAATGCTTTTAATCTCACGCCTTTAAATGAACTTAAGCTTATCTTGCTTGGACAAGATCCTTATCATCAGCCAAATCAAGCTATGGGCTTAAGCTTTAGCGTGCCTAGTGGCGTGCGTGTGCCACCTTCTTTGGTTAATATTTACAAAGAATTAGAAGCTGATCTTGGCATAAAACCAAGTAAAAATGGGGATTTAAGCAAGTGGGCAAGGCAAGGGGTATTGCTTTTAAATGCCATTCTTAGTGTTGAAGCAAACAAGGCAGTAAGTCATCAAAACTTTGGCTGGCAAGAATTTACAAATGCGGTGATTGCTCATTTAAGTAAGGAAAAACAAGGTTTGGTATTTTTGCTATGGGGAAATTTTGCTCGCTCTAAAAAAAGCCTTATTGATACAAGCAAACACCTTGTTTTAGAAGCAGCCCATCCTAGCCCACTTGCTCGCACAGGCTTTTTAGGCTGTAAGCATTTCTCAAAAAGTAATGAATGGCTTATAAAACAAGGTAAAACGCCAATTGAGTGGGATTTGAATGCTTAGCTAAAAACAAATTTCAGCTTTTTTAAAGCTGAAATTTTTAGCGAAACAACCCTTTGAAATCAAAGTCATTTGCACCCAAGAAATTATTGCTTGGAGTGCCTAAACTAATGGCAGTTGCAAGATCAAGGAGTAAATTTTCTATCTCTTCTCTTTTATCTTCTATATAAGCTAAAACGCCTTTATAATCACTTTTTTCAAGCACAAGCAAAGGATTTTGTATCTCAAAAGCAAAGCTTTGCCCTGAAACGCCGATTGAAAAGCTATTATCAAATAAAGAATTTCCCATAAAAGAACTATTTTGGATAAGCTGGGAAGTCTGTGCGTCAAACCCTCTTTTTTGCTCCTGGCTTAAATCTTCATCTATCCTTGCTTTTAAATTCTGCTCGATCTTTTTTAAGGACAAATCCAAAACCTGCAAAGCACCTATAAAATCATTCGCATCATTGATCTGTGTGCAAACTTGCTTCGCGTCAAATTCGCCCTGTGCCTTTACCTCGCCTAAGTGTTTTTTGAAAATTTCAAGCTCTTTGCTCATTGTTTTTCCTTCAAATCTAATAATTATTTTATAAAAGCAAAAATCGTTCCAAAAATAAAGTTTTTGTTTTTATATAAATTTTGCTAAAATACAGACTTTAAATTTTAAATATAAGGCAAAATTATGCAAATAATGCTCTGTGCGATCTGTAATATTTCAAGTGGAAATTGTTCTGAAAACTGCAAATACTGCACTCAAAGTCGTTTTGTAAAAACTGATATTATCAAATATAGACAAAAAAATATAGAACAAATCGTGCTTGAAGCAAAAATAGCTAAAAAAAACCACGCTCTAGGCTTTTGTTTAGTTAGTGCTGGACTTGGGCTTGATGATGCTAAGCTTGAGTATGTCTGTAAAGCTACTCATGCGGTAAAAAAAGCTGAACCTGAACTAATGATTATCGCTTGTAATGGACTTGCAAGTCTTGATCAGTGCAAAGAACTTGTAAAAGCTGGGGTGTTTTCATATAATCATAATCTTGAAACTTCAAAAGAATTTTATCCCCAAATTTGCACCACACACAGCTGGCAAAGTAGATTTGAAACAAATTTAAACGCCAAAGAAGCCGGACTTATGCTTTGCTGTGGTGGAATTTATGGACTTGGCGAGAGTGAATATGATAGGATTAGTTTTAGAAAAAGTTTAAAAGAGCTTGAGCCTTTTTCCTCGCCAATTAATTTTTTTATGCACAATGAAAATTTTTCAATCAAGCCTAAAAAACTTAGCATAGATGAAGCCTTAAATATCATTAAACAAAGCAAAAAAGACTTACAAAACACGCATATCATGATCGCTGGTGGGCGTGAAGCCGTGCTAAAAGAAAGACAATATGAAGTGTTTGAGTATGGAGCAAGTGCCATAGTGATAGGGGATTATCTTACTACTAAAGGCGAGGAAGCCTGCAAAGACATACAAGAGCTTGAAAAAAAAGGATTTAGCTTTGTTACACAATGCCATTGACGCTCAAGCTTTTATCGATCTTAAAATTTTACTTGTCATCGCTTGTGTTTTGCTTTTATCTCCTTATATAGCTAAGCTTTTAAAACTGCCCGTTTCGGCTACTGAAATCATACTTGGAGCTTTAGCAGCGTTTTTTGGCTTTGTGGGAAAGAGTGAGAATTTTCATCTTTTGGCTAATGTTGGCTTTTATTTTTTGATGTTTATCGCTGGTATGGAAGTGAATTTACGGCTTTTTTTTACTATGCAAAAAAGCCTTTTTAGACGCAGTATTTTTTATATAAGTTTGCTCTATCTCATCAGTTTTATCGCTGTGAGTGCGTATGGGCTTAGTCTTATCTTTGTCATTATTTTACCAGTAATGAGCGTTGGGCTTTTATCTATCTTGTTTAAAGACTTTGGTAAGCATTGTGAGTGGCTTAATCTTGCTATGCTTGTGGCAACTTTAGCTGAAGTTGTAAGTATCATCTTGCTTACTATCACAGGGGCATTTTTGCAAGATACGACATTGTTTGATGTGGGGCTAAATTTACTTTATTTGTTCGCATTTTTAGTATTTTGCTTGTTTGGTTTTAAAATTTCAGGCATTCTTTTTTGGTGGTATCCAAATTTAAGGCTTGTTTTAATGCCTTGGCAAGACAAAAACGAAAAAGATATTCGCTTTTGTATGGCTATTTTAATCCTTGTCATCATCACCATGATACTTGCTCATCTTGAAATCGCACTTGGAGCATTTATAGCAGGCTCGTTTATCGCAACTTTTTTCAACCACAAAAAAGACTTAGAAGAAAAGCTTGCTGGCTTTGGATATGGCTTTTTAATCCCGATTTTTTTCATTTATATAGGCTCGACGCTCAATTTACACTCGCTTTTAGAACTAGACATGCTTGAAGATGCTTTATATTTGCTTTTAGCGATGATTGGCTTAAGGCTTGTTTGTGCTTTGGTATTTCTTAAAAAACTCGAGCTTAAAAATACCATTTTATTTGCACTTAGCCACTCTATGCCTCTAACTTTACTTATCGCTACGGCTACGCTTGGTTTTAATGCAAAGGTTATTGATTTTGAGCTTTATTCAGCTTTGATTTTAACGGCTTTACTTGAAGCTGTATTTGCGATGAGTTTGATTAAATTCATCGCAAACTTTAAAAAAGCAACAAATTAAAATAGAGTTTAAGCTAAAAAGTTACTTTTATACTCGAATTTGATTTTTGCTTTTTAAAGTTGAGAGTAAATTAAGCCTTTTTTTGTTAATATATCTTAAATACATAACTTAAACAAGGGGAACAACAATGTCAGATTCGATCAGTCTAACAGACAACAGAAATGGCAAGAGCTACGAATTTCCGATCTATAACGCTTCTATAGGACCAAGCGTAGTGGATATGTCAAGCTTTTATAAGCAAACCGGCTTGTTTTCATATGATGAGGGTTTTACCTCAACAGCAAGTTGTAAAAGCGAGATCACTTATATAGATGGGGAGAATGGGGTTTTACTGCACAGGGGCTATCCTATAGAATGGCTTGCTGAAAACAAACTTTTTTTAGATGTGGTGCATTTACTTTTATATAAAGAGCTTCCAAGTCCACAGCGTCTTGAAGCTTTTCGCTATGAGCTTAAAAAACGTTCTTTTATCCATGAGGGTATGTGTAAACTTTTTGATGCATTTCCGGATAATGCTCATCCTATGGCTGTATTACAGGCTGCAACAAGTTCACTTTCAGCCTTTTATCCAGATCATTTAAATATAGACATTGAAGAAGAGTATATGGAAATGGCAGCACGAATCATCGCCAAAATGCCTACTATCGCAGCTACAGCTTATCGCTATAAACACGGCTTTCCACCAGCCTATCCAAATTTAGATCGTGGTTTTACTGAAAACTTTTTATATATGCTTCGCACTTATCCTTATGATCATGTTGAGCTTAAGCCTATTGAGGTTAAAGCCTTAGATACAGTTTTTATGCTTCATATTGATCATGAACAAAATGCTTCAACCTCAACCGTTCGTGCTGTAGGTTCAACACGTGCTCATCCTTATGCGTGTATTGGTGCTGGCATAGGTGCACTTTGGGGGCATGCTCATGGGGGAGCAAATGAAGGGGTGATTCGTATGCTTGAGATGATACGCACACCGGATCGCGTTGATGAGTTTATCAAACGAGCAAAAGATAAAAACGATCCATTCAGACTTATGGGCTTTGGGCACAGAGTGTATAAAAACTTTGATCCTCGTGCGAAAGTGCTTAAAAAACTTAGAGATCAGCTCATCGATGCGATTGACATTGATACAAATTTGATTAAAGTTGCTACCCGTATCGAAGAGATTGCTTTAAGTGATGAATATTTTGTGAGTAGAAATTTATATCCAAATGTGGATTTTCACAGCGGGCTTATACTCAAGGCTCTTGGCATACCAAATGAAATGTTTGCTGTGCTTTTTGTTATCGGCAGAACTCCGGGCTGGATCACTCAATGGATAGAGCTCAAGGAACAAGAAAGCCTTAAGATAGTGCGTCCAAGACAACTTTACATCGGAGAAAAACCAAAGGTTTAATCTTTTACCCTATAATCACGTAATATAAAGGGCTAAAATGAATCTTGACCACTTGCTTAGTATCGCCTTAGAAGCCAGCTTAAAAGCTTCTAAGGCTATATTAAATGTAAAAAATGATTTTAAGGTATGGCAAAAAGATGATTTGAGTCCCTTAAGCTCTGCTGATCTAGCTTCAAATGAAACTTTGATCGAAATTTTAAGTCGAAGTGATATTCCTATTTGTTCTGAAGAAAAACCTATAAGTTATGATGAAAGAAAGCATTTAAAACATTTTTGGCTCATCGATCCACTTGATGGCACAAAAGGCTTTATTAAAGGAAGCGATGAATACTGCATACTTATCGCTTTGATAGAAGATCAAAGACCAATTCTAAGCATCATCAAACAACCCAGCACAGATGAGTGTTTTTATGCACACAAAGAAAGTAAAGTGTATAAAAACGACACTTTGCTTCAAAAAGATGAAAGTGTATTTAAAGCGGGCGAAAAAACAGCTCTTGTTAGCGTGCATCACCCAAACGAAAAAAACCAAGCCTTTTTAGATCAAAATGCTCTTGAGACGATTAAGATCAGTTCAGCACTCAAATTTAAGCTCTTGCTTGAAGGAAAGGCCGGCATTTATCATCGTTTTGAAAGCTTGCATTCTTGGGATATAGCTGCTGGGGATTTTTTAGTCAATCAAAATGAAGGTTTGATGTGTGATTTCAATCATATGCCTTTATTATACAATCAAAAAAGCTTCTTATGCCCTGCTTTTATCGCTTTAAGCAAAAAAGAAAATTTTCATAATATTATCTTATAGGAACTTTTTTGTGATTCGAATACTTATTTTTCTTTTTGTGCTATTGCTAAGCTTTTGTTTTGGCAATGAATTTGTAAATAAAACCATCGTCAAACTTGAAACAAATGATGATTTTACGCTTATTGATCTAGGACAACGCCAAATTTCAAACAACGAAAAAGCCTTATTTGATAGTTCAAAAGAGCTGGTAAAAAATAATTTATATTTGCGTTATGAAGATAGCTCTCAAGACTTTGTGCTTTTAACCGGCTTTAGCACAGCTTTTAAAGTTGATTTGGGAGAGTTTAATGCAAGTGCAAATGAACTCAGTGCAGACATCTTTGAACGTTTTGTTGAAAAAGTAAGCCTTGAAAGAAGCTTAGAGCTTTTAAACAAGCAAAATAACATACTTTATCAAACTCCAAGCAATTTTACCGCTCTAAGCAAAGACAAAAAGCATCTTATGTTTGATATATCAAATTTGCTCAACTATGAAGCTGATCTTGAAAGAATGTATGCAAAAGCTCCTGAATACATACTTTTCATAGTGCTGGATAATTTTGAGTTAGAAGTTCAAAAAAAATGGCTCATGCAAAAAAAAGTCGCAAAAATCGGCGTGCTGTATAAAATTGTAAATTTACGCACAAATAAGATCATCAAAAACGAATATCTAAGCTTTAACTTTGATCTTTTAAAGCAAAAAGAAGCTCAAGCAAACTATGAACTTAGTATCGAGGAAATCAGCTCTTTTTTAAAAAACTATTTTTCCAAACTTGCCACAAAACTTAAATAATAATAACTTCTTTTTCAAGATGAATACCAAATTCTTCAAACACTCTTTTTTTGGCTAATTCTATCAAAAAAAGAGCGTCATCAAAACTTGCATTTTTGGTATTGATGAGAAAATTTGCGTGCTTTTTGCTTATCATAGCATCTCCTTTTTTAAAGCCCTTAAGTCCTACAACTTCAATAAGCCTTCCTGCAAAATCATCTTTTGGGTTTTTAAAGATAGAGCCAAAACTTGCTCCATTTGGCTGGTTGTTTCTAGCTTGCTTTAAGGCTTCATCTTTTTGCTCATCAAAGCCGTATTTAAGGCTAAAAATGGCTTCAAACATTACTTTTTTTACCCCACAACAGCGGTAAGAAAAGGCACAATCTTCTTTCAAAAGCTCTTTATCAGCAGTGCTTATGCTTAAAAGATTTTTGCTGATATTTTCTTCTTTTAAGCCAGCATTCATTTTTAAAAGCCCACCTAAAAGCCCAGGGATTTTGCCTAAGAATTCAAAGCCAGCAAGATTGTGTTCTTTAGCAAAAAGATAGATTTTTTTGGCATTGCACGCACAGCCTATTTTTAGCGTGCAAAAGCTTGAGTTTTGCTCTATAACTTCAATAAAGTCAAATTCTTTTCCCAAAAGAGCGAGTTTTTTAGGGCTTGGCGAAACAAGTAGATTGTTTGCCCCGCCTATAATAAAGCCCTCAAATTCGCGTTTTGTATCTAAAACTTCAACTTCAAACGCCTCACCTATGCGAACGCTTGAGTATTTTTTAAAATCAATGATCATCGTATAAAAGTTGGAATTTGCTCAAAAATCCTTGTGGTAAAATCAATCATAGTATTCATCATCCAAGGCATTAAAAAGATCAACACCACCACAACAAGCAAAATCTTTGGCACAAAAGAAAGTGTCATTTCATTGATCTGAGTTGTAGCTTGAAAGATAGAGATGATAAGCCCAGCAATAAGCCCAGCTAAAAGCATAGGCAAAGAAAGCATAAGCGTTATCTTAAAAGTTTGCACACCCAAAGCCACTAAAGAACTTTCCATTTTAACCTCTTCATTTTTGCCTAATTATAGCTTAAATTTCATCATTTTAAACGCAAAATTATGAATTTCTTAAAGCCTCATACTCAAGCGGGATAAGATAATCCTTGCTTTGAATGAGCTTATCATAAAATCCAGCCTTAAAACCAAGCTCAAAAAGCTTATCTACAGCCTTAAACTGAATTTCATTCATACTAATGGAGTTTTTATTTGCATACAAGTCAAGATAAGTATGAAGTTTTGCTTCATCAACGCGGATTAAGCCTCTTTGTAAAAGCATTTTGCTTAAGATAAAGCGGTTATGATCAGCTAAACTTACAGCTTGAGTTAAAATTCGCTCAATTTTAATTGCATCGCTTAAAGGCAAAGAACGACGCAAAGCCATTCCACCAAGCGGTAAAGGTAAGTCTTCTTTAACAAATTCAAGCCAAAAATCAAAAATTTCAGCCTCCATACACAAGCTTTCATCAAAATCTAAAATGCTTTCATGGATAAGCACGCCTGCATCAACTTCCCCACTTAGCACTGCTGCTTCTACCTCAAGGAAATTTTTATACACAATGCGAGCTTGTGGGTATTTAAGGCGAAAAATAAGCGCGTTTGTGGTATTTGCTCCACTTAAAGCGACTTTGAAATTTGACTTTAAGTGCGTGCCTTTTTTCTTGATAAGCTTTGGACCATAACCCTCACCAAAACTTACTGCGGTGCGTAAAAGTGCGTATTCATCAGCGATTAAAGGATATAAAGCAAAAGAAATGGCACTTGCATCAAAGACATTTTCTAAGGCTTTGACATTTAGCGTTTGTATATCAAGGGCTGAATTTTTAAAGTAAAACTCCTCGCCACACCAGCCAAACTTAATCGCCATATACATAAAAATATCATCAGCATCAGGAGAATGAGCCACTTCAACTAACTTTTTCACTTCAAACCTTTTTATAAACTTAAAAAAACAAAATTTATTGTAGCACTTTTTAGCTAATCTCAATAAAAATTATTTTGCAAAATTAAAACACTTTCTTAATTTTAATCAAAATTATATTTTTTCTTATATTTAAGTTCAAATAAAACTTTTCTTAAACATAAATGGTGTAAAATAAGGCTTTGAATTTTACAAAGGAAAGAGTATGGACGAAAGCAAGAAAAAATCCCTTGATGCAGCACTGAAAAGCCTAGATAAAACCTTTGGCAAAGGCACTATACTAAGACTTGGTGACAAAGAAGTCGAACATATTGACTTTATCAGCACAGGTTCAGTTGGGCTTGATCTTGCTCTTGGCATAGGAGGTGTGCCAAAGGGTAGGATTATAGAAATTTATGGACCAGAAGCAAGTGGTAAAACAACTCTTACCCTTCATATCATCGCAGAATGTCAAAAAGCTGGGGGAGTATGTGCTTTTATAGACGCTGAACATGCTCTTGATGTAAAATACGCTAAAAATTTAGGCGTAGATACAGATAATCTTTACATCTCTCAACCAGACTTTGGCGAACAAGCCTTAGAAATCGTTGAAACTATAGCTAGAAGTGGAGCGATTGATCTAATAGTCGTTGATAGTGTAGCAGCTCTTACGCCAAAAGCTGAAATAGAAGGAGATATGGGCGATCAACATGTGGGACTTCAAGCACGTTTAATGAGCCAAGCCTTAAGAAAACTTACCGGTATAGTGCATAAAATGAACTGCACCGTGATTTTTATCAATCAAATTCGTATGAAAATAGGTGCTATGGGTTATGGCACTCCAGAAACTACAACAGGGGGAAATGCTTTGAAATTTTATTCTTCAGTGCGTTTGGATGTAAGAAGGATAGCAACTTTAAAGCAAAATGAAGAGCCAATTGGCAACCGCGTTAAGGTAAAAGTAGCAAAAAACAAAGTCGCCCCTCCTTTTAAACAGGCTGAATTTGATGTTATGTTTGGCGAGGGAATTTCTAAAGAAGGTGAAATTGTTGATTATGGTGTAAAGCTTGATATTATCGATAAAAGTGGAGCATGGTTTTCTTATAAGGCTAGCAAATTAGGACAAGGTAGAGAAAATGCCAAGGCTTACTTGAAAGAAAATTCAGCTATAGCTGAAGAAATAGTTACAGCTATACAAGGTTCTATGGGTATAGAAGAAGCTTTAGTAAGTGATGATAAAGAAGAGGAGGAAGAATGAAAATCAAAGACATAAGAGCTTTTGAAGTGCTTGATAGTAGAGGCAATCCAACCATAAAAGCAGAAGTTTTGCTTGAAGATGGTTCAGTCGGAGCTGCTATAGTTCAAAGCGGAGCAAGCACAGGCTCAAAAGAAGCCTTAGAGCTTAGAGACAAGGATGAACGATTTGGCGGTAAGGGTGTTTTAAAAGCTGTGGCAAATGTAAATGGGATCATTGCTGAAAATTTAAGAGGCTTAAGTGCTTTTAATCAAAACAAGATCGATCAAAGCTTACTTGAACTTGACGGCAGTAAAAATTACGCGAATTTAGGAGCAAATGCAACTTTAGGCGTAAGCATGGCAGTAGCACGTGCAGCTACAAATTCGCTTAATATCCCTTTATATCGATACTTAGGCGGAGCAAATGCAAGCGTGTTGCCAGTGCCAATGTGCAATATCATCAATGGAGGCGCTCACGCAAACAATAGCGTGGATTTTCAAGAATTTATGATTATGCCTTTTGGTTTTGATAGCTTTAAAGAGGCTTTAAGAGCAGCGTGTGAAATTTATGCGAGTTTAAAAAGCGAACTTGCAAGCTTAGGGCACTCAACCGCACTTGGCGATGAGGGAGGCTTTGCACCGAATTTAGCCAATAACACTGAACCTATTGATCTTTTAATGACTTGTATCAAAAAAGCAGGTTATGAAAATAAAGTTAAAATCGCTCTTGATGTTGCAAGCACTGAGCTTTACAAAAATGGCAAATACGAACTTGAGGGCAAGAGCTTTTCAAGTGAAGACTTAATCGCTCGCTATGTAGAACTTTGTGCGAAATATCCAATTTATAGCATTGAAGATGGTTTGGCTGAAGATGATTATGAGGGTTGGATCAAACTTACTGAAGCTTTGGGTAAGAAAATTCAGCTTGTGGGTGATGATTTATTCGTAACCAATGAAGAAATTTTGCGTGAGGGTATCATTAAAAAAATGGCAAATGCCGTTTTAATCAAACCAAATCAAATCGGCACTATCACACAAACCATGAGAACTGTGCGTTTAGCTCAAAGACACAATTACAAATGCGTGATGAGCCACCGCTCTGGAGAAAGTGAGGATGATTTTATCGCTGATTTTGCTGTGGCTTTAAACACAGGGCAGATTAAAACAGGAGCTTTAGCAAGAGCTGAACGCACCGCAAAATACAATCGCTTGCTTGAGATAGAGCTTTCAAATGATGAATTTATAGGAGATAGACTCTGAACGATTTACTCAAAGAGTATGATGAACGCACTCGTAAAAAAGAATTCCGCAAAGAACTATTAAGGCTTTGTATATATGGCTTTTGTGCGATCATTGCAGCGATTTATTTTGGTAATATGTTTTTTGGGCAAAGCTCGCTTGAAACCTTGCTTGCCCTTGAAGCTACCAAAAAAGAGCTTAATCAACGCATCGCATGGCTAAAAGCACAAAATGCTTTGGCTCAAAAAGAGTATTTTGAACTCAAAGGACTGTATCCAAATGAAAACAAATAATTTATTTTTTATCTTTTTATTATGTTTGAGTTTAAACGCTGATCAAAATCCTTTTATCAGCACTCAAAGCATAGATCAAAACGCTATTGCACCAGAATTTGACAAGTCTGAAATTCGCTTTAACTCGGATGCTAGGGTCTTAAAAAGCATTCAACTTGAATACATAGCCCTTGATGGTTCGACAAAAACTTTAGTCGTGGATATTAACAAAAGCATAGATTGGCACAATCTTTACTTGCTTAGCAAGGCTTCAAAGCCAAATTCTACAGCCGTGCTTGATGTATCTGTTACCATACCAGAAAAGACTCTTCCTTCAGAAGCTGAACTCAACTCCAGCACCGAATTTCAATTCCCAGAAAACAACGGCAAACTTGAAGAATTTATCTCTTTTGCAAATTTTAATAACTACATTAAAATCAACACTCAAGATGAGATGATTAGCGATTTTATCGTGGGAAATCCAAGCAAAATTGTGCTTGATTTTAAAAGAGACACCGCCTTTAATACTAAAAATATCAAACTTGGCTCAAACACGCCTTTCACAAGAATAATACTTGGATCGCACAAAGGCTATTACCGCCTCGTTATTTATATGGACGGCAAGTATAATTACCGCCTTGAAAAAGACGCTAGTGGCTACACCTTGCACCTTTTATAATGCCAACAAAAGAAAATTTGCTTTTTATCTCGCTTTGCTATCTTGGTGTGGTGCTATATATGCTTTTGCAAGCTCATTTCTTCTTTGCTTTAGCTCTCGTGCTTTTTTATGCCCTTATAGCTTTTGTGTTTTTTTATCTTGATAAAAACACAAAAGCTTGAAATAAAAACTAAATATTAGCTTATTTGTGATAAAATAACGCTTTTTATTTACAAATACAAGAAAGGTAAACCCATGAAAGCTGAAGCAAAAAAAATTTGGATGGACGGCAAAATCATTGATTTTAAAGACGCAACTATACATGTTTTAACTCACTCTTTACACTACGGGAATGCTGTATTTGAAGGAACTCGTGCATATAAAACAGATAAAGGTTTAGCTATTTATCGCTTGCAAGATCATACAAAAAGATTATTAGAAAGTGCAAAGATTACGTTGATTGATTGCCCTTATTCTCAAAGCGAACTCGAACAAGCTCAAATTGAACTTATCAAAGCAAATGAATTCAGCACGAATGTTTATCTTCGCCCTATCATCTTCTTAGGTGATGGCACTATGGGCGTTTCTCACAAAAATGCACCCGTTCGCACAGCTATAGCAGCTTGGGAAGTAGGAGCATATCTTGGCGAAGAAGGCTTGAAAAAAGGTATAAAAGTCAAAATTTCAAGTTTTGCAAGAAATTCAGTCAAAAGCTCTATGGGTAAAGCAAAAGCAAGTGCAAACTACTTAAATTCACAGCTTGCAAAATACGAAGCCTTAGAAGCAGGCTATGAAGAAGCTTTAATGCTTGATGAAGAAGGCTTTGTGGCTGAAGGCACAGGCGAATGCTTTTTTATCGTTAAAAATGGCGTTTTAATTACTCCACCAAATGATTTTTCACTCAAAAGTATCACTCAAGATAGCGTGATTAAGATCGCTGAAGGACTTAATTTAGAAGTCAAGCGTCAAAGAATTTCAAGAGATGAAGTTTATACCGCTGATGAAGCCTTTTTCACAGGCACAGCAGCTGAAGTTACACCGATTAATAATATAGACGCACGCATTATAGGGCGAGGACAGCGAGGCGAGCTTACTAAACTTATACAAGATGCGTATTTTGATGTAGTGTATGGACGCAACGAGAAATTCAGCTCATTTTTAACTTATATTCACTAAAAAAAGGAAACAAATGCCAGCAGATTTAAATGATTATTTTAACAAAAAAAACGGCAACTCAAGCGGCAACAAAGACAGACAAAGCTTTAATTTCAAAGCTCCAGAATTTAACTTTAAAGGTTTTGGTAAATTTTCCCCGCTCATTTACACACTCATTGTCCTTGTGCTTATATTAGTGCTTGCAAAGCCCTTTGCTATAGTTAATGAAGGCGAAAAAGGTATCAAAGTAACCACAGGAAGTTATGATCCTGTGCCTTTAAATTCAGGGCTTCATTTTTTCGTGCCTATCTTTCAAAAAATCATTATCGTAGATACTCGCCAAAGACAGATGACTTACACCACTTCAGAAGCTCCAACGACTATTCAGCAAAACTCGGGCATAGTTGAAAAAAGCTCTATCTCTGTGCTTGATTCAAGAGGTTTAACCGTGCTTGTTAATATCACGGTTAAATATAGCCTTAATCCAGATGAAGTTTCACGCACCATAGCCCTTTATAATCTTAACTGGGAAAACAAAATCATCGATCCAACCGTGCGTGATGTGGTTCAAAGTGTGATCGGCAAATACACTGCAGAAGAATTACCAGCCAATCGTAACGCTATCGCACAGCAAATCAATGACGGCATTACTAAAACCATCACCTCTTTACAAAATGCACCGGTATGGCTTCAAGATGTGCATTTAAGAGAGATTATACTTCCAGCAAGCGTAAAAGAACAAATCGAAAGAGTGCAAATCGCTAGACAAGAAGCTGAAAGAGCTACTCAAGAAGCCATTAGAAAAGCGACTTTAGCAGAAGGTGAAGCAAACGCAACCATCATTAGCTCAAAAGGACGAGCCGATGCAGCACGTATCGAAGCTGATGCACAAGCCTATGCAAACAAAGAAATCGCACAAAGCCTAAATAACCCACTTTTAAATTTAAAACAAATCGAAGTGCAGGGCAAATTTAACGAAGCTCTACAAAATAACAAAGATGCAAAAATCTTTCTAACACCGGGCGGATCAGTGCCAAATATCTGGATAGACACCAAAGATACCAAACAACAAAGTTCAGTAAGCACAAAATAGCAAAAAAAGGGAACGAGTATGGCAAATGGGCTAAGAGAAATTTTACTCTTTTATCTTAAGCACCTTTATCCAGTGGATTTTTTATTTGCCTTGCTCGTTGTTTTTATCTTTATCTGCGTGCTTTTGTTTGTCGCTTTTTTGCGAAATTCCCCTATCATCGCTACCTTGCTTATCTTGTTTAATTTCATCTTTTGCTCGTGTTTAGCTGTATATGGATATCAATTCATAGACTCAAAAGTGCGTCAGCGAGCTGTGAATATAGTCAGTGAAAATTTCCATGGCAATTCAAATTTCACCCTTGACTTTAGTATCAGCAATGATTCAAAACACAATTTCAAATACTGCAAGGTTAAAGCCAAAATTTACAATCAAATCGACGCAAACGCTAGTTTTATCACGCGTTTAAAAAACGAATATATCCCCATACGCATAAAAAGCAAAACTATAGATGAGCTTTTAAAAGGACAAAGTAAAGACCAACGTATCAACTTTGAAAATTTAAGCCCTGAAAACAATTTTTCAGTAAAACTTCAAAGTGAGTGTTTTTAATGACTATCTTTCATTTTATCGTATGTATAGCATGCTTGCTTGCCTTTGTGCTAGGCTGTGTGATTATTTTTATCAAGGTAAAACAGCTTCACACTGCTATAGCGTGCTATTTTATCAATATACTCATCATTTCCATACTGATATATTCACTCTTTTTAACCATAGAACAATACACCAAACAAGCTGAAATTTCAAATATCAAATTCGTAAGAAATCTTCGCACCGAAAGTGTTATCATCAGTGGCAGAGTAACAAATAAAACCAAATTTGACATCAACAAATGTTTTTTAGAACTCACCATAGCAAATAAAGTCGGTGGTGGCGAAGAAGCTTTTAAAGCAAACTCGGCCAAAAATATCCAAAGAGGCTCAAAAAACAGCGTCCGTTATGATATAGAGATCATCAAAACCCTGCCCGGAAACACTTACAAAGACTTTAAAGCTCAAATTCCCTTTCCACCGCAGTTTATAAATGTCGAGTTTTATCATCTTTTACATTGTATATAAACTCTTTTCAATTTTTATATCATTATAAAAAATATAAATTTTATATTTTTGCGGATTGTTTTATTTAACTTGCAATGACAAAACCGCCTAAAAACTAAAATTCTGTCTTTGTGGAAGCAATCCTTATCAATTCTGCTTTTTTCTTCTCCTAATTTCTTTTCAATTTATCAATATTTTCAAAAGTTGGAACACTTCTTGCTTATGTATTGCAAACAATATTTCATAAAGGATTCACTATGATGAGATCACTTTGGTCTGGAGTATCTGGACTTAGAATGCACCAAATCGGTATGGATGTTGAGGGTAATAACATCGCCAATGTTAGCACCAACGGCTTTAAATACTCTCGCGTTAATTACAGCACTATGTTTTCTCAAACTATGGCTATTGCTACACGTCCAACAGGCGAACTAGGCGGACAAAATGCGATGCAAATCGGGCTTGGCGTAAATGCAAATTCAACTTATCGTATCCACTCACAAGGAAGTATCACAAGAACAGACAGCAACTATGATATAGCGATAAATGGAAACGGATTTTTCTTAGTCAGTAATGATGGCGGAAATAACAAATACCTCACAAGAGACGGTGCATTTAATGTCGATGCGGCTGGAAATTTTGTCAATGCTTCAGGTTATGTCGTGCAAGGTTGGGTAAGAAACCCTACCACAGGACGCGTTGATACCACCGTGCCAGCAGGCAATATCAGTTGGGATCCAGCTATGCAACTTCCAGCAAATCCAAGCTCACAAATTTATCTTAATGCTTCTTTAAATAGTGGCTTAAAGATTGATGAAGCAACTTCAAGAGTGATTTATAGCCTTGATTCAGTGTATAATTACAACACTAAAACAGGACAAACTATTAATGAAAATGATAGTGGCACAACACAGTTTTATACTACTTCAAACAACGAACAAGCCGTAACTGAAAAAGGTGTGGATTTTGCTTCTTTGTTTGATGGTGATTCATATAAAAGTTTAAATGTCCGCGATGGACAAGGTATTTGGATGAGTTTTGCTGATGCTGAGTTTAGCACAAATAAACAAGGTGTAGCCGCTTTTGATCCGAATTTACAACAAACTCAAACAGCTGCATTTTGGGGAAGCACAACTAATGGCGTAACACCAAATACCGTAAATTTAGACATCACGATAAATGGTGTGGCTATACAAAATAACACTATTACCAGCCTTGATCAAGCAATTCAATATATCAACACTTTCACCGCAGCCACAGACACTAGAGAAGGCACAGGTGTAAGAGCGGTAAAAAATGCTGATGGTTCTGGTATCGATTTTATCAATACCAACGCGAACGGCACTACTGATAGTATGAAAAATATCAATTTAGTAGTCAATGCTGCCAACACAGCTGGCGAATATCATACACTCACTTGGAATGCAGCTACTAACAATTTTACTTCAGCTGCTTTGACAAGAACTCAAGTCAATGGGGTAACTCCATCTTTATGGATGGCTGATAATGTCAATGTTACCGCTACTGTAGCTAATAATGCTGTGACTTTTACTGCTGGTGCGACTTTAGCCACTCCTGCTGGAGCAAATTTAACTCTTAACAGCGCGCAAGTCATTACCGCACACAAATACACTTACAGCTCTTCAGCTCAAACTTTGCCACCAATGATCAATCCAGATGGCGGAATGCAGTATGTTAGAGGTGTGCAACAAGCAGGTGGTAATTTTCAGTGGCCAGCTACTGCTGAAGGTGTAGCTTCACAAAACTACTATGAAGCTGTCATGAATGGTAGTCTTAAAAACAATGCAGCAAGGGTGTTTCACTCAACAGAAGACTTAAGAGAGCTTTTACAAAGAGATGCGAGGTATGGGGTTGATTATGATGGTAGCGGTATCCACGATACAGGTGATCTTAATGAAAAAGTAAAGGTTGTAGTCAATGAAAATGGAAACTATGTGATCTCAAATCCAAACGAAACGACTACAACACCAGCTTTAACAGAGAATAATGGTGCTTTATCAAATCCTTTAACCGCTGATCCTAAAAATATGAATTTCCAAGCTACAGAGTATCAAGACGCAGCTGGAACGATTAGCAAAAACACAGCCTTTTCAAATGTCTTTCAAGGCTGGGAAGGCAATCTTAACACCGGCACAGCAAACAAATCCACCAAAGACTTAGCCTTAAGTGCTTTTGGAGCTTCTTTGCAAGTCTTTGACTCTTTAGGAACCTCTCATCTTATCGGTGTTGAGTGGGTAAAACAATCCACCACGCTTGATGGAGGTAATGAATGGCAAATGATTATAAAAGTGCCAGAACCTGCCACGATCAACACCACAGGCGATGGTCCAACAAACATAGTCGTAGGAAGTGTGCGTTTTGGTAATGATGGCTCTTTGATCTCATATAGCCCAAGAACGATCAATTTCAGCGGAAACAACGGTTCAGCACCAAATCAACAAATTTCTTTGAATTTAGGTTCTTCTGGGGACTTTGATGGACTTGTCAGCAACGATCAAACCTCAGCCTTACAAAAACAACAAACAGATGGTTATAAACCTGGTTCTTTAAGACAAGGTGCGGAAAACATCCGCGTAGATCAACAAGGCAATATCATCGGAACCTTTGATAATGGTGTTCAACTTGTCCTCGCTCGTGTAGCTATGGGTAATGTAACAAATGATGCTGGACTTGAAGATACGGGAGGCAATCTCTACCGCATCAGCGCAAACTCTGGGGACTTAACCATAGGCACTTCAGGCACAGGTGGACGAGGCACAATGCAAACTTCAGCACTTGAAAGTTCAAATGCTGATCTTAGCACAAGCTTAACAAATCTCATCATCATACAAAGAGCGTATCAAGCAAACTCAAAAACGATCACAACAAGCGATCAGTTGCTTAACACGCTCATACAGCTTAAACAATAAGCTTTTAAGCTAAGACTAGCCTAGTCTATATAGACTGGGCTTCTTGCTTGCTTTATATGATGAGAAAGTTTAGAAAGTAAATTTGGAATGAAATTTGCTTAAAAAGTAAGTTTTAAATATTTTTTTGCGAAGCGAAATGAAATGAAAAATTTAAGCTGATTTTAAAGAGCTGATAAAAGCTTCTTAAAGGTCCGGAGCATCCTTTGTCTTCCTTAAATTTCCACTCCGGATCTTTGAGAGGCTTTTTTAAGCCTTGCTTTACAAGTCTATGATGTAGCCTTGTAATACGAGACTTTTTGTGGGCTTGACAAACCTTCAATCTATTGCAAACTCGCTCTTTTTTAAGAGTGGGTTGCAAAGATAAGCCTAAATGAAAAACACACTGGCTAAGTGTTCAATTTCATTGTTAGACTGAACAAAACAAGCTATATGCTTTTTGTGATGTTTTTATTATTTATGAGTAAATTTTTAAGTAAAACCCCATCAACTCCTAGTTTATAGGCTTTTTCAAGTTCTTTTAAATGTGGCACGAGAAGCAAAATTTTACTATCAAAAAGATAAAATTCAGCCATTTTGCTTGCCTTTTGGGCTAAGTTTTCATCTTTAAGCAAGATAAAGCTTGCTTTTAGAGCATTGGCAAGTAAAATTTCATTTTCATTTTGAGCTAGGATAGCAAATTTAAAGCCTTTTTCAAGGCAAAGCTTGATGAAGTTTTCATTATATTTGAAGCAAAATACATTATTTTCATCTTTTTTATCATCACTTTTCAGCTCATTTTGGCTAGAAATTTGCTTAAAATTAAAACTTTGTATGAGTCTGTGTCCAAAGATTAGCATCTTTATCCCTTTAGTAAATTTTGTTTAGCTTTATCTTTTATAAGCTTTTATAACTTCATAATGCCTTTAACGCTTCAGTTCCCTTGATAAAACAATATTTTCTTTGTTTGTCATTGATAATTTCAACTTCTTTTAAGTGTATAAGCTCATTTTCAAGCTCACTTCCTTTATAAAGCACAAAGAGCGAATTTACATCAAAAAAACCTTCACAAAGCTTGATAAGTGGCTCAACTCTCATTAAGGCTCTTGAGGTGATGAGATCGGCTTTAAATTTAGGCTTAAAAAGCTCGATTTTTTCTTTATGAATATGCAAATTTGTAAGCTTTAAACGCGTTTTTACAAGCCTTAAAAAGGCTGATTTTTTAGCATTTGGCTCAAAAAGATGAAAATCAGCCCTTAGAAAAAAAGCCAAAAAAAGAGCTGGAAAACCCGCTCCAGAGCCTATATCAACCGCTGTTTTAACAAAACTAAAGTCTTTAAAATCAAGCACCTTTATACTATCGTTAATTTCTTTATCTAAGTCTTTAAAATGACTAAGATTATGCACTTTGTTAAATTCACTTAAAAGTGTTTTGTATTCTAAACATTGATTTTCAAACTTTTTTTGTTCGCTTAAACTTAGCTTTTTGATATACTCAAACATCTTAAAGCAAATGTCCCATTTGTTCTTGTTTAACTTTAAGATAAGCTTCGTTAAAGAGGTTTGCTTTGATTAAAATCGGAATTCTTTGAAGCACCTTAACGCCTAAACTATCAAGCTTTAAAGGATTATTTGTAAGCAAATTCACTTCTTTGATCTTATAATACTTCAATATAAAATCAACGATTTCATAATGCCTCTCATCAGCCTTAAAACCAAGCTTGAGATTAGCTTCTATGGTATTTAAACCACAATCTTGCAAGGCATAAGCATTGACTTTGTTAAAAAGCCCTATTCCACGCCCTTCTTGCCTAAGATAAATAATCAAACCGCTGTTTTTTTCTATATAATCAAGTGCAAATTCAAGCTGGGGACCGCAATCGCATTTTAAACTTCCTAAAGCATCTCCTGTAAGGCATTCTGAATGAATTCTCATATTTACAGCACCTTTTAAATCACCTTTTATGATACATAAATGTTCTTTTTCTTCGCCATTTGCAAGCTTTTCTTTAAAACTTTGAATTTGAAACTGCCCAAATTTACTCGGCAAATTTGCTTGATTTGAAATTTTTATATCCAAAATTAAGTCCTTATCAAAATAAAATATGTTAAAATTCGTGTGATTTTACCAAAAAAAAGGAAATTAAATGTTTAAAAGACTAAGAAGATTGCGAATGAATGAAAATTTAAGGGCTATGTTAAAAGAAACTTCTCTGAAAATAGAGGATTTTATCTATCCGCTTTTTGTGGTAAATGGCAACAACATTAAAAAAGAAGTTCCTTCAATGCCCGGCGTTTTTCAGCTTAGCATTGATGAGCTTTTAAAAGAGTGCAAGGAGCTTGTAAGCTTAAATATCAAGGCGATCATACTTTTTGGAGTAATAGAAAACGAGCTAAAAGATAGTTGTGGGAGCGAAGCGCTTGATGAAAATTCACTTATTGCAAGAGCTATTAAGGCTATTAAGGTTGAGTATCCACAACTTTTTATCATTACCGATCTTTGCTTTTGTGAATACACCGATCATGGGCATTGTGGTATCATTGATCCGCACACTAAAAGCGTGGCAAATGATCTTACCCTTGAAATTTCAGCCAAACAAGCCCTTGTTCATGCAAGAGCTGGAGTTGATATGATCGCACCTAGTGGTATGATGGATGGCATTATCGCTACTTTGAGAAAAGCTCTTGATGAAAATGGTTTTGAAAACCTGCCTATAATGGCGTATTCGACTAAATTTGCTTCAGCTTTTTATGGACCTTTTAGAGATGTGGCTGAGTCTGCTCCAAGCTATGGGGACAGAAAAAGCTATCAAATGGACTATGCTAATGCCAAAGAAGCACTTTTAGAAAGCCTTGAAGATGAGCAACAAGGTGCTGATATACTTATGGTAAAACCAGCCCTTGCATATCTTGATATCATTAAAGAACTCACTCATCACACTTTGCTCCCACTTTGTGTATATAATGTCAGTGGCGAATACGCTTTATTAAAAGCTGGTGCAAAGCTAGGCGTGATAGAGTATGAAAAGCTAATGATAGAAACTATGATCGGCTTTAAACGAGCTGGAGCAAAACTTATCATCAGCTACCACACTAAAGAAGTAGCAAAATTGATAAAAGAGGGGAAAATTTAAGGAAAAAAAGCAAAAAAGAGCGAACTTTTGCTATAATTTTAATTTGCGTGAGAAAGGATAATCATGAGGCATTGTTTGACTTTAAGGGATTTTAATAAAGATGAAATTTTAGCTCTTGTAGCTAAGGCTAGCGAGCTTAAAAAAAATCCGCAAAAATTGCTTATTGATAAAACTTTGGCGATGATTTTTGAGAAAAACTCCACACGCACTAGAATGGCTTTTGAGCTTGGTATTACTCAGCTTGGTGGCAAAGCTTTATTTTTAAGCTCAAATGACTTACAATTAAGCCGTGGCGAGCCTATAAAAGATACGGCTAGGGTTATTGCAAGTATGGTTGATTTTGTAATGCTTAGGGTAAATTCTCACGAAACCTTACTTGAATTTGTTAAATACTCCAAAGCACCTGTCATCAATGGCTTAAGTGATTTGTATCACCCAACTCAAGTTTTAGGGGATTTGCTTACCATTAAAGAATATGGCAAAAAAGGCAAAATCGCTTATATAGGCGATAGTAACAATATGTGCAATTCTTGGCTTATCGTAGCTTCAATCCTTGGCTTTGAGCTTAGCATTGCTACACCAAAAGGTTATGAGATTGATGAAAATGTGCTTGAATTTGCACTGAATGAGGCTAAAAAATCAGGTGCAAAACTCAACTTTACAAATGATAAATTTAAAGCTCTAGCCGACAAAGAAGTCATCATCACTGATACTTGGATTTCTATGGGACAAGAAGCTGAAAAAGCAAAGAGGCTTAAAGACTTTGAAGGTTTTATTATCGATGAAGAAGCGATGAAAAAAGCTGAAAAAGAAGCGATTTTCTTGCACTGCTTACCAGCATATAGAGGCTATGAAGTAAGCGAAGAGGTATTTGAAGCTCATAGCAAAGAGATATTTGATGAAGCGGTAAATAGGCTTTTTGTTGTAAAGTCTTTACTTTGTTTTTTAGATGCCCATCGCTAAAAGATAAAAAGCCACCAATACCACACTCCAAACAAAGTCACCAAAACAATACCAACAAGGGTAAGCAAGCTCCCAAATTTCATCATATCTAAAGTTTTAATCCCACCTTGAGCAAAAACTATAGCATTTGGCGGAGTTGAGATAGGGATCATAAAAGAAAAACTCGCACAAATCGTGATGATAAGCATAACAAGCATACGGTGCGTTTCATCTAAAAAGCTTGCTGTAGCGACATTGATGATAGGTAAGATGATAGCAATGAGTGCTGTGGTGGATAAAAAGCTCGTAGCAGCGATCGCACAACAACTTGCGATAAAAACAAAAAGCACAAAAGGCAAATCCTTAAAAAGCAAGAAAAACTTCTCAAATGCCCCGCTTAACTCAACTTGAGAAAAAGCCGTAGCGATACAAAAGCTTGCCCCAAACAAAAAGATAAGTTCATAAGGTATGGATTTTGAATCATTCCATGACAAAAAGCCTATTTTTGGCAAAAACATCATTAAGCCAAAGGCAAGTAAAACCACATTTTCATTTAAACCCAAACCATTGTAAAATGGCTTTATAGGCGAGTTTATAAAAAGAGTGATAAGTAAAGCACACAAAAATACAAGCAAACGTTTTTGCTCTTTAGTGCTTTTAATCTGGGTAAAAGCTTCTAAATTCAAGTTCTTACCTTCAGTATTAAAAGAAAGAATTTTAATCATCGCAAAAAGCATAAGCAAAGTGATAGGAAGCATCATAAAGATCCAAGTTGTAAAGCTTAGACTTGGCATATGAATATTTTCTAAAAAGCCAAGATAGATCAAATTTGGCGGACTTGAAATAGGTGTTGTGATCCCACTAATACTTGCCGCAAAGGCTATGGTAAGCAAAAAACGCGTTCTTAAAAAAATATCATCACTAATTGACATAGCAACAGGCAAGAGTAAAAGGGCTACGGTTGAATTTGATAAAGCAGAGCCAAGCACTATGCTTGCAAAGCCAAGAGCACAAATTACACCTTTTGGAGTTTGAGGAAAACGGCTTAAAAAAGTCTTAGCGATCACCTTATGAAGCCCAGTTTTTTCAGTAGCTGTAGCGATCATAAAGCCGCCTAAAAACAAAAATATTATTGGATTAGCATAATTTGCGGTGGCTTGTTTTGTCTCTAAAATGCCAAAACTAGGAAAAAGTATAATAGGAAGCAAAGAAACAACACCCATAGGCAAAGCTTTGTTCGTCCATAAAGTAACCAAAAGTGCCATTATACCAAGTAAGATAGAAACTTTGATCGAAGCTTTGAGGTAAAAAAATGCTATCGCTGTAGCGATTAAAGCAAGAAATACTGCCAAAACTAAGCCTAAAAAAATTTTAAAAAAATGTTCATCTTTTAATTTTTGTTTGTTAAGCTGGACTTTTTGGCTCACCTTTGCTCCAAGATCACTTTTTGAAAAAGATTATAACTTATCTTAGCTCAGTTTATGTAAAAAAAAAGCAAAATTTAAGAAAATAAGATTTCGCTTTGTAAATTTTATAAAGTTTTATTTATAAAACTATCCTTAAAAGTTCTTTCATTTTTTATTTTGCAACTCATTTTGCACTAAAGTTTTTAAAGCTTTTTCTCTTTTTGTTTTATCTTTCTAAGCCAAAAAGTGCTATAATCTTAAAATGATAAACGAACAAACAAGGAAAAATTGATGAAAAGCCTAGAAAAACAAAGCAAAAGCCTTCAAAAAATAGATGAACTAAGCCAAAATTTAGGCATTAAAGCAGATGATAAAACTATACTTGAACTAAAAAATACCCAAAATGAAAACGAAAAAATTTTAAGCTTAAAAAGCGGACATTGGCAAGCTCCTGAACCTTGGTTTGTTATCGATGAGGAAGATAATTTGCATACTTTAATTTCAATCAATAGCCTTAAAAGTATGCTCGAAGGACTCAAAAAACTTCAAAAAGAAAATTTTGAACTTAGGCTTGAAAAGGCGATTTATCAGCAAATTCCCATTGATTTTAATGATGTTTGGATTGTGGCAATGGACGAGATCAAAAAACGAGCCAAAAATAACGCCACTCAGCTTAATATCGATCTTTTAAAGCTCATGGAAAATATTAAAAAAGAACACCCAAATCTTTTTGTCGATATGGAAAGTCTTGTGATGCAAGGTGAAACACAATGAGAGATTATAAGGCTTTTGTAAAGTATTCAAAACCCGGACCTCGCTATACTTCTTATCCTACGGCTTTGGAATTTAATACTAAGTTTGCATATCAAGATTATATACACATTCTTAAGGCTCAAACAAGGGATTTGTCCTTGTATTTTCACCTACCTTTTTGTAGGAGTGCGTGTTATTTTTGTGGCTGTAATGTCATTTACACCGCCAAGGAAGAAAACAAAGAGCGGTATTTAAAGTATCTATTTACTGAACTTGAGCTTTTAAAAACACATATAAACACACAAAGAAAAGTCGTTCAAATGCACTTTGGTGGTGGCACACCGACTTTTTTTTCAGCCCAACAGCTTAATCGCTTAATTGTAAAGATTAAAAGTATATTTGTAAATTTTGATGATGAGGCTGAATTAAGCTGTGAGATTGATCCAAGGTTTTTAAACGAGGATCAAGCTGAAGTTTTAACGCAAAATGGCTTTAACAGGATCAGCTTTGGCGTGCAGGATTTTGATGAAAAAGTGCAAAAAGAAATTCATAGAATTCAGCCCTTTGAACTGACTTTAGAAGCTGTTAAAATGATGCGTAATAAGGACGTTAGGTCTGTGAATATGGACTTAATTTATGGCTTACCTTTTCAAAATTTGCAAAGCTTTAGTAAAACTCTTGAAAAAGCCTTGCTTATAAATCCGGATCGCTTTGCGATTTTTAATTACGCTCATGTGCCTTGGCTTAAAAAAAATATGCGCAAATTTGATGAAACAACCCTACCAAGTCCAGATGTTAAGCTTGAAATTTTAGAATACTGCGAAAAGTTTTTAACGAAAAATCATTATAAAATGATAGGCATGGATCATTTTGCAAAACCAGATGATGAACTTTTTAAAGCTCTAGAAAATGGCTCTTTGCATAGGAATTTTCAAGGCTATACTACTAAAGGTGGAGCGGATTTAATCGGTGTTGGGCTTACAAGCATAGGAGAAGGCATAAGTCATTACGCACAAAATTATAAAGATATGCCAAGTTATGAAAAGGCTATTGATGAGGGTAAGCTTCCTTTTGAAAGAGGCGTGCTTTTAAATGATGATGATAAGATACGAAAGGCTGTGATTATGTCTTTGATGGCAAATTTTACTCTTGATATCAAAGGTATTGAGCGTGAATTTGGCATTGATTTTAAGACCTATTTTGCTAGGGATTTAGAACTTTTAGATGAATACAAAGACTTTTTTAGCCTTGATGAGAATGCCTTAAAAGTGAGCGAAACAGGAGCTTTACTAATAAGAAATATCGCTATGTGTTTTGATGCGTATTTGCAAAAATACCGCGATCAAAAAGTTTTTTCAAAAACGGTGTAATGATGCTTTTAAAAGATATAACAAATGCATGTGTAAAATGTGGCAAATGTATCCCAACCTGCACCATTCATGAGATCAATGCTGATGAAACAACTAGTCCAAGGGGCTTTTTAGACTTAATCGCAGCGGTAAAAGAAGAAGAATTAGCACTTGATAAAAATATCAAAAAGATATTTGAAAGCTGTTTTTTATGCACAAATTGCGTGCAAGTATGTCCTAGTAGCTTACGGGTTGATAGTGCGATTGAGGCTATTCGTTTTGATTTGGCTCAAAAATACGGCATTGCGTGGTATAAAAAACTTGCTTTTTTCTTGCTTTCTAAACGCAAGATTATGGATATAGTGGCAAAATTTGGTTATGTTTTTCAAAGCTGTGCTTTTAAAATTCAAGGACAAAATAGCATTGCAAATACTGATAAAAAGGGTGATTTGCAAAAAAGTTTTGGTATGAGAGCAAGATTTTCTTTTCCTATGGTGAAAAAAGGACGTTTGCTTATAAGTTTAAACAAGAAAAGCTTTTTAAACTCACAGCCTGAATTTATAGATAATGGCGGAGCAAAAAACATAGGCTTTTTTGTGGGTTGCTTGGCAAATTATGCTTATATAAGCACGGCTGAAGCAGTTTTAATCATTGCTAAAGAGCTTAAGATCAATGTGGATTTAATGAAAGATCAAGTATGCTGTGGAGCACCTCAGTATTTTACGGGCGATTTTAAAAGGGTTGAGGTTTTAGCTAAAAAAAATATAGAATATTTTGAAAAAAAACTTGAAACTCTTGAAGCTATCATTGTGCCAGAAGCAACTTGTTCGGCAATGTTAAATGTGGATTATGAGCATTTTTTTGAGTTGCAAAATCAACCTGATTGGGCTAAAAGAGCAAAACAAGTTGCAAGCAAGATCACTTTGGCAACAAAATATTTTTATGAGCAACATGAGTTTTTAAGCTTGCTTGAAAAAAAGGGCAAACAAGACTTGCTTATCGCTTATCATGATCCTTGTCATGCAAAGAAAATGCAAGGCGTTTTTAAAGAGCCAAGAGCTTTGCTAAGGGCAAATTTTAAACTCATAGAGCTTTCACAAAAAGATACTTGCTGTGGTTTTGGTGGGGTAAGTATGCAAACTGAATATTATGATAAGGCTTTGCAAGTTGGACTTAAAAAGGCTGAGGATATCAAAGCCAGCAAAGCTCAAATCATCAGTGCAGAATGTTCAGCCTGTAGAATGCAAATTTCAAATGCCCTTACTCAAGCTCAAAGTGGTGTTTTATTTAAAAATCCACTCGAACTTATCGCTTCAGTGCTTACAAGCCAAGAGCGAGCTTAAAGCCAAAGAAAAATATAGCCCCTAAAATCCCAGCAACTGGTAAAGTAATAATCCAAGCCAAGCCTATAGGTTTCATTATCGTCCAATTTGCGTTTTTATTATACAAACCTATACCTAAAATCGCTCCTATGAGTATGTGTGTAGAGCTTACCGGTATGCCAAATTGTGTCGCAAGCAAGATTACTATACTTGCACCAAGTTCTGCGCTAAAGCCTGTTGCAGGCTTAATTTGTGCGAGTTTTGAGCCAACCGTTGTAATCACTTCTTTTCCCAAGAACCAAAGCCCTATCACAAGAGCAATACCAAACATCAAAAGCACAGCAAAAGGCACAGGGGAGTTTGGATTAATCACACCGTTTTTAAACACATCTAAAATCGCCGCAAAAGGTCCTAAAGCATTTGCAATATCATTTGCACCATGTGAAAATGCAAAGCTTGAAGCAGTGAAAATTTGAAACCAAGAAAAAATACGATCTATAGTTTTATTCAGTTCTGTTTTCTTAACTATCCTAACCACCGCAAAAGTAAGTATATAAGCGATGATACCGATGATACACACAATCCAAACATTTTGTATAGCATTAAGTGTGCTTACTTTATCAAGTCCTTTAAACAAAAACATAGAAGCGATAATCATCGCCGCAACGCAACCAACCATAGGGATATGCGTTTTAGCTTCTGCAAAAATATCCATATTTTTTTCTTGTTCTTTATACTCTTTCATTTTGTTTTTATAAAAACTTTTTGTTTTTTCATCTTCATCATCTAAAACAATAGCACTTAGTTCTTTAATCTGTTCGCTTTGAGGCATTTGTTTAAGATTTGAGAAAAATTCTTCTTTGAAATTTTTCTTTTCTTTTTTAATGATTTTAAGGTTTTCGCCAAGCTTTTGTGAAGGGCTTAAAATTTTGCGGTGAATATAAAAAAAGATCATATAAGAAACCAAGCCACCCAAAAGTGGAGAAATTACCCAGCTTAAAGCTATCCTGCCAATCTCAAGCCAATTGACCATAGATAAAGTTTGTGCCCCACTAAAATAAAACGCTCCCATAGCCACGCTTGCACCAACTATACCACCTATAATACTATGAGTAGTAGAAACAGGCAAGCCTTTTTTTGTCGCTACAAAGATCCATAAGCCAGAGCTTAAAAGAGAAGAAAGCATAATAATGACAAAGAGCATAGGATTTAAATCACTTGGAAAAACAACTATACCGCTTCGTATAGTTTTAGTGACTTCACCTCCAGCAAATACTGCCCCACTAAGCTCAAACACAGCCGCGATGATTAAGGCTTGCTTGATCGTGATCGTTTTAGCTCCAACACTTGTTCCAAAGGAATTTGCAACATCGTTACCACCTATGTTAAATGCCATAAAAATGCCAAAAACACTCGCTAAAATAAATAAGATCAAATAGTAATTTGGGATATAATTATATCCCCATATCCAAAAGCAAATCACGCTAATAACAAAGATAAATAAAGCTACAGCATTATCTCTTAACACGAAAAAACCTTTTTTAATGATTTTTAAATCATCATTATAGCTTGATTTCGCTTTTTTTGCTTTTAAAAATAAAAAATTACTTGAAAGTGTTTAAAAATGGTATGAAGAATGCCTTGTTTTTATCAGCTTTAAAGCTGATTTTATGGCTTCTTCATAGCTTTTTGTACTCAGTTTTGCATTTTTATAAGCCTTATCAAAAGCAGTGCCATGATCAACGCTTGTTCGAATGATAGGCAAATTTAAACTAATATTTACACTTTTTTCAAAATACAAAGCTTTAAGCGGAGCAAGTCCAAGATCATGATACATACTTACAAGGCGGTTACAATGTTTTAAAGAAGTCTTAGTAAAGGCTGTATCAGCGACTAAAATTTCAGGGATATAAAAATGCTTTATATGTATTTTTTGATAAAGCATATCACATATCTTAGGCTCTTTCAAAAGCCCTTCTAGGATATATGCGTCATTATTTTTTTTAAAATATGCTTTTAAAAAATTTTGATTTTTTTGATTTTCTTTTAAATTTAAAAAAACATTGCTTATCTGCACGGCTTTTTTTATCTTTTCCTCTTCAGCCCCACCAATCGCCCCGTAATCTCCAGCATGTGGATTAAAGCCTAAAACGCCTATATTTTTAAAATGAGTTTGTGTGTAAAAGTTAATTAAAAAGCGAGTTAAAGCTGGAATTTGGATACGTTTGCTCACCTCACTTAAGGGGATATGTTCGGTAAAAAGTGCAACAAAAAGCTTAGAACAACCAAGCATCATAATAGCATCTTGTTTAAAAAAATCACTCAAAGCCCCAGTATGCCCCTTATAGTCTATATTTGCAAGTTGCCACGCTTTTTTATGAATGGGCAGGGTAATTAACGCCTTTGCAAAGCCTTGTTGGGTAAAATAACACGCACTTTCAAAACTTAAAAAGCTGTATAAACCGCTGTTTTTATCAATCTTTGAAGCTTGAATATCAAATTTATTCTTACTTTTACTTTGAATAGGACTTATAAAGCTTGAAATACGCAGTTTTTTTGAGCTTTTATCCTCTTTAAATTCAAACACCTCGCCCTTGTCAAACTCAACGATATGAAAATCATCATCTAAGCTCAAATCAAGCTTTTTAAGCCCTTGTTTTAAAAGTCTTTCATGGATAAAATAATAAGGCTCACAAAATTTCGAGATTTTTTTATGACAAGTCAGCAAAAGCTCCAAGCCTATACCATTGATATCACCTATACTGATGGCAAGTTTTGGACGCTTTTGAAATATTTTTTTCATACAATCAAGCTTTTCATTTCTAAAATTGCTTCTTTTAAACCTACAAAAACCGAACGAGCGATGATACTTTGCCCTATATTAAGCTCTTTAATCTCTTTAATTTGAGCTATATCTTTGACATTTTTATAATTTAAGCCATGTCCAGCCACGACAAATAAATTTAAACTTTGAGCCAAAACAGCTGCCGTTTTAAGCCTTTCTAATTCATCTTTAAGTTTAAGTTTTAGACTATTTTTATCAAGCTCAAATTCCTTGATCTTATAAGATGTGTGTAGGATATTGCTAAAAAGAGCATTGTGCAAATTTGCATACACTCCGGTGTGAAGCTCTATGCTATCGGCATTTAAAAGCTTTGCCTTAGAAATATCAACTTCGTTCGCGTCTATAAAAAGAGAAACTTCGATCCCGGCTTGCTTAAGCTTGTTAATGTTGCTATCAAGCCCTTTTATATCGAGATTTAAGCCGCCTTCTGTGGTAAGTTCTTGCCTTTTTTCAGGCACTAAAGTAACTTTGTAAGGCTTGTAATGCAAAGCAAGTTCTATCATTTCATCAGTATTAGCACACTCTAAATTCACTACGCTTTTGCAAAATGTAGTGATCTCTTTAAGATCGTTTTCATTGGCATGTCGGCGATCTTCTCTTACATGAAGCGTAATAAGATCAGCATATCTTGCAGCCACAAATGCTGCTTCAAGCACTTGAGGATCATCAACCTTTCGAGCCTCTCTTAAAACAGCGATATGATCGATATTTACGCCTAAAAGCATGATTTATCCTTTGAATTTGACTTAAAATAAATATTATGTATCATAGAATTTGAAAGCTTAATTTTGCTTTTATTAAAGCTTTGAAGCTTCTTTTAAAAAACGCTTTAAAGCTCTTTTTTCTTTTACCTTTATATCATAATAAATTAGCCTTAAATATGCCTTAATATCAGCTTCATTAATACCCCTACTTTGAGCATAATGCTTCAGTATATAGTTTGGAATTTTAGTCTTTTCTTTGTCAAATTTACTTAAAATTTTTGCAAATAAAGCCTTTTTTTTAAGACAAGAAAAACGTGCAAATACAAAGGGTAAATTTGTCTTTTTATGCCAGCACTCGCATAAATCAACATAAGCATTTGGCTCTTTTAAATAAAGATTTAAAGCCTTATCGCCTATGATTACCCTGCCCTTTTGTTTTAAAACGCGAGCTAGGACATTTGAAGTTGCTGAAGCTGTGTCGTTTGCTTGTTTTGTGTTTTTTTCAACAAGGACAGATTTGACTTTTTTATTTGCACAAATTCCAAAGTCTAAATTCTGATATTTTTTACGTGCACTTTCTATGCTTGAAATTACAGCTGCATCTATGCGTGCAAAAAACAAGTCGATATTAAGCTTACTTGGCACACCTTTTTTATACTCCATAGCCTTTTTAAAGCCATTTGGAAGGGGATATTTTTTAAGATAGATATGCAAGGGTAGTAAATTAATATAATCAATCTTGCCAAATATCATTTCTTTATCGCCTTTAAAAAGGCATTTACTCTTGCCTCAAGCTCATCTAAGCCTATAAATTCAAGCACTTCAAATATGCTAGGGCTAACTGAACTCCCAGTAATGGCTATGCGTAGGGCTTGAGCTAAATCTTTAAGCTTAGCATTTTTGCTTTCTAAAAAACTATTTGTAAAGCTTTCAAATTCATTTGCTTTCATCGTATGAGCGGTTTTTTCAGCTTTTAAAGAGTTTAAAAACTGCTCTAAAAGCTCTAAACTTGCTTCGCTAATAAATTTTGCCACTGCTTTTTCATCATACG
Organism: Campylobacter sp. MIT 97-5078; assembly: GCF_006864455.1. GTDB lineage: Bacteria > Campylobacterota > Campylobacteria > Campylobacterales > Campylobacteraceae > Campylobacter_D. Next base: position 71,555 of record NZ_QHLK01000007.1, read on the forward strand.
TTTGAGGAATATTAATAATACTTTTTGCAGAGTCGATAAGCTCTAGCAAGGTTTTTGCCCTTTCTCTTAAAAGATCAAGCAAAAACTCTCCTTTATTAATGCTAGAAAAATCAAAGCCAAGCTCTTTTATATGCTCATTTAACTCCTTAAAAACTAAGGTTTTAATATAATGAGCATTAAGCCATTCAAGCTTTTTAAAGCTATAAGTTGAAGCACTTTTACTGATATGGCTTGGATCAAATATCTTTTTAAGCTCCTCTAAAGAAAAAATTTCATCATCACCATGACTCCAGCCCAAACGCACTAAAAAATTTAAAAGTGCTTCAGGTAAAAAACCTAAAGTTTTATACTCCATCACATCAGTTGCACCGTGTCTTTTTGAAAGTTTTTTGCCATCTTCGCCGTGTATCATAGCTAAATGATAAAATTTTGGGATTGTAAAGCCTAAAGCCTCATAAAGCACGATTTGCTTAGGTGTGTTTGAAAGATGATCATCACCTCGTATCACATCACTAACGCCCATTAAAGCATCATCAATCACAACAGTAAAATTATAAGTTGGACTTAAATCACTTCTTGCGATGATAAAATCATCTATGATATCCTTTGCTTCAAAGCTTATATCGCCTTTTACTCCATCGATAAAAGAAATAGTTCCTGTTTGAGGTGCTTTAATCCTCACAACAGGTGCAATTCCAGCTGGTGGCGTGCCTGTAAAGTCTCTATAACTCCCATCATATCGTGGTCGTTCTTTTCTAGCTTCTTGCTGCGTTCTTAGTGCGTCAAGCTCTTCTTTACTCATATAACAATAATACGCCTTATCCTCATCAAGTAGCTTTTGAATATAGCTTTTATATATATCAAAACGTTTGGATTGATACTCCACAGCCCCATCATAATCAAGCTTGCACCATTTAAATGCTTCTATTATAGCCTGAGTTGCCTCCTCACTATTGCGTTTTAAGTCTGTATCTTCTATACGCAACAAAAACTTACCCCCATTTTTTCGTGCATAAAGATAATTAAAAAGTGCTGTTCTTAGACCCCCGATATGCAAGTATCCTGTGGGGCTTGGAGCAAAACGAGTTGTTAAATTTTGCATTTTTTGCCCTTTGGTAAAAATTTATTGATATAATGCAATATTTATACTTAAATAAAGGTTTGATATGAAAAAAATTTGCTTTTTTTTATGCTTTTTACTCTCTTTAAATCACGCACAAGAAATCAATTCTATTGCCATCATCGTTAATAAAGAGCCTATCACTTCCTTTGAAATTAACGAAGCGGTGAATAAACTTAAAGTGCCAAGAAATCAAGCTATATCTATGCTCATAAACGATCGTTTAGAAGAGAGCGAAGCTAAAAGAATGGGAATTTTTATCAATGAATTTGAATTTGAAAATGAGTTAAACAAAATGCTTACTCAAAGTGGGGGCAGTATGGAAAGCCTGCAAGCGAGTTTAAGATCAAGTGGTGAAAGCTTAGAGGATTTTAAAGAAGATTTTAAAAAGCAAATGCAAAGAAAAAAGCTTTACGAAGCAGTAGCAAGCGGAGCAAAAATCGACAATAGTGAAGATGTGATGAGATCGTATTTTGAAACACATTCAAATGAGTTTGTGCTTTATGCAAGTATCGATGTCAATATTTTTAGCTCTTATGAAGCAAGGGATTTAGAAAATTTACAAAAAGGTGGTAAAAAAGCTTCTGGCGTGAAAGAACATAGAGAAAATTTAAATACAAGCAATGCTGATCCACGCTTACTCGCCTTTCTTTCAAGACTAAATATCAACGAATTTTCGCCTATACTACAAAATAGCGGTGAGCTAAGTATTTACCAAGTCAAAGCTAAACATCAGCCTCAAACGCTGCCTTTTGAGCAGATTAAAGAAGAGGTAGCAAATGTCTATATCAACGAGCAAAGACAAAATTTTATTAAGGATTTTTTTGATAAAGCAAGGGCAAAAGCGACGATTCAATACCTTCACTAAAGCCCATTTTTAAACTCTTAACCAAATTTACCTTGAAAATACTTCATAAATTCACACAAGGTTTTAACCTGCTCTAAAGTGATGGCATTATAAATACTCGCACGAATTCCACCCAAAAGTCTGTGTCCTTTAAGCCCTAACATATCTTGCTTTTGGGCTTCTTCTATAAAAATTGGTTCAAGCTTAGCATTCGTAGCTACATTAAAACTCACATTCATCAAAGAGCGATCTTCAGCCTTTGCATGCCCTTTATAAAAGCCCTTGCTTTCATCGATAGTGCTATATAAGAGTTTAGCTTTAGCTTGATTGTTTGCATGCACCTTATCAAGTCCGCCTTGCTCTAAAAGCCACTTCATTTCTAAAGCAAACATATAAATCGCAAAGGTTGGTGGTGTGTTAAATAAAGAGTTATTTTCGCTATGAATGCTGTATTTGAGCATACTTGGTATGTTTTTTTGCTTACTTCTTTCAAGCATATCTTTGCGGATAATCACACAAGCAAGTCCTGAAATTCCAGCATTTTTTTGCACGCCCCCATAAAACACGCCTATATTGCTAAAATCAACCTTTCTTGAGAAAAAATCACTTGAAGCATCGACGATTAAAGGGCATTTGCTCTTTGGATAGCTTTTATACTGCGTTCCATAGATAGTGTTATTTGAGCAAATATAACCATAATCGGCATTTGGTGAAAACTCAAATTCTGGAATATAAGAAAAACTTTGATCTTCACTACTTGCGATGACTTTGTGGTTGATGCCTAAAATCGTTGCCTCTTTAATGGCTTTTTTTGTCCAAATGCCTGTATTAACATATTCGCATATCCCATTTAAAGCTAAATTCATAGGAATCATCGCAAATTGAAGGCTTGCTCCACCTTGCAAAAACAACACTTCATATTCATCATCTATGTCGTAAAGTTTTTTTGCATTATTCATCGCTTCAAAATGCAATTCTTCAAAAACTTTGGTTCTATGGCTGATCTCCATAATAGAAAAGCCTTTATTTTCATAGTCTAAAAGCTCTTCTTGAGCTTGCTTTAAGATATTTAAGGGCAGGGTTGATGGACCTGCACTAAAATTGATTTTTCTCATTTTTTCTCCTTTGCAAAACGAAATTATAGCTAATTTTGTGCTGCGATACAAACACCTTCTCTTAAACCCTCATCAACAACGATGAGCTTTTGCCTATCAAACAAAGCAAAGAGTAAAAACGCCCCAGCGATAAGAAAACGACTTCTGTCTTTTCCTACCCAAAAATCAGCCTGAGTTTTACTCATCTTTGAGAGTTTTAAGGCAAAATACAAAAAGTCATTCTGCCTTAAAAATGTGCCATTAATAAGTCTTGCTTGATAGTTTTGATAAGCAATGCCTTTTTTAAGGGCTGCTACGCTTGTAGGCACACCAGAATTAAGCACTACAACCCTACCCTTAAAACGCTTTAGTTTTTGCAAGGCTTCACTACTTTGCTTCAAAGCCTCAAAGGCAAGATGTTTAAGGAATTGATCCTTAAGCAAAAACTCAAGTCTAAGCTTTTTATTTGTGCTATTTTTTAAAAAATATCTTACATTAAAGGCTGACAAATTCACATTTTGAGTAGATTTAAAATTCGCTTTTGCTTTTTCATAAAAAGAAATGATACCAAAATCAAAACTTTGCGAGAAGTTTTTAAAAGAAAGCTCACAACTTGCCCCACCCAAATCACAAAATGCAAGATTTTTTTCCATAAAATTTAAGTTTTTCAGTGCATTTTTCATACCCAAAACACTCAATCTAGCTTCTTCATCAGCACTAATAAGTCTAAAACTTACACCAAATTCTTGTTTTAATTCTTTAAAAATCGCTTCAGTATTGTTTGCTTTGCGAAACGCAGCCGTAGCTACTGCATGAGCATTTTTAAGTTCAAAACCCTGATTTTCAAGCTCCTTTAAAGCATTTTTAAGTCTTTCAATGGCTTCTTGAGAGATTTCTTTGCTCTTACTTAAATCACGAGCCGCACCGATAACAAATTCAGCTTCTTTTATCGCCTTAAAATGCTCATTCATTTCAATAGCTCGAAGCGTGTTTGAACCAAGATCAATGCCAAGCATATTTTCCTTTCTTTACTTGCAATTTTCATAATTTTTTTATGTTATTTTATAATAATATTTTTACCTTATCACTTCAAATTTAACTTTTTTTATAATTAAACTTTTTTAATTTAAATTAAAAATTTTCATTTGAGCTTGCAAATCCACCATAGAACCTAAAGCTAAACCTTTAAAAACAATTTTCTTCCATTTGTTTTTACTCCGTATTAAAATTTAAAACAATGGAAATATAAAAATATTTGGAATTTTTTAGAAACTTTAAGACAAATTTGCTTTAAAGCAAATTTGTCTTATTTTTTAATGAAAGCTTAAATAAGGACTGATGAATTCTACCCAAGGAATTCCTACAAGCAGATAGATTATCATATAAATTAGAGCAAAAACCCCGCCCAATAAGAAAAATTGAGGACCTTTTATATAATTACTACCAAACCATAAAGGAGAGCAACCTGTTCCATAAGGAGTGATCACTCCCATAAAACCCATAGGCAAGACAAGAATAAGCATAATTTGTGCAGGATTTGCATCAGGTATAGAACTTGCTAAAGACACAAAAATAGCAACAATTGCAGTTACATAAGCCGTGCCTGAAGCAAAGAAATATCTAAGCCAAGAAAAAAGCATTAAAAGTAAAATCATGGCTATGAAAGGTTTAAATCCTGTAAGTTGATGTCCTAAAGCATTAGCTAAATAGTCCAAAAATCCTACGTTTTTAAGTCCCCCAGCCATAGTAACTAAAGTAGCAAACCAAACAAGGGTGTTCCAAGCAGGTTTATTGGCTAGAAAATCTTGCCAAGTAATCACCTTGCATGCTATCATTAAAATAATCATAATCAAAGCTGTAGTAGTGGCATTGATTTGAAAAAAACTTGCTCCAACCCAAAGTATAAGTCCTATAAGAGCTATAATAAGCATAAAAATTTGAGTTTTAGGCATGGTTCCAAGGGCTTTGTATTTATCTTCTGCCCAAAGAGCTATTTCTTTTGAACCCCTAACTTCAGGTGGGTAAATAAAATATCCAAGTAAAGGAGTAAGTATAAAAAGTATAATACCAACAGGTAAAAAAGCTAAAAACCAACTAAGCCAATCCACAACAGCAACATTGCTTTTAGAGATAAGTGATAAAGCAAGAGGATTAGGAGCTTGCCCTGTTAAAAAAATGGAACTTGAAACACAACAACTAGCTAAACCTATCCATATGAGATAAGCTCCTATTTTTCTCGGATTTTTATCTGCATAGCTTTCAAACATAGGAGCTATAGAATTAACTATAGGATAAACCGTCCCTCCGCTTCTTGCTGCATTACTAGGAATAAAAGGAGCTAAAATAAGATCGACTATAGCAATAGCATAGCCTAAACCTAGAGTTGATTTTCCAAGCTTGGAAACAAGATAAAGAGCTATTCTTTCGCCTAAACCTGTTTTAGAAAAACCAAGTCCTATAGTAAAAGCAGCAAAAATCAGCCATACAACTGAATCGCTAAACCCTGCTAGCCCCCATTTTATAGCCGCACTATCTTTAATTATTGCTTGAGTATCTCCAGAACCTACAGGACCTACCTTAAAAAGCACCGCTAAGGTAATAGCTATAACCCCTATAAGAGCTGGTGCTATAGGCTCTAAAATAAGACCTATAATAAGCCCAACAAAAATACTTAAATAAAGCCAAGCATTAAGACTTAAACCATCGGGCAAAGTAAAAAGATAATGAGAAAAATATACAAACACCCCGATAACAATAGGTGCTAAGAGTTTAGCATAAGACATAAAATTCTCCTTTTAAATTTTTGTCTATGAAGTATTTTAACACTTATTTTGAAAAAATGAGCAAAAATGATACATTTTTTTAAAAGCATTTTGTGAACTTTTATCAAAAAAAAATTATAGATATAGTCAGGTAGTTTTATATAAATTATAAATTTGTTAGGTTTTTTATGAATTTAATATTTTTTGAAGTATTTTCAAAGCTGATTTTTTGTAAAGTATTTGGGTTGAAACTTCAACACAAAAGGAGAGTCAATGGGTGCATACATCAACAAGGTATTAGAAAATATTAAAAAAGCCTCTCAGCCCACTTTTTTACAAGCTGCTACCGAGGTTTTACATTCTATAGAGCCTATTTTAAGGGCAGACAAAAGATATGAACAGCACAGCATTTTAGAAAGACTTGTGGTGCCAGAAAAAGTTACTCAATTTCGCATCGTGTGGATCGATGATAAGGGTAAAGCTCAAACGAATTTAGGTTACCGCGTGCAGTTTAGCTCGGCTCTTGGACCTTATAAGGGTGGGCTTCGTTTTCACCCGAGTGTAAATTTAGATGTGCTTAAATTTTTAGGCTTTGAGCAAATTTTTAAAAATTCTTTAACAGGACTTATGATAGGTGGTGGTAAGGGCGGATCAGACTTTGATCCTAAGGGTAAGAGTGAGGGCGAGATTATGCGATTTTGTCAAGCTTTTATGCTAGAACTGAGTAAAATCATCGGTGCAAATACTGATGTGCCAGCTGGCGATATAGGTGTTGGTGGGCGAGAGATAGGCTATATGTTTGGAGCATATAAAAAACTCACAAATTTATTTGATGGCACACTTACAGGAAAAGGGCTAAAATGGGGTGGGAGCCTTGCAAGAACTGAAGCTACAGGCTATGGTTGTGTATATTTTGCTGATGAAATGCTTAAAAAGGCAAAAGATTCGCTTGAAGGCAAGGTTTGTTCTGTTTCAGGAAGTGGAAATGTAGCTATTTATACTATAGAAAAACTTGCTGCCTTTGGTGCAAAAGCTGTTACGATTAGCGACAGCTCTGGTTTTGTGTATGATAAAGAAGGTATTGATCTTGAACTTTTAAAGGAAATTAAAGAAGTTAAACGAGGCAGGGTAAGTGATTATGCAAAAGCAAAAAAAGGTGCTGAGTTCGTAAGTGTAGATAAATACAAAAAAGGCACAAATGGCGTTTGGAGCGTAAAGTGTGATGGAGCTTTCCCAAGTGCAACTGAAAATGAGCTGAATTTAGCCGACATCAAAACTCTTTATAAAAATGGTTGTCGTTTTGTGGCTGAGGGTGCAAATATGCCAAGTTCTTTAGAATCGATTAATTTTATGCTTGCTCAAAAGGATTTTCATTTTGCTCCAGCTAAGGCTGCAAATGCTGGCGGTGTGGCAACTTCTCAACTTGAAATGCAACAAAACGCAGGTATGGCACAATGGAGCTTTGAAGAGGTAGATAAAAAACTTCATAATATTATGAAAGATATTTTTCATAATTCTTATGAAACCGCAAAAGAATTCAAACATAGTGGCAATCTCGTCGTAGGCTCAAATATAGCCGGCTTTAGAAAAGTCGCTGAAGCTATGCTTGAGCATGGGTATTGCTAAAATTAAACACAAAAAAGGAATGAAAATGAAAAAATATGCACTAGCTTAATGATCGTGGATAATTTTTATTCGAGTTATTATAAGATATTTCAAAGCGTATAAGTGCGTAAGATAAAACAAGCTTAGAAATATCTCTAAAGCAATGATAAAAGAGAGACAAAGAAAGGTTAAATAAGAACGAGTGTAATGAGCTAGCAAAAGCAGGATTAATATACATAAAAAAAGCTTAAAATTTGAGTGATAATTTTATCTTCTAAGGAAGCTTTGCTTTCTTTTGTGTTAGCTAGGAAGCTTGTTCTAGCGATCAGGCTTGTTTTTTGTGCTTCTTTTGTGAGTGTGTTTGTAATTTGAATATTAACCTGCAAAAGATAGAAATTTTCTACCTCATAATCATAATCTACCCTCATAAAAGGTCCATATATAAAGCCTACGCTACCGCTATTTATCTTTCTTGCATAAGAAAATTTCCTAAAATCAACAAGATTAAGTAAAATTTCAAAGTCCGCAGTATTTGCATTTGCAGCTATACTAAAGCCCTTATTCACAAGGGCATTTTCAAGTTTTGCTTGAAGCATATTTGGAATTTGGGCTGGATTTTGTAAATTTATACTTATGCTTTTTGGTAAAGTGGTTTTGATAAAAATGCCTTCATTACTCGTTTGCATAAAGCTTTCAACCTTAGAAGCACACGCTGAAATAAAAAGAGTAAAAAAGACAAGGATGCAAATTCGCATTTTTATTCTTTAATGATACTTGGAACCGATCTTAAGCCAAGCTTTTGGTATTTTTCAAAAAGAGCGTAGTAAGTATCTAGTTCTTTTTGAGAAACTTTATCGTAATTTTTGATATTTTCATCATAATATTTTCTTAAAATAGCGATTTTTTGTGCGTCTGTTTTGGCATTCTTGCTTTCTTTATAAATCAAAGCTGTTTTTTCAAAGGCACTTTTTCCATGCACTGGAGTAATGATGAATTTGAGCTGATTTTTCTTAAGTTCTTCTTCAATGCCTGCTAAATGAGCTCTACAATAAGGACATTCAGGATCGCTAAAAACATACAAAACAGGCTTATTTTTATCGCCTAGTGTGATGATTTGCGTTTCGTTTTTAAGAACAGCTTTTGCTTTTTGCGAAAACTCTGTTCTTTGTCGCTCTAGTGAAGCCATTTCGTATTCTTGGCGATACATTCTTTTTTGTTTGACGTCGATAATTTCTGGAAAGATGAAATTATCTTGCACAAAAATAATATCCTGCGTGCTTTGTTCGCCAACTTTTATACTTAGCTCTACACTTGTGATATTTGAGTTTTCAAGTTTTTCTTTTTTTAAAACCGAGACTTTGGCATTTGGCATTTGCATTTTAATTAAATCAGTATAAAACTTAATCGCTTCATCGTTTTTATCAGCAAATGCTTGAGAAAAAACTAAACTTAATGTAAGAGTTGAAAGGCTAAGAAGCTTTTTCATCTTTTTTCCTTTTTTATAAATTTCTTATATTGTAATTAAGCTTTGTAAATATTTCGTTAAAACTTATTTTGAATTTCTTTTTCATCAATAAGTTTTGAGTCATATTTAATAACTTTGTGTTGCGTGTTTTCATAAATTTCAACTATGCCCTCAAGCTTTAAAAGTGCGTTTGTATCAAGTTTTTGACTTAAAGGCAGATAGATATTTTTAAAATCACTTGGATTTTTAAGAAAGCACAGCAAAATAAACCAAAACACGATAAAAACAACAAGAGCAAGCAAGCTTAAGGAAAGATACCAGTATGCCTTTTCACTCAACACAAAGCCTCCTAAAACCCCGCCCACAAAACTTCCAGCATAGCCAAAAGAATTAAACACGCCTAAAGCTGCTCCTTTTTCTCCAGCTTTAGCAAATTTAGAAGCACAGCTTTGCATAATAGGCTCATGCAGATTAAAGCCCACAAAAAACAGCACCACAGCAAAAACAAAAACAAACCCTCCCCAGCTTAAAAAAGAAAGAGAAGGCACGCAAGCAAATAAAAAATACGCCACAGCAAAAAAAACAACCCCAAGTAAAAGCATACTCTTAGCAAGCCTTTTTTTTTCGCCTAAAGCTCCAGCCATACCCATAGCTACAAAACCAGCAATCATCGAATAAAGATAAGTATCAAACAAAGCAAATCCAAATCTTGCAAGCATCAAAGGGATAAATACAAAGCTTATACTCATAAGCATTTTTTGCGAAAAATTTGTCAAATTCATCAAAGCAAAATTTTTCTCTATCAAAAAGCGTTTGAGTGGCGATTTTTCATTGTGTTGTATGATCTTGCTTTCTTTTGGCACCCAAGTATATAAAAGCACTATGCAAAGTAAAGTTAAAGCTATGCTAAGATAAAAAAGGCTTGAAAGTCCAAATTTTTCGCTCAGCAAAGGAGCGATGATTAAAGAACTTGCAAAAGCTAAGCCTATAAATACTCCCATTAACGCCATAGCCTTAGATCGCTTTTCCTCGCTAATAAAATCACTAATCATCGCCACAGCCACAGCTCCAATAGCCCCAGCACCTTGCAAGGCTCTACCTAAAAGCATGATATAAATATCATTTGTTTCAGCACAGATAAATGAGCCTATAATAAAGATGATAAGCCCGATAAACATAGTTTTTTTGCGTCCCATTTTATCACTTAAAATACCAAAAGGCACTTGTAAGAGCATTTGAGTAAGAGCATAAATTCCAACGAGCAAGCCTACTAAAAAAGGTGTAGCCTTATCAAGTTTTAAGGCATACACACTTAAAACAGGAAGCACGATAAAAAGCCCAAAAAATCTTGTTGCGATGATAAAAGAAAGAGGTAAGACGCTTTTTAGCATTGATTTTCCTTGATAATTTTAAGTCTTAATTTTACTAAGCTTAGCTAAATTTATCATTAATGCTATTTTATTCTTTAAGCAAAATTAGCTATAATAAAGCTTTTAATTTGGAGTTTTTATGAAAATACTTCTAGCTAGCTCAAACAAACACAAACTCAAAGAGATTAAAGACTTGCTGAGTGGCTTTGAAATTTATGCCTTTAATGAGGTGCTAAAGCCTTTTAAAATAGAAGAAAATGGCAGAAGTTTCAAGGAAAACGCCCTGATTAAAAGCAGATCTGTCTTTGAGGCTTTAAACACAAAGCAAAGGGCTGAATTTGTGGTTTTAAGTGATGATAGTGGTTTAAGCGTCGTTGCACTTGATAATAAGCCAGGAATTTATTCAGCTCGCTTTTCAGCACAAGGCGATGATGGGAGCAATAGACAAAAACTCATCAAGGAGCTTGAAAAACTTGGTCTTAAAGAAAGCAAGGCTCATTATACAGCCTGCATAGCTTTAAGCTCAAATTTAGGCGAGTTTTATTCACATGGCTTTTTACATGGCAAGGTTATTGATACACAAAAAGGACAAAATGGCTTTGGCTATGATAGCCTTTTTATCCCAAATGGCTTTGCCAAAACCTTAGGCGAACTTGATGAAAGCGTGAAACGAGGTATTTCTCATCGCTTTAGAGCTTTGAGTTTGAGTCAAATTTGGCTCAATACTTTTTACAAAGGAAAAAAATGAAGGCATTTATCAAATATATATTCATTGTAGTAGCAGTGTATGTTGTTTTTATGGCTTTATACTTATTTACTTTGCACTCTTAAGCTTGAAAGCAAACTAGGTAGCAAGATAAGACTACCTAAAAGCAAAAGTATCATCACAATAAGAGTTAAAAAGCCAAAATAAATCGTTGGGATAAAATTACTACTCATCATAACACTAAAGCCTAAAATGATGGCAACCTTGCTTTGAAAGAGGGCTGAACCTATGTGAAGATGGGACGCTATTAGTGCTTCTTGTAAGCTTTTTTTGCCAAGCTCTTCTTTAAATCGGTAGATATAATGTATGCTATCATCTACGCCTATACCTATGCAAATAGCCGCTATAGTTATGCTCATGAGGTCAAGACTTAAGCCTAAAAAGCCCATAAAAGCAAAAACAAGACTTAAAGGAATGATATTAGCAAGTATGCCCACAAGGGCAAGTTTAAAGCTTTTAAACACCAGCACGAAAAGCACAAAAATCGCTATAATGACAAAAGCAAGAGTGTTAAACTGCGATGCAAAGAGACTTTGAAGCATATTATTATAAAGAAGCATTATACCACTAAGCCTAAACTCAAGTGCCTCTCCTTGCAAAAGTGTGCCAAGTTCTTCATTTATACTTTTTAAAAACTCATTCCTTTGAAGCGTTGCGTCAGAGTCCTTTATACGCATAACAAAACGAAGTTCATTCTCATCGACATTGACAAAGGGATTTAAAAGCTCGTCTTTAAAATTCAAAGGTAAATTTTCATACAAAAAAGCCAGAGCAAAATCATCTAAATCCTTACCTTCATTGATGCTTTTACCAAGTATTAAAAGACTATTTAAGCTAAGAGTTGAGCCAACAAATTCCTTTTGAGTAAAGTAATCATGCACTTTTTTAACCAAACGCATCTTATCAGCACTAAAAAAATAAGTCTTTTGTTCAGCCAGTGCGTTAAATTCATCTTCAAAACTATCTTGAGTGGCTTGTGAGCTTTTGTTTTGAAATCGAAGCACGACTTCTAAAGGCATGGTGCCACCTAAATACTCATCAATAACAAGCAAACCTTTTTTAATCTCAGAACTTTCTTTAAAATAATTCACAAAAGAATTTTCAACCCTAAGCTGTAAAATTCCAAAAAAAGCGATAATAAGACACCCTGCACTGACAAGAAAAACAAGTTTTTTTCGCTTGAAGCTAAAATTCGCACACCACGCCAAAAAGCCAAAATTAAAGCTTTGCTCAAAAAGCTTCTTGCTAGCAAAAAAAGGCATCAAACACGCAAAGAAAACAAGGCTTAACACAAGACTTATACTTATGCCTATACTCATCATTATACCAAGCTTAATGATAGGCTCTATATTTGAAAAAATGAGGCTTAAAAAGCCAATAGCTGTGGTTAAGATAGCATAAAAACTTGGTTTTAATTTCGCTAAAAGCGTGGCTAGAGTAAGTCTAGCCGAATTTGCTTTTGGAAATTTTTTATTTAGATGAATAAAATGCGTGATAAGATGGATAATCAAAGAAATACTAATAATAAGCATAAAAGCAAGATAATTTGATGAAATTACCGTGATCTTAAAACCAAGCAGAGCAAACACTCCACTTGCCGTGCTTAGCGAGACAAAACAAGTTAAAAGTGCTAAAAACACAAAAGAAAATTTACGAAAAAATAGCCACAAAACAAGCATTAAAAGCAGGCTTAAAGCCACTCCATACACCCACAAATCAGCTTTAATATAACTTATCATATCATCAGCGATCATACTAACACCGCCAAGATAAATCGTGCCGATTTGCTTTTCATAGCGCGAAGTGATGGCTTTTATGGTATCAAGTCGTGTTTTATTTTCGAGTTTATTTTGCTCGCTTATGAGGTCGAGTTTGTTTTGAATTTGAGCTTTTAAAACTTCATTTGTTGCGTTTTGACGCTCTTTTATAAGCTCAAGATAAGCTAAATTTGGCTCAAAATACACAATCAAAGCTGTAATTTTGCCATCTTTTGAGATGATATTGTTTTGATAAAAGGGACTATTTAAAATTTCGGTTCTAGCCTTGCTTTTATTAATATTCTCATCAGCAAGACTTGGGATGTGTTCAAGCAAGGCTTTTAAGTCTTCATTGTCTTTACTTGTGAGCAAAGGAGCGTTAATAATGCTTAAAATTCTTTGCACGCCTTTGATTGCTTCAAGCTCATTTTGTAAATTTTTTATCATTTTAAGATTGGTTTCACTAAAAGGGTTTTCATCCTTAAAATGCAAAGCGATCACTAAAAAATCATCACTCTTATAACGCTCATTAATCTGTCTATAAAAACTTAAATCCTCATCATTTTCTAAAAGTAGGCTATCAGCACTTGCATCAACGCTAAGCTTGCTGGCAAAAAAGCTTAAAAACACGCATATACTAAAGCTTATACAAAGTGTAAGTTTAGCGTGTTTGATTAGAATTTTAAACAGAGTTTCAAAGATCATTTGCCCTCAAAATCAATCGTTTTAAGCTTAACAAGCAAACTTTGAAAACCTTCTTTTTCAAATAAATCAGCAAATTGGGAACGATAAGTTTGTATAATAGAAATGCCTAAAACATCAACATCATAGATCAACCATTCATCATTTTTAGCTTTGTAGAATTTAAAAATGATATTTTTAGCTTCGCCGTCTATAACCATAACCGAGTGAAGCCACACTCTTGTATCGTTTTTTTGCTCGAGCTTTTTTACTTCGATGCGTTCATTTGTATAAAGGCTAAGTTTGCTCGTAAAACTCGCCTTGAGTTGGGCTTCAAAAGCTGTATCAAATTCGGCTTTTTGGCTCGCACTAAGCTTATCATAGTTTTTTGAAAGACTGAGTTTTGCCATAAGTTTATAATCAAATATAGGATCAAAAAGCTTAAAAATCCCATCAGCAGCTTTGCTTTTGTCCTTGGCGGCATTTTGCAGTAAAACAAGGCTTTTATCTATGTTTTCTTGCATAATTTGTGGCAGGCTCTCAAGCTTCAAAGCAAAAGCGTAAAACACGCTCAAACAGAGTATGCAAAGTATTTTTTTCATCTTTTCTCCTTATTTACTCATCTCAATCCGCCTTTTTTCATACGCATCGCGTAAAAACGGATAGATATTTGGGGTATTAAAATAAATTTCATCAAAAGTATCAAGTTCAAAACTCATATCATTCATTATAATATACGAATTTACACCAACGCTTAATAAAAATGGATCGATATAACCAGTTGGACTAGAATACCAATTTATCGGCAAAGAAAGCGTGTCCCTAAGATTGCTCGGTCCCAAAAAAGGCAGCACGAGATGAAAGCCACTTCCTACGCCCAAATGAGCCAAAGTCGTGCCAAAATCGGCTGGATATTTAGGGATATTTGTCTTACTTGCCGCGTCAATAAAACCAAAAAAGCCAAAAACGACATTTACGCCAAAACGTTTAAGCTCCGTGCCAGCTTCTTTGAATTTAAACTGCAAGGCATTATTGATAAAACGCAAGGGCATAAGTATATTGCTTGTGAAATTTCTTACCCCATATCTTACAAAATCAGGTGTAACATACCCATACGCTTTACTTACCGGTCTAGCAACATATTTATAAAAGCCAAGATTAAACGAAGTCATCACTTCATTATACCCTCTTAAAGGATCATACACCTCAAAACTAAATTCTTGCTCAAAGTCCTCAAAGTCCTCTGCAAAACTCAACACACTTAAACATAAAAAAAGACAAAAGATATTTTTTTTCAAATTTTTCCTTAAACAATCAAAGCTAGGATTTTAGCATAAATTAATAAATTGTAAAATTAATGTTATAAAGTAGCATTTAGTTCGTTCTAGCACTACAATGTGTTTAAAAGTTTAAGTTTGAGTTTTATATCTTTTCCCAAAAAAACTCTATCCATTCATCTGTTTTTTTCACCTTAAACTCAGGCTCTAAAAGGGCTTGATCTTTGTAAAATAAACTTGCCACCTTGAATTCTATGTTTGGAAACTTTTCTTTTAAAATTCTTAAAATTTCTTGCATAGTTTCACCACTATCTATGATATCATCAACAATTAAAACCTTGTTAAATTTACTCAATTCAGGGACATTAAAGATTTCTATATGCCCTAGCTTTGCAGTATCATCATAATGGATAGAATTAAGTGTAAAAATCAAACGAGTATTGATATGCATAGCTAAAAAATGTCCTAAAGTCATACCTCCTCTAGCTACCGCAACGATAGCGTCTGGGTTAAAATCGCTTCTTATTTGTTTGGCTAAAACCTTGACATCTTTTTCAAATTCCTCATACGGATAAACGATCATTTTTATCTCCTATCTAAAAAATTGCAAGCAAAAAACAAGCAAAGAAATCGCACTTAAAGCCAAAATGCCAAGTGAAATTTGAGAAAATTCTCTGCGAAATATACGCACTAAAATATAAGCTAAAAAGCCAAAAGCAAAGCCAGTTGTGATCGAATAAGTCAGTGGCATTAAAATGATGATAAAAAAGCTCGCAACGGCTACAGCTGGATCTTTAAAGTCTATATCCTTAACATTCATAAACATTAAAATTCCTACCATAATGAGCACCGGATAAATCGCACTTGAAGGTATAGCCTTAAACAAAGGGAGCAAAAATAAAGTCAAAGCAAAGCAAAACGCAACCACAAGAGCAGTTAAGCCAGTTCTTCCTCCACTTTCTACTCCAGAAGTGCTTTCTACAAAAGCTGTAACCGTTGAAGTGCCAATACCAGCTCCTATCACTGAAGCTGCAGCATCTGCACTTAAGGTTTTACCAAGTTTTTTATCTCCTTCTTTTTTAGCATCAAAAATTTTACCCCGCACCCCAATACCAGTAATCGTGCCAACCCCATCAAAAAGCTGAGTAACAAAAAAAGTCAGTATGATAGGTATCATAGAAAGCTCAAGGGCAGCTTTTATATCAAGCTTAAGAAAAATTTCACTTAAGCCATTTTCTCCGCTTAAATTTGGCAAAGAAAAAATTTCTTTTGGAAAACTTGCCCCATTTATACCAAAAATCCAAGCAATTAAAGAGCTTGCAAGTATGGCTAAGATAAAAGCTGCTTTAAGCTTAAAAGCCCAAAATAAGATCACCAAAAACAAAGCAAAAAGCCCAAAAAGCACCTTTGTATCCTTAAAATCACCCAAAGCAACAATGGTGCTTTGATCGGCTTTAACTATGCCTAAATTTTGCAAAGCCACAAAGGCGATAAACGCCCCTATGCCAGCTGATATCGCAAGTCTTAAGTCTTGTGGTATGCTCTTTACTACCCAGACACGAAAATTTGTAAAAGAAAGGAGCAAAAAAACAACACCAGAGATAAACACTGCTCCTAAGGCACTTTGCCAAGGGATATTTAGAGCTACACACACGCCAAAGGTAAAATACACATTTAAACCCATACCAACACTCATAGCTATAGGAGTATTAGCATAAAGGGCGTTAATGGTAGTTGCGATGATGGTTACTAAGGCTGTGGCGATGATTAGAGCATCAAAGGGCATACCACTATTAGAGACTATGCTTGCATTGACAGGGATAATATAAATCATAGTTAAAAAGGTAGTAAGTCCAGCTATACACTCGGTTATAATGTTAGTTTTGTTTTCTTTAAGCTTGAAAAAATCCATTTTAAGCCTCTATTGAAGTTTTAGATAAGGTTTTATTGTAACATAAATTCGCATAAAAACAACTAAAATTTGTGTCTTATTTGGTTTTTAAACCTTTTCATCCAACTCCTCGCACAACTGATTGAAATTTTGATAATAGTTCCAGCTTTGGACTATTTGAGGAAAACGTTGATCAAAAAAATCAAAATTTTGCTTAAAAATCTTTTGGTATTTTTTTCTTTGCTCTTTATTCTCATAAAAATATTCGAGTATATCTTTTTCATTAATTTGCTTTTGTGCTTCTATCTTTAATCTTTCATCTAATGAGTGTAAAAATTTTTGTAAGTATTTTAAACTAAAGTCAAAAAGTTTTTTGTTGCCTTGCAATTTTTCATAATCATTCTTTGATATAAAAAATTTACATTCTTGATTAGCCTTAACTTCTAACTCCCTAAATTCTTTTTTATCATACCGCCATGACTGCAAAGGTGTAGCAATAATAACTGAAATTTTTTCATCTAAACTTAAAGAGCTTAAATCCTCTATCTTATCGATATCATTTTCATCTAAAATCAAAGTTAAGGGCAACAAAAAATGCAAGGTTGAGGAATTTTTCTTGTCCTTAAAATAGTTTTCATTTTCTGGCATTTTAAAATTTAAAATTTTACTTAATTTTGTGAAAGTTTGCATAACAGCTTGAGGGACTAAATCCTTAGCATCTATGGCTATAATTTCACGATTTTTAAAGAAAAATAAATACTCATAAATCCTTAAAGAATAAGCAAGAGCTCCATAATGCATAGCCTCAACATTTGGACACTTTCCTGCATCATAAGCTACACTATCAAGGATTTTTACTGGATTATAGCTTAGATTAAAAGGATTTATCTTGGCTTGATTAGGGTGGGTATGATTTGCCCAGGTTTTTAATATCCCAAAAGGATCTCTCAACACCATAAATACTTTTGCTTTTGCATCAAGCAAATAAAGTATTTTATCATCTTTTAATCGTGAGGCTAAAATAGAGATAACAAACCTAGCTTTTTCACCCAAAAGCCTGTAATAAAAATAAAAATATCTCTCCTTATTATCACAAAAACTAGAAAACTCTTCCAATACTATAAAACCGCACTCATGCAAGTATGAAAATGTAGAGTGATTAGCACAACCCCAAATTCGAAAATAGATAAATTTATATTTTTTCGGCAAAGCCAAATTCAAATCCCAAGCCACTTCAGCTTCTATATCAGTATAAGATAAAGTTTTGCTTGTATTAAACTCATCTTGATCAGTATTATTTTCACTCGTTTT
>NZ_QHLK01000008.1 GCF_006864455.1 Campylobacter sp. MIT 97-5078
TTTTTCTCCTTATTTGTAGTTTTTTAATATATTTTTAGTGACAAAGCAGTTGTTGGTTTTTAAATTGGTTTTTAAAAATGAAAGGGTATTATATCAAAAAAAAAAAAAAACGAAAGGAAGTTTTTTGAAAAAGTTTGGGAAAAGATAAATAAATTTGAAAAAGTTTTGAATTTAAGCTTGATTTTGCTAAAATTTTGCAATTTTAAAAGAAAGAAAGGCTTTGCATGCTTTCAAACCTAATTCACAACTATAAAAATGGCAATTTGATCTTACAAATTTTCATCGGCATCATTACTGGTGTGCTTCTTGGGGCTTTTGTGCCTAAATTTGTGCCTTATATAAGTATTTTGGGCGACTTATTTATAGGAGCTTTAAAGGCTATTGCACCTATTTTAGTTTTTATACTCATAGCAACTTCGCTTTGCACCAAAGACTTTTCTCAAAGCAATCACAAGATGAAAAATGTCATCTTTTTATATATCATCGGCACTTTTTTAGCCTCAGTAAGTGCTGTTATCATAAGCTTTGTATTCCCTGTTGAGCTTGTTTTAAGCGGAGTTGAAAAGGCGAGTAATTCTTCGCCTGAAAGCATAGATATGGTTTTTAAAGACTTGCTTTTTAAGATCGTTGACAATCCGATCAATGCCCTTGCAAATGGCAACTATATAGGCATTTTAACTTGGGCTATAGCCTTTGGTATGGCGATGAAACATTGCTCAGCTCATGCCAAAGAACTATTTGTTGATATCAATCATGGTGTTTTAAAGATAGTTAATTTCATCGTCAAACTTGCTCCTTTTGGTATCTTTGCCCTAGTGGCTCATTCTATCGCAAGCACTGGTTCAGCTGGCTTGAATAGTTACTTAAAACTGCTTGTAGTGCTTGTTTTGACTATGTTTTTTGTGGCTTTTATCATCAATGCTCTCATCGTTTTTATCGTTACGAAAAAAAATCCTTATCCGCTCATCTTTATCTGCCTTAAACGAAGTGCAGTTTTTGCCTTTTTCACGCGAAGTTCAGCTGCAAATATCCCTGTAAATATGGCGCTTTGTGAAAAGCTTGGCGTGGATAAAGACTTATATGGGGTTTCTATCCCAATAGGAGCTACAATAAATATGGCTGGAGCAGCTGTAACCATAGCTGTTTTAAGCCTTGCAGCAGCTCACACTTTAGGCATACATGTTAGCTTTTTTGAAGCTATACTTTTAAGTATAATCGCTACTTTTGCAGCGTGTGGGGCTAGTGGGGTGGCTGGAGGCTCTTTACTTCTTATACCTTTTGGCTTGCTCTTTGTTCAATATTGACTATGATATCGCTATGCAAGTTGTGGCTGTAGGCTTTGTCATAGGCGTGATACAAGATAGCGTCGAAACAGCCTTAAATAGTTCCACTGATGTTCTTTTTACAGCGATTTGTTCTCAAAATGAGCTAAATTTAAAGATATAGGAGAGGCTATGAGACACCTCATCACAACAAAGGATTTTAGTAAAGACGAGGTTTTAGAGCTTTTTAAGGAAGCGAGCGAGTATTTAGATGAAAAGCCTAGAAATACGCTTAAAGGTAAAAGTATCACGACCATCTTTTTTGAAAACTCAACTCGCACACTTTCTTCTTTTGAAACAGCCGCAAAAAGACTTGACGCTAAAGTTTTGCGTCTTGATGTCTCAAGATCAAGTTCGAGCAAGGGCGAAACCCTCTTTGATACAGCTGCAATTTTAGATACGATGAGTCCAAGTGCCATAGTGGTACGTCATCAGCATGCTGGCGTGCCTGCTTCTCTTGCTTCTTATATGCATTGTCCGGTGTTAAATGGAGGCGACGGCAAGCACGCTCATCCTACACAAGCCCTACTTGATCTTTTCACTATCATGAAAGCTTTTAAGAATGAAGTAGAAAATAAAACTATCATCATCGTTGGAGATATCAAAAACTCAAGAGTAGCTGCTTCAAATATAGAGCTTTTAAGTCGTTTTGGCTTAAAGATCATCCTAGTTGCTCCGCCTCATTTTATGCCAAATGTCAAACTTGAAAAAACTTATAAACTTAAAGAAGCGATAGATCAAGCTGATATTATCATGAGCCTTAGGACCCAAACCGAGAGACATCAAAAGCAAATGTATGGTTCTTTAAAAGACTATGCAAATGATTTTTGTATCACTAAAGAACTGATTAAAGATAAAAAAGTTATCATCTTACACCCAGGACCAGTGCATAGAAATATAGACATTAGCGATGAAGTATTAGCCGATCCTCGCTCTTTGGTTTTAAAGCAAGTCAAGCACGGCGTAGCCATTAGAATGGCAGCTTTAAGAAAACTTATCTTAGAAAATGAATAAAGGAAAAATGATAATGAAAGAAAATTGGAATTTAAAGCATTTATTTGAAAATGAAAATGAGCTTGAAAAAGCCATACAAGAGACACAAAAACAAAGCGAAGCTTTTAAGCAAAACTATAAAAATAAGCTTGAAATGTTTTCTTGTCAAGATTTTGAAAAAGTTATAAAAGAGTATGAAAAGCTTTTAATCAAAGTTGGTAAAATCATGACTTATGCGTATTTAAATTTTGCAAGCGATACAAGTAAGGGTAGCTTTTTAGCAAAATGTGAAAATGAATGCAAACAAAGTGAGGAAAATTTACTCTTTTTCGAACTTGAGTTTTGCGAGTTAAACGAAGTAAAAAGCAAAGAATTTGCAAACAATTTAAAAGAATATAGCTTTTATCTCAATAATCTTTTAAAAAACAAAAAACACAAACTCAGCCAAAAAGAAGAGCGAATCATCTTAAATCTTTCAAACACAGGAGCACAAGCTTTTTCAAGGCTATTTGATGAAAGCCTAGCAAGGCTTAAAATCCCTTTTGAAAACGAACTTTTAAGCGAAGAAGAAATATTGAGCAAAATGTCAAATGCTGATAGAAAGGTGCGTAAAAAGGCTGCAAAAGCTTTTAGCAAAGCACTTGAAAAAAATGCCCCGCTTTTAACTTATATCTACAATATGATAAAAACTGAAAGAGCAAGTATTTGCAAGCTAAGAGGCTTTAAAAATGCTGAAGAACCAAGACATTTAAGCAATCAAATTTCACAAAATAGCGTTGATGCACTTATCAACTGCACAGAAAAAAACTTTGATTTAGTCAGCAAATTTTATAAAAAGAAAAAGCAAATTTTAGGCTTTAAAACGCTTAAAGATTATGATCGATACGCTCCTATTGGTAAGGATGTTAGCATGGAGTTTAGCGAGGCAAAAAGCATAGTTTTAAAAGCCTTTAAAAATTTCAGCCCGGCTTTTTTTAACATAGCAAATGAAGCTTTTGAAAAAGAATGGATTGATATTTACCCAAAAGAAGGCAAAAGAGGTGGGGCATTTTCACATTCAGCCACGCCTGATACGCACCCTTATATCTTGCTTAACTATACCAAAAAAAGACGCGATCTTTTTACTCTTGCTCATGAGCTTGGACATACCATACATCAAAAACTTTCTTATAATGTGAGCTATCTTAATCAAGACACGCCCCTAACCACAGCTGAAACAGCTTCAGTTTTTGCTGAAATGCTTGTTTTTGATCTCTTAAAAAAAGAGCTAAAAAAAGATGAGCTTATAGGGCTTTATGCAGCAAAGATTGAAGATATTTTTGCTACACTTTACAGACAGATCAATTTTACCACCTTTGAACGCAAAATTCACGCTCATACTGAAGAACTTAGCACCAAAAAAATCAATGAAATTTGGATGCAAGAAAGTAAAAAAATGTTTCAAGATAGCGTAATTTTAGGCAAAAGATACGCTTCTTGGTGGTCTTATATCCCACATTTTATCCATAGTCCATTTTATTGCTATGCTTATGCTTATGCTCAGCTTCTTGTTTTGGCTTTATATGGGCTTTATAAGAGTAAAAAATGCGAAAATTTCACCGAGCTTTATATCAAAATGCTATCTTTAGGAGGCAGTAAGGATCCAAAAGAGCTTATTGGTATGTTTGGCTTTGATATAGAAGATAAGTATTTTTGGGATATAGGCATAAAAGAGATAAAAAAACTTGTTGATGAATTTATGGAGCTTGAATGAAAGTAGAAAATTTCCTTGCTAATGCTGATTTTGTAAAACTTATGCAAAAACATTGCTTTGAGGTTATCAAAAGCTTAATAACTCAAAAAAGCGAATTTGGTGTAGTTGCAAAGACAAAATTTATCGATTTTGATCCACCTTTGCCCGAGCATTTAGACCTTAAAAAAAATCCTTATGCTCTGTTTGCTTTGGCTGGTTATACCTTTGAAAGCATTGAACTTAATGAAGAGCAAATCACCTTTCATGCTGGTTTTGGACTTGATGATTTTGCTACCTTTGTAAGCATTGATCTAGGAGCGATCACACAAATTCAGATCGAAAATGATGTTGTTTTTGTGAATTTTTCTCATTATGAAAGAAAAAAAGATGATAAGGAGCTCACTCAAAACTCGATCAATATCTTTTTAAAAAATCCAAAAAACAAAGACAGCCTTAAGAAATGAAACTCTTTGAAGGACTAAATGAGAGCCAAAAAGAGGCTGCAAGCCACCTTGAAGGAGCTATGTTAATCCTAGCTGGAGCAGGCTCTGGAAAAACTAAAACCATCACCACCCGCCTAGCTTATTTAATCGATGAAATAGGCATTGACGCAAACCAAAGTCTAACTTTAACCTTTACAAACAAAGCCGCAAATGTGATGAAAAGCAGAGCCTTAGCACTCATTCAAAAACAAAAGCTTGCTAGTCCTCTACTTTGCACTTTTCATAAATTTGGACTTTTATTTTTAAGGCTTCATATAGAAAAACTTGGACGTAAGAATGATTTTATTATCATTGATAGTGAGGATAAAAAACGCATTATAAAAGAACTAATCAATGAGGATAAAAAGCTTTCAAGCTCAACTTTAAGCGCGTATATCTCAAAACTTAAAAACGAAGCTAAGAGTGTAAAGGATTTTTTTAAAGACTTAGAACTCCTTAAAAACCAAAATCCAAATCCAGACACTAATCCAAACCCAGACACTCTTGAAGAGCTTGCACGAGTATATAAGCTCTATGAGACTTTTTTACTGCAAAATAATCTTGTGGATTTTGATGATTTGTTGCTTTTAACAAGTAAGATTTTAAATGTTGATGAAAATTTTAAAAAAGAGCAAAGCAAGCACTATCAATACATAATGGTTGATGAATATCAAGATACAAATGCCTTACAATACACCATCTTACAAAGCCTTTGTGCAACGCATCAAAATATAGTCGTTGTAGGCGATGATGATCAAAGCATTTATGCTTGGCGTGGAGCAAGGATAGAAAATATCTTAAATTTTCAAAAGCAGTTTGATAAGGTTAAACTTATAAAATTAGAGCATAATTACCGCTCAAGCTCTCAAATTCTAAAAGCTGCAAACGCCTTGATAGCCAACAATGAAACAAGGTTAGGAAAAACGCTCATCAGCACTAAAAATGAGGGCGAAGAAGTGCAAATCATAGAAAATTTTGATGAAAAAGCTGAAGCTAGTTATATCGCTTCAAAGATCAAAAAACTTCTCTCTCAAGGTATAAAAGCAAGTGAAATTGCCATACTTTACAGGGTGAATGCCCTTTCTCGCTCGCTTGAAGAAGCTTTTATGCGTGAAAAAATCCCTTTTAAGATACTTAGCGGAATTCGTTTTTATGAAAGAGCGGAGATTAAGGATATGATCTCTTATCTTAGACTTATTCATAATCCGCACGATAACTTTTCATTTAAACGTATCATCAACCGTCCAAAACGAGGCTTTGGCAATAAGGCTTTAGAAAAACTTGAAAATTTAGGCAAAACCCAAAAAAAATCACTTTTTCAAGCCCTTTTAAGCGTGCTTGATACGAATTTTTTCAGTGCAAAGCTCAATGAAGAATTAAAAAATTTTGCAAACGAGCTTAAAAACTTGCGTGAATTAAGCCAAAATACAGATTTAAAGACTTTATTTGTAAGTTTTGAAAAAAGCTTTGGCTTAAAGGAGTATTATAAAAATCTCATTGATGGCGAGGATAGAGTGCAAAATATGGACGAGTTTTTTGCCAGCCTTAAAGAAAAAGCAAGAGAGTATGAAAGCTTAGAGGACTTGCTTAATGAAATTTCCTTACTTAGCGATCAAGATGATTTAGAAGGCGAAAGTGTTTTTTTGATGAGCATACACGCAAGCAAGGGGCTTGAGTTTGATTATGTTTTTATTATAGGGCTTGAGGAAGGCTTTTTTCCTTTACAAAATGATATAAACGAGCTTGAAGAAGAACGAAGACTTGCGTATGTAGCCATTACAAGAGCTAAAAAAGGCTTGTTTTTAAGCCATGCTCACTCGAGGTTTTTTAGAAGTTCAAGAGCACAAATTCGCAAAAGTAGATTCTTAGATGAAATCACAAATGAAAACAAAGATAAAAAAGAAGAGTCAAAAAATACCGAATTTAAGAAAGGTGATTTGATCAAACACAAAATTTTTGGTATAGGTAGGGTAGTGAGTGTGATTAACAAAGGCGAATTAAAACTTGGCATAAATTTTGGTGGCATAGAACGAACCTTACTTGCTTCTTTTGTAGAAAAAATTTCATGAACAAACTTTTTGTAGCGTATAAACCAGCAAATATTAGCTCAAACGCCTTTTTAAGCACTTTAAAGAAAAAATACAAAGTCAAAAAAGCAGGCTTTTCAGGCACACTTGATCCCTTCGCAAAAGGTGTTTTAATCATCGCTTTTAATCAATATACCAAACTCTTTCGCTTTTTAGACAAAACGCCTAAACATTACAAAGCAACGATTTGGCTAGGAGCAAGCTCAAAAAGTCTTGATAAACACAATATCACAGAATTAACCTTGCCTTTAGCCTTTAGCAAAGAACAAATCAAAAGCACGCTTATCAAAGGCGAACTTGAGTTTATCCCACCTCAATTTAGTGCTAAAAGAGTGCAAGGAAAAAGAGCCTATGAGCTAGCTAAAAGAGGCGAAAAAGCTGAACTTAAAACATGCAAAATGCACATTTATGAGTGTAAAATGCTACATTACATGCACCCTTTTTTAAGCATAGAGCTTAGCGTTAGTGAGGGTGCATATGTAAGGTCATATTGTGAAATTATCGCTTTAAAGCTTGGCGTAAAAGCCACTTTAAGTGCACTTGAAAGACTAAGTGAGGGAAAATTTGTATATAATGATGAAAAAAGCTTAAATGTGCTAGAATATTTAAATTTAAAACAAAACTCGCTTTTAGATTTAAATAAGCTTGAAAATGGCACAAAAATCAATCTTGATGAGCTTGAAATTCAAGATGAGGGTGAGTATTTTATCGAGGATAAGGATTTTTTTAGTGTGATTCGCATCAAGGATAAAAAAGTAACTTATCTTTTAAACAAGGTGGAAAAATGTTGATTTTATCAAGAAAAGAAAATGAAAGCGTGCAAATTGGCGAGGATGTAGAAATCAAAATCATTCAAATTGGCAAGGGATATGTTAAAATAGGTATAGAAGCACCAAGGTCTTTAATGATACTGAGAAAAGAGCTTATCACACAGATTAAGGATGAAAACCTACACTCTATCATCAGCTCTGATATCAAACTTGATAATCTAAGTCAAAAGCTAAAGCAAAACAAATGAAAGCGTATGCCAAGGCAAATCTTTTTTTAAAACTTATTGGACTTGATGAGAGAAACTATCATCTTTTACACTCTCGTTTTATCTTGCTTTATGATTTTTTTGATGAGCTCTTTTTAAGCACTGAAAAATCAAAGGCTGGCTTTGAGATTATAAGTGATTTTTACTGCGAAGATAATATCATTTTCAAAGCTTTTAACGCACTTTGCAAAGCTGGATTTAAAAACGAGCTTGAAGAATGCTTTGCCAAATATAGCCTCAAACTCATCAAAAATATCCCTCAAGGTGGGGGACTTGGCGGAGGAAGTAGCGATGCAGCTAGCTTTTTAATGCTAATGAATGAGACTTTAAATTTAAAAATTCCTCAAGAAAAACTTATGCAAATTGGCTTTTCTTTAGGTTCTGATGTGCCGTTTTTTTTAAGCCGATATAAGTGTGCTAATGTCAGTGGCACAGGGCAGTTCATTACAGAGTTTGAAGATGATTTACCAAAACTTGAATTTATTTTTCCAGATATAGAGTGCAAAACCCCTTTGATTTACAAAGAATTTGATCATAACCCACATGATTATAAAGCCAATGAAAAGCTTGCTTCAAAGCTTATCACACTTAAAAATCATGAACTTTTTGAGCATAAAAATACGCACTTAAATGATTTATTTACAATTTGTGTAAAATTATATCCTAAAATGCTTTCTTTTATGCAGGAAAACTTTTTTTTGAGTGGTAGTGGAAGTAGCGTATTTAAGGTGGTTTGATGAAGATTATTGCACGCAATAAAAAGGCTTTATTTGATTATGCCATACTTGAACGTTTTGAAGCTGGAATGGTGCTTAAAGGAAGTGAAGTTGTGGCTTTAAGGGCTGGCAGAGCGAATTTAAAAGATTCTTTTGTAAGAGTGATTAAGGGCGAACTTTTTTTGCTTAATGCTCACATTTCTCATCTTAGCACAACAAATTCACATTTTAAACACGAAGAAAGAAGAGCAAGAAAACTTTTAATGCATAGAAAACAAATCGACAAACTTTTTGGCAAAGTCTCACAAGATGGCTTAACCTTAGTCGTTTTAGAACTATATTTTAACGTCAAAAACAAAGTCAAAGCAAGCTTAGCCCTAGCCAAGGGCAAAACTTTACATGATAAAAGAGAAGTTTTAAAGAAAAAACAAGCTGATCTTGAAGCAAGAGCAGCTTTAAAGGGGATATAAAATTGAAAGCATTTTATGTAAAAGCCTTACTTTTAGGTATATTAAGCCTTTTTTTCATCGCCTGTAAAAATCAAGAACAAGTGCAAAATGACTTTTTGTTTGATGAGTATCAAAAAGGCGATGAACTTGTTTTACAAAACGTCAATGGAGGCAGTAAAACACTTATAAGAACTCAAAATGGCTTTGTTATCAAGGGTGAAGAAGGAAAAATCATCATGCTTGATTTTTTTGGCACTTTTTGTGCACCGTGTAAAGAAGAGGCAAGTTATTTAACTCAACTTTGGAAAAATAATGCTAAGGATTTTGTCCTCATTGGCTTAACGCATTTTGAAAGCGTGAGTGATGAAGCTGTGAGGCAGTTTGCTCATGATTTTGGAGCGTTTTATTTCTTAAGTAATTCAGATCAAAACGAAAGGATTATCGCTCAAGTCTTAAAAGATATAAATTATCAAAATATGGAACAGCTCCCTTTTAAAGTCGTGCTTCAAAACGGAGAGTATCAAGACTTAAGCGATTACTATAATAGCTCTAAAAGTGTGAAATTTTATCTTGGAAAGATTCCAACCGAGCTTATGCAAAAGGATTTAAATACGATCAAGGAAAAAAATGCCAAAAACTGAAAGTCTTGAAAAGCTAGAACTTAGCGAACCAAAGATGTTTAAGCTTTTACTTTTAAATGATGAAGTTACGACTATGGACTTTGTGATCGAGATTTTAATGGATATTTTTCATTTTGATTTAGATGCTGCAAGTCGCCTTATGTTTGAAATTCATTATCAAGGAAGTGGAGTATGTGGAGTATATACCGAAGAAATCGCCCTTTCAAAACAAAAACAAGTTGAACAAGCTGCTAAAATAGCTAATTTTCCACTTCAAACAAGGATAGAAGAAGAATGAAATACCAAGAAGATTTGAAAAAATACCTTGCTAATGCTAAGCACCTTAGTGCAATTAACCGCCATGAGTTTGTAACTTGCGAGCATTTGCTTTTTGCTCTTTTAAAACTAAGTCCGGATTTTAAAGAAATTTTTGAAGAATTTGCAGATGCAGATTTTGACGCCCTAGAAAATGAACTAAAAAATCATATCGCTCAAAAAAATCAAATCCTAAACAAAGACATAGAACCCATAAATTCAGTTGTTTTAGATGATATCTTACACAAGCTTGACACAGAGCCAAAAATTTTGGACTTCCTCGAAGAGCTTAGCAAAGACGAACGCACTTATTCTAAATTTTTGCTTGAAAAGCATGCTTTAAATTTAAACAAGATCGAAGAATTAAAAACTCAAAGCGAGCTTGAAAATCTTAAAAACTTTACCACAGATTTAACCGAACTTGCCACCAAAGGCAAACTAGATCCGCTCATTGGCAGAAATTTTGAACTCGAAAGAATGGTGCAAATCCTCTCGCGTCGCAAAAAAAACAACCCTATCTTAGTAGGCGAAGCAGGCGTCGGTAAAACAGCTATCGTTGATGGTTTAGCTTTAGCAATAACTCAAAAAAAAGTTCCACAAGACTTAGAAAATGCAAGGATTTTTAGCCTTGATATTAGTTCTTTGCTTTCTGGCACCAAATATAGAGGCGATTTTGAAAAGCGTCTTAAAGATATAGTAAGCGAACTTCAAAAAATAGATAATGCCATTTTATTTATCGATGAAATCCACACTATGGTTGGTGCTGGAGCAGCAAATGAAAGTCATACTGATATGTCAAATTTACTCAAGCCTGCTCTAAGCAATGGCACACTAAAATGTATCGGCGCGACAACTTTTATGGAGTATAAAAACTCTTTTGATAAAAACAAGGCTTTAAGCAGACGCTTTGCAAAGATTGATGTTGATGAACCAAGCAAAGAAGAATGCCTGCAAATCCTAAAAGGCTTAAGAAACACTTACGAAAAATACCACGGCGTGAAATTTGATGATGAGGTGCTACAAGCTTGCGTAGAGCTTAGTAAAAAGTTTTTTACAGATAAGTTTTTGCCTGATTGTGCGATTGATTTACTTGATGAGCTTGGGGCTTCTTTTAAGCTTGAAAAACGCAAAACAAGCAAAGCTAGCCTTAAAGAGCTTGAAAACACACTTGCCAAAATGACTCATTCACATAAGGTTTTTGAACTTGATAAGGCAAAAATGCTTAAAAATTTAAATGCTAATCTCAAAAAAGAAATTTTTGGACAAGATGAAGCTATAAACTCACTTTGTGCAACTTTAAAACAAAGCTATGCTGGCTTAAAAAATGCCAATTCTCCAAAAGGAGTGTTTTTATTTACCGGCTCAAGTGGGGTTGGAAAAACTGAGCTTTGCAAGACTTTGGCAAAAAACTTAGGTCTTCATTTAGAACGTTTTGATATGAGCGAATATGCCGAAAAACACGCTATTTCAAGGCTTATTGGAGCTCCTGCTGGCTATGTTGGTTATGAAGATGGTGGGCTTTTAAGTAATGCGGTGCGAAAAAATCCTTTTAGCGTGATCTTGTTTGATGAGATTGAAAAAGCTCATCCTGATCTAAGCAATACCTTTTTGCAGATCTTTGACAACGCAAGTTTAACTGATAGTAGTGGCTTAAGGGCTGATTTTCAAAATACTATCATCGTAATGACTTCAAATTTAGGCTTAAAAGAGAGCAATGAACTTGGCTTTTTAAGTAGGTCTGAAGAAAAAAGCTCAAAGGCTGTTAAAGACTTTTTTGCACCAGAGTTTTTAAACAGGATCGATAAAATCATTCATTTTAATGATTTAGATGATAGTGTGCTTGAAAAGATAGTGCAAAAAGAACTTGATGAGATCAGTGAAAATCTCAAAAATGTCAGCATAAAAGCAGATAAAAAACTTAAAATTTACCTAGCCAAAAAAGCCTATAAAAAAGAATTTGGCGTGCGTCTTTTAAAACGCGTTATCGCTGAAGAAATAGGTGAGAAACTCAGCGATGAGCTTTTATTTGGCAAGCTTAAAAATGGCGGTTTAGTTGAGCTAAGGCTTGGCAAAAATGGCACAATCGAGTTTGTATTCTAAGCTTTTAAACGCCCCTAGTGATGCACCGGTGTTTTTAACCCCTCATTTAGAAAGTGATTTTTTGCTTAAAGCCTATCGCTTTGGGCTTTTCCCTTGGACGAGCAATCCTACAACTTGGTGGTGTCCTGATCCTAGAATGACACTTTTTCCAGCTGATATTTACAAACAAAAAAGCCTCAAACGTTTTTTTAAACATTATGAATTTAAGCTCGATAAAGCACCTTTAACCCTGATCAAACTTTGTGCAAGCACAAGAAAATACACTTGGATTGATGAAAATTTTTTAAAAGCCTATGAAGTGCTTTTAAAACAAAGCTTTTTACACTCCCTAGAAGTCTATGAAAAAGACGAACTAGTGGGTGGAATTTATGGACTTATCATAGGTAAGGTGTTTTTTGGTGAAAGCATGGTAAGCCTTCAAAAAAACATCTCAAAACTAGCAATGATAAAGCTTTGTGAGCTTTTAGAACCTTATGAGTTTATCATTGATTGTCAAGTACATAATCCACATTTAGAGTTCATGGGTGCAAAAAACATTGCTAGAAAGGACTTTCTCGCTCTTTTAAAAGAAAAAGTAGATCAAGAAAGTGGCTTTAAAGACTTTAAAAATTTACTCTAGCTTAATTTGCTTTCAAATTTGATTTGAAAGTAATTTCATTTATATATAAGACAAAAATTAAGATAAAAGAAAACAAAATCTTACAAAACCTAAAAAGATACTAAAACAAGAAAGCTTCAAATACGCTCCTATTCAAAGTTCCAGCTTTTAATCAAGCTTTTTCAATTAAGCCTTGCAAGCTGACTTTGAAAAAAGGCGTGATCGTAGCTTTGAGGGAAGTTAAACGCTATAGCTTTATTTTGTTTTTGGCTTAAATGTTTTAATGCTTGATTAAGATTTTTAAACATAAGCTCACAGGCACTAAAGGCTAAAGCCTCTATCTCAAGCCCACCGCTAAGATAAATCAAAGGCATTCTAAAGCTCTTGCTTACATCAAGTTTAGCTTCAGTATCATTTAAACTTAGCTTGATATCTAAGGGGCTGATATGCTTGAATTTATAACTTGCTGCCAAATCTAAAAAAGTCTTCATATCTGGTAAAAACTCCCCGCGAGCTAAAACATGAGTGTATTCAAAAAACTTAAAGATATTTGAACTAGGACGTGGCGTATCATCATAATTTGCCTCTATAAAAGCATAATTTTGAGCAAATTCTTTCTTATATGTTTCAAGCAAAGAAGCTCCAAGTTTATTTTTAGCGATATTTGCAAGCACAAGTTTAACATTACTTTCAAACTCAAATTTCAAAAAATCACAAGGCTCATCATCAAGTCCCTTATACAAAAGCCTTGTCTCATTATCAAAACTTAAAATCACTCTCTTATCATCAAGCACGCTTTGAATTTGTGCTTTATCAAGACTTGCAAAGCCTTTTTTATCACTATTTGCAAAAGAAAAGTCTATATAAGAAGTAAGATTTTTCATTGGCTCTTCATAAAAACCAAATTCATCCCAAAAATTCGCCTCAGAACAAGCCATACAGCCATGTCCGCCTTGCACAGGCCACGAAGTTTTAGCATTAAATTTTACTTTTGGGCAGTTATTATAAGTATAAGGTCCCTTACAGCCTACCTTAAACAAACATGCCCCACTTTTTGCAAGCTCATCATCAAATTTTTGAGCAAAAACTCCAGCTTCAAATTTTGCTTTTCTTTCGCACATATCATGCAAACACTTGCCATACGCCCATTTTGGACGATTTCTTTCATCTAAGTTTGGTAGAGTTTGAAAAAGCATGTAAAAGCTCAAATTTGCAACGATATTAATATCGCTTGGCGGACAGCCTGGCACCTGCACGATCTTTTGACGCAAAACTTCAGCTATACCACATACTTTGCTTGGATTAGGAGTAGCTGCTTGAACGCCTCCATAACTTGAGCAAGTCCCCATAGCAAAGATAGCTTTTGCTTTATTGGCAAGCTTTTGAAGTATTTCATAACCACTCTCACCATTTGCTCCTATGGTTAAAAAATAAGTATCTATGGGAGCTACACCCCCTTCAACAGCCAAAATAAAGTTTTTTTTGCTCGCCAAAAGCTCATCTATGCTGTGTTCAGCTTGCCAACCAGCTGCAGCCATAAGTGTTTCGTGGTATTCTAAAGAGATAAAGTCAAATAAAAGTTCGACTAAATCAGGACTTGTCGTCCTAAAAAGGCTCTCAGAACAGCCGGTGCATTCAGCCAAATGCAACCACACCACATTTATGCGAGGAGCTAGCTCTAACACCCTTTGTGCTAAAGGCACAAAATCATTTGGCAAAGCAAGAGTTTTGATTAAAGCCTGCACGCTTTCTGGATTGATTGCTTTTTCTTCTTTTGTATCTGAGTTTTCAAGCTCTGCGATACGTTTTTCAAGCAAGACTTTCAACTCTTCATTACTCAAATCAGCCACTTTGAAGCTCCTTTTGTTTATATTGGGTGGATTATAGCGTTTTAGTATTTACAATGAGTTTAAAATTTCTCTTAAATTTTGTATTTTTTTGAAAATTTTAAAACTACAAGGGCTATAAAAATTGCGATTTTATTTAGAATTAAGATTCAAACCCTGCCTTACTCTTGCTTTACTAGACTTTTAGCCAAGCTAACACAAGCTTGCAAACTTTGCTCTTGACTGATATAAATTTTATTTAAAAGTCCTTGTGGCAAAGCTTTTGCTGTGCTTTGTCCTAGACAAATGATGATGTCTTTTTCATTAAAGCTATAAAAATGCAAGAAATTTCGCAAGGCTGAGTAAGCATTAAAGATAAAAATGGCAGGTTGTATTAAGCTTATATCAGGCTTTAAAGGCTTATTTTCATAGGCTATACATTCTCTTAAATAAACACCTAAATTAAGAAGTTCTTTACCTAAATTTGAACGCACTTTTTTAGCCCTTAGATAAAGGCATTTTTTGCCTTTAAGCTCCTCTTTAAACTCAGCTAAAAGCTCACTTGCATAGGCTTTTTGAGGAAATTTTACCTCTTTAAAGCCATATTCTAAAGCTTTTTTAGCTGTTTTAGCTCCTACTGCATACACGCTTAAATCTTTTATAGGCTTGATATGAAGCCGTTTAAGAGCTTTTATAGCATTTTTTGAAGTGATGATAAGAGCGTCAAATTCATTTAAATCAAGGCTGAAATCAAAAAAGCAAATTTCATTTAAAACAAGATTTTGCACCCCTTCAAAATGAACTTCTCCAACAAGATAGATCATAATTTTTCTTTAACTGCTCTAACCTTACTTTCAAAAGCTTCTTTTCTAGCCTCATAACAATCAAATTTAGCCGTGATATAAAAACGTTTGCTATCAAAACAATTTGAAGCCATTTTAAGCACTTTTAAAGCCTTTTTCATGGATTTACACTCAACGCAAGTTCCCATAGGATTAAGCTTATAAGCTATGTTTTTACTCTCTAATTTCCTTATCACCTTAGCTACTTCAGCACTCTTTGAAAGTTTCCCACTTATGCTAAATATACAAAATTCCATCAAAACACTCATCTAGCCTCCTTAATCTGCATTATGCTAGCCTTAAGCTTTAAAGCTGTTTCATAAGCATTAGCACTTTGCATTAAAGCCCTTATCACAGCTATGCCAGCGATTTTGCTTGAACTTAGTTCTAAGACATTATTTTCATCTATGCCACCTATTGCTACTACCCTTAAATTCGTATTTAAGGCTAGTTCTTTAACGCCTTTTACGCCTATAAGCTCACTTTCTTTTGAAAGGCTAGGAAACACCGCCCCACAGCCTATATAATCAGCCCCTGATGCGTTTTCAAGCTGAACTAGAGTTTTTACACTTAAGCCGATGATTTTTTGTTCTCCTAAAAGCTTTCTTGCCACACTTAAGCTTAAATCATCTTGCCCTAAATGCACCCCAGCACATTCAATTGCCAGGGCAATATCAAGCCTATCATTAATGAGTAATGGCACATAAAACTCATCACATAGCCTTTTAAGCTTCATACCAAGCTCAAAAAACTCTCTTGAGTTAAGCTCTTTTTCTCTAAGCTGCACCACACTTACGCCGCCTAAGATAGCGTTTTTAACTTGATTTAAAAAGCTTTCATCGCTTCTTTTTTGCCTGCTTGCTACAAGATATAAGCTCAAATCAAGCTTGTTTTTATCAAAATTCATTCAAGCCCCATAAACTCAAAAAGATGATTCGTAGGACCACAACCCTTGCCTAAATTTAAAGAATATTTTATAGCCTTAAACACATAGTCTTTGGCTTCCTTTACCGCTTCGATCTTGCTTTTACCAAGGGCTAAATTTGAAGCTAGGGCTGAACTTAAGGTGCAACCTGTGCCATGCGTATTTTTTGTCTTTAATCTCTCAGCCTTAAAAATCTGCACATTTTGCCCATCAAAAAAGACATCATTAGCATTTGTTTCACTATGTCCGCCCTTAAGCAAAACAGCCTTTGCTCCAAGCTCACAAAGCTCTTTTGCAGCTTTTATCATGTCTTTTTCATCTTTGATCTCAAAACCACACAAATACTGAGCTTCTGGGATATTTGGGGTTAAAACATCAGCAAAACGAAGCATTTTTTGCTTAAAAAGTTCGCAATTTTTAGGATCCATTAAGGCAAAACCATTTTTAGCAAACATCACAGGATCAATCACAATATTTTCCGGCTTAAAATGAGCTAAATTTTCGCTCACACATTCTATAGTTTCCTTGCTTCCAAGCATACCTATCTTAACAGCTTTTGGAGGAATATCCTCAAAAATAGCTTGCATTTGCTCATCAATAATTTGCTTTGGTATATCAAAACAACTTATCACGCGTGCTGTATTTTCAGCCACAACGCTTACTACAACGCTCATTCCAAAAAGCTTAAAAGCACTAAAGGTTTTAAGATCAGCTTGCAAGCCAGCCCCACCACTACAATCACTTCCTGCTATCGTTAAAATAGGTGTTAAGATCGATCCTATAGCTTTCATTTGTATCCTTTTTTGTTCGAGATTATATCAAAATTTAAAACTTTATGATTTAAGTTTAAAGCTTTCTTGAATTTTATTTAAAAAATCCTCCTCATGAATGCCTTGAGTGTAAAAATAAGCCCTTAAAAGCTTAGGAATACCTGCTTTTCTATACCTTTCTTTAAATTCCTTTGGGATTTTTTCACAAGTTTTATACTCAAATACAAAGGCAAATTTTTCTTTAAAGCAAAGTGCTATTTTGCCTGATATTACGCCGTCTTGCTTCATCATTTGCTCTCTTTGTTTAGCGCTTATCCTTACACCTTTTGCTTTAATGGCTTTTGCGATCAAGCTTTCTTGCTTTGAAACTATGCTTATGCCTTTAAATTCCTTATAAAAAGCATTTTGATAAAAGGTATTTAAATCTTTTTGAAGATAGTTAAAACTTCTTTTTACTCCCTTAGCAAAAAGCTTTAAAAAGGGTTTTGAAAAATGTTTTCTTATATAATTGCGTTCAAATTGTTCATCTTCATTGCTTAAATCTTTAAAATAAAAAATTTGATTTTGCTCTAAAAAATCTAAAATTTCGTCTTTGCTTATGCTTAAAAAAGGGCGGACCAAAGTAAAACTTAGCTCTTTTTGAAGCTCTTGCATACCTAAAAGTTCGCTTAAACCTGCTCCTTTTTTAAGCTGCATTAAAAACCACTCAAAACGATCATCAAACTGATGGGCTAAGATAAGGTTTTCATAGCCTTTTTGCTCGCAAAGTTCTTTAAAAAAGCTGTAACGAAAATCCCTTGCGTTTTTTTCAAAATTATTCTTAAACTTTGGAGCAGTTCTTATAAAAATTTGCTTATTATGCTTTTTTGCAAGTTCTTTAGCTGCTTTTGCTTCAACCTTACTTTGCGTTCTTGTACCATAATCAACCAAAGCTAAATCAAAGCTAATATTTTGTTCTAAAAGCATATAAAATAAAGCTGTGCTATCGCTTTGATAAGAAAAGCCAAGTAAATTCTTACCCCCACTTAAAGCCTGCAAGCTTTTTTGACTAAGCTTCATCAAAGCTCTTTTAAGGCTGTTGCGATGAGCTTTTTATCTAGGCTTTGAGTGATTTTGCATTCATAAATTTTACCAAGTTCTAGCTTGCCACATAGGCTTTCATTGATGAGAATTTCCCCATCAATTTCCCTATCCCAACGCAAATCCTTTCCAGCGATGAAAAACTCGCCCTCGCTACTTTGCCCTGTGATCACAACCTGCCTTGTTTTACCCACTTCTTTTGCAAAACTTTTTTCTAGGCTTTGATCGACAATTTTTTCGATGATTTTAAGCCTTTTGTTGATGATCTTACTTGGCACTTGAGGCAGGCTAAAAGCACGAGTATCTTCTTCTTTAGAATAGCCAAAAATACTAATTCTATCAAAGTCAAATTCCTTAATAAACTCGCAAAGTTCGTTAAATTCAGCCTCATTTTCATGAGGATGTCCTACTATAAAGCCTGTGCGTAAAAAGCTATCTTTTGCTGATCTCATAAGCTTTAAAAGCTCTAGCAAAGCCTTTTTGTTTGTGCCTCTTTTCATGATTTTAAGCATATCATCATTTATATGTTGCAAAGGCATATCAAAATAATTTACAAAAACCTTTGAAGCGATGATTTTTTCAATCAAAGCCTTACTCACGCTTGTTGGATACAAATACAAAATGCGCGCACTCTTCACACCCTCTAGCTTTTCAACTGCTTTAATAAGCTTAATCAGTCCATCTTTTTGCCCCTCATCAAAAAGATAAGAACTAGTATCTTGAGCGATGAAAGAAAAGTCAAAATAACCCTTTGTTATAAGGCTTTCAAGTTCGCTTATTATGCTCTTTATGCTTCTGCTTTTTAGCCTGCCTTTAAAGCTTGGTATGGCACAAAAGGAGCAGTTTTGATTACAGCCTTCAGCGATTTTGATGAAAGCATGCGTTTTTGAGCCAGTGATAAGCCTTTTGCTTTGCTCATTTTGCAAATACGTTGAGTTTGAAAACAAATTCACCTTTTTAAATATAATCTCATCGATCTTATCATAATCGCCCACGCCAGTAAATAAATCAACCTCAGGAAGCTCCTTAACAAGCTCATCTTTATAACGTTGCATCAAACAGCCAGTTACGACAAGCACTGAATTATCTTTTCTTTGCTCATGCAAAGATAAAATGACATTTACACTTTCTATCTTGGCAGATTTGATAAAGCCACAAGTATTAACTATCAAAACATCGGCGTTTTGAGGCTCATCACAAAGCTCATAATTTTCAAGCCGACCAAGCATAATCTCACTATCAACTAAGTTTTTATTACAGCCCAAAGATTGCAGGTAAAGTTTTGGCATAATCTTCCTCTTAAGAAATTTAAAGACAAATTATAGCTAAAATTGTTTTAAGTTTGCAAAAGTTTTTATGAATATAGTTTTTATATCACAACAAATTTTTTCAAACTTTAAGCCAAGTTTTGTTAGAATTTAGGTTTTTTGAGGGATAAAATGGATACTTATGAATATAGCGAACTTTTAAAAAGCTTAAAAAATAAAGTCGGCAATATCGCATCTATCATCAAGCCAGATGAGCTTAAAACGCGTTTAAAAGCAATAGAAGAGCTTGAAAACTCGCCTGATTTTTGGCAGGATGCTAAAAATGCAGCAAGCATTGGCAAAGAAAAAACTAAGCTTTTAAATTTGCTTAAAAATTATGAAAATGCTTTTAATGCCCTAAATGACGCCAATGAACTTTTTGATCTAGCTAATACTGAAAATGATTTAGATACACTTCAAGCTTTGTTTGAGGATTCTAAAAGCCTTGAAGAGCATATCAGTCAGCTTGAAATTTCTATGCTTTTAAGCGATGAAAATGACAATAAAAATGCCATTATTTCCATCCACCCCGGAGCTGGTGGAACAGAAAGCAATGACTGGGCAAGTATGCTTTATAGAATGTATCTAAGATTTTGCGAGCGAGAGGGCTTTAAGGTTGAAACCTTAGACTTTCAAGAAGGCGAAGAAGCTGGGCTAAAAGATGCTAGCTTTTTGGTAAAAGGTGTCAATGCTTATGGATATTTAAAGGCTGAAAATGGCATACATCGCCTTGTAAGAACTAGCCCTTTTGATAGTGCAGGACGAAGGCACACAAGCTTTTGTAGCGTTATGGTAAGCCCTGAACTTGATGATGATATAGAAATAGAAATTGCTGACAAAGATATAAGAGTGGATTATTACCGTGCTAGCGGAGCTGGAGGACAGCATATTAATAAAACCGATTCAGCTGTAAGGATCACGCATTTTCCAAGTGGCATAGTGGTGCAGTGCCAAAACGATCGCAATCAGCACAAAAACAAAGCCACAGCCTTTAAAATGCTAAAATCTCGCCTTTATGAGCTAGAACTTATGAAACAACAAGATGCGAGTCAAGTAGGAGAAAAAAGCGAAATGGGCTGGGGTCATCAAATTCGCTCTTATGTGCTTTTTCCTTATCAGCAGGTTAAAGATACGCGTTCAAATGAAGCTTTTGGCAATGTTGAAGCTATTTTAGATGGGGATATTAAAAAGCTTATAGAAGGTGTTTTAATCGCACAAAAATAAAAGCTAAATTGAGCTTTATTAAAGCAAATTTAAACTAAAATCAGCCTCATAAATGACGGAGCTTGTGTAAGGCTTAAGACCGAACTAAAACTAAATAATGCTAGTGCCGGGAATATTTATGTTTTTGCTGTTTTTATCTTTAAATATTGTAAATTTTGCATACGAAAAGATAAACACTCCTCATTTCTCACACTCAAACTTCCTTCATTTATCTTCAAATTCAAACAAGAAGATCAAATGAATACTCAAATGTCTTATGCTAAAAAGGGCGTTTTCACCACTCAAATGCAAGAAGTTGCTAAAAAACAAGTTAGCGAGGATTTTTTGCTTGAAAATATCGCCAAAGGAAGGTTGATTTGGCACATAAATTTAAGATTGAAGCCATTTTGAATTTGAAAACAAACTTGAATTGAAATCAAGACTTTTTAAATTTAAATTGTTATCTTTTACTTTTTTTAAAAAAAAAAAAATGGGGGGGGGGGTATCAATATCTTTCTTTGTGAAATTTCCCTCAATACTGCCTACAAGTTGTGAAAACTTGATAAGCTCTAGCTAAACTTTTAGCCAAATCTACACTTGTAAAAGCTCTAGCAGTAGGATTTTTTTCTAAACTTGTTATGGAATTTACAAAACTCTTAGCTCTTTTTGTATAAATTTTATCATCCTTTGGCAATTTAGTCGCTTCATTAAAACCACTGGTAAAACAACCCTCTTCATCTACACCTTAACCTAAGACTTAAAAGCTTGCCTTACTTTTTGAAACTTGTATTTAATTCACCTTTAATTCATTTTTTAAGATTAAAATTATGTTTTTAAATTTTGATAAAAGGTTTTTAGTTTGAATTTTTTGTTGCAATTAAAGTCAAGGCTACTTGCTCATAAAATGCTTATTTTAGCAAGCGTTGCGTTGATACTTATCATTTTGATCGTGTATTATTTCTTTTTCTATAATACAAACACAAACTCTTATATCACTCAAGCCGTGAGCAGAACCAACATAGAACAAAGCATAGAAGCAGTAGGCGAAGTGTATGCTAAAGAACAAGTTGATGTGGGCGCTCAAGTAAGCGGGCAGATTATCAAACTTTATGTAGATATTGGTGATAGGGTTAAGGTTGGGGATTTAATCGCTCAAATTGATAAAGACAAACAGCAAAACGAGCTTGATATCACCAAAGCCCAGCTTGAAAGCACAAAAGCAAATTTAGAAAGTAAAAAAGTCGCCCTTGAAATTGCTGATAATCAATACAAAAGAGAGCAAAAGCTTTATGAAAGCAAAGCAACTTCGCTTGAAAGCCTAGAAAGTCTAAAAAACAATTTTTATACTTTAAAAGCAAATGTTGCAGAGCTTGAGGCTCAAGTTGTCCAGCTTGAAATCAGCCTTAAAAACGCCCAAAAAGATTTAGGTTACACCACCATAACAGCTCCAATGAATGGCATTATCATCAATGTCGCTGTTGATGAAGGACAAACCGTAAATGCTAATCAAAACACACCAACCATAGTAAAAATTGCAAATTTAGACGAAATGGAAGTGCGTATGGAAATCGCTGAAGCTGATGTAAGTAAGATCAAAGTCGGCACAGCTGTAAAATTTGCCACCTTAAATGATCCAGATACTAAATACGACGCAAAGATAGCCAGTATAGATCCAGCAAATACGACGCAAAGTGATGCTACAAGTGGTGGAGCAAGCTCAAGTTCTAACTCAACAAATTCAAGTTCAGCAATTTATTATTATGCTCGTTTTTTTGTGAAAAATAAAGATAATTTTTTACGCATAGGTATGAGCTTAGAAAATGAGATCATCGTTGCAAGTGCTTCAAATGTCATTGCTATACCAACTTATGCTATACAAAGCGATCAAAGGGGATATTATGCTTTGGTGCTTGAAAATAAAAAGCCTGTAAAACGCTATATAAAACTTGGTATCAAAGATAGCTTAAATACCCAAATCACAGAAGGTTTAAGCGAAAATGATACCTTAATCGTAGGTGATTTGAATGCTAAAAGTAGTTCAAGCATAAGAATGGGTCCTCGTTAAGATGATCAGTCTTGAAAATATTTATAAGCAAATCGGACAAACACCGATTTTACAAAGCATAAATCTACACATTGAAAAAGGCGAATTTGTCGCTATAATAGGACAAAGTGGAAGTGGTAAAACTTCACTTTTAAATATCATCGGCACGCTTGATGAACCAAGCTCTGGTTTTTATCGTTTTCAAGATTATGAAGTAACGATGATGAGTAAAGATGAAAAAGCAAGATTAAGACGCGAAAAAATAGGCTTTATCTTTCAACGTTATAACCTTTTAAGTCTGCTTAGTGCCAAAGAAAATGTTGCTTTACCAGCTGTATATGCAGGCAAAAGCACAGAATCAAGGAATACAAGAGCAAAAGAGCTTTTAAAGGAACTTGAACTTGATCACAAACTTGATTCTAAGCCAAATGAACTCAGTGGCGGACAGCAGCAAAGAGTAAGTATAGCAAGAGCGTTGATGAATGGAGGAGAGCTTATCTTAGCTGATGAACCAACTGGGGCACTAGATAGTAAAAGTGGCGTGATGGTGCTTGAAATTTTAAAAGAACTTAATGCCAAAGGACACACTATAATCCTTGTAACACATGATCCAAGTATAGCCGCACAAGCAAAAAGAATCATAGAAATCAAAGACGGACAAATCATCAAAGATAGCCAAAACAGAACTCAAACAACCCAAAATAAAGACTTAAATTTACCAAAACACATCTCAAAAACAAGCATACAAGCAATGCCTAGTGAAAGAAAAACTTATAATTTGCTTAAAAATCAGCTTTTTGAATGCTTCAAAATCGCTTATTCATCAATCATCGCTCATAAACTTCGCTCGCTTTTAACCATGCTTGGTATCATCATAGGTATAGCCTCAGTTGTTTGTGTTGTCGCACTTGGGCTTGGCTCTCAAGAGCAAGTTTTAGCCTCCATTTCAAGACTTGGGACAAATACGATAGAAATAAGAGCTGGTAAGGGTTTTGGCGATATTCGTTCGGGGAAAACAAGGCTTAATTTAAGCGATGTAAGCACCTTAAGAAGCCTTCCTTATCTTGAAGCGGTTGAGCCTCAAGATGATACGAGCGGAACTATAGTATATAAAAATATCATGCTTAATGCTAGGGCTGAAGGCGTGGGGATAAACGAATTTAGCATAAAGGGCTATGAGCTTGAGCTTGGGCGGATTTTAAATGAATATGATATAGCCACAAGTGCAAATGTCGCTGTGATCGATTATAATGGACGCAATGCTTTATTTAAGGATATGGCTGTAGATGAAATTCTAGGCAAGGTGTTTATCTTTGCTAATAAAGCTTTTAAGGTTATTGGGGTGTTGAAAAAGGACCTTAACCGAAGGGTTGAGGATACGACTATACGAATTTATATACCTTTTTCAACGCTGATTAATAAGCTTACTGGAGATAAATT
This sequence comes from Campylobacter sp. MIT 97-5078, assembly GCF_006864455.1. GTDB lineage: Bacteria > Campylobacterota > Campylobacteria > Campylobacterales > Campylobacteraceae > Campylobacter_D. The sequence continues at coordinate 23,888 of NZ_QHLK01000008.1, forward strand.
ACTTAATGAGATCGTGGCTAAAGTCAAAGATGATGCTTCTCCAAGCGTGGCTGAGCAAGCTATCATCAGGGTTTTAGAGATTAAAAGAGGACAAAAAGACTTTTTTACCATCAATTCAGACGCCATTCGTCAAAGTATAGAAGAAAACACAAGAACAATGACAATTTTAATCACTTCAATCGCCCTTATTGCTTTAATCGTCGGTGGTATAGGAGTGATGAATATCATGCTTGTTTCAGTAAGTGAGCGCACAAGAGAGATTGGCATAAGAATGGCAATAGGAGCTCGAAAAGAAGATATTTTAATGCAGTTTTTAATCGAAGCGATTATGATATGTTGCTTAGGAGCTGTGCTTGGAATTTTGCTTTCCTTTGCTGTAGTGCAAGCTTTTAATGTGTTAAGTCCTGATTTTAAGATGATTGTTTCAATTTCTTCAGTATTTTTAGGACTTTTAAGCTCGGTATTTATAGGCATTGTTTTTGGCTTTTTCCCAGCTAAAAATGCAGCAAATTTAAATCCTATCAATGCCTTATCAAAGGAGTAATAAAATGAAAATCTTATATACTTTTATCTTAAGCATTTTTTTCTTAGCTTGCTTTCACACAAAAGAGCTTAATCTCAAGCAACATGAACTCACACAAAGCGAGCAAAGAACACTAAAAATCAATGAAAATTGGTGGCAAGAGTATGAAAATCAAAAGCTTAATGCCCTTATGCAAGCTATACTTGAAAATAACAGCGAACTTAATGTTGCAAGGATAAATCTACTCAGTGCTATTGCAAGATATGATTTAATCAATTTTGATCTTTATCCTACTTTAAGTGGAAATTTAGGAGCAAGTGTAGCAAAAGATTTGAACTTAGGCACAAATTCGCAAAATTTTTCAAATGCTTTAAATTTAAATTATGAGCTTGATGTTTATGGCAAAATTTATGATGAACGAAAAGCAAATGAGTTTAGCGTAAAAGCAAGTGAGTTTGATCTTGAAAGTTTAAAATTAAGCCTTATTAATTCAAGTATAGATAATATCTTTGATTTGGCGTATTTTAACGACGTGGAAAGCCTTTTAAGTGAGTATTTAAGTAACTTAGAGCAAATGAAAGAAATTTATGCTCTAAAATATGAGCTTGGTAAGATAGAAGAGCTTGATTTGCTTAATATAGAGCAAAGTTTGCTTAATGCCAGACAAAATTTACTCAGCAACGCACAAAATAAAGAACTTACAATTAAAAACCTTAAAGATTTACTTGGAGCAAAGCAAAATTTTGCACTTATAAATTCTTTTGACACGCTTAGATTAGCTGATTTTAAGGACTTGAGCTTAAATTTTGATCTTCCTTTGGCTCTTTTCGCATACAGACCAGATATAAAATCAAAAGCAAGCTCACTTCAAGGGGCTTTTTTAAACATTAACGTGGCTGAAAAATCAATGTTTCCAAGCATAAGTCTAGGCTCAAGTTTAAGCGGGGGTAATGAAAACTTAAGTCAAAACTTTAAACTTCTTACTTTGGGTGGAAATTTACAGATCAGCTTACCTTTTTTAGACTATGGCAGGGTAAGACAAAATATCAAAATTTCACGTCTTGCATATGAAGCTTTAAGACTTGAATACGAACAAAGCTTGCAAACGGCAATCAATGAGTTTTATTTATGTTATAAAGACTATGAATTTTACAATAAACTCTTAGCAAATATCAAACTCATCAATGAAAAACAAGAAAAAATAACCCTTGCTTACGCTCAAAAATACAATCTTGGCAAAAGCGAACTTAAAGACTATCTTGACGCTAAAAATAGCCTTATCAGCTCAGCTCAAGAGCTTTTAAGATCAAGGTTAAATGTCTTAAAAACGACAAATTTATATTATAAAATCACCACCGTAAAGCTGGAAAATTAAATAATGTAAAAATAAGCAAATTTTAAACAAAAACTTACAAAGTATAATTCTACTCGTGTTTATTTTTCACACGTTTAAAAATAAATTATCAAAATTAAACTAAAATTAATAAATCTTATCTTATCATTAACTTATTCAAATAAAAAACCAAAAAAGGGGTAAAAATGACTTTTAAAGAACTAGAAGCTCGTTTAAAAGAGCTTGAAAGCTTGCCTTCTATGAAAGGAAATTCTTCTATACCCAAAGCTTTAGAAGAAGCTGGATTTTCAAGAAGAGATTTTATGAAATGGGCTGGGGCAATGACGGCGTTTTTAGCCTTACCTGCAAGCTTTGCACCTATGGTAGCAAGGGCTGCAGAACTTACTGATCGCGTGCCTGTTATATGGCTACATATGGCTGAGTGTACAGGTTGTAGTGAAAGCTTACTAAGAAGCGATACGCCAACCATTGATAGCCTTATTTTTGACTACATCTCTTTAGAATATCATGAAACCGTTATGGCAGCTTCTGGTTGGCAAGCTGAAGAGAATTTAGAATCAGCTATTGAAAAATACAAAGGTAATTATTTTTTAATGGTTGAGGGAGGAATTCCATTTGGAGATACAGAAAACTATCTTACTATAGGACCTTACGCTAAAACGGGCAGACAAATCGCTACTGAAGCCTGTAATAACGCTAAAGCCATCCTTGCTATAGGCACTTGTTCAAGCTTTGGTGGCATTCAAGCAGCCCACCCAAATCCAAGCAATGCGAAACCTTTGCACAAAATCACAAACAAAGAAGTGATTAATGTTCCGGGCTGTCCGCCAAGTGAAAAAAATATAGTTGGCAATGTGCTTCAGTTTTTACTCTTTGGCAAGCCAGCTTTAGATGTTTATAATCGTCCAAAATGGGCTTACGGCTTAAGAATTCACGACCTTTGCGAAAGAAGGGGACATTTTGATGCGGGCGAATTTGTCGAACATTTTGGCGATGAGGGAGCAAAAAATGGATATTGTCTGTATAAAATGGGTTGCAAAGGACCTTATACTTTCAACAATTGTTCAAGAGAAAGATTTAACCAGCACACTTCTTGGCCTATCCAATCAGGACATGGCTGTATAGGTTGTTCTGAGCCAAATTTCTGGGATACCATGCAACCTTTTGAAAAACCTTTGGCAAGCCACCAATTTAACAGCGTATTTGGTAGTTTGGGTTCTGATTCTATGGCTGATAAAATCGGTATAGGAGTGCTTTGTCTTACAGGCGTAGCTATAGCTGCTCACGCTGCAATTGCAACTATGAAAAAAGGAAATGAGGAATAAAAATGAGTCAAAAAATTATTGTAGATCCTATTACAAGAATAGAAGGACACCTTAGAATTGAAGTTGTTGTTGATGAAAATAATGTCGTCAAAGAAGCGTATTCTGGCTCAACTTTATGGCGTGGTATAGAAGTTATCGTTAAAGGACGCGATCCAAGAGATGCTGGCTTTTTAACACAAAGAATTTGCGGGGTTTGCACCTTTTCTCACTACAAAGCAGGTGTTGCAGCAGTTGAAAACGCTCTTGGCATTACACCTCCGCTTAATGCTCTTTTAACAAGAACATTAATGAACTCAGCCCTTTTCTTACACGACCATATAGTGCATTTTTATCAACTCCACGCACTTGACTGGGTAGATATAGTTTCAGCTTTAAGTGCTGATGTGAAAAAAGCAAGTGATTTGGCTTTTACTTTCACTCCAAATCCTTATGCAACTGGAGCTGATAAACTCCTAGAAGTGCAAAAAAGAGTAAAAACCTTTGTAGATAAGGGCAATCTTGGACCTTTTGCAAACGCATATTATGGACACTCAACTTACCACTTAAGTCCAGAGGAAAATCTTATCGCTTTATCTCATTATCTTGAATGTTTAAGAATACAAAGGATTATCGCTCAATGTATGGCTATTTTTGGTGCTAAAAATCCACACCCGCAAAGCTTAACAGTCGGCGGTGTAACTTGCGTTATGGATCTTTTAAGTCCAGCTAGAATGGGCGAGTATCTAGAAAAATTCAAAGAAGTAGCTGACTTTGTAAACCGTGCGTATTATCCAGATTTAATTATGGCCGGGAAAAAATACGCTACAGAAGCAAGTGTGGTTAATGATGTGGGCGTGCCAAATTTATTCACTTTCCAAGAATTTCAACTTGGGGCAAATGAATGGCTCTTTGAAAGTGGCATCATTAAAAATGGCGATTTAAGCAAGGCTTATGAGGTAGAAGAAGATAAGATTACTGAAGAAGCAACGCATTCTTGGTATAAAAATGATGCTCCTTTGCACCCTTACGATGGTGAAACTGAGCCAAATTATACTGGACTTGTTGATGGTGAGAGCATAGATCATCACGGCAAAGTTGTTAAAACAAAGAATTTCAACACAGCAGGCAAATATAGCTGGATCAAAGCACCAAGATATGATGGCGAAGCTATGCAAGTAGGACCTTTAGCAAATATAGCTGTAAATTATGTCAAGGGCAACAAATATGTCGTGCCGGTTGTTGATGGGTTCTTAAAAGCAACAGGACTTCCTATAACAGCCGTTTTAAGCACACTTGGAAGAACCGCAGCTCGTTGTATAGAAGCAAAGGTTGTCGCTGATAATACTCTTATAGCGTTTAATAATTTGGTTGAGAATTTAAAAACAGATCAAAGCACTTGTGCACCTTATGTCATCGATCCAAACAAAGAGTATAAAGGACGATATATAGGGAATGTGCCAAGAGGAACACTTTCTCATTGGTGCAGGATCAAAAACGGCGTGATTGAAAATTGGCAAGCTGTGGTGCCAAGCACTTGGAATGCTTCTCCAAAAGATAGCAAAGGCAAAGGCGGAAGCTATGAAGAATGCCTCATAGGACTTAAAATAGCCGATGTCAAACAACCGCTTGAAATCATACGCAAAATTCACTCTTATGATCCTTGCATAGCGTGTTCTGTGCATGTTATGGATACTAAAGGCAATGATTTAAGCGAATACAAAGTAAACGTAAATGTCTAAGGAGCTTCACATGAAAGAAAAAATTGCACTCAATAGCCTAAGACCTGATCTTGACGGACAGCCTCGACGAACTGAATATGAATTTAGCATAGGTTTGCGTGTTGCACATTGGCTTAGAGCTATTAGCATAGTAATTTTAGTAGGCACAGGCTTTTACCTTTCTTATGTGTTTCAAAGCCCTATAAGCAATGGCGAACCAACAAATTTTATGCAGGCAAAATACCGCTTTGTGCATGAAGTTGCTGGCTTTATCTTGCTTTCTTGTATTCTTTTCAAGGTATATTTGTTCTTCTTTGATAGAATCAGCCACAAAGAACGCGTCAGTCTTAAAGATACACTTAACCCAAAAGTATGGATAGAACAGCTCAAATTCTATCTTTTCATAGGCAAACACCCACATTTAAAAGGTTGTTATAATCCTTTGCAGTTTGCAACTTATACTCTTTTTTATGCGGTTATGTTTGGTATCATTATCACAGGGCTTACTTTATATGTGCATGTATATCATGACGGACTTGGTGGCTTTTTGTATGGCATACTTCGCCCTATAGAAGCTATGCTTGGCGGATTAGCTGAAGTTCGCATTTATCATAGGCTTTTAATGTGGGTTGTTATTGTTTTTGTGCCTATACACATTTATATGGCTGTATTTAACTCGCTTAAAGGTAAAGATGGTAGTTTAGATGCTATATTTAGTGGCTATAAATACATAAGAGATGATCAAAGATTTTAATGCGTTATCTTGTACTTGGTATAGGTAATATTATGTTTGCCGATGAGGGCGTAGGCGTACATTTTGTAAAACTCATGCAAAAAAACTACACCTTTCATCACCCAAGTGCAAGCCTTGAATTTATGGACGGAGGCACCTTAGCCTTTCAGCTTAGTTACATACTTGCAGACTATGATAGGCTTATCATTGTAGATTGCTTAGAAGCTGATGATGCAAATATAGGTGATGTATTTTTCTTTCCTTACTCAGCCATGCCAAAAAAAGTTTCTTGGAGTGGAAGTGCTCATGAGATAGAAATGCTTCAAACCCTGCAGTTTATGGAGCTAAATGGGGATTTACCCCAAACTCAAATTCTAGCTGTCATACCAAAACGCATAGAACCTATGAGTTTTAAGCTTTCAAACGAGCTTTTAAAGGCTATACCCCTAATGCAAAAAACATTACTTGAATATCTTAGCAAAGAAGGCTTTAGCTATGAAAAAATAAGTGATTTTTCTATACAAGAACTTGCTGAAATTTCATATAAAAATCCCTAAACCACGTCTATTCATTTTTTTAATATAAATTTTTCAATTTAATACTTTTTTTTAAAAATGAAATTGAGGAAAATTAATCCGTTGTGCAAAAATTGAAACCAAGAATGAATTGGTTATTAAGCTTGCGATGACTAAATATTAGGTTATGATTCCCTTTCATTTCTCACAATGGAAAAAATCTGGTTTTTTTATGATTTATTTTTTATTTTATATCAAAAACTCACACCAGAATTAAGTTCCCACATCGGCAAGAAAATTCCTAAAGCCAAAAATAACACCAAAATTGCTACAAAAAGCGTCATTAAAGGCTCTAAAAGAAGTAAAAAAGTATTCATGATATGATTTTGTCTTAACTCGTAATACTCAGCGATTTTCGCACTCATCTCGTGAAGTTTTGAGCTTTTCATCGCTACGGCTAGCATAGACAAAACTATAGGCTCAAACAAACCCAGCCTCTTAAACGCCTCATCAAGCCTTAAACCTTGCTCACACAACTCGTCTAGTTTTTGAAACTTTTCTTGCAAGAAAAGATTACTTAGGCTCATTCTTGCAAGTTTTAAAGAGTGCTGTAATGGCAACGCACTTTGCAAAAGCAGAGCAAAAATCATAAAAAAATGAGTGTTTTGATTATAAAAGATCAGCTTTGAGAAAAAAGGAAATTTTAGCAATAAAGCATGATTAAAATACGCAAAATCGTGATTTTTCTTATACAAATACACAAAAAACATCAAAAACACACAGCAAAACACAAGCAAAGGTATGAAAAAGTCTTGCAAAAAATTATATATAGCCAGCATAAAACGCGTAACAAGAGGCAATTCGAGCTCAAAATCATCAAAGATAAGTTTAAATTCAGGCACTACAAAAAGCATTAAAGCACAAAATACCACAATCAAAGATACAAAAACAAATAAAGGATATGCTAAAGCTTTCTTAAGAAGTTTTATATTGTTTAAGCTTTTTTCTCTTAGTTCGCAAAGTCTTAAAAACACACTAGCCAAATCCCCTGTATTCTCTCCCATCTTAATCAAGGCAAGCTCAGCCCTATCAAAAGCAAAACCAGAATTTTCAAAAGCTATGTTTAAGCTTTGTCCGCTTTGAAGAGCTTGGAGAATTCGTGTTAAAAAAAGCTTGATTTTAGCATCTTTGTGATGAGCTTTTAACTCTTTAAAAGCTAAAGATACGCTCACTCCAGCACCTAAAAGCAAGGAAAGCTCTTTAAAAAGCAAGGCTAAAATTTGTGGCTTTAAACTAAGATCAAAATACCTAAACTCCTCTATACGAAGGATGTTAAAGCCCTTAGCCCTAAGTTCATCTTGAACTTTTAGCTTGTTTTGAGCTTTGATGATAAGGCTTTTTGTTTTATTTTTAGACTTGATAAGAATACTAAATTTTTTCATCTTAGCACCCTTAAAAGCTCTTGCAAGCTCGTAATCCCAAGCCTTACCTTAGCCAAACCTAGTTCAAACATGGTTTTAAAGCCTTGTTTTTTTGCATACGCTAAAAGCTCGTTTTTACTCTTATTTTCTCGAATCATTTCAGCTAAATGTGTATCAACAAATAAAAACTCAGCCACCACTTCCCTACCTGCAAAACCGCTTTGTCTGCAATATTCACAACCCCTTGCTTCAAAAAACTCTTCTTTTACGCCTTCAAATTCAATATTGATTTTTTCTTTACAATGCTTACAGAGCTTTCGCACAAGCCTTTGAGCGATGATGAGCGTAAGAGCTGAAGCAAGCAAATAAGACTTTGCTTTCATATCAAGCATTCTGCTAATGGCTGAAACGGCGTCATTTGTATGTAAAGTTGAAAACACCAAATGCCCTGTAAGAGCTGATTTAACAGCTATATCAAGACTTTGCTCATCTCTCATCTCACCTATCATAATCACATCTGGATCCTGCCTTAAAATCGCCCTTAAAGCATTGTTAAAATCAAGCCCGGCTTTAGGATTAAGTAAAATTTGCTGCACTAAGCTTAAGCGGTATTCTACTGGATCTTCAACACTAATAATCTTTTTATTTTCATTTTGAATTTCACTCATCGCCGCATACAAAGTCGTGCTTTTTCCACTTCCTGTTGGTCCTGTAACAAGGATCATACCAAAAGGCAGTTGAATACTTTGGCGAAAAAGTTGCAAATTCTTAGCTTCAAACTCCAAATTTTCAAGGCTTAAAAATTTCTGTTTTCGTTCTAAAATTCGAAGCACCAAACTTTCAGCATAGAGCAAAGGCAAAGATGAAAGCCTAAAATCGTATTCTAAGCCCTCAAATTCCATCATAAAACTTCCATCTTGAGCTTTTCTTGTCTCAGCCATATTTAAGTGAGCCAAAAGTTTGACATACAAAATCAAAGCATGATAAATTTCAAGCTCTACTCGCAAAAAAACACCCAAAAGTCCATCTATCCTAAATCGTATCAAAGCTTCTTCACTGCTTGGTTCAAAGTGTATATCACTTGCTTTAAGCTTTATAGCTTGCAAACAAATAAGCTCAAAAAGCTTTGCTACTGCACTTTTATCCTTTTTATCGCTATGTGTAAGTTCTATTTTAAGTTCAGCGATCAAATCATTAATCTCGCATTCAAGGCTATATTTTTCAATGAAATTTTCTATCTTTGAAGGATTGGCAAGAAAAATTTTGATAAATTTATGCTTAAAAGAAGCTTGAAGCTTGTCTAAAAGTTCATTTGAAGGTATTTTTGCAAAAGCAAAATAAATGAAATTTTCATCCTCTTGAAAAACAAGACATTGATACTCTTTCATTTGCTTAAGACTTAACTTAGATAAAAAATAAGGATCATACTCTTTTAAAGCTTGAAATTCAAACCCTTTAAATGTAGCAAAATCACGCAAAAAACGCTCTTTATTAATATTTAAATCAAGATAAATTGTATCAAGTGCAAGCTTATCTTGCTCATATAACTCACACAAAACAGGTAAGATTTTCACATACTCGAGGTTTTGAAGTGAGTGTTTATCTTGCATATTTATACCTAAAGCTTGAAATTTGTTTTTTAATCCATCACAATTTTGCACCCTACCCTCCTTTCTTTAATCATAACAAAAGCAAACTTTAAGAAAGGCGAATTTATAAAGATTTTTTAAGAATGTGTTAATTTATGGCTTATGAATTCAGGTATAATTTCAAAAAATAAGGATAAAATTCATGCAAAAAAATACCCCTCTCTTTGCTTTTGGCTTAGCCGTAGCTGTTTTGATCTGCGTTGTGCCATTTTTTTATACTCATTTTATGCTTAAAATTATCTGCGGACTGGCTTCTGGACTTATTTTGCACGTTTGTGCGTTTAAAAAATTAGACTTTGATGATAGTGCTTTATATGTTTTTGTAGGCTTTTTCATCGTGCTTAACTTTGCTTTTGGTGATATAAGTTCAAATCAAGGGGCAAATTTACTCATTTATCTTAGCATATATCTTTTGGGCTCTATTCCTTTTGGACTGATCTTAGCCCTTGTTTTTGCAAAAGTAAATATCAAAAGCGAGGGGAGCAAAAGCATAGGTGCAACAAATGTCTTAAGAGTAGTTAAACAAACTGACCCAGCCCTAGCTAAAAAGCTTGCTATCGCAACTGTCGTTCTTGATTTTGCTAAGGCAGCGTGTCCGATTTTAATCGCTAAATTTATGGGAGCTGATGCAAATATGCTTTGGAGTATAGGTGTTTTTGCAGTGCTTGGGCATTGTTTTTCTATCTATCTTTTTTTAGACGGAGGCAAAGGTATAGCTACTGGGGCTGGGGTTATGGCTGTTTTGTTGCCACTTGAGCTTTTAGTGGCTTTGTTTGTTTGGTTTGCGGTTGGTAAAGTATTTAGAATTTCAAGTCTTGCCTCACTTGCCGGGGCATTAAGCTTTATCATCGCCTCTTTTGTGTTTCATTACGATATGCCTGAAATTCATACACATGCACCGATTCTTATCATTTGCTTTATTATCTTTTATAAACATATACCAAATATCAAAAGATTGATTTTCAAAGAAGAATGCAAAGTCATATAAAAATAAAACTTCAATTCAAATGCATCATTGGAATTTTGGATTTTGAGCGAGAAAAAAAGCAAAAAATTATCATTAAACTCAAGGCTAAGAGTAGTGATTTTTTAGATTATGCTTTGATTTGCAAATGGCTTAAAAAGACTTTCAAAGAAGAACGATTTAAGCTCTTAGAAGAAGCTTTAAGCTTTATAAATCTTCATTTAAAAGAACTTTATCCAAATTTAATATTTATAAAAATCAGCATTTATAAACCAAAGATTATAAAAAAAGCAAAATGCGGTGCTTACTTAAAGAAAAAATATTAATTTTTTTTTAAAGTTTTTTGAATATTTACTTAAATTGTGTTATCATTTACACTTAAGATTTTAAAAATTTAAGGATTAATCCAATGAGAATTTTAGTAATTGAAGACGACAATGCTTTAAACAAAAACCTCGTAGAAAATCTCAATCAATCAGGCTATCAAACTGATTCTTCAGAAAATTTCAAAGATGGCGAATACTTTATCGGTATTAGACATTATGATCTTGTGCTTTCAAGTTGGAACTTACCAGACGGCGAGGGTGCTGATCTTATCAATGTGGTAAAGCAAAAATCTCCTCACACTGCTGTTTTAATACTCTCTGCTAAAAATGACAAGCAAAATGAGATCAAAGCCCTTAAACTTGGTGCTGATGATTATATCAAAAAGCCGGCTGATTTTGATGTGCTTTTAGCTCGCATCGAGGCTCGTTTAAGAATGGGTGGAAGCAACGTCATTAAGATAGATGAGCTTACTATCGATCCAGATGAAGAAAAGATCACTTATAAAGGACAAGAAATAGAGCTTAAAGGCAAGCCTTTTGAAGTTCTCACACATCTTGCAAGACATTCTGATCAAATTGTCTCTAAAGAACAGCTCTTAGATGCGATTTGGGAAGAACCGGAGCTTGTTACTCCTAATGTTATCGAAGTTGCTATCAATCAAATTCGTCAAAAAATGGACAAACCTTTAAATATCTCAACCATAGAAACCGTAAGAAGACGCGGTTATCGCTTTTGTTTTCCTAAAAAATCATAAGCTATTTAAAGTTTGAGATAATGCAAAAACTCAACAATCAAACCCAAATTGCTTAGAGAGTTTTGTGATGGCAAAACGAACAGCTATAGTGGATTTGGGTTCTAATTCAGTGCGTCTTGTTATCTTTGAAAAAAGCTCTCGATACGCCTTTCATACTTTAGCTGAATACAAACGCAAAGTAAGACTTGGCGAGAATGCTTATAATAACGCTAAATTTTTACAAGCTCAAGCCATGCAAAGAACTCTAGAAACTTTAGAGTATTTTAAAGAAATGGTTTTAAAACACAAATGTAAAAAAATTCTCATTGTTGGAACCTCAGCCTTAAGAGATGCTCCAAACGGCAAGGATTTTATCAAGGAAGTAAAAACTAAACTTGGCTTAAATATACGCTGTATAGACGGCAAAACAGAATCTTACTTAGGCGGATTAGCGGCTTTAAATTTACTCTCAAACATAAAAAACGCCACAACCTTAGATATAGGCGGAGGCTCAAGCGAACTGTGTTTGATCAAAGATGGTAAAATTCAAGACTGTCTTTCTTTAGACCTTGGAACAGTGAGGCTTAAGGAACTATTTTATGATACAAACAAACTTGAAAAGCTTGACGCTTTTTTAGATGAGAGTTTAAAACTGATCCCAGAACATTTTAAAAACGACAAACTCATCGCTATAGGGGGAAGTTTAAGGGCGATTTCAAGTTCTATTATGGACAAAAACTCATATCCACTGAAAACCTTGCATGAGTTTAGCTATAAACTTGAAAATGAAAAAAAACACCTTGAGAGAATTTTAAATGCAAATATTGAGGATTTGTATGATTATGGTATCAAAAAAGATCGCTTTGATACGATCAAAGAAGGCACGTTGATCTTTACAAAAATTGCTACCAAACTTGGCACTAAAGAAGTGATCACAAGCGGGGTTGGGGTTCGAGAGGGCGTGTATTTAAATGATATTTTACCGCCTAACAAACGCTTTGCAAGCAATTTTAATCCAAGTGTAAGGTCCTTGCAAGATCGATTTTTAGGCAAGCAAAAAACCAAAATTCCTCATTATGTTTCTTTGCTCTTTGACGAGCTTTCAAATTTACACAATCTTGACGCACATTATAAAAGCACATTAATTCATGCTGCTAAGCTTTGCAATATAGGCTCATATTTGAATTTTTACTTTTCAAACGAGCATAGTTCATATTTTATACTTAATGCTTTAAATTATAATTTTTCTCATCAAGAAAAAGCACTCATTGCCATACTTATTCGCAGTGCTGGGCGAAAGATCGGTATTTATGCTGAGCCTTTTAAGGAGCTTTTGCCTCCATTTGAGATTATGACTTGGCTGAATTTTATGCTTGGTTATGCAAAAATCATCGCTTTAAATCACCCAAATGAAAGCAAACTTGAATTTACACTTCACAATAATAGCCTATATCTTTACAGCATTAAAAATCTCAATATCCCAAAAGATGAGCTTAAAAAACTCATCTTACCTCAGGACTTAGTTCTTGTTTTAAATCAAAAGCCTTGATCAAGACTTAGAATTTATTATGAAAATATAAGCTTATAGGTGTTTTGATAATTTTGATCTATCTTTTTCTCACTATCCATAAGAAAAGTCAGCTGCAACAAAGGCAAAAGAAGTATGCCCACTAGAAAAGCCATCAAAACTACCATTTTAGGATGCTGGGAAATTTTAGTTGAGTGTTTACCGTGTTTAAAAAGAGATACGAAGCCGTATTTTACTGCGTAAATCGAAGCAAGAATTAAAGTAGAGCCTAAAGCAAGTTATTTAAATCCCTCATAATCTTGTATCACAAGCATGTAAATAACCAAGCTTAAGGGTAAAAACTGCATCACATCGCCATAATTTTCAATCCAATACCCAGCCCTCATCGCCATAAGAAAGGCTTAGCATACAAGCAAAAGCTAGCACAAGCTTTCTTAATCGACATTTTTTCATTGTTTTTCCTTTTTTTTGATAAGATTTTGGATTTTTTGTTTGTTTTCCTCAAAAAAGCTATCAAAACTACGCTCTTTAGGTGTATGTTCAAGACTTTCTTCACTCTGTGCATCACTTGTTTGTAAAAGTAGGTTTGAAGCTCCTATGATTAAGGTATAGCGTTTATTATCATACTCAAGTATGACGAATTTATTATTTTTATCTAAAGGTCTTTGAAAGATAAGTTTGACTTCTTTTGAGTTGAAATTATTTTTGTATTCAAGTTTGCGTTTAATCCACCAAAGCACGATTAAAAGCAAAACAAGCACACTTAAAACGAGGATATAATTTGTAAAGTCAAAGCCTTCTAAGCTCGAGTTCTTAGGCTTTATGCTTTGGTTATTTTCATTTTTTAAGTTCAAAATGCTTGCCGTAGAGGTATTTAGTGAGCTTTGACTCACACCCTCAGGCAAAACTCTTACACGAAGTGAAATTTGATCTTTATCACTACTTGCATTCACGCTTGCGTTATTTTGCATTTCAAGCATGATAAGGGTTTGTTTATTTTGCGGGGTGATGAGAATTTGCTTGAGTAAATTTGACTTGAGTTCCCTTTTTTCTTCTTTTGCGACACTTAATCCATCAAGTGTGATAAGCACGAAATTCCCTTCTTTTTTCTGGACGAGCTTACCCTTATACGCACTATCAAAAACAAACATCAAATCAACCCTATCGCTTCTTTCATACACGTTAAAATCAACAAGTTTAGTAGCAAAAAGGGGCAAGGCAAAGCATAACAAGAGTAAAAATTTCATTATACTTCTTTTTTAAAGTATTGCAAAACGCTTTTAGAATCTAAAATTTCATTAATACGAATGGCAAGATTTTTTTCATATACCATCACTTCACCTTTACCAAAGATTCTTTTATTGATATAAAGTTCAACACTTTCTCCAGCTGGCTTTTCAAGATCAATAACAGAACCTACATCAAGCTTTAAAAGATCATTTACGCTCATATTTGTAGTGCCAAGTTCGCTGACAAAATCAACGGTTATATCTAAGATATCTTCGTATGATTCAAGTAAGCCGGCATGATCACCAAATTCATTTAATTTTTCACTCATATTTTTTATAACCCACTCTTAATAAAGCTCCGTTAAGATCAAAAGTTAAAGCTTTATCAAGCTTGAAATTTCCAAAATCAACTCTACCTAAATACTCAGGTATGCCAAGGACATAATCCCCGCCTTTTTCATTGAGTTTCATCTTTGCATAGCCTATGATTTCATTAGCACATTCTTTAGCCAAGTCGCAAAAATCACCCTCATGAAAAGTTACATTTTGCAAAAATACCAATCTAAAATGCTCAAAAACTTCTTTTGAGAAAAAAAGATAGAAGTTAAATTCCCCCTCGATCTCGCTTTTAAGCATAATAGCCGCACCATAAAGCTCACCTTCTATATGCTCCCTTTGAGTAAGTTTGCCTTTTAAAATCTCCTCAAAAAAATACTTTATAGAATCCTCGACAGCTATAAACATCTTTTCTCCTTTTTTAAGTATAAGTATAATTATAATAAATGAAAAATAAAAAAATAATTTATTCTTCGCTTTTTAAAAAATTTCATTTACTTTTTGCATAATGTTTGCGATTTTTTTCTCCTTAAAAGCCTCAACAACGCTTGTTCCGACTATAGCTCCATCGCAAATTTGCTTGATATTTTGCACATCTTTAGCATTTTTTATTCCAAAACCTATAAAAATAGGTAAAGTTGTATAAGCTCTTAGTTCTTTAACTAAATTTTTAAGCCTTGAAAATCCTACTTGCTTGCCCCCTGTTATGCCAAGACTAGCCACCACATACACAAAACCACTTGCCCTTGTGAGTATTTTTTGCATACGTTCTTTTGAAGTTGTAACGCTGATTAAAGGGATAAGCACAAGCCCTGTTTTTTCGCACTCCTTGAAAAGCTCTTCATTTTCCTCAAAAGGAAGTTCTGGCACAATGAGCCCTTTAATACCGACTTTTTTACTCTCCTTAACAAATTTTTTTATGCCATAAGAAAAGATTAAGTTATAATACACCAAAAAAACTATAGGCTTTTTGGTTTTTATTTGGGCTAAGGTTTTAAAAACCTCATGTATATTTATGCCCTCATTTAAGGCTTGTAAAGCCGCCTCGCTGATCACTTTGCCATCAGCTATAGGATCAGAATAGGCTATTCCAAGTTCTAAAATATCGATCTTGCTTACATCAAGCCTTTGCAAAAAAGCCTTAGTTGTGGCTAAATTTGGATAGCCAAAGACACTAAAAGCTATATTTGCCTTTTCTTTGTAAAAATGCTTAAAATCAACCATAAATTTTTCCTTTTTTATAGCCTAGTATAGTGTGCATATCTTTATCGCCTCTGCCTGAAACATTGACTACTATAACACTTTTTTTCTTTAAATTTAAACAAAGCTTTTCAAGATAAGCTAAAGCATGAGCGCTTTCAACAGCAGGGATAATGCCTTCTTTTTGACATAAAAGTTTTAAGGCGCTAATACATTCATCATCGCTTATGGCATAGTATTTGACGCGTTTAAGCTTTTGCAAATACGCATGCACTGGACCCACGCCCGGATAATCAAGCCCAGCTGATATGCTATGAACAGGCAAGATATTGCCAAATTCATCTTGTAAAACTTTAGTTTTCATGCCATGAATTATGCCGTCTCTACCCTTTGTTAAAGTGGCTGCATGATAAGGCGTATCAGTGCCTAAACCTGCTGCTTCTATACCAATAAGCTTGGTGTGCTTATCCTTTAAAAAGCCTTGAAAAATTCCAATGGCATTTGATCCACCACCCACACAAGCAATGACATAATCAGCCTTTTTACCAAGCTTTTGAAGCTGTTTTTTACACTCCTTACCAATCACACTTTGAAAATGAGCTACGATTTGAGGATAAGGATAAGGACCAACCACGCTTCCTATGATATAAAAGCTTTTTTCTATCTCATTGATCCACGCTTGAATGGCTGTTGTAGTGGCTTCTTTAAGTGTTTTTAAGCCGGTATGAATTTCTCTTACCTTAGCACCTAAGAGTTTAATTTTTTGGACATTTAAAGCTTGTCTTTGTGCATCAGTTGCTCCCATAAACACTTCACATTCTAAGCCCAAAAGTGCTGCAGCTGTGGCTGTGGCTAAGCCGTGCTGTCCAGCTCCAGTTTCCGCAATGATCTTTTTCTTTCCCATTTTTTTGGCTAAAAGAGCTTGAGAAAGGGCATTATTGATCTTGTGTGAGCCGGTGTGATTTAAATCTTCTCTTTTAAGATAAATTTCATGCCCATAATATAAACTTAAATTTTCTGCCTTATAAAGTGGAGATTTACGCCCTACATAGTCTTTTAACAAGGATTTGAGTTCTTTTTTAAATTCCTTTGTAAAAGCTATGGTTTTAAAAGCATGTTCAAGCTCAATAAGAGCAAACATAGCCGTTTCTGGCACGAAAGCTCCGCCAAAATCCCCATAATAACTTTTCTTCATCGTCCTACCTTTTTTAAAAGCTCTTTGATCAAAGTGCTATCTTTTAAACCTAAAGCATTTTCAACCCTTGAGTTTATATCGATGATCTTAGGTTTAAATTTACAAGCTTGTTCTATATTATCAAGTCCTATACCACCAGCTAATGCAAAGTCTTTTGGGTAATTCTGAAGCAAATTCCAATTAAAACTTGTGCCATTACCACCTTTAAACTTGCCTTTGGTATCAAAAAGCACTAAATCAGCATTGATATTTTCGTCATATTCAAGCTTTTCATCTACACTTATAACTTGCCAAAGCTCAAGTCCTAAGGCTTTAATTTGAGTATATAAGTCCTTGCTTATTGTTTTATAACATTGAATGACATTTAAAAAACTTGCATGTTCAAGTATAAAATCATCACTCTCATCAACAAAAACCCCAACAGCTTTTTTTTCAGAATTTTTAATGATAAGGCTAAGCTCTTGAGCTAAATCAAGACTAACTTGTCTTGGGCTTTTTGCAAAGATAAGCCCCATATAATCAATATTTAAGCTAGCGATTTGCTTGCAATTTTGCCTTTCTTTAATCCCACAAATTTTAATTTTCATGCAAGATTCTTAATTGTTCTTGATATGAGTGAAAAAATTCAATCACTCTACCAGAATAAATAGCCTCAAGCACTATATCCTTAGCCTGCATAGGATTTTCAACCTTGCACGCTGTATAAAAAGCAAACATAGCATTAAGCACAACTATATCAAATTTTGCTCCCTTAATCTTACCGCTTAGAGTATCTAGCAAAATCTTAGCATTAAAGCTTGCATCAGCTCCTATTATATCGCTGTGAAAAGCTCTTTTAAAGCCAAATTGTTCTGGGCTTACTTCATAGTATAAAATTTCTCCATCTTTAAGCTCATATACGCTAGTGTCCGCACAAATACTTATCTCGTCCATTCCGTCCTTACCACGTACCACAAGGGCATGTTTTCGTCCAAGTGCTCTTAAAACCTCAGCTAAAAGCTTATGCACAGGCTCGTGATAATTGCCTACGAGTTGATACTTAAGCTTTAGATTTGGATGAAGCAAGGGTCCTAAGACATTAAACACGGTTTTTACCCCAAGTTTTTGTCTGACCTCTTTTACTTCTCCAACTAAGGAGTGAAAATAAGGAGCATGAAAAAAGGCAAGATGAAGCTCATCAAGCACCTTTTTTTGTTTGCTTATACTCTCAAATGTGCTAATTTTTAGAGCTTCAAGCACATCAGAGCTTCCACTTGAGCTTGAAATGGCTTTGTTTCCATGCTTTGCTACCTTTACGCCAAGTGCGCCTAAGATAAAAGCCGTTGTGGTAGAGACATTGATACTTTTAAAGCCATCGCCTCCAGTGCCTACTATATCGATCATCTCACTTTCATCGCTAAAGGTTTGTGAGTATTTTAAGATATTACGCACTAAAGCACTTAGGGATTCTTCATTCAAAGACTTTTCAGTGATTAAGATGAGCAAGGCAGCAAGCTGTATAGGTTCATATTCTTCTGAAGCGATGATTTTACAAATTTTTTCAAAATCAAGACTTGTAAGGGAAATATTTTCTTGAAGTTTATTGATAAAATGTGTAAGTTTTGGTTTTTCTTCAGGCTTTTTTTCAACTTTTAATTCTAAGAAATTCTTAAAAATCTTCAGCCCATACTCGCTAAAATAACTCTCTGGGTGAAACTGCACGCCAAAATAAGGCAAGCTCTTATGCCTCATCGCCATTAAAATTCCATCTTCAGTATAAGCAAGAGCCTCTAAACATTCAGGTAAATCCTCAACCACTAAAGAATGATAACGCATGACTTCAAAACTTAAGGGCATATCTTTTAAAATACAATCTTGAACCTTAAGCTCAAGCTTTGAAGTGCTACCATGTGCAACTTGATTAAGCCTTGAAATCGTGGCATTAAAAGCAAGTCCTAAAGCTTGATGTCCTAAACAAACGCCTAGTATAGGTATATCTAAGCCACTTTTAAAAAGTTCTAAGCTTATTCCGCTATCTTTTGGGTGTTTTGGTCCTGGGCTTATGACTATAAAATCTGGCTTTAAAGTCTTAATTTCAGCCAAGCTAATCATATCATTTCGCACTACTTTTACTTCGCCATCATAAAGCTGAGTGAGCATGGTTTTGACATTAAACACAAAAGAATCGTAATTATCAATCAACAAAATCATCATTTATCCCTTAAAGCTTCAAAGCTTTTAATGAGGCTTTGTCTTTTAGCTTTTATTTCAGCGTATTCTTTTTCAGCCTCACTTTTCATCACCACTCCACCCCCACTCGCGATAAAAGCCTTTTTTTGAGTAAAAAAAGCTGAACGTATGATAATGGCTAGGCATACATTTTCATTAAAATTTAAAAAACCAATAGCCCCGCCATAAACGCCTCTATTGAGCCCTTCAAGCTGAGCTATAAGCTCTAAAGCCCTAATCTTTGGAGCTCCACTCAAGGTGCCTGCTGGAAAGATAGCTCCTATAGCATCAAAAATACTTGCTTCATCTTTTAAAAAAGCATACACACTTGAAACTATATGCATGACGTATTGATAATTTACCAGCTCAAAGACATTTTCAACCCGAGTTTTCGTGCCAAATTTAGAAATATCATTACGCGCAAGATCAACAAGCATTCTATGCTCGCATAATTCTTTTTCATCGCTCAATAAATCTTTAGCTAAAGCTTCTTTATCGCTTGTTTCATTTAAGGTTCTTGTGCCTGCTATAGGAGCGATGAAAATTTCTTTATTTTTTATACTTAAAACAAGTTCAGGTGAAGAACCAACTACAACGCCGTATTTACTTGGAAAATGAAACATATAAGGGCTTGGGTTTTGCTTTGCAAGCTCACTATAAAAGCTAAGGCTATCAACATTGCTTTGTATGCAAAGTTGTTTTGAAAGCACAACTTGGAAGATGTCCCCGCTTGCAAGGTATTCTTTAGCCTTTTGTATCATAGCGATAAAATCAGCTTTTTCAGCTTCTAAATCGTTTTCTATCTTAAAATCAAACTTACAAGCTTCATCTTGAAGCTCTTCATCTTTTAAACACTCAAAATACTTTTTATCTCCGTATTCAAAATAAAGCTTAGAATGTTTTTCATACACCAAATACGCCCTTGCATTAGCAAATAAAAATAAAGGAAAATCATAATTTTTCAGCTTAGGCGTATCAATTTTTTCAAAAAAAGTATAAAAATCAGCTGCTAAAACCCCAAAAAAACCAGCATATTCGCACAAAGGCTTTTTAGCACTTTCTTGATAAAACTCAAATTTAAGCTGACTTAAGTCCATATCTTTAGCATCTAAAAAAAGAGGATCAATGCCAATAATAACTTTATTATTATCTTCAGCAAAATAAGAATACTCATAATGCTTTAAAAGTTGTTTATAATACACAAGTGGCGAGCATGAAAGCATAAAAAACCTTTGATTATTTTCTTAATAAAAGTTTAAGATAATAAGGCTAAAATTTGGCTGAATTTAGCTTTAAAAGCATTGTAAAATCAAGAAACAAAGCTAAGAATTTAAAATTGATATTGTGCTTTTATATTAAAATTGATATTGTTTGAGTTTTTACTTATTTCATCATCAAAACCGAGCAAAAAAGAAGTTTTATCTGTGCCAAGACGCACATTTGCTCCTATGCGGATAAGGCTTTTATCCATTTTGTGTTTAAGATTAAAATTTAATCCTGTAAAATCGTGAAAAGAAGCACTATTTTTAAGCACATTGCCTAGCAATCTTTGTTCATAAAATGCAAAAAGATTAAAACCAGAACTTAAACTTGAATAATACGCATCGCTTAATGTGTAAGATAAATTTGTCCCCATACTCATGCTAAGGCTATGATAGTTTTTATTTTCATGATTTACACCAAGCAAGGCTTTGTTTTCTTTGATCTCACCTTGATGCGTAAAGACATAAGCACCATAAATCATAGGAGAGAGTTTTAATTTAGAATCAATCAAGGCGAAAGAAAGCTTTTCATCTAAAAGCAAATCCTTGCTTATACCTGCGTGAAAAGAGCTTAAAAGGTTGTTGTAGCTTGCTTTTGGGCGAGAGTCTTGGTTGTAAATATTTCTTCGAAGTTGATTTCGAGCAAAACCCAAAGATACGCCACTCACGACGCTTATAAAATCAAGATCAGATTTGAAAGTAAAACCCGTTGAAAGAAGATGAGCTTTTATATATGAGTTTTCAAAATCGCTGTAATTATACGCATAGTTTAAAAATCCGGCTAAAAAAGTTCTCTCATCAACACGTTTTAAAGCTTCTAATTTTGAACCCACACCATACCCATCATAAAACTCTCCATCAACATAAGTATAACTTGGATTGAAACTAATTTGCTCGCTATTTTCTTGCAAGAGCAAGAGTATATTTTCAAAGCCTAGTCTTTCTTGAATTTTTCTTATCCTTGCTGTATTTTTAAGATGATCGTTATTATCTATACTTTGTAAGGTTTTTACATAGTCATTATTTGTCATAGCATTAAGCTCACCAAAAAACCGAGTATAAGAATTTGATAAATTCGCTGACATAGCTATAGCCCTTAAAATCCTTGCTAAACTTGCATTAGAGCCTTCATAATTAGCATATATATTAGGTTTAGTTCTAGCATTTAAAACCAACTTATCAGGTGAAAGAGTAAAATCAAATACTGAAGAATTAGCTACACTTACGTTAAACCAAGATAAAGAATTTTTTAAATCACCCAAATCTAAAACAATATTTTGTGTATTAGGTGAAATTTGAGCAATTATAGGTGCATAAACCAAAGAAGCCCCTTGAGCTATACTATAATGATTAGCTTTAAGTAAGGAATTCCCACTTGTATTAAAACTTAGTCTTAAAGTAGCTGAACTTGTTTGAGTATAAGCACCCTTTACTTCAAGCACTGCTAAACTATTGCCTCCTATATCAAGCATGCCATTATTTTGTAAATTTTGATTTAAAATCACACTACTTGTGCTTGGCACAGCCTTAGAAAATACACTTGCAAGTTTTTTAATGCCTGTGTTTAAATTACTTCTTTCACCCGCAAATAAGGTTCCATCTTGTTCTATAAAAACTGAACTTTGAAGACTTCCTCCTAAACCATCACTTCTTTTATATAAAGCAAGAATACCTTCACGCACTATGGTATCGCCTTCATAAGAATTTGCTCCACTTAAGATAAGCGAGCCTTGTCCTTCTTTGATCAAGCCCACTTCAGTGATGGTTTGCATTTGTGCTGCAGGGCTGTTAAGAGCTGAACTTAAATGTAAAGTTGTATCCCAAGTTCTTTGGCTGATATCATTGCTAAATTCAGCTGTGTGTCCTTGAGTATCAAGGGTATAAAAGGCTTGTTCTTTACTATCGTGCGTTTGAATGTCTTTTAAATTCAAGCGATTTGCATCAAGTATGCTTAAACCTTGCAAAGCCTTTTGAGCGTCTAGTATGCCTTGTCCGAAAATTTCTTCTTTGCTTACTTGCTGGGTTATTTGAGTAGTATTTAAATTGGCCATTATATAATCTACATAATCTTGTTCTACACCATTTATGTTAATTTTATAGCCACTATATAAAGCACTTACATCAGCTCTTTTTTGAGTATCATTTGTTGGTGCGGCTTGATCTATATACACTAGAGTATAAGTTGTTTTAACATTTGCACCACTGCCTTCATCAATGCTTTTAATAACCATTTTAGGAGCTTGATAGTCTTTGTTTGCCGTGCTTAAAAGCACATCTGCAATTTGTGTGCCATTTAAAAAAGGAAATTTTTCTTGCACCAAAGCAGCTACGCCACTGACTAAAGGTGCAGCCATGGAAGTGCCTTGCTTCAAAGTATAGCCATTATTTGTATTTGCATCAACTGAATTAATCTTTACCCCAGCTGCTGTGAGGGAAAAATTTACAGCTCCCTTAAAACCATTGCTAAAGTCAGCTACACCCTTGCCATCGATAATAAGCTTACCATCAGCTTGTCTAGTAATATACTCACTATCAAGCGCACCCACCGCCAGCCAAGATCGAATACTCTCATCATATCTTGGCAAAACAGATTGTATGGTTGGCGATAAAACACCTTCATTGCCAGCTGCAAATATGCTTAAAAGATTTCTTTCTTGAGCAAGTTTATACAGCCCACTTGTGTGAGCTAAAGGATTTGTAAGTTCTTTCATAACATAACTTGCATCATCTATCATACTTGTGTTTTGAACTAAGTTGTTATTTAGATCATACTCAAGCCCCACAACAGGGTATATGTTAGAGCCCCAGCTATTATTTACGATCTTTACTTCACTTTTATTTTTAAGTATATTGTAAATATCGGGCAAGTTTGTATGTGTGTTATCACCAAAAATGCCAATACCATAAAAACTTGCATTATATGCTACTCCGTAAGGCTCACTTCCTCTAAGTCTTGAACCAAGTGCTATACCAGCGACATGACTGCCGTGAGTATCAATTAAAAAATTTGGAGTATAACTTTGCCCATTTTGATCGCTAGGATAAGCCACAGAACCTAAAATTCTATCTTTAAGGCTTTGATGAGTAATATTAAAAGCATCATCAAGTATGCTTATATGAACGCCATTTCCTGCAACGCCACTTTGATGAACCTCATTAACATTATGAAGCTCAAAAGGACTTAAAGCAAAAAGCTTTGATACAAAAAGAAAAATCCAAGCCCTTTTAAACAAGCACATTTTAACTCCACTTCAGGCTTTTATAACAATACAAAATAATGTTGCAAATTACTCCACAGTAACTGATTTGGCTAGATTTCTTGGCATATCTACATCATTGCCTAGACGCACAGAAATTTCAAGAGCTAAAAGCTGAGTAATAAGCATCATCTCAAAAAACTCGCACATATAATGCTCTTGCTCTGAAGTTTTGATAAAATCATCACTTAAGTCGAACTCAAACGGAGAGATACAAAGTAAGGTAGAATCCCTTGCTATAAGCTCTTCAACATTTGACTTTGTCTTATCATAAAGCATATTTTTTGGCATTAAGGCTATGGTATAAAGTTTAGCATCAGCTAAGGCTATAGGACCATGCTTCATCTCTCCACTTGGATAGCCCTCAGCGTGTAGGTAACTAAGCTCTTTAAGTTTTAAAGCCCCTTCTAAAGCTAAAGGATAAAATACATCGCGTCCTATATAAAAAAAGCCATGTCCATCTAGGTAACGTTTGCTAAGGCGGTGAATTTTTTCATGAAGCTTGCTATGAACCATAACCATGCTTGGAGTGTGTAAAAGTGCTTTTATGTCTTTGCTGATATTTAAATTCTTTTTTTGGGCTATATATAAAACGATGAGCCACAAGGTAAGCACTTGAGAAGCAAAAGCCTTAGTGCTTGCTACGCCTTTTTCCATACCAGCTCTTGTTAAAATGCTTAAGTGTGCAAGACGAACTATACTTGAATTATCCACATTACAAATCGCAAAGCTTTTTGCCCCTTTTTCTTTGGCGATTTTTAAAGCTTCAAGCGTATCAGCTGTTTCTCCACTTTGAGAGATGACGATGAAAAGTGAATTTGGCTTAATAATACCTTCTTTATAGCGAAACTCGCTGGCTATTTCAACCCTAGCTCTGATTTTTGCTACTCTTTCAAACAAATAACTTGCCACTAAAGCGGCATGATAGCTTGTGCCACACGCACATAAAGTGATCTCATCAAAAGCTGTTAAGTCCTCATTTTCAAGCTCATCAAAGACTATGCTTTCACCCTCAATACGTCCCATTAAAACCTCGCTTAAAACACGACTTTGCTCATAAATTTCTTTTTCCATGAAAAAGCGAAAGCCGTCTTTTTTGGCGTAGGATTTATCTTGAGAAAGTTTATTAAATTGTAAGTTCTTAAGTGTGCCGTTTTCATACACTTCAAGCGAAGTTAAACTCGCTTTGCCATAACTTGAATCTTCAAGATACACAACCTCATCAACATGCCCTATTAAAGCTGCATCGCCTGAAGCAAAATAAAGTTCATTTGAGGTATTTTTACCGATGATCAAGGGTGCAGCATTTTTAGCAAAATATATACAATCTGGGCTTTTTTTACTCACTAAAAGTATAGCAAAAGCCCCTTTTAGCTCTTTTATAGTCAGTTTAAACGATTCAAAAGGCTCATTTGTGCTTGCATAAAATTCAAACAAAGCCACGATCACTTCAGTGTCTGTTTGGCTTAAAAAGCTTACACCCTTACTTTCAAGCTTATCTTTAAGCTCTTTGTAATTTTCTATAATACCATTGTGAATGACGCAGGAGTATTGCCCTAGATGAGGGTGAGCATTGATCTCTGTTGGCTTACCATGTGTTGCCCAACGTGTATGTCCTATGGCTACGCCTAAGCCCTCGCTTGTGAAGTTTTTGCATTTATTGCTTAAATTTTCAAGCTTGCCAACAGCTTTGAAAAAATCAAGTTCGCCGTTTCTCATCACTGCAAGTCCAGCACTGTCATAACCTCTATACTCTAGCTCTTTTAAACCGCTAATGATGAGTTCTTTTTTTTCTTTGTTGCCTATGTAGCCTACTATTCCACACATTTTTTACTCGCTTGTTAGGGATTTGATGAGTTCATCTTTTTTTTGCAATAAGTTTTCGTTTTTTTCAAAATAAAAGCTATTGCGTGTGCGTCCTTTGATTGTTTGAATTTTAGCTGCACTTAAATTCAAATCAAAACGCTTAAACTCGTGCATTACAAAAGCCATTAAGCCTTGCTGATCTTTGGCATTAAGATTAAGCTTAACATAGCTTTTTGAATACTCTAAATCAAATTTTAACTCATCTTTTTTAATGCTTGGTTTTTTCAACTCTATCTTGTTTTTATGCACTAAATTTTGCTCTAAAAGTTGGGTGAGTTTTTGTTTTTGAATATCACTTATGGTATTTGAATGCTCAAATTTAAGATAAATTTTTTCATCAAAAAGCTGAAAAAAGCTCATAAAGATGAGGTTTAGGCTACTGAGTGTATTTAAAATGCCAGCTATATCAAATTGCTTTAGAGCTATCATTTCTAAGATGAGATTTTTTTCGTTGTTAAGACTAAAGCTAAAGTCTTTTTGCTGGGCGATTTTAGCTATCTTAACTATATCTTCAAAGCTATTTTTGATGATGAAAAGGTTTGAAACTATATGCGTGATCTTATCTTGCAAAATACTACTTTGATCTAAAAATATCTTACTTCGCTTTAAGGTTTGTTCTTTTTTTACCCTTCTTGCGATCTCATCAAGGTAATTAACATCCTCAAAGCCAGCCAAAGCATTTGAAAGTAGTTTTTCAAGGCTTCTAAAATAAAAATCATGCGTAATATTTAAAACCCTTGCATTGATAAGAGTTAAAGCATGAATCAAACGTAGGGTTTTTTCATTTTCAAGCCTGCTAATGAGAGTAAAGATAATGGTTTCATTATAAATATCTTCTTTTTCGATGATATCTTTCATGGCATTAAAATTTTTAAATACCCTCAAGCCAAATTCTACTAAATCAGCATTTAAGCTCAATTTTGCACAATATGATCGATAAATATTTGCCAAAGAAACTTCATTTTCAGCCTCAATCGCACTCATCACAACACTTAGCTTTAAGATCATCTTTTCATCAGTATTTAAAGCCTTAAAACATTCAAACTCATCAAAGCTTAACTCAAGCTCTTTAAGGCAAAGCAAAGCATTTTCATCAAGGCTGTAAGTTCCTTCCTCGCTAAGTAAAAATCGAAATGAAGCTAAGGGCTTAAGCATTATGCTTAAAAAACAGCTATCAAAGAAAAGTTTGAGTAAAGAAAAGCTGTGTTTGCGATAAAGACTTTGTTTAAAATGCTTGAGAAGCTCTTCAAAATCATCTTTTTGCACCCTTAAACGTCGCAAACTCATCAAAACACTAATGTCAAATTCAAAAGGCTTATCTTCAAGAGAATTTAAAGCGGCTAAAAACTCGCTTGCATTTTGAAACTGCACATTTTCATCAAGATAAATTACGCCTTTTTGATCTTGCTTGAATTGCCCGGTTTTACTTAAATTTTCGTTCTTATCAAGCAGGCTTTGAATACATTTTTGCAGATAAAGAATATAAATTCCACTTGTTTGCATTGAACTCATCGCTTTTTGTAGCAATACCTTTTTTGCATCAACACTTTTTTTATCTTTTTTTTGCATAAGTTTGCTTAAAAAATCAAGCTTTGCAAGCTGAAATTCATCTTCATCTTTTGAATATTGTATATTTAAAGCAGATTTTAAAGAAAGTAAAAAATCCATAGCTAGCCTCAGCTCGCTTAGTTCATTTTCATCGATAAACTCAAGGGCATAGCTTTGATGGGAGTTTTTAAACAACAAAAGCAAGGAACGAAGCAAAAGATAATTATCAAGTCCGCCAAAGTCTTTTTTAATATCAAATTCTTGAGCGATGAAAGGAATTTGAGTGTGATTAAGTTGGCTTAAAAGTCTGTTTGCAAGTTCGATTTTATGTGTTTGTAAGTAAAGCGTGCTTGTTTCTTTTACGGCTTTAAATAAAGTTTTTGATCCACACAAATACCTTAAATTTAGCACATCAAGTCCAAGCTTTGCTTTGCTTATAAGTCCATTTAACTCACAAATTTCAGCGTGCATAACAAAGCCAAGGTCATTTAAAGTGGCAATAAAGGCTTTCATAATAGGTTTTAAATGATAGGCACGCACATCTTTATACACAAAAAGTAAGGGCAGGGTTTCATAAGCTGCAAGCCTAAAATCTGCATACTGATGATGAGCTAAGATACACAAAGGCACACTTTCATCATCTGGTAAAAAATCTTCGAAAAAATCCTCAAGTATGATTTTAAAGGCTTTTTTTACAAAATTATCCACTTCTTTAGAATAATACAGGCTAAAAGAGCCTTGCTTTAAAAAAAGCTTACCATAACTTGTTTTAAAGGCGTTTAAATCATTTTTAAGTTCTTGAAATTTGCTCTGCAAATCTAACCTCTTTTTTTTAATATTTTGATTATAAAACTTTTTGCAGACCTTATCATAGCGAATTTATCTTTGTATTTTGCTGAGTTAAAAAAGCTAAAGGGCTGATAAACTTCACTCGCCCTTTCACTTTTTAGTGTCTTGCAAGGTAATTTGTGTCAAAGGCATTATTTAAAAAATCTGGATTTTCCATCATTGCAGAATGAAAATCTCGTGTGGTTTTAATACCAGAAATGATTAATTCATCTAAAGCCACTTTCATCTTTGCAATAGCTCTGTTTCTATCCTCACCCCAAACTACGAGCTTTCCTATCATAGAATCATAATAAGGAGGCACGCTATACCCTTGATAGCAATGACTTTCCATCCTTACATTGCGTCCAGCTGGCGGGACATATTTAGTGATTTTGCCCGGACTTGGCACAAAACTTTTTGGATCTTCGGCTGTAATACGGCATTCTATGCTATGCCCTCTTAGCTTGATAGCTTCTTGAGCTGGTAAAGCATATCCTTCGGCAACTTTTATCATTTGCTCGATAATATCAACCCCACTTATCATCTCACTTACGCAGTGTTCAACCTGCAAACGCGTATTCATCTCGATAAAATAAAAATCTAAATTTTTATCCACTAAAAACTCAAAGGTTCCAGCTCCTTCATAACCTATAGCCTTAGCTGCTTTTATAGCCGTATCTAAGAGCTTTGATCTTACTTTTTCATTGAGTAAAATTGCAGGGCTTTCTTCAATGAGTTTTTGATGGCGCCTTTGCATGGAACAATCTCTTTCACCGATATGAATGACATTACCAAAACTATCGCCTATGATTTGCACTTCTATATGACGTGGATTTTGAATGTATTTTTCCATATACATAGTGCCATCGCCAAAGGCTGTCATGGCTTCACTTTCTGCTGACCAAAAGGCTTTTTCTATATCAGCTTCTTTTTCTACCACACGCATACCGCGTCCGCCCCCGCCAGCTGCGGCTTTTAAAATGATAGGATAGCCTATTTCTTTAGCCAGCTTTTTGGCTACTTCAACACCTTTTAAAGCCCCATCACTTCCGGGAATTACAGGCACTCCAGCTCTTTGCATCATTTGTTTTGCTTTACTTTTATCAGACATTAAAACCATAGCTTCTACTGAAGGGCCGATAAACTTAATGTTATGCTTAGCACAAATTTCAACAAAATTTTGATTTTCGCTTAAAAAACCATAGCCCGGAAAAATCGCGTCAGCTTCAGAAATTTCAGCCGCTGAAATGATATTTGGTATATTTAAATAGCTCTCTGTGCTTCTTGCATCACCTATGCAGATATTTGCATCAGCATAACGCAAATAAAGGGCGTCTTTATCAGCTTTTGAATACACACAAATCGCCTTTTTTCCCATTTCTTTGATAGTTCTTAAAGCTCTGAGTGCTATTTCGCCACGATTTGCGATTAAAACGCTTTTGATTTCCATTAATTTTTCTCCACAACAAATAAAGGCATATCAAACTCAACAGGCTGTCCATCAGCGACTAAAACCTCAACTATTCTACAATCATATTCAGCTTGAATTTCATTCATAATCTTCATTGCCTCGATAATGCCTATAGTATCGCCCTTTTTAACACTTGAACCAACTTTAACAAAGCTTGCTGCACCTGGACTTGGAGCCTGATAGAAAGTGCCTACCATTGGGCTGTTTAGGGTTGGTTGGTTGTGTTTTTTACTTGGAGAAGCTTCATTGACAACATTAACATTTATAGGTTGTGGGGTTACAGTTTGTGGAGGACATGCAAGAGCCGGAGCTGGCTCGCAAAGCTCTCTTTCAAGCTCGATCTCAAAGCCATCTTGTTCTTTGATCTTGATCTTGCTAATATTAGCTTCTGCAAATAAAGCCATTAATTCTTTAATTTCTTCTTTAGTCATAAAATCTCCTAATTTTGTCAAAAACTTAAATCCTAAATTATACCCAAAGATTTAAAATTTTGGAATTAAAAATGAGATTTTATTATGAAAGTAATTAAAATTTGATAAATTTCAAGTATAATTTCAAATTAAAACAGAGGTAAAATATGGGCTTAAAAGCAGATAATTGGATACGAAAAATGGCATTAGAGCATAAAATGATAGAACCATTTTGTGAAGCAAATATAGGCAAAGATGTGGTGAGTTATGGGCTTTCAAGCTATGGCTATGACATACGCGTAGGTAGGGAGTTTAAAATCTTTACTAATGTCAATTCAACCGTAGTTGATCCAAAAAATTTCCTTGAAGCTAATGTAGTTGATTTTGAAGGCGATGTGTGTATAGTTCCAGCAAATTCCTTTGCTCTAGCAAGGACTTTGGAGTATTTTAAAATGCCTGATAATGTTTTAGCCATTTGTCTTGGCAAAAGCACTTATGCAAGGTGCGGTATAATTGTCAATGTAACGCCTTTTGAGCCGAGTTTTGAAGGGCATATCACCATAGAAATTTCAAATACCACGCCCTTACCAGCTAAAATTTATGCAAATGAAGGCATAGCCCAGGTATTATTTTTAGAAGGTGATGAGAAATGCGATACAACTTATGCAGATAAAAAAGGTAAGTATCAAAACCAAAAAGGCATAACTTTGCCAAGAATTTTAAAATAAATTTTGAAAAGCTTTAGGCTTAAACCACGACAAAAATAAGAATTTTTCAACGTATTTATGATATAAAGTAAGGGAAAACAATGAAAGTGCTTTTTCGTGCCGATAGTTCTTCTAAGATAGGACACGAGTATATTAGAAGGGATTTGCTTTTAGCTTTAAGGCAATACTATGAAGACGAGGTAAGCTTTGCTTGTCTTGAACTTGAAGGCAATATCATAGAAAACATTCCTTATGAGGTATTTTTGCTTGATAGTAGTGCTATTAGCGAGCTGATTGATCTTATACTTGATGAGGGTTTTGAGCTTTTAATCATCGATCATTATCAAATAAACGCAAAAGATGAAAAACTTATCAAAGAAGCTACTGGAGTTGAAATTCTAAGCTTTGATGATGAGTTAAAGCCTCATTATTGCGATATCTTACTTAATGTCAATCCTTACGCGAAAGCCGAACTTTACAAAAATCTTGTGCCAAGTTTTTGCGAGCTAAGATGTGGCTTTGCCTATGCTTTAATAAGAGATGAATTCTATGAAGAAGCCAAAATTACAAGAAAAAAAATCCATGATATTTTTATCTGTTTAGATAGCACAGATAGTGCAAATTTAAGTGCTAAAATCGCTCTTGACCTGCCTTCAAGCCTTAGCATTATCATCGCCACAAGCTCAAAAAATAAAAACCTCAAAGCTCTTACTCAAATTTGCAAAAATCACAAAAATATCACTTTGGCTGTGGATTTAAAAGATTTTGCAAAAACGATGAATGAAAGCAAAAAGCTCATCATTCAAGCAAGTAGCTTAGTCAATGAAGCTTTGATCTTAAAAGCCAAATTTAAAGCCATTTGCACGCACAAAAATCAAGAAAAAATCGCCTTTTGGCTTAAAGATAATGGCAAGGAAGTTGAGTTTTATGACAAAGCTGGCGAACGTTATGCTTAAAGACTTTACTAAGCTCGATCAAAATGAGCTTAGTAATGATATAAGAATAAATGTTTTCTCCAAAAACAAAAAAATGTAAGCTTGAAAGAATATTTAAACTTCATTGAAAACTCAAAAACGATAAGACTAAAAAATGCTTCTTAGTCTTTGAAAGCTTAAAAGCTAGAGGTGTGATTGATTTTGTAAAAATCAATGAAAAGGCTTGTGAATTGAGCTTATACCAAAACCCAAATTTAATTTAAAAGGATATATGAAGCTTATGCTAGAATACGCCTTTAACACCTTAAAAGTGCAAAACCTTAAAATAAGGGCTTTTAAAGGAGATAAATTTGTATTTAAGTTAATGAAAGTTTTCACAATCAAACTTTTACCAAAAATTTAAAAAAATAGAAAACAAAGCTAGAAAGCTAATATAAAAAGCGGATTAAAAGCAAAAAGCATTTTAAAACGGCTTTTCCTCACTTTTAAAACAAAAATTCAAAGAAGCCAAAAACTTCTTTGAATTTCAAGTTTTACTTAAATAAACTGCACGACAGCCTCAAAATCTTGTCTTGTTTTCGCTCGTTTTGGAGGATTTGCTCTGTAACCTAAAGCAAGGCAGACAGCTACCCCAAAATGCGTGCTATCAATGAGTTTTTCATCAGCTAAAAGCTTTTCAACACCTTCTTGATCAAAACCTTCTATAGCAAGGCTATCAAGCCCAAGTAAAGCTGCTGCACTCATTACATTAGCAAGGGCTATGTAGCATTGTTTGCATGCCCAGTCAAACACCGCTTTTTCATTAC
The DNA here is from genome assembly GCF_006864455.1 of Campylobacter sp. MIT 97-5078. GTDB lineage: Bacteria > Campylobacterota > Campylobacteria > Campylobacterales > Campylobacteraceae > Campylobacter_D. Next base: position 55,915 of record NZ_QHLK01000008.1, read on the forward strand.
CAAAGATACGAAAATTATCCTTTTGAAAATTTGTATAAAATTCGCTTTTAATTTTTTGAATTTTATCAGGTAATTTTTGCACATCTTGCATCATATGCCTAACATGCTCGCCCCCTGGTTTCATATCAATATTTTTTCGTGCTAAGATAATGATAAAATCACTTGCATTTTTTAAGGCATCAACCCCACCCCAAACTATAGGTTCAAGCCTTTCTCTTAAAGCTTTATCTTTAACAACAAGAAATTTCCAAGGCTCAAAGCCAAAAGAACTCGGACTTAAACGAGCCACCTCTAAAAGAGTATTTAAATCTTTTTCACTGAGTTTTTTTGTGCCATCAAAGCCATTGCTATTGCATGCATGGCGAAAATTTGAAAACTCAATGATCTTTTCATTATCTAAAAAACGCATTATTTCTCCTTTGTGAAACTAAATATTTTAGAACTTTAATTATAACAAGCAAAGACATAAAAAACAAGAACGCACAAAAAAGATACACAAGAATATAAATTTTATTTAGGTATAAAATTTATTCTTATTAAAGGCTTGTTTTAAGGAACTTATGCTAGAATAAAATCTTTTCAAAAAGGCTAAAAATGACAAAGAAAATCATGAAAAATACAGAGTTATTATGCGATACTTTACCTGCCCCGTTGAGATAACTTTAAGCTTAATCAGTGCAAAATACAAAGCCGTGATACTTTTCTATCTTTTTGGAGGAAAAAAGCGTTTTAATGAGCTTAAACATTTAATGCCAAGTGTTACGCGTAGAACTTTAACCTTACTTGGCTTATCACTTAAACCTATCATTGAGGCGATGCGAATTTGGAGTGTAGATTATAGAGGAAAAAATGAGTAAAAATATAGTATTTATGGGAACTCCAGAGTATGCAGCAAAGATTTTACAAGGGCTTATTCAAAACAGCTTTAATGTATTAGCTGTCATTACCCAGCAAGATAAGGCTGTGGGTAGAAAGCAAATTCTTGTTCAAAGTGCAGTAAAAACATTTGCTTTAAAGCATAATCTAAAGGTTTTAACTCCAAAAAGTCTTAAAGATGAAGTTTTTCAAGAAGAATTAAAATGCTTAGATATTGATTTTATCATCGTGGCTGCATATGGAAAAATCTTACCAAAAAGCATTTTAGAACTTGCACCTTGCATCAATTTACACGCCTCGCTTTTACCAAAATACCGCGGGGCAAGCCCTATACAAAGTGCGATTTTAAACGCCGATGAAAAAAGCGGAGTTTGCACTATGCTTATGGATGAAGGGCTTGATACAGGTGCTATCTTGCAAAGCCTTGAGTGTGATATTAAGGATAAAAATGCCTTGCTTGTTTTTGAAGAATTGGGCAAATTAGCCACAAAGCTTTGCGTAAAAACCTTAAATGAATTTCAAAGCCTTCGCCCACAAATTCAAGATGAAAGCAAGGCTAGCTTTTGCACGAAAATCAAAAAAGAAAATGGACTTATTGACATAAAAGAGCAAAAAGCAAGGGATATTTATCAAAAATATCTTGCCTTTTATAACTGGCCTCAAATTTTTTTAAACAATGGCTTAAAGTTCATTGAAATAGAGCTTGTTAATGAAGATGAAAAACATCAAGCAGCTCAAATTTTAAGCCTAGAAAAAGATGCTTTTTTATTAGCGTGCAAAAATGGAGTTTTAAGGATAAAAAAACTTCAAGAAGCTGGTAAAAAAGTGCTTGATGCAAGAACTTATCTGAATGGAAAAAGGTTAAAAAGTGGAGATTATTTGTATTGAAAGCATAGCTTCAACTCATCTTTATATGTGCGAAGCGGTGCGGAATGCTACAATCAATAAAAACTTAGCCATTTATGCTTTAGAACAAACTGGGGGCATAGGTAGCAGGGAAAGTAAATGGCACAGCACAAAAGGCAATTTACATTTAAATTTTTGTTTGAGCTTAGAGGATTTGCCTCAAGATTTGCCTTTGTCTTCAGTAAGCATTTATTTTAGTTTTATTTTAAAAGAGCTTTTAAGCGAGCAAGGCTCAAAAATTTGGCTGAAGTGGCCCAATGATCTTTATATAGCTGATAAAAAAATCGGCGGTATGATGAGCACAAGGATAAGAGACTTCATCATTGTTGGCGTGGGTATAAATATCAAAAATGCCCCAGCTCAAGCTGGACTTTTGGATATAAATCTTGATTTAAAGGACTTTATAGAACTTTTCATCAAAGAAATTCAAAAAAAATTTTTATGGAAGCAAATTTTTAGCAAGTATGTGATAGAATTTGAAAAATCAAAACCATTTAGCGTTCATCATGAAGGCAAAAAACTCCCTTTAAAAGAAGCTTTGCTTTATGAAGACGGAAGCATTTTACTTGACAACAAAAGGATATATAGTTTAAGATGAGTGAGATCATTACCATAGCCAATCAAAAAGGTGGCGTAGGCAAAACCACAACAGCGATAAATTTAGCAGCAAGTTTAGCAGTAGCCGAAAAAAAGGTGCTTTTAGTTGATGTTGATCCTCAAGCAAATGCTACAACAGGACTTGGATTTAATAGAAATAATTACGAATACAATATTTATCATGTTTTTACAAGACGCAAAAAAATCAGTGATATTATCTTAAAAACTGAACTTCCAAAACTTGATCTAGCTCCTTCAAATATAGGGCTTGTAGGTATAGAACAAGAACTTGCTAAAGATGAAAGTATAGAACGCAAAATCGTGCTTAAAAACCAGCTTAAAGAAGTCGTTGATGTGTATGATTTTATCATCATTGACTCTCCCCCAGCACTTGGAAGCATCACCGTGAATGCTTTTGCAGCAAGTGATAGCGTGATCATACCTATACAATGTGAATTTTACGCTCTTGAAGGCGTGGCTATGGTGCTTAATACCATTAAAATCATCAAAAAAAGTATCAATCCAAAGCTTAAAATCAGAGGCTTTTTACCAACTATGTATAGCTCTCAAAATAACCTTTCTAAGGATACTGTTGAAGATTTAAAACAAAATTTCAAAGAGCAGCTTTTTACAATTAATGGTGATGAGAATGATTTTATCATCATTCCACGCAATGTCAAGCTCGCTGAAAGTCCGAGTTTTGGTAAGCCTATTATACTTTATGATATTAAATCACCCGGCTCGCTTGCATATCAAAACTTAGCGTATTCTATATTAGGATAAAAAATGGCAAAAAGAAGTGCTTTAGGTAGAGGTTTAAGCAGTATTTTAGGTGATGTTGATGAAGCCTACAGCAAAGAACTCGGACTTGATCGTAGTAGAGTTGAAGAAATCAGTCTTGAACTTATCAGTGCAAATCCTTACCAGCCAAGAAAACATTTTGATGAAGATGCCTTAAACGATCTAGCTAAATCCATACAAACTTACGGACTGCTTCAGCCTATTATTGTTTTAAAAAAAGAAAACGAAAGCTATGTTTTAATCGCTGGCGAACGCCGTTTTAGGGCATGTCAAAGACTAAAAATGCCTACAATTAAGGCTTTGGTTGCCGAAGTAGAAGAAGAAAAATTAAGAGAACTTGCTTTAATCGAAAACATACAAAGAGAAGATTTAAATCCTATAGAACTCGCAAACTCTTACAAAGACTTAATCGAGCATTATAAGATCACCCAAGAAGAGCTTTCAAATAAGGTGCATAAATCACGCTCGCAAATTACAAATACTTTAAGATTGCTTCAGCTTAGCAAAGACACTCAAAAGCTTATCGCTGAAGGAAAGATTTCTCAAGGACATGCCAAAATCATAGTTGGACTTGACAATAAGGACGAAAAACTGCTTATTGATACAATTTTAGGACAAAAATTAAGCGTAAGAGATGCTGAAAAAATAGTACAAAAAATGAAAAAAAGTGAAAAAAAATACGAAATAGATCAAGAGCTTAACCAAGAACTTGAAAAATTTAAAATCAAACTTAAAAAGCTCAATATCTCACACAAAGCAAAATACGAACAAATCACACTTTATTTAAGCGATCTTGAAAAAATTAAACAATTAAACAAATTATTACAATAAATTTACATAATATTTAATCCTTTTTAGATACAATATTAAAACTAACTCAAAATTTTAAAAAGGCAAAAGATGTTTGATGATGTCCATTTATCCATAATGCTCGCTACTTTTATCATTTTCTTAGCTATGATTATAATACTCAATAGCCTACTTTACAAGCCTTTGCTTGAATTTATTGATCAAAGAAACAAGTCTATAGAAAGTGATGAAAGAAAAGTCAAGCAAAACTCAGAAGAAATGTCAAATTTTAACGATGAATTTAATAAAATCAAACAAAGCACACGAGAAGAAATTAATGCTATAAAACAAAAAGCACTCGATGAAGCAAAGCAAGAAGCTGAAAAAGAACTTGAAAATAAAAAGCGAGAACTTGAACAAAAAATGCAAGTTTTTTACGCTCAGCTTGCTCAAGATAGAGAAAATTTTGAACAAGAGTTAAAAGTCAGTCTTCCAGTATGGCAAGAAGCTTTGAAAAATAATTTAAAAAATATATAAATACTAAGGAAAAATGATGAAAAAGATAGGTTTTGTATTGGCTTTTTTACCCCTTGCCCTTTTTGCTGCACCAAACGGAAGTGGGGAATATGATATAATTCCTCGAACAATTAACTTTTTGATCTTTGTGGCTATTTTGTTTTATTTTCTAGCTCGCCCAGCAAAAGAATTTTATAACAACAGAATCACTAAAATCGCAACAAGATTAGAAGAAATTCAAAACAAGGTTCTAGAAAGTAAAAACAAAAAACTTGAAACTATCAAAAAACTTGAAGATGCAAAAAAAGAAGCTATCGTAGCTATTAACACAGCTAAAAAAGAAGCTGAACTTTTAGCAGTCAAACTAAAAAATGATACAAAAAATGATATAGCTTTACTTGAAAAGCATTTTGAAGAACAAAAAGTGTATGAGCAAAGAAAAATGCAAAAAGAAGTTATTGCTAAAATTTTAAATCAAATGTTTAGCGAATGCAAACTAAAGCAAGATGAAATTTTAGATATCATGCTTAAAAAGGTGTCTTAACAATGGAAAATCTAATTGCAAAAAAATACGCCAAAGCTATATTAGAACGAAAAGATTCTAAGGAATTTTACAAGCTTTTGTCGCAACTTAGTCCAGCTTTTACCTTACCTAAATTTAAAATGATTTTAGAATCAAACGAATACAAAAAAGATCAAAAACTGAAAATTTTAATGTCTTTTTTTCAAAATGTCAAACCGAGTTTTGAACATTTTATCCGTCTTTTAACACAAAATTCAAGACTTACACTTATCCCAAAAATAGTTGAGGAACTACGAAAACAAGAAGCTTTGAAAGCTCAAATTTATACAGGTATAGTGTATTCTGAACAAGCTTTAGAACAAACTAAAATTAACGATTTAGAAAAAAAATTAAGTGAAAAATTTAAGGTAAGTATAAAACTAGAAAATCAAATCACTAAAACTCAAGGGATAAAAATAAGTCTCGAAGAATTAGGATATGAAATTTCTTTTTCTATACAGGGTTTGCAAACAAAAATGAGTGATTATATACTCAAAACACTATAAAGGAGAATATGTATGAAACTTAAAGCTAGTGAAATTAGCTCTATCATCAAAGAAAAGATTGAGAATTTTGATTTAAATCTTGAAATTGAAGAAACAGGTAAGATCATTTCAATAGCCGATGGTGTGGCAAAAGTATATGGACTTAAAAATGTCATGGCAAGTGAAATGGTTGAATTTGAAAACGGCGAAAAAGGTATGGCTCTTAACCTTGAAGAAGCAAGCGTTGGTGTAGTTATACTTGGTAAGGGCGAAGGTTTGAAAGAAGGTTCTTCAGCAAAACGTCTTAAAAAGCTTTTAAGTGTGCCAGTTGGCGATGCTATGATAGGACGCGTGGTTAATGCTTTAGGCGAACCAATAGACGCAAAAGGTGCGATTGGAGCAAGTGAGTTTCGTTTTATTGAAGAAAAAGCAAAAGGCATTATGGCAAGAAAAAGCGTTCATGAGCCTTTACAAACTGGACTTAAAGCCATAGACGCTCTTGTGCCAATTGGTAGAGGACAAAGAGAGCTCATTATCGGCGATAGACAAACTGGAAAAACAACCGTTGCAATCGACACCATCATCAATCAAAAAGGGCAAGATGTTATTTGTATCTATGTTGCTATAGGACAAAAGCAAAGCAATATTGCTCAAGTGGTAAAACGTTTAGAAGAGCATGGGGCTATGGATTATACTATAGTTGTAAGTGCTGGTGCTTCTGATTCTGCAGCTTTGCAATACATCGCTCCTTATGCTGGCGTAACTATGGGTGAGTATTTTAGAGATAATGCTCGCCATGCTTTAATTATTTATGATGATCTTTCAAAACACGCTGTGGCTTATCGTGAAATGTCTTTGATTTTACGTCGTCCTCCTGGTCGTGAGGCATATCCTGGTGATGTTTTTTATCTACATTCAAGATTGCTTGAAAGGGCTTCAAAGCTTAGCGATGCACTTGGTGCTGGCAGTTTAACCGCTTTACCTATCATTGAAACTCAAGCTGGAGATGTTTCAGCATATATTCCTACCAATGTTATTTCAATCACTGATGGACAAATTTTCCTTGAGACAGATCTCTTTAATTCAGGTGTGCGCCCAGCGATAAATGTAGGTTTATCGGTTTCTCGTGTGGGTGGGGCAGCTCAAATTAAGGCTATCAAGCAAGTTGCAGGAACCTTAAGACTTGATCTAGCTCAATACAGAGAACTTCAAGCTTTCTCTCAGTTTGCAAGCGATTTGGATGAATCAAGCCGTAAGCAACTTGAAAGAGGGCAAAGAATGGTTGAAATTCTTAAACAAGCTCCATATTCTCCTTTGGCTGTTGAAAAACAAGTAGTGCTTATTTTCGCTGGAACAAGAGGCATACTTGATTCTATTCCGGTAAGTAAAATCAATGAATTTGAGGCTGGGCTTTATTCTTTCATCGAAGCAAAATATCCTGAAATTTTTGAGCAAATTCGCTCTAAAAAAGCTTTGGATAAAGAACTTGAAGAAAAGATTAGTACGGCACTTAATGAATATAAATCAAGTCATATATAAAGGCATTTTATGGCTAGTCTTAAAGAGATAAAAAGAAAGATAAAAAGTGTCAATAACACGCAAAAAACAACTAAAGCGATGAAGCTTGTTTCTTCAGCTAAGCTTAAAAGAGCAGAAGAAGTAGCTAAACGCAGTAAGTTTTATGCACAAAAAATTGATGAAGTTTTAGCTGAAATTTCTTTAAATATCAGCAAAATTTCAAAAGATGATAAACGTTTTATATTCTTTCAAGAAAGGGCTGTGAAAAGACTAGATATCATCTTTATTACAGCAGATAAAGGGCTTTGTGGTGGCTTTAATTCAAGAACTATTAAAAGCGTTAATGAGCTGATGAAAGAATGTAGAACCAAAGGCATAGAAGTTCGTTTGCGAGCTGTTGGAAAAACAGGCATTGAATTTTTTCGCTTTCAGGGCATTGAACTTTTAAAAACTTATGAGCATTTAAGCTCAAATCCAAGTTATGAAAGGGCTTGTGAGGTAATTAATGAAGCAGTAAATGACTTCTTAAACAAAGAAACCGACCAAGTCATCATCATACATAATGGCTATAAAAATATGATCGCTCAAGAGCTTAAAGAACTTCATTTACTTCCGGTTGAGCCTTTAAAAGTCCAAGATGAAAGTCAAATTTCAAACTCAACTCTAGAGCTTGAACCAGAAGGCGATGAATTAATGCAAGAGTTGATGAAAACATATTTTGAATACAATATGTATTTTGCCTTAATTGACTCTTTAGCAGCTGAACATAGTGCAAGAATGCAGGCTATGGATAATGCAAGCAAAAATGCCAAAGAAATGGTTAAAAATTTAAATTTAGCCTATAATAAAGCAAGACAAGAAAGTATCACTACTGAACTTATAGAAATTATCAGTGGTGTTGAATCAATGAAATAAGGAGAAATGAATGAGTAAGCAAGGATTGATTTCACAAATTTTAGGACCAGTGGTTGATGTTGATTTTAGCGATTATCTACCACAGCTTAATGAAGCTTTGATCGTCAATTACGAATTAGATGGCAAAAAACACAAACTCATCCTAGAAGTCGCTGCTCATCTTGGCGATGAAAGGGTAAGAACTATTGCTATGGATATGACAGAAGGACTTGTAAGAGGACTTGAGGTAGAAGCTACAGGAGCACCTATTAACGTGCCAGTTGGCGAAAAGGTATTAGGAAGAATTTTCAATGTAACCGGCGATCTTATAGATGAGGGCGAAGAGTTAAACTTTGATAAACATTGGAGCATACACAGAGATCCGCCCCCTTTTGAAGAACAAAGCACAAAAAGTGAAATTTTTGAAACTGGCATTAAGGTTGTAGATTTACTCGCTCCTTATGCTAAGGGTGGAAAAGTAGGACTTTTTGGTGGTGCTGGTGTTGGAAAAACGGTTATTATCATGGAACTTATCCATAATGTTGCTTTTAAGCACAGCGGATATTCAGTATTTGCGGGCGTGGGCGAAAGAACACGTGAAGGAAATGACCTTTATAATGAAATGAAAGAAAGTAATGTTTTAGACAAGGTTGCCCTTTGCTACGGACAAATGAATGAACCACCAGGAGCTAGAAATCGTATCGCTTTAACAGGGCTTACTATGGCTGAATATTTTAGAGACGAAATGGGGCTTGATGTGCTTATGTTTATCGACAATATCTTTAGATTTTCTCAATCAGGCTCTGAAATGTCAGCTCTTCTTGGACGTATCCCTTCAGCTGTGGGCTATCAGCCAACTTTAGCAAGTGAAATGGGTAAATTTCAAGAAAGAATTACTTCAACTAAGAAAGGCTCAATCACTTCAGTCCAAGCCGTTTATGTGCCAGCTGATGACTTAACTGATCCAGCTCCAGCAACCGTTTTTGCTCATCTTGATGCCACGACCGTTCTTAATAGAGCCATTGCTGAAAAAGGAATTTATCCAGCTGTTGATCCACTTGATTCAACTTCTCGTGTGCTTGATCCACATATCATCGGCGAAGAGCATTATAAAGTTGCTCGTGGGGTGCAATCTGTGCTTCAAAAGTATAAGGATTTGCAAGATATTATCGCTATCTTAGGTATGGATGAGCTTAGTGAAGAAGATAAACTTGTAGTTGAAAGAGCAAGAAAGATAGAAAAATTCCTTTCTCAACCTTTCTTCGTGGCTGAAGTTTTCACAGGAAGTCCGGGTAAATATATCAGCCTTGAAGATACTATAGCCGGCTTTAAAGGAATTTTAGAAGGTAAATACGATCACTTACCAGAAAATGCGTTTTACATGGTAGGTAATATCAACGAAGCCATTGAAAAGGCTGAAAAAGCTAAAGGCTAAGCATGAGTGATTTGATGCGTTTAGAGGTGGTAACACCTATGGGTATGATTTATGAGGGCGAGGTGCGTTGTGTAGTTTTGCCCGGAAGTGAAGGTGAATTTGGCGTGCTTAAAGGGCATGCTTCACTTATCTCATCTTTAAAAGCTGGAGTAATTGATATAGAAAAAGCTGATTCTAAGCATGAATTAATCGCTGTTGATTCAGGTTATGCAGAAGTTAATGAATTTAAAACCACTGTTTTAGCCAAAGGTGCAGTAGCCATTAACGCAGATGAAAACAGCGAAATAGCACAAAATTTAAATGCAGCTAAAGAACTTCTTCGATCAGCAAGTTCTGATAGCGTGGCTCTAGCTTCTACTCTTGCAAATATAGACAACAAAGCAGGGATAAAGTAAGTGATCAATACGGCGTCCATCATCCATTTTTTTAATGAATCAAGCCTTATTACTTATATAGTGTTAATTTGGCTTTCTTTTTATTTTATTTTAAGCTTTGCTATTTTATTTGCTCGATCGACTTTTTTAGGCGTGTGGATCAACAAAGAAAAAGGAAGTTTAGAATATTTACTCATGGGAAATAAAGATATTTCTCAAACCGAATCTATACTCAGAAAATGTCCAGAAAATGAAAAAAATCGCCTTGAAATTTATAAAAATTTAGCTGAAAAAAGAGCAAGTGTGGGGCTAACTTGGCTTTCTATCATTGCTTCAACTTCGCCTTTTATAGGACTTTTTGGAACGGTTGTATCTATACTTGAAACCTTTGGCGGACTTGGCACCCAAAACTCTTTAAGCATCATCGCTCCAAAGATCAGCGAGGCACTTGTAGCTACAGGTTGTGGGATACTCGTAGCTATACCAGCTTATAGTTTTCACCTAAACATAAAAAGAAAAGCATTTGAACTGATGAGTGTCATTGATAGCGAAATAAAAATTCTTGCAAAGGCATAACTTTGTCATTTCTTGATGAAAAGCCAGAACTCAATATCACGCCTTTGGTTGATATTATGCTTGTTTTGCTTGCCATTTTAATGGTAACTGCACCAAGCATTACTTATGAAGAAAATATCAACCTCCCAAAAGGCTCACAAAAAACAAATTCAACAGCAACGCTTAAAAGTCTTATTATTACCGTAAATAGCAAAAGAGAAATTTTTATCAATGAAAAAAAATTTAACTTTTTAAGTTTTGTAGATAACCTAGCCATACTCAAACCACAATTTAAACTTGATGAGCCGATTTTTATACGAGCTGATAAAGAGCTTAAATATGATGATGTGATTTTTGTTTTAAGAGCGGTAAAAAACTTAGGCTTTAGCAAGGTTTCTTTGCAAACGGAGTAGCTTTTGAAAGATTATGGTGTAGGATCATTTAACGCTTTTTTGCTCGCTTTAATCGTTTATATGGTTCTTGTTTTTTTTATCGCTTTTAAACTCAGCAAAGAAATCAAGCAAAGTGTAAAATATACTGATATAGCAAATAGCTTTGTTGATGTCGAACTTGGCGAATACCAAGCTACACCCGTGCAAAACACGCAATCAAATCCCCAAGAACAAGCCAAAATAGAAGAAGAGCAACTTAAAGAAACAACAAATAAAGCCATTGAAACAAAAGAAAACACCCAAAAAGCAAGTGATATTAGCTCTTTATTTGGCAATGTCAAAGATTATCAAGAAGAGCAAAGCTCTAAGGTGCAATCATCTAACAAATCTCAAAGCAAGACAACCACCACAAGCACAATTGCTTCAAATATCGTAAAGCAACTCAATGACTCACTCATCAATCAAAGTGATAAGATAGGACAAAGCTCACAAAAGCAGATGACTGGGGTATATGATGAGTTTTTGGGTAAGATTGCAAGAAGAATGCAAGAAAATTGGCTCCTTTATCCAAGGAGCGGAAATTTTAGTGTAATCGTGTATTTTTTTATAGATAGTAACGGAATTTTTGGATATACTTCAGTTTCAAAAAGTGGCAATGCTGAATTTGACGCAAAAGTTGAACTCTTTTTAGATGATTTAAAAGGTAAATTTATCGCGTATCCACCAAATTCAAAAAGATACGAAGATACCGCTTCTATAAGCGATGAAATCAGCATGCAACAACATTAAGGAGAAAAAAATGAAAAAAATCTTTGGTCTTTTCTTTTTGATCTTATCAGCTGTTTTTGCAGCTGAAGAAACCTCTATTTCTATCGTCAATAAAGGCACCGTTTTACCAAAAATCATCATCAAAGACAACTCAACACTTAGCGATGCAACCTTAAAAAGAAATTTTTATAATCTCATCTTAAATGATTTAAAAATTAGCTCGAATTTTGAAGTCCTTGAAAGAGGTAATAAACAAGGCAATTATCTGCTTGAATACGAGCTCAACAAAGAAGGTGGTAATGCTTTAAATTTAAGGGTAAAGATTGAAGCTGATGGCACAGAAAAAAGTAACAAAAGTTACTCGGTGCCAAGCCTTGAGCTCTATCCTTTCTTGGCTCATACAAGTATTAAAGACTCTGTTAATACCTTAGGCTTAGCTCCAGTTGAATGGATGGATCATAAAATCTTAATTGCCAAAACCTCAAATTCAAAAAGAAGCCAAATTATCATGGCTGATTATACACTTACTTATCAAAAAGTCGTTGTAGCAGGCGGATTAAACCTCTTTCCAAAATGGGCAAACAAAGCTCAAAGTGCATTTTACTACACTGCCTATGATCATAATATCCCTACACTTTATCGTTATGATCTTAACACAAACAAAGCTACAAGGATACTTTCAAGTGGAGGTATGATCGTCGCAAGTGATGTGAGCGAAGATGAAAATAAAATCCTTGTTACTATGGCACCACAAGATCAACCCGATGTGTATCTTTATGATCTTAAAAAAAAGAGTTTGATTAAAATCACAAACTATTCAGGCGTTGATGTAAATGGAAATTTCATAGAAAATGATCAAAAAGTAGTTTTTGTAAGCGATCGCTTGGGTTATCCAAATCTTTTCATGCAAAAAATAGGCGGATCAAATGCCGAGCAAGTTGTCTTTCACGGACGCAATAACACAGCTGTTTCAACCTACAAAAACTATATCGTATATTCAAGTCGCGAGATGGAACAAAAGGGCGTGTTTAATATCTATTTAATGAGCACAGAAAGTGATTATATCCGTCAGCTTACAGCAAATGGCAAGAATTTATTCCCTCGTTTTTCAAGTGATGGTGGAAGTATAGTGTTTATCAAATATCTTGGTGATCAAACAGCCTTAGGAATAATCCGCGTAAATGCCAATAAATCCTTTCATTTTCCACTCAAGGTTGGGAAAATTCAATCGATTGATTGGTAAATTTTATTCAAATTTAATATTTTTTAGTTATAATTAACATACTTAACAAAACTTTATGAAAGGTAAAAGATGAAGAAAATTCTCTTAATTTCGGTTGCAGTTTTTGCAATGATTCTTAGTGGTTGCCAAGCAGCTAAAAAATCACCTTCAGTTACCCAAACAGGTAGCACACAAGGTACTAGCGGTGCTGCTTCTGGTGGTAACGATACTTTTGGTGGTGCTGGTTCTCTTGCGAGCGGACTTGGAAAAATCTATTTTGATTTTGACAAATACAATATCAGATCAGATATGCAAGCTGTTGTAAATTCAGGTGCTAACTTACTTAAAGGTCAAGCAGGTGGTGCTCAAATCACAGTTGAAGGAAACTGCGATGAGTGGGGAACTGATGAATACAACCAAGCTCTTGGCTTAAGAAGAGCAAATGCTGTAAAAAAAGCTTTGGTTACTTTAGGTCTTAATTCAAAACAAATTGCTGTAAAAAGCTATGGCGAAACTAACCCAGTTTGTACTGAAAGAACAGCAGAGTGTGACGCACTAAATCGTCGTGCAGAGATTAAAGTTGGACTTTAATCTTTAAACCACAATGAAAAAAATACTACTAACTTTGGCAGCTCTTTTTAGTGCTGCCTTAGCTGAAACTTCAGCTTTTGACGCAGGAAACATTAATAATAATTCTAGCTATGGACTTACGCAAAACGAAACAATTTTAAAAGACAAGCTTGATACACTCAATAACAACTATCTGCAAAATAACGCAAGGATAAATTCAGTCAATGAACAAATAGAAGGCATACAAAGCACTCTAGAGGGTATTAACTCTCAATACAGCAAAACAAATACCAAAATCACCCAGCTTGAACAAAACCTCAGCAAAGAACTTCAAAAACTTCGAACTTATGCTGAAGAAAGCCGAAAAATTCAAGAAACAAATAACAAGCAAATCAAACAAGTTCTAAGCGAGCTTAGTCAGCTTATGGATACTTATATCAACCAAAACACACAAGATCAAAATTTAAGTCAAACACTGCAAATAACTTCACCAGCAGATGAAAATGAAAGCAAACAAGTCATACCAACTGCACAAAAAAAACAAGATGATGAGTCTTGGAAGAAAAAAGAGTTAGATGAACTTTTAGAACTTGCTTTAAAAGAATTTAACAATGAAAACAACTATGAAAATTCAAAAGTAAAATTTGAGTATTTAATCGAAAAGAATTACAAGCCAGCCTTATCAAATTTTCATGTAGGCGAGATAGAATACAAGAAAAAACGCTATGCAAACGCCATAAATTATTATAAAAAAAGTGCTCAATTATATTCAAAAGCAAAGTATATGCCAATCTTGCTTTATCATACAGCCATTAGCCTTGATAAGGTAGGCGATACAAAAGCAGCAAATGGTTTTTATAAAGCTTTGAAAAAGGACTATCCACAAAGTAAAGAAGCCAAAGCTGCACCAAATAGAAAATAAAATCAAAAGGAGAAAAAATGTCAATAGCTAAAAATAGCGTAGTTTCAATGTTTTATGAACTTAAAGACGCCAACACAGGAGAGCTTTTAGAGTCAAATTTACATTCTGCTCCTGTTTCTTTTATACTTGGAAAAGGACAAATTTTAGAAGGCTTAGAAGAAGAGATTGCAAAGCTTGATTGCCCTAGCGAGGCTGATGTTATCATTAAAAAAGATAAGGCTTTAGGCGAATATGATCAAAGTGCAGTGCAAACCTTACCAAAAGAGCAATTTGCTGGTATTGATTTAAAAGTAGGCATGGAACTTTTTGGCGAAAGTGAAGATGGTGGTACCGTGCGAGTTATAGTAAAAGATATCAAAGATGATGAGGTTGTGATTGATTATAACCACGCTTATGCGGGCAGGGATTTGCTTTTTAGTCTTAATATACTTGATGCACGAGAAGCGAGCGAAGATGAAATTTTAACTGGTATTATAGCAGGCAGTGGAGCTTGCGGTTGTGGCGGACATGAGCATAATCATCACCACGGCGGTGGAGGATGTTGTGGCGGACATGGCGGTTGTGGTTGCCATTAAGGTAGTTTGATGAAAGCCGTTTTTATCTTTGCAGGACAAGGCTCACAAGCTCTTGGTATGGCTAAGGATTTTTATGAAAACTGCAGCCAAGCTAAAGAGCTTTTGCAAAATGCAAGTGATCATTGTAAAATTGATTTTAAACACTTACTTTTTGAGCCAAATGAGGATTTAAATAAAAGCGAATTTACCCAGCCAGCTATAGTTTTAAGCTCTTTAATGGCGTATCTTGCTTTTAAAGAAAGGCTTGATTTAGAGTGTGAATGTGCTTTGGGACATTCTTTGGGCGAAATTTCAGCCCTTTGCGTTCAAGGTGGCATTAACTTTCTTGACGCACTTTTTTTGGTAAGAAATAGAGCTTTGTTTATGCAAGAAGATTGTGATAAGATAGAAGCTGGTATGCTTGTAGTTTTAGGGCTTAGTGATGAACAAGTTGAGCAAATTTGTCAAGAAGCTTTGGCAAAAAACAAGCAAATTTATGCAGCAAATTATAATTGCGACGGACAAATCGTCGTAGCTGGCATGAAAGCACATTTGCAAGCTTATGAGGCTGAGTTTAAAAAAGCTGGTGCAAAAAGAGCTATGCTTTTAAATATGAGTGTGGCAAGTCATTGTCCGCTTTTAAAAGAAGCTAGTATGAAATTTAAAGCCTTGCTTGAAAATAGCCTTTCATCAAGCTTTAAACCCGTGATCTCAAATGCAAATGCCAAGCCTTACACAAGTAAGAGCGAAGCTTTAGGCTTACTTAGCGAGCAACTCATAAAACCGGTGCTGTATAAACAAAGCATAAAAAATGTCGAGGTAAATACGGACTTTTTTGTAGAATTTTCAAGTGCTATTTTAAAAGGCTTAAACAAAAAAAATACGAGCAAAGAGACTTATTCTTTTACAAATTTAAATGAACTTGATGAAATTATAAAGGTGATAGGACGATGAAAATTGCTATTTTAGGGGCTATGCCAGAGGAGATTAGCCCGCTTTTAGAAAAACTTCAAAATTATGAAAAAATTAATTATGCAAACAATAGCTACTATCTTGCACAATACAAAAAGCACGAGTTGATCTTAGCCTATTCAAAGATAGGCAAAGTTAATTCCACTCTTTCAGCAAGCATAATGATAGAAAAATTTAAGGCTGAAACTTTGCTTTTTACAGGCGTTGCAGGAGCTTTTAATCCTAACCTTAAAATAGGCGATTTGCTTGTTGCAAACAAGCTTTGTCAATACGATCTTGACATTACAGCCTTTGGACATCCTTTAGGCTTTGTGCCGGGTAATGAAGTTTTTGTAAAAACTGATGAAAAACTTAATGCTTTAGCTAAAGAAGTAGCAAATGAACTTGGCGTGAAGCTTCATGAGGGTATTATCGCAACTGGAGATGAGTTTATCTGTGATGAAGTGAAAAAAAGCAAGATTAGAGAAGTTTTTAATGCTGATGCTTGCGAGATGGAAGGAGCAAGTGTTGCTTTGGTGTGTGAAGCTTTAAAAGTGCCTTGCTTTATCTTAAGGGCGATGAGCGATGAGGCTGGAGAAAAGGCTGAGTTTGATTTTGATGAATTTGTGGTTAAATCAGCTCAAACTTCAGCTGAATTTGTGCTTAAAATCTGCGATAAATTATGATCAATCTTAGCAAAAGACTCATTCGTCAAGTCGGACAAGCCAATGCAAGATTTAAGCTCGTCGAGGAAGGCGATAAGGTTTTACTTGGACTTAGTGGAGGCAAGGATTCTTTAGCTTTAGCTCATCTTTTAGCTCGTATGCAAAAACATGCTCCTTTTAAATTTGAGTTTGAAACAGCTACTTTGAGTTATGGTATGGGCGAGGATTATTCACATTTGCACGCTCATTGTTTAGAACATGGCATCAAACACAGCATTATTGAGAGCAATATTTATGAAATTTCAGGCGAGAGCATACGCAAGAACTCAAGTTTTTGTAGTTATTTTTCACGTATGCGTAGGGGTGCGCTTTACACCTATGCTTTGGAAAAAGGCTTTAATAAACTTGCTCTTGCTCATCATCTTGATGATGCAGCTGAGAGCTTTTTTATGAGCTTTATGTATAATGGAGCTTTAAGGACGCTTAGTCCTATCTACAAGGCTCAAAGAGGTATTAGTGTGATCCGTCCTTTGATTTTTGTGCGTGAAAGACAACTTAGAGATAATGCTACAATGAATGATTTGCAAGTCATAGGCAATGAGTTTTGTCCGGGCTTAAAACTTAGCGAAAAAAATGTCAAATACCCTCACGTCAGAGAAGAAACTAAAGCTCTTTTAGCAAAGCTTGAGCAAGAAAATCCTAAGCTTTTTGTAAGCCTTAAAAAAGCCTTTGAAAATGTGCATTATCAAAGCTTTTGGCAGACTAAAGAGTAAAATGAAAAAAGCCTTTGTTTTAGTGGATTATCAAAACGACTTTATTGATGGGGCTTTAGGCTTTGAAAAAGCAACTACACTAAAAAATGAGATCAACAATTTAGTTGAAAATTTTGATGGAGATATACTCATCACCCTTGATACGCACGATGAAAACTATCTTCACACAAAAGAAGGTATAAATTTACCTATAAAACACTGCTTAAAAGGCACTCAAGGACATAATTTACCAAGTTTTTGCGAGCCTTTTAAAAAAAGAGCGAAAAAAATCTTTGAAAAGCATACTTTTGGCTCCTTAGAACTTGCCCAATTTTTAAAAGAAGAACAATACGAGCAAATCGAATTTGGCGGACTTGTCTCACATATTTGCGTCTTTCACAATATCATCTTAGCTTTTAATGCTGGATTAAATACCAAACTAGTATTGCACAAAAATGCCACAGCAAGCTTTGATGAGGATTTGCAAAATGCAGCATTTAAACTACTTGAAGCTTTTTGGGTAGAGTTTATATGAATATCTATAAAAAAAGAGCTTTAGCTTAGTCTTGGGCAAAAGAAAGCTTTGAGTGTGAAAACTTCAATACTGCAAGAAAGAAGAAAGCTTTATAAAGCTCGGTCATATCCAAAGTATATTCTGCTTTAGATGATAAATATTTATCGGTTTAAAGGGCAAAGATGGGCTAGTTCATCACTACAAAATAGCTAAAATTTTTGTTTTAATACCCCTTAGCACCAAATCCTTTTAAAATGCAAACAAAATAAAATACTAAATTTATATAAGCTCATAGCAGAATAATTTTTTCTCGCACGTCAAAATAAATCTCGCTTTTTGCACTTAGTTCTATCCTACCTTGTGGCAAACGCTCTGTAATGATAATGGGGCTAAGATTATAATTTCCTAGCATTTTTGTGCGAATTTTAACCTCAGCTTCTATACTTAAAGGACGCTTTAAAAAGTCTTCAAAGCTTTTAAACTTATACTTACAAAGAGCATTAAAAAAGCTAAAATCCCAAAAATGAAGCTCATCTTTAGGGCTTGAAAAAGTTCCGCTTAAAGCCTCATTTTGTAAAAATCTTGTATAGGCATTTTTAAAATGCGAATAAAACAAAAAATGAGCCTTTAAAGGCTTTTTATCAAGTCTTATGCCAGCTTTTAACAAGCGGTAGTTTAAAAATTTCTCTCGCTCAAGTTTAAATTTCACACCTTTTTTTTCAAGGCTTTGCACCTTTTTATAAAGCTTTATCCTTGCTTCTATACTCGCTGGCAAAATCTGCTTTGTGATAGGACTCATAAGTTCATCGATAAAAGGCTTATTTTCCTTTTGTTTGCTTAGTCCATATAAACAACCACAATAATTTTGATGATAGAGCATTTCATTTTTAGCAAGTTCAAACTGCCTTTGTGTGCCGCCATTTTTGCGAAAATCAGGAGCTAAAAACTCTATACCAAAGGGTGAACATTGTTTTTGTAAAGCATTTTGTAGTTGAACTAAGTCTTTTTTAGGGCTTGTCAAAAGTGTAGTTGTAAGCTTTTTCTCACCTATTTTTACAGCAAATTTCACACTTTCTTGTATGCGTTTATCAAAGCAAATTTCACACCTTGCACCCTTTTCAGGCTCATCTTCATAACCCTTTACAGCCTTTAACCAGCTTTCATAATCATATTCACCCTTAAAAAGCTTGATACCTAGCTTATCACAGCTTCTTTTTACATCTAAAAAACGCAACTCATATTCGCTGTAAGGATGGATATTTGGATCATAAAAAAAACCGATGAGCTTTTCATCTGGACAAGCTTTTTGAAGCTCACTCATAAAATAATGACTATCTACAGAGCAACAAATATGCACAAGCAAAATTAAGCCTTTGCTAAATCAGCTAAAACCTTAGCCGCATGATCTTTTGCACGCACATTCTTATAAATAGTAGAGATTTTACCTTGCTCATCTATAACAAAAGTCGAGCGTATAATGCCCTCATATTCTTTACCATAATTTTTCTTTAAACCCCATGCTCCATACGCTTTGCTTACTTCTTTATCAATATCGCTTAGCAAGATATGCTTAAGTTTAAATTTAGTAATGAAATTTTCATGAGAACGTTCATTATCTGGACTTATACCAATAATAATAGAATTTCTATCTTCAAAATTTCCCAAAAGCTCGCTAAATTCACAAGCTTCAGTAGTGCAACCCGGTGTATTGTCCTTTGGATAAAAATACAAAACTACCTTTTTCCCCTTAAAATCCTTAAGAGCCATCTCAATCCCATCTTGATTTTTCAGGCTAAATTCAGGGGCTTTATCGCCTAATTTTAACTCGCTCATTTTTAGCCCTTTGATCGTATCTTTGCTACGCTCTTGCCACCAAAACCTACATCATAAGGCTCGATATCTTCTATCATCACCACAATTCTTTCTTTTGGTTTTGAATACTTTGTGCTTAAAAGTGTTGTTATATCAGCAATCAAGCTTTCTTTGTCCTCTTTACTTAACTCTGGTTTTGAGAGTTTAATTGTTACTATTGGCATTTTTGTTCCTTTCTTAAGTTAATTTATCATAAAAGTATAAGATGATTTTCTTAATATGCTTGAAGTTTAAGTGTAAATTTGTGATTTTAAGCAAAATTTATTTCACTTGTTTATTTGATTTGTAAAAAACTTTTTTATGCTCTAGGAATTATATTTGTAGCACTTTTGACATTCCCTACCGCCAAGGGATTACGCAGACTTTTTAAAGTTATCGTAGAAATTATTAAGTATAAAACTAGATTGCTCAAATAATGAAAGCCCAAGGCATAGCTATAGCGAAATTACTTAACGAATATATAGCGATTAAGCTTGATCACTCTCTACTAATTCCTGTATCGCTACCAATTGTCCATCGCAATTCTCTATTGTCGTTTCGCTCTTTGGATTCTATCCTTGTATTTGTGGAGCTTGATAAACTATGCTATGCATTACTTGGCAAAAGCACCTTATTGTCCTTTCTTCAGCATTAAGATTTTTTGCCTATCTTCTTTATTCATCGCAAGTTGAGATTTGATTCTTTTGTTTTTAAGAATCTTAGAAAACATTTTATAGGCTTTATGAAAATCTAAAGATAAAAGCTGTTTCCCAAATAAAAACGAAAAACAAAAAAATAATTTGCATTTTTTGCACATAGGATTTATTTTCAGGCAGGATTAAGAAAATTTTTAATTATTGTTTGTTAGAATTAAAAAATCAAATACAAGACACACAAAAGACACAAAAATTTATGTTTTAAATTTGCTATAATTTACAAAATTATTTTTTTTAAGGAGCTTTTTTGGACCCCAGTCAGAATCTAAATCTCGTGCTAAATTTTGGTTATTCTACTACTATGATACTCGTTGCATTCTTACTCGTGCTTTTAAATGGTTTTTTTGTGCTTTCTGAATTTAGCATTGTTAAGGTTCGTCGCTCAAAGCTAGAAGAGCTTGTAAAAGAAAAAAAACCAAATGCTAAAAAAGCTTTAGA
The DNA here is from genome assembly GCF_006864455.1 of Campylobacter sp. MIT 97-5078. Lineage (GTDB taxonomy): Bacteria > Campylobacterota > Campylobacteria > Campylobacterales > Campylobacteraceae > Campylobacter_D. The sequence continues at coordinate 76,538 of NZ_QHLK01000008.1, forward strand.
AATATCTTCAAAGCTTGATACTTATCTAAGTGCTTGTCAGCTTGGTATTACTTTAAGCTCACTTGCACTTGGTTGGATAGGTGAACCAGCTGTTGCAAGCTTACTTGAGCATTATTTATCTGTCTTTCACCTGCCAAGTGCCTTACTTCATACTATAGCCTTTGTGATTGCTTTTACCTTTATCACGCTTTTTCATGTAGTGGTAGGCGAACTTGTGCCAAAAAGTGTTGCTATAGCTGTGGCTGATAAAAGCGTGCTTTGGGTAGCTCGTCCTTTGCATATCTTTTGGTGCGTGTTTTTGCCCTTTATTAAAACCTTTGATTTTCTCGCTGCTGTATGTCTTAAAATGCTTGGAATTCGTCCAGCTAGTGAAAGCGAGCTAACACATAGTGAAGAAGAGATTAAGATCATTGCCAGCGAAAGCCAAAAAGGTGGGGTTTTAGATGAGTTTGAAACCGAACTCATACGCAATGCAGTCGATTTTAGCGACACGGTGGCAAAAGAGATCATGAGTCCTAGAAAAGATATGATTTGTTTAAATAAGAGCAAATCATATGAGGAAAATATGAAGATCATTATTGAAAGCAAACATTCAAGATTTCCTTATATAGATGGCTCTAAGGATAATGTTTTGGGTATGATACACATTAGAGATTTAGTGCAAAATGAGTTTTGTGGGGAGAAAAAAAGCCTTGATGAACTTGTGCGTCCTATCTTTCTTGTGCCTGAAAACATCAGCATTTCAAAGGTGCTTGCACGTATGAATCAAGAAAGAAATCACACAGCCTTAGTTGTTGATGAATACGGCGGAACAGCTGGAATTATCACTATGGAAGACATCATGGAAGAAATCTTTGGCGATATACAAAGTGAGCATGATGATGAAATGTATAAAAAGCTCAATGATGGAATTTATGATTTTAAAGGAAGGTGCGAGATAGAAATAGTTGAAGAATTATTACTCATCACTTATCCAGAGGATTTAGAACAAGTTACTATAGGAGGCTATGTATTTAACTTGCTTGGGCGTTTGCCTGTGGTGGGCGATAGGCTGGAGGACGAGTTTTGTTATTATGAGGTTAAAAAAATGGATGGAAATTCCATAGATCGAGTAAAGGTGGTTAAAAAGCAAGGTTAAATAAAGCTTTGCTTTTTGTTATATTTTAAGCTTCATTTTTACTTTAAATTTGAATACAAATTTTTAAAATGCTTAATCGCCAAAGTAAAAATTTCACTTTTATGTTCGTTTCTTTGGTAAAATGCCGATGCGATCTTTAAGGAAAAAAAATTCACAAAAAACAATTAAGTAAGTTTTTAAAGCCGTCTCATAGCTTTCGTTTTCTTTCCTACGCTTTTTGTAAAACATTTTGTGGTAATCTTGTCTTAATTTTTGATTCTCTACCTCTAGTTTTTGTTAATTCTCGTTACTTTATTTTAGCTCTTTTTCTACTTGCGGTTTCTCTTTTTGGACTTTTTTAACAGATCAAACGCATAAATGAGGAATTACTTAAAAAGACTTTAAATAAAAATAAATTTAAAAATCTAAGCTTGGCAAAAACCAAACTCAAATTGAGATATAAAAGCCTAAAAAAATATTTTTATTTTTTGCTTAAAAAGTGTGTGAAGTATGGTTGTCTTACATGTTTTAATTATAGTATCAAAAAGCTTGGTATTTTTTATAAATTCGCACTCTTTTTTAAGCTCTAATTTAGCAAAAAAAGCTTAAAATCATCCTTATGCTATTTTAAATAAGGATAAGGTCCAATGGTTCAAATTCAAGATATGAATCAAGCCTTGCTTGAAAGCGTAGAACACTTACCGCCTTTACCACAAACGGTTAGAAATTTACAGCTTTATATAGATGAAGCTGGTTCAAATATGAAAATTGATAGGGTAGCTGAGATAATTTCTGGTGATCCTTTGGTTACTGCCAAACTCTTACAGCTTGCAAATTCGCCATTTTATGGCTTTTCAAGAGAGATTACAACTATTCAACAAGTTGTGAATTTGCTTGGAGTAACAAATATTAAAAATATTGTTACTGCTGATTCTATCAAAGGAAATTTCAAAGTTGATATGAGTCCTTATGGGCTTGATACAAACAAATTCTTGCAAAATTGCAACGAAGAGGCTAAATTTGTTTCAAGCTGGCTTTTAGAAGAAGATAAGAAGCTTTCATATCTGCTCGTGCCTTGTGTTATGCTTTTGCGATTTGGTATGATAGTGTTTGCAAACTTTTTAATTCAAAACCACAAAGAAAAAGAATTTTATAATGCCTTAAAGCAAAACGATTTTCATAATATCGTTATGGTTGAAGACAATTTTTTAGGTGTTGATCATATCTCATTTTTGGGCTTTTTGCTCCACCGCTGGGATTTTGATGAAGCATTGATTGAAAGTGTATGTTTTGCTAATACTCCTCATTCAGCTGATGGAGAGATCAAACGCAGTGCATATGCTTTGGCTATTGCTAATAATATCTTTGCACCTTATAATGGTGGCTCGCCTTATAGGGTAAATGCGGCGTTAAATTTGATCAAAGAAGCTAAAAGTCAAGGTGCAAATTTCAATACGGAACATTTTATCGCTAAACTTCCTGATTTTGCTAAAGCTAATTTAAATAAGCCTATTGATTAAAAAAGGGCAATGACTAGCCTCATACTGCCCCCAAATGCCTTTTTGGATGAATATGTGCTTAATGTGCAATTTCACAAAATAGCTGGCATTTCAAAAAATGCTTTTAAATTCTGGAAAAATGCAAGCATAGCAAGGTATCAAGGCACAAGGACAATCTTTTTACACAAATCTTGCATACTCAAAAAGCACACCAAAGCACTAAAAGCTTGTGATGACTTAAATGGCTTTGTTTTAGCAAGTGCATTTTGTTCTTTTACCACACTTTCGCCCTCTCATTTAGTGGCAAAGAATAACTCTTCGATCTATCAGCTCCTTGAGATCAAAGAACTTTGCGGGATCAAATTTGTCAATCTCAAAGCCTTTTATGACTTCTTAGGACTTGATTATAAACATTATATTTACATAGAAAAATGCCATTTTTTCAGCCCTACTCCACTTGAAAAAAAGATCAAAATTACTTCAAGCTTATGCGTGGGGTATTATTAAGCTTTTTCATACATCCTACGCATTAAAAGCGAAGTGCTAAAGGCAACAAAGGCAAGCACAAGCACATACGCACTTAAACCATAGCTCATCAAACTTGCTGGCTCTTTAAGGGCTGTATTATGAAAAAAAGCAGCAAGTTGAGGCGTAAAACCTCCTGCGATCGCATAAGCAATATTATACGCAAAAGAAATTCCACTGAAGCGAATGTGAGGCTTAAATACATCACTCATAAACACAGGACAAAAGTTCATAATCCCAGCGCCAAAACAAGTCAAACAATAAAGCCCTATCGTACTTACTTGACTTGGCGAACTTGAATACAACTCTTTAAAAAATAAAAAGCTAAACACCCCAAAAACAATACTAAAGGCTATGCACACCTTATATGGTTTGATTTTATCAGAAATTACTCCACTTAAAATAATCCCGCTAACTATACAAACAAGCCCAGAAATCTGAAAATAAGTCTTTTCAAAAGCATCAAGATTAAAACTCGGCATTTTACTGATAAAATTTGGCATAAGCAAGATAAAAACCAAAATACAACCGGTTAAAACCCAAGTTACAAGCATAGACACGACAACACCAAATTTTGAGCTTTTAAACACTTCTTTAAGCGGAAAAGTCACTAAAGCACTATCTTGTTTCATCTGCTGAAACACAGGTGTTTCTTCTAAAAAGCGACGCAAATACACGGAGATGATACCAAAAACCCCGCCCAAAGCAAAAGGCACACGCCAAGCCCATTCTTCAATCGCTTTTTTTTCAAAAATCATATAAGTAAGCAAATACACCAAACTTCCAAGCAAAATTCCAGCCGTTACAGAAGCGGTTAAAAAGCCAAGATAAGTATTTTTTTGTTTATCAGGAGCATGCTCGTGGATAAACACCCAAGCACCGGGCAATTCCCCACCCACAGCTATGCCTTGACAAATTCGCACAAAGATCAAAAACAAAGGTGCAACATAACCAATGGTCTCAAAAGTTGGCACAAGAGCAAGGGCAAAAGTAGGGATAACCATAAGTAAGATAGAGAGCATAAACATATTTTTTCGCCCAAATTTATCGCCAAAATGAGCCATAACAATGCCACCTAAAGGACGCGCTAAATATCCGGTCGCAAAAATGCCATAAGTATTGATGATCTTCCAAGTCTCACTTAAGCTGTCTGGGAAAAAATGCTCTGAAATGATATTAGCAAAAAAGACAAAAATAATAAAATCGTAAAATTCTAAGGTTCCTCCTAGAGAGGAAAGCCCTAAAGTTTTTATTTCTTTTTTACTGAGTGTTTTTACCTTCATTAGAAATTGCCCTTTCTTTTTTTCTTAAAAAAAATTAAGCTTAAATTATATCCAAGCCAAACTTTATTTAAGCTTTATTCCATCTCATAACTATCATCATAATCTTCATCGTCAAAACTATAATCGTCCTCATCATAATTATAATTTCTTGAATGCTCGGAATGCTCGCTTCTTAGATAATCATCTTCATACGATAAAACATCTTCATCATCTAAGTCTTCAAATTCATCATCTTCAAATTCTCTCATTGAATTCTCCTTTTTTTATGAAAAATATTTCGCTCATTTTAGCTAAATTTTTACTCAATTTGTCTATAATTTTTTTAAAAATATCTCAAAAAGGTTATAAGTGCAGCTGAGTCATTTAGATGAAAATAACAGACCAAAAATGGTTAATGTTGCTGAAAAAGAAATAAGTTCAAGACTAGCTAGAGCAAGTGGAGTGATCAAAGTAAGTCAAGAAGCCTTTCATGCAGTGAAAGCAAAGGCTGTTAAAAAAGGAGCTGTGCTTGAAACAGCTGTCATTGCTGCGATCATGGGAGCAAAAAAGACAAGCGAACTTATCCCGATGTGCCATCCTTTAAATATCAGTGGTGTTGAAGTAGATATAGAAGAAGATGAAAAAATGTGTGCTTTTAAGCTTTTTGTAAGCGTAAAATGCGAAGGTAAAACAGGGGTTGAAATGGAAGCCTTAAGTGGCGTAAGTATAGGACTTTTAACCATTTATGATATGCTTAAAGCCATAGATAAGAGTATGGAAATTTCAAATATTGTTTTAGAGCATAAAAAAGGCGGCAAGAGTGGTGAATTTAAACGCGTGTAATCAAAAACCAAAAATTGACTACCCTACTTTTTGGGAGTATAAAATCATCTTTGAAAAAGGCGTAAATGCAAATGCAATTTGTCAAGAGCTTTTAGGACAAAGAGAGTTTAGCTGTAAATTTTCACACGCAAGCAAAAATGACACATACTACAGCTTTTTGCTGAGGGTTTTTGTTGATAGCGAAAAAGATAGGCTTGATCTTTTTGCAACCTTAAAAGCAAGGGCTAAATTTGTGCTATAAATGAAGGAAAAAAAATGAAAAATACTTTAATTATATTTGAAAACACACTTTCAGGACACAAGGATAAGGCAAATGAACTTATCGAGGATTTGGGTTATAATCTTACTTTTAAAGAATTAAGCGATGAAAAAGCAAAGATAAATGTGCTTTTGTTTGATTTTTTAGAGGTGCTGAAAAAGCTTGAGCTTTTAAATAATGAAAATATAACCTCTTTAATCAAGGCTTTAATTCGAGCTAAGGTGAAAAAAGAAGAAGAAAAGCTATACCAACATATAAATGAAATGAGTGTGCTTAAGGCAAAGATAGAAGAGCAAAAAAATGTGATTAAAAACACCATTAGTCAAAATTTTTATGAACTTAAACAAAGCATAGAAAAATCAAACTTTAAAGAAGAAATTTCTACAAGCTTAAACGATGCTTTTTTATTTGAGGCTGAAATGCTTGGAATTTTAAGAGAAATAGCTGAAAGTGCCTTTATAACGACTTTAGAAAAGGGTGATGATATAGAACTTGAATCAAGTGAAATCGCTAAAAATTTAGTTTATAAAACTATTTGTGAGCTTGAATTTGAAAAAGAACGCATTTTAAAAAGCACACAAATCGTGCTTAATACAGCATTTGAGCTAGCTAATGAGTCTAAAAACTATGCTAAAGAACTTTGCATAGGCGTGGTTAAAGGCACGCAAGAGGGCATAGCTTTAGGTATAGAAAAATTTAAAACCAGTTTCAATTACTGCACGCTTGAAGAGGATTTAAGCAACAAAGAAAAAGAGCTTATCGATATAGAATACGATTTTATCACACTTTTAAGGCTTGAAGCAAAGAAAAGTGATGAACCGGTGCAGGGTATTATAAAAAATTTGCTTGAAAATGAGCTTGATACTTTGTTTGCGAAGCTCAAAAGGCTTGCAAGCGAAAGTAGAGAACAGATTTTGATTACGCTTAATGACCTTAAGAAAAATCCTAAAATTAACGATTTTGGCAAACTCGCTCAAAGCAAGATCAATATCTTTAAAAAAGAAATTAGCAATTTAGAACAACTCACAAGCGAGCGTTATAAAGACTTTAACACTCAAGAAGCCAAAAAACTCGGTATTAATTTATGGGAAAAAGCAAAGAAACTCATAGGAAAATAAAAAATAAATTTAAATGAATAAAAACTCTAAGTTTATACAAACTTTTAAAAGGCTCTTTGATGAGCCTTTTAATTTATTTGTGTGGATTATGAGTATGTGGGTTGCTTCCGTGTGGAGCTTTTCTGTGAGGATTTGCACCTGTTTTACCGCTAAGGTGCATAAGCTCGCCCTTTGTGTCTATTTTATAAGCTTGTCCAAAGCCTTTTACGAAGTTTCCTTCTTGATAAGTGAGTTTAACAAGATGAAAATCAAGCATTCCTCGGATAATCTTGATACCGCCGCCACTGCCATTTCTTTTTTCAAACTCATCAAAAATGATGTCAAAATCCGCACCTCTTTTAATAAACTCGGTTTTTACTCTATAGCGAAGCCTTTTTCTTAAGATCACAGAAGCTGCCTTGCTCTCATCTTCTAAGAAAAGCACTTCAACATTGTTAGGATTGTTTTTGATATTTGAGGTGTGTTCAGCAACTTCGCTGATATAGATATAATCGCCCTTTTGACTCTGAATAAGCGGTGCATAAGAACACTCAACCTCGCCCTTAGCATTGATAGTTGCAAGACAGATCGATCCAAAACCAGCCTTAAATTCATCAAGCTCTTTTTTTACCGCTGTGTAATCAACGCTTGATTTTACACTCTTACAAAGATCGATAATCGCATTTTTAAGAGCTTCTTCATCTTTTGCTTTAACAGGAAAATCTATGCGAAGTTTTTCACCACCATTATATACTATATCAAGTCCTTCTAAATCCACACTTTTAAGGCTGATGTCTTCTATCTTTTCAACAGCACTAAATTTTTTACACAAATCAATAAGATTATCTTTGTGATGATCATTCATGTGCGAAATAATGCTTTCAACGCTCATTGTTTTCTCCTTTTTTAGAAATTTAAATTTTATCAAAAAATGATAGCTAGCATTGCTTTAATATATGCTTAAAAATTTTTACTTAAAAAATATATTGCAATTAAATATCATACTAAGAAAAATTTTAAAGAAAATAAGCTTAGAATATGGCTTAAAATTTCGATAAAAATAAAGTATTTAAAAGATATATTTGATAAATGATTTGTTTTAAATTGATAAAATAAATCATAACTAAGAATGATTTTTATGATTTCTAAGCGTTTATTTATAAACTTTATTTTTATTATCTTTGCTTATATAGTCATTTTTCTTATTGCCTTAAATATCGGTAAATCGCAAGCTAACTTTACAGAGATTGTCACTTCGCTTTTTGATGAGAATTCAAAACTAAGAACAATAGTCTTAGAATCCACAATGCCGCGTCTTATCATAGCTATACTCATCGGTATGCCCTTGGCAAGCAAAGAAATTCGCTCATTGTTTCATCTTTAGCTGTTGCTTTTAGCGGACTTAGGCTTTGTAGGACTTATCGTGCCTCATATTATGCGTTTAATGCTTTATAATAATATCCTTGTTCTACCGCTTTGCACCTTACTTGGTGGATTTTTCTTGCTTTTTGTGATGAAATTATCTTTTTAAAAGAGGGTAAATTGCGTTATAAAGGTAGCACAAAAGATTTTTTTACAAAAGACATTTTAAAAGAAATTTATGTTTTAAATTGTGAAGTTTTGCTTCAAAATAATCAATCTTATATCTTACCCTTAAAGGAAAAAAGACCGATGATCTAAGGTAAATACACTTGATAATGACCCAGACCTTTTAATCATAGGGCTTCAAGCTACCGATATAAAAGCTTTAGTTGATCAAAATCCTATTTTAAAGCACACAAAAGCATATAAAAAACAATTTATATGTCTATGAAAAAGTGCATACCCTACTTCGCATAAGCCCAAATATCACAAATACGATCAAGGACTTTAAAGCAATACTTGAGAACAAGGTAAAATAATGAATATTTTAATACAGCCAAACCTTAAACCCAAATTTGAGTTTAAGGTTTGATTTGAAAGCATAAGGTTACTTGTGTTTTATATATATCAAAACTTCTTCTTCCTAGTATCTTCAAGTATATTTCTTGCAATATCATTCACCGTATCAGAAATCACTGAACTATCATTAGCAATCTTAACATTATCTTGAGTCACACTTTCTATATGAGCTACACTTTCATTGATTTGA
>NZ_QHLK01000009.1 GCF_006864455.1 Campylobacter sp. MIT 97-5078
GATAAGTTCTAAGCCTATTTTATAAGAAAGAGTATTTTTAATTCTTTGTGAGGCTGTAAATTGGTGCATTTGTGTTTTTCTCCTTATTTGTAGTTTTTTTATATATTTTTAGTGACAAAGCAGTTGTTGGTTTTTAAATTGGTTTTTAAAAATGAAAGGGTATTATATCAAAAAAAAAAAAAAACGAAAGGAGCTTTTTGAAAAAAGTTTGGGAAATCTTAAGCATACACTTTAAGCTCATTATACAAGCTGTCTCTTTCAACTGGAATTAAATTTGAAGTTTTAATCAGTTCTATGAAGGTATCAAGCTTGGTTCCTCTTGCGCTTTTTGCCCCGCCTGCACTTTGTATGCTTTCTTTTTCTATGGTGCCATCTAAATCATTTGCCCCAAATTCTTGTGCAACCATAGCCAAATTTAAACCCATAGTCGCCCAATATGCTTTGATATTGTTGATATTATCAAGCACTATGCGAGCTATGGCTATGGTTTTAAGAATTTCTTCACTATCAAGTTGGTGCTTGACATCTAAAAAACTATTATCCTTTTGCCATACAAGAGGGATAAAAGCATTAAAGCCCTTTGTCTCATCTTGTAAGCGACGAAGTCTGAGCATATGATCGATCCTGTGGGCTTTTTGCTCTATATGTCCAAAAAGCATAGTGGCATTGCTTTGACGTCCTTTTTTGTGCCAAAGTTTATGAATTTTAAGCCAGTTTTCACTACTCACCTTGCCTTTGCAAATTTTAATACGCACTGTTTCATCAAAAATTTCAGCCCCACCTCCGGGCATAGAATCAACGCCGTATTCTATCATCTTTTCTATAGTATCTTCATACTCCAAACCAAAACGACGTTTTAAAAAGTCAATTTCTGCCGCTGTCATAGCTTTGACATGAAGCTGTGGGTATTTATCTTTAATCATCTTAAAAATTTCTAAATACCACTGCCAAGAGCAATCTTTGTTATGAGCTGAAACAATATGCACTTCTTTTGTGCCTCTTTGTATGGTTTCATCAACGATTTGCATAATCTCTTCATGACTCATAAAATAAGGATTTGGGTTTTTTCTATGAGCTGAAAAAGCACAGAATTTGCAAGTATCTGCACAGATATTAGTAGGATTGATATGACGATTGGCGTTAAAATATACCTTTTTACCATGCAAACTAAACCTTTTTTCATGAGCATATTTTGCAAGGGTAAAAAGATCTAAATCATAAAGCTTATAAGCAAGCTCATCATCAATACGTTCTTTGTTTTCAAGTTTTTTTAAAAGTGTAGTCATCATCAGCCTTGTCGTTTTTAAAATATAATATTATAGGCTTAAATTGCTAAAAAAAAGTTTAGAAATACAAATTATTTTGAGTTTATGCAAAAAAATCCTCGCTGCAATAGCGAGGAAAAATACATTAACGTTTAGAAAATTGCGGGCTCCTTCTTGCTTTTCTGCGTCCGTATTTTTTACGCTCAACGCTTCTGCTATCGCGAGTAAGCAAGCCTTTAGGTTTAAGTAAGGCTCTAAAATCAGCGTCCATAATCGCTAAAGCCCTTGAAATTCCATGTCTTAAAGCCTCTGCTTGAGCATTATAACCACCTCCAAGCGTGCTTGCCTTTATATCCATTAAAGCTTCTTGTTTGGTTACAAGTAGAGGTTGAACAACTTTAAGTTTAATCGCTTCGTGTCCTCCAAGCCAAGCATTAAGGTCCATTCCATTGACGAGGATTTTACCACTTCCGGGTTTTACCCAAACCTTAGCTACAGCGGTTTTTCTTTTACCTGTTGCGTATGAAATTTTCATTTTTATCCTTTTTTAGCAAGCTGTGCAGTGTGTGGATGTTCGCTTCCTGCATAGACTTTAAGTTTTTTAAGCATTTCTCTGCCAAGTGTTGTTTTAGGGAGCATTCCTCTTACAGCGAGCTTATAGAGTTTTACCGGATTTTTTTCAAGCAATTCTCCAAATTTTTCGCTCTTTGTGCTTCCAAAATAACCTGAATGTCTGTGATAAAGCTTATCTTCTGCTTTATTTGCTCCGGTAAAAGTCGCTTTTGAAGCATTGATGATTACCACAAAATCTCCACAATCAACATTTGGAGTATAATACGGCTTGTTTTTACCTCGAAGTAAAATTGCCACTTCGGTTAAAAGTCGTCCAAAGCGTTTGCCTTGAGCGTCTAAAACTATCCATTCACGTTTGATTTCGTTTGGCTTTTTTATCTTTGTCATTATTTACCTTTGCCAAAATTTTTAAAAGGAAATTATAGTTAATAAATCTTAATATAAACTTAATTTAAATAAATTTAAAGCTTTATTTTTGCATTTAATGTTGTTTAGCGAATTTTTTAAAGCTCTTCAAAATGTAGCGTATCTTCCAAACAATACGCGATAAAAGCTCTTGTTTGTTTTTTTGTAATTTGCTCTATAGCTTTTTTATACAGCCTTACTTGCTCGCAATGCTCTTCTTTATGGCTTTGCCCTGTTTTATAATCAATGATGGTTGCTTCTTTTTCATCAAGCAAAAGTAAATCAAGCTGCTTCAGTTCATTTTCAAAGTATATTTTTTGCTCTTTTAGCACCTTTTTATCTTTGATAAGGTTTTGAAAAAAATTATTAAAAATAAGCCTATATGCTCTTTGAAAAACTTCAGCCAAACGCTTTTGCTCAAGAAAATAAAAATACTCATTTCGAAGCTTTTTTTCTAAAATTTTATTTTCTTTTGGCTCTTTAAAGTTAAATTCTTGCAAAAAAGTATGAAAAGCCAAGCCAAAATAACTCTCTTCATTTTTCGCAAAATTTGTATTTGCAAGCTTTTGCAAAGGCACTTTTTCAAAGCGTTCGAGTTCATCTTTTGTTTTAAGGGTGCTTTTTTCTTCAGTTTTTAAATTGATGTCAAGCTCTCCTTGCTCAAAAGGCGTTAGATCAAGCATATTGAGATATGAAGGGTGATTCATATTAATAAATTCCTTTTGCCTTGTGATGATGATTAAACTTTCACAAGCCCTTGTAAAAGCGACATATAAGCTGTTAAGATCGTTTTCATAATCAAGCTTTTCTTTATTTGCTAAAAATTCCATAAATTCGTTTTCTTGAGTTTTGTCTCGAATACCATCTTTAAAATGCAGCTGCCAAGCCTTTTTAAGATCGTATTCAAGCATGATATTTGCCTCTAAAGCCTCTTTACTTAAAGAATCAATCAAAATCACATGCTTAAATTCCAAACCCTTAGACTTATGAACCGTCATCACACTCACGCCAAATCTTTGCTCGGGCAGGAGCTTTAGCTCACAAGGCTCAAACAAAAGCTCAAAAAAATTGACTTTATTTTTTGCGTATTCGAAAAACTGAATCAAAGCGATGTCATTAAGATCGAGTTTGAGCTTTTTTGCAAGGTATAAGGCATTTTCGAGGCTTGTTTTACTTAGATCAAGATGAAGTCTTTTAAAATCCGCATTTTCAAGCAAACTTTCAAGCTCAATTTTATAAAACTCATCGCCAAAAATGCAGTATTTTGCATAAGTTAAAAGTATATGCACGCTTGCTTTTTTCTCAAGAGCAATATTGCTTTGCGTAAAAGCCTTTATTTGATGATGTTTTAAAAAATCCACTATATCATCAGCGTCATTATTCTTCCAACATAAAATGCAAATTTCCTCTAAACTTATGTGCTTGCTTTGCAAAAACTTAATTTGTTCTAATATAGCCTCAAAGCATGCATTTTTAATCTCTTTTACATCCTTTTCCTTGCTTTGCACCACGCGAACAAAACCATTTTCCTTACTTGCGAGGCTTTTTTGCGTGATATAATTTTCTTTATAAAGCTTTTTAAAAGTAGCATTGACAAACTCAACGAGGAATTTTGCACTTCTGTAGTTTGTGTCAAGGTATTCTTTTTCAATCTGTTTAAAATCCTCAAGCAAAAGTTTAAAAAGCTCTTTTTTGGCATTTCTAAAGCGATAAATGCTCTGCTTGATATCGCCTACATAAAAAAAGCTTCTAAAATCCTTTACACCTTGTCCTGAGACAAGTTCAGCGATGAGTGGCTTTAAAATTTCATACTGAATCACGCTTGTATCTTGAAACTCATCGATCAACAAATGCGTGATTTGCCCATCAAGCCTAAAATAAATCAAATCCTTATCAATGCTTTGAGTAAGAAAATACGCCTTTCTTGCTGCATCAGTAAAGTTGAGCGTATTTTTATCTTTGATGATCTTATCTTTTGCTTGTTCAAAATACTTTAAAAGACTTGAAAGACGGGCTATTTTGAATTTTTCTAAAGCTTTGGCGTAGCCATTTAAAGCTTCAATCAATTCAGCTCTTTTTTGTAAAAATAGAGTATCAGTTTCTACGCTTTTAAAATAATTTTTCGTAAAATCGCAAATAAGAGGCTTCTCACAAAGTGCTTTAAAATCATCTCTTAAATTTTCGCTAAAGTTTTTTTGATAATTTGTATTTGTGCTTAAATTCAAAGCGTAAGTGCGAAGTGTGTCAAAAGCTCTTTTTACAGCTTCTTTTTCAGAGTGCGGAAAGGCTAAATTCTCACTTTGGAATTCACAAGAGTTTTGATATAAGTTTTCTAAATGTGAAAAAAAATGCCTTTTATCATCAGCTTCGATGATATAATACGCAAGGCTTTGCAAACTTTTGCTATCAAGTTCTTTAATAAATGTATCATATACATTTAAAACTTCATTACTCATCTTAAAATCGCTCATTAAGCCCAAATTTAAAGCAAAGCTACGGATAATTTTGATAAAAAAGCTATCAAAGGTTTGAATTTTAAGATTGCTTTGCAAAAACTCACTTTTTCGAGCATCTCTTAAACGCATAAGTTCAGCCTTGCTTTTGCCAAGCAACTCGCAAAGTGCATTAGTGGCTGGATTTTCATTTTCATCAAAATGTAAAAAGGTTTCAATCACCCTTTTTTTCATCTCATTGGCTGCTTTGTTGGTAAAGGTAAGGGCTAAAATTTCATTTAATTTTGCTCCTTTTAAGATCAAAGCCACAAAACGAATACTTAAAGCAAAGGTTTTGCCACTTCCAGCACTCGCCTCAAGGGCTAAAAAAGGCTTAAAATTCATTTCAAATCCTTTTCATAAAGAGCTGCATAAGGACAAAAATTTGTTTTTTTGTTTTCAAAACTTATGGGCTGATTGAGTTTGCTTAGATTAATAAGCTCATTTTCAAGCTCTTCAAGGCTTTTTGTTTTTTCACCCTCGGTAAAACTCATAGTTTTGCTCAAATCATAATACACAGCCTTTGCATCTTTTTTATAAGTCGCCTTAAAAAGAGCTTGATAAAAGGCAAGTTGATAGGAGTTATCAGGAACTTTTCCGCTTTTATAATCAATGATAAGAATCATATCTTTGCTTTCATCGATACGATCAATCTTGCCATTTATATCAATGCTAAGTCCTTTAAATTCATAATTTGCTCTTATATCTTTTTCTAGTTCTATAATACAAAAACCTTGTTTGAAATGCTCATTTTCATACTTTGCAAAGTGTTTAAATTGAATTTTTAAAAGTTCCTTATCAAGTCTTGAGATACAATTTGCCTTTTCATCAAGCAAATGCGTGAATTGTTCGTAGTCAAAATGCCTCGCATGAGCCTCATAATACTGCTCTAAAAGCTCGTGTATAAGCGTGCCTTTTTCAAAAGCGTTGCTTGTCAAACTCAAAGCTCTTGCTTCTTTAAGCTCAAGAATATATTTATAATAATAAGTCCTTTTTTGTTCTAAAAAAGTTTTCAAGCGAGTGAAAGATAAAGAGTTTTTAAAGATATTGTGCTTTAGAACAGGAGCTTTAATAGGCACAAGATCAATCTTTGCAGGCTCATAATCAAAGCTTAATGCCTTGATATAGGCTTTATTTGAATAAGTCCTGTCTAAAACTTGCCTTATATCAAGCTCATCAAGTAAGCGAGATGGAATTTTTTCTTCATTTTCAACATAACTTATAGCAACTTTTTCAGCATTCTTAATCAATCTTTCATAATAAAATCTTTGCAAATTCTCTCTTTTTTCATACGAAATAAGCCCGGCTCTTGCCCTTACTTCGTTATTTAAAAAGAGTTCATTCACGCTTCTTTTTGGAATCAAATCATCATTAAAATCCACGATAATCACACCCTTAAATTCAAGTCCTCTACTTTCTAAAAGCCCCATAACAGTAACTTCACCACCCCCAACACTACTAAGATTAAGTGAGTTGATTTTCATAAAAAAAAGCTCAAAAAGCTCTTTAAGCGTAAGTTTGTGATCTTTATTAAGTTGCTTTAAAAAGAGAAGTTCTTGCTTGATAAGGCTTTGAAGTTCTTCATTTTCTTCTTTTAAAAAATGCTGGATCAAATCATAAAAATACTGCCAAATCTCTTTTTTTTCAAACTGCTGTTTAAACTCTTTAAAACACTTTATTTCAAGGTATTTTAAAAGGCTATTGTGTAAGTCAAATTTGGTATCTTCATCTTCAAAATATAGCGAATTTTCATTATATACAAAACTTTCTTCATTTGCTGCGTCATACAAGGCTTTAAGTTTTTTGTAAAAAAAGCTTTGAATAAGAGAATTACCTTTGGCAAAATTAAGCATATTAAGCTTATCATAAGCTTTTAAAAGCTCACAAAAACTTTCATCAGGTGTGATGACAACAATCTCTTTTGGTTTTAATCCAGCTCTTAAAAAACTTGAAATTTTATCATACACAAAAGCAACTTGCAAGCTTGCAAGTTCAAAGTTTTTAAGCTCAACCTTAGGGTTTTTGCCAAAAAAAGCTTCTTCTTTTTGTATGCTTTTTTCATGAAGTGCAAGTTCATAATGATGATGAAGTTTAAGGCTGATATGAGAACATTCAAGCTTCATTAATAGCTCATTTAAAAAATCTTGATTAAACACACTTGTATCAAAGCACAAAACAAGTTTTGTCACCGTGCTGATTTGCTTTAAAATATCTTTTTCAAAGGCACTTAAAAAGCCTTGCAAATCAAAAACTATCTCATCAAAAGAATTTAAAAAATGTGTATTAAGCTCATAATTAAAACTTAAAGAAATTTCATCATAAAGCTCATTTTGTTTTAGACCTAAAAGATAGTTCTTAAGGATTTCATCTAAAATTTCTAAATGTTCGTTGTATTGTGCGTAATAATCGTTATTTTGCAAATCCAAAATACTCTTTTTTTCAAGGCTAAGTTCTTTAAAAAAAGAAAATAAATATTCGTGATTTTTTAAAAAGGCAAAAAAATTTTCATTGATATGAAGTTTTTGACTATTTTTACTTTGTTTGCACGATTTTTGCATTAAAAGCAAACGCTCATAATCACTTGCTCTTCTATAAGGGCTTAGAAGTATTTTATTTAAAAAATCCTGCACACTCATAGCCTCATCAAGCAAGGCGTTTTTCGTGCTTAAATTCTCATAATAGGCTCTAATTTTTCTTGAACTTGCAAAAACAAAAAGCTTCATTGTATTACTAGATTATAAGTATAAAAAGCAATTTGCGTGTCGTCTTTTTGAGCTTTAAGTTTGATTTGCCATCTACCTTTTTCTAAGTTTGGCAAGGCTATCTTTAAGCTATAAGTGTTAAAACTTTTTTTTAGCAAAGCTGTATCGCTATTTGCCAAGTTAAAAGACAAAATTTCAAGCTTTGTATCTTGTTTGTTTGTATGCGGGCGAGTAAGTAGGGCTTCAAAACTTATACCATAAGCACTTATATCTTCGTGCACCTCGCGAAGTAAAATTTCAAGTTCAGTCGTCGTGCTTTCAAGCTCATAAAACTCCCGCTTTTTTTTATCAAGTTGTGGCTTTAAATTCAAACTTAAGTGGTAGTTTTTTTCAAAATTAATTTGTTTTTGCTTGATATCGTTAATATTTCTATCAACACTTTGATATTTTTGCATAAAGCTATCATCTTCATACACTGGATAATCAAGCGAAAAAATGATAGTTGTCGCACAAGCAAGGATAATAGCAAGGATTGAAAGAAGTATGCCGTAGGGCCAAAATGTTTTTTTCTTTGTTTGCGAGTTTGATTTTATATCAGACATTATTGTTCCTTCGTTTTCGTGTTATTTTTCTTTGAAAATAAAATAAAAGTGCAAAGCAAATAAAGCCATAAATTCCGATTCTTAATATATTTAAAGTATCTTTATTGGCGTTTCCTATCGAATTTTCAAGTTTGAGATGAAAATAATTTGCGATTTGATCGCTTATGTCTGCGTAGCCATTTAGCAAGGCTGCATTATAAATATCTTTGCCTTTATTTGAAGTGAGTATGGGCAAAATAGAACCAGTGCCTGAATACGGACTTAAAACAGCTTCTTTATCAAAAAAGCTTAAACTTTCTTTACTGGCGATAATATCGACTTTGTGATCTCTTTTAGAAAGCATAAGAAGCACAAATGGTGCTGATAGTTCATTTGCCTTAGCCTCAAGGCTTTTAATATCGCTCGTATCGCCTACTGCAAGGGCAACAAAGATATTTGTTTTATCATAAAGCTCTTTACCTATAGCATTGATCTTGCTTGTAACTTGTTCATTTAAAATATTATTTTCGTTAAAAATGACACTTTCAATCGAAAAGGCTGAAGTAATAAAAAGAAAGGCGGCTAAAAAACCGCCTCTTAAAAAATATATCATCAGCCGATATTAAGATGATTTGTACTTAAAACTGCCCAAGCAGTAACAACAGCTGAAACAACTAAACCAATCACGATAAGGTATTCTAAAGTTTTAGTCATTTTCTGTCCTTTATAAGTATGTGTTCGCTTTTTTTAGAGCCAAATTCTTTGACTTGAGTTACATTTTCTAAACTATAAGGAGCTTGCATAACATTTTGCTGAGTTTTAACACCCCAAATGGTTAAACCCACTAAAATAGCGATCAATAAAACAGTAGCAATAAGCATTCCGCTAACCCCAGAAAGCGAAAATACGCAACGATTTGTGTTTTCCATTATCTACCCCTTGAAAGTGAAATGATATACTCGCCAACAGCTTCTTTTTGAATATCGTTTAAGATACTTGTATTAAAGCTCGGCATAGTGCCTATAGCACCGGCTTTACCTCTGTTTAAAACTTCAGCTACAAAAGCACTTGAGCCGTATTGTGTAAGATCAGCAGCCATTGCTTCGCCATCTATCTTACCTGTGCCGTCTAATTGATGACAAGCTACACAAGTTGCTTCGTAAAGTTCTTTACCTTTAGCAACTAAATTTTCATTTTTAGTTGTCTTAATCGCTGAAATTTCTTTAGCCACATAAGCAGCAATAGCAGGAATATCTTCCTTAGCTATGCCCAAACCTTCAGCTGGCGTCATTTCACCTAAAGGATAATTCATACCCTTTGAGCCTTTTTCGATCACATCCGCTAAAGCTTCTTCACTACCCCAAACATTTAAATTCGCCGCCTTGCCATTGATACCATCAGCGGTAATACCGTGGCATTGTGAGCATTGCACCAAGAAAAGATTTTGTCCCATAGCGATTTTTTCATCTTGACTGAGGCTTTTAAATTTTTCACTAAATTTGGCATTGTGAGCTTGCACTTCAGCATTATACTCGCCTATCCTTGAATACGATCCAAGAGGGTATCCCCATAAAAAATACCAAATCATCCAAACTATAATAAGGAAAAAAACAAGCATCCAACCAAAGGGAGCGTTATTTTTTTGTTCGCCTATACCGTCCCAATTGTATTCCATGAGCTCAACTTCGCCTTTTTGAGTCTTCATTTGAGCAAACATTCTACCCACTACTATAAAAGTAATGGCGATAATGAGTACCGCACCGATAAGCGATAATAAATTTACATTATCTCCTAAATTTAACCATTGCATTACGCACTCCTTTTTTCTTCAACAACAGCGTCATCTAGTCCATCTTTAAGGGCTAAGTCGGCGTATTTTTCGTAATTTCTTTCGCCTTTTTTTTCTACCCTATAAAGATGAATCCAATACGCATATAAAACAACCACCATAAAAACAACCAAAAAGAAGAAGCCGTAGCCTCGAAAACCTTCCCATTGTTCGTAGGTAATAGAGCTTAAAAATTCACTAATGCCTTGCATACCAGACTACTTTAAGCTGTTAAGATAAGCTATCAAAGCAACTATCTCTTTAATCTCGCCTCGTTCAAAGGCAGCTTTTACTTCAGGATTTTTCATCTGCTCGACTATAGCTGCAGCTTCAGCTTTTACCTCAGCTTGTGCTTCTTCATAAGTGCCAAGTTTAGTTTGTCCTTCTTGATCATAAGGCACATTAAAGACTTTTTTGCTTGTCAAAGCTGAAGCATAGGCTGTTTCTACATCAGCTGTCTTTTTAAACAAATGTTTGTATGCTGGCATTATAGAAGTTGGCACAACTGAAGTTGGTTCAAACATATGATTTTCATGCCAATCAGTAGTTCTATAATTACCCACTCTAGCTAAATCAGGTCCTGTTCTTTTTGAACCCCACAAAAATGGTCTATCATATGCAAATTCGCCACTTACTGAATACATGCCATAACGATCTGTTTCGCTTTTAAATGGACGAATAAGCTGTGAATGACAAGCATTACAGCTTTCATTGATATACACTTGTCTTCCAGCAAGTTGTAAAACACTATAAGGTTTTTTGCTATCAATCGGACGAGCATTATTTGCAAAATCTGGTAAAACCTCGATCACTCCTGCATAAGCAATAACTACAAAAACGGCTACTGCGAAAAAGAATGGATTTTTTTCTAAGAAACTAAACATCTTCTCTCCTTAAGCTGCCATAGGTGAAGCATTGGCAGGTTCTTTTTCAAGGGTTTTTCCTGCGACGATTGATTTGTAGATATTATAAGTAAACATGAAAAAGCCTACCAAATAAAGCAAACCACCGACCGCTCTAATCCAATAATAAGGGATAATTGCATCAACCGTATCGATGAAAGTATAAAGCAAGTTACCGTATTCATCAGTAGCTCTCCACATCATACCTTGAGTGATACCTGCTATCCACATAGAAGCAAAATAAAGCACTATACCGGTTGTTTGTATCCAAAACTGCATTTCCATTAAAGATTTACTATAAAGTTCTCTTTTGAAAACACGTGGAGTCATGTGATAAAGTGCTGCCATAGTCATAAAGCCAACCCAACCAAGTGTGCCATCATGCACATGTCCTGGTATCCAGTCAGTAAAGTGAGCAAGGGCATTGACTGATTTTATACTTAAAATAGGACCTTCAAGCGTAGAAAACATATAAAAAGTCGAAGCTAGGATCATAAATTTAATCAAAGGACTTTCTCTTAATTGCTCCCACTCACCCTTCATGGTAAGAAGTATGTTAATAGCTGAACCCCAGCTAGGCAAAATAAGCACTACAGAAAAAACAGAACCCATAGTTTGCATCCAATCAGGCACGGTTGAGTAGATAAGGTGGTGTCCGCCAGCCCACAAATACACAAACATCAAGCCCCAAAATGAAAACAAAGAAAGCTTATAAGAAAAAATAGGCTGTCCGCTTTCTTTTGGTAAGAAATAATAAATTTGAGCGATAATGCCAACAGTAAAAACAAAAGCCACAGCATTATGCCCATACCACCACTGCACCAAAGCATCATTTGTTCCAGCATACATAGAAATAGAATGCCACCAATTACCAAGCCCAGTTACAAAATAGGTAGGAACTGCCATATTATTGAAAAGATAAAGCATAGCAATGCCTAAAAAAGTCGCTATATAATACCAAAGCGAAATGTAAAGCGTTTTTTCACGGCGAATTCCAATCAGTCCAAATATGCTCACACCCCACAAAACCCAAACCAAAACAACAAGTATGTCAAGGGGCCATTCAAGCTCAGCATATTCTTTAGAAGTAGAAATTCCAGCAAAAAGCGTAATTACAGCAATAACCATTAAAAGCATATAGAGCCAAAAATGGAGCTTGCCAACAACCATTAAGAATTTTGACTCAGCCATACTTACCTTAAGAACTCTTTGCCCTATATAATACCATGTTGCCCAAATACCTGAAAGCATAAAGCCAAAAATCACGCCAGAGGTATGAAGGGGACGAAGCCTTGAAAAGGTGCCATATTCGCCTGCAAGATAGTTTAGGTTCGGATATGCCATTTGAAAGGCTATGAGCGTGCCTATCGCCATACCCACTATACCAAACAAAATGGTAGAGAACATAAAGTATCTTGCAACCGTATAATCATAGTTTAATGCATTACTCGGGTGCATTGTTACTCCTTAAAATTTGAAATGATATGGTATTATAGAATAAAAAATATATATTTTTTCTTAACTTTATGTTAATCAATGATTATCTTTTGAAAATTTTTAATTAATTTTAACAATTTATTTTAATTTTATATAATAAAGTATTTTAAAATAAGTATTTATATTAAATTTTTATATATATTTTTTGCAAATTAAATTCATTATTTTGAGTAAAAATGAAATATTTTATAAATTTTTATAAAAATTTTATTTACTAACGAGAAAATTTCAAGGCAAGATAAAGATAATACACCCCATAAATAATAATAATGCCATAAGCAAGATAAAGATAAATTTTTCCTAGCTTTTCATTTAAAAAGCGAGAAAAAAAGTTTAAGAACAGCAAAGCGGGCAAGGTGCAAAGTCCAAAAATAGCCATGATAAGAACTGAATAAAAAAGGCTTTTAGCACTCATGCTTAAAGCAAGATAAAAATACACCAAGCCACACGGCACAAAGCCATTTAAAAAGCCTAAAAACATGGCATTTTTATAGCCTCTGAAATGGAATTTTTTTAGTAGCTTTTCTCTTAAAAAATTAAAGATAAAATTACTTTCAAAAAAGGCAAGAAAATTTCCACGCACAAACATAGCTAAGCCAAGAAGCACCATAAAAACACCGAGCGCAAAAAAAAGCAAACTTTGAGAAAAACGACTTATCACATTACCAAAGCTCGAGAACACAAGTCCTAAAAAGATATAAGCAAGTATTCTAAAGATCTGGTAAGTCAAAGAAAGTAGCAAGGGGGATTTTTCTTTTGCATTCAGCCTTAAAAAAGCAAGATTTAACCCTGAACACATAGCATAGCAGTGAGAAAAGCTTGAAAGCAAGGCTACACTGATAAGAGCGATAAAATCTATACTCACATTAAATTCACAAATTCTTTAAAGATATATTTGCTCTCATGCGGACCACTTGAGCTTTCTGGGTGATGCTGGACTGAAATGATAGGAAATTCTTTATATCTTACGCCCTCTACATTATCTCCAAAAAGATTGCGGTGTGTGATGATAGCGACTTGACAAAGTTCTTCTGGGACATTGTAGTTGTGATTTTGTGCGGTGATTTCAACTTTTTTATCTTGCAAATTTAGCACAGGGTGGTTTGCTCCGTGTTGTCCAAATTTCATCTTATAAGTTTCATAACCAAAGGCATTGCTTAAAAGCTGGTGTCCTAGACAAATTCCTAGCATAGGCACCTTAGCTTTAGCAAGCTTTTTGATCTGCTCTATTTCTTGTTTTAAAATTTTAGGCTCACCTGGTCCATTGCTTAAAAATACCCCATTGATTTCTTTTTTTTCAAAAAGTAAGATAAGCTCTTCTGCCTTAACATTACAAGGAAAAACTTTAACTTCTAAGCCAACACTGACAAGTTCATTAAGTATATTTTTTTTCACACCATAGTCAATCACAGCCACTTTTTTACCAGCCTTTTGAGGCAATTCATAGCTTTGAGTGTGTGCAATCCAAGCTCCTTGTTCGTGCGTGTAAGCTTTTTTGGTGCTTACTAAGGCAACTAAGTTTTGCTCTTCTATGCGAGCGCTTTGCTCAAGCTTAGCTTTAAGCTCTTCTTTGTTTGAAAGTTCAGTTGAAATAATGGCTCTTAAGTTTCCCTCATCTCGTATAAGCTTAACCAAATAGCGAGTATCTAGTTCACAAATACCTATTTTACCATGCTTTTTAAGATAAGTGCTCAAACTTTCTTTGGCTCTAAAATTTGAAAAAGTTTCATTAAGCTCACGAATAATAATCCCGCTTGCAAAAACTTCTTTGCTTTCATTATCATCATCATTAGTGCCAACTATGCCAATTTCTGGCATAGAAAAAACGATAAATTGTCCTGCATAGCTTGGATCAGAAATTATTTCTTGATAGCCTGTTAAAGAAGTATTAAACACCAGCTCACCAAAAAAAGTCCCGCCAGCTCCAAAGGCTTTTGCTGTTAAAAAAATATCATTTTCAAGGTAAATATAAGCTTTCATAGCATACCTCTTTTTTTAAGCTCTTCTTGGTAGAGCTTATCAAAGACAAGCTCATACTCTTCAGAACCAGGTATAAGTTTTCTTTTATAATGGCTGATTTTTTCACTTACTTCATCTTCTATACTCTCATAATTTTTCAAATAATTTTCTATGCTTGAAAAGATAAGATTTTTTACGCGATTTTCAGAAACACTAAAATTAATAAAATCATTTTCTATAAAATCCTTCAAGATAAGATGAGCAAGGTTGTTATGCCTATCTTCATTGTTCAAAATCACGCCAAATTCGCTCGCAAGCTTTTTTTTAACAAGCCAAAACATATTTTTTCGATCAATTTGCATAAATTCCATCTCTTCTTCTTGCTCTTCTAAAAGCTCCTTTACACGCTCATCAAGCTTTTTTTCTTGCAATAAATCAGCTTCTAAAAGTATTTTTGCGTTATGATTGAGTTTGTCGATATTGTCTTTTAGCTCGACAAAGTTTGAATTTGAGATATCTAAGATGATTTTATTAGCTATATAAGGGATATGAGGCATTTTGATACGCATAAATTTTCCTTTTTGTGTTTTAATACGAAATTATAAACTAAAATAAATAAAGAAGAATTAAAATAAAGTAAAAATCGAGCAGAAATTTAATAGCTAGCCTATCATCGAAAAAGATAAAGAAGAGATAAGATAGTAAAAAAGAAATTTTAATTATATTATATGATTTCAAGTCACTAAAAAGTGACTTGAAATAAGTTTAGTGTAGATTTTTCCACACTTTGTGTTTGAAAAGCACAGCAAAGACACTTAAGATCACAAAGAAAATCATAATATAAATTCCTAAGCTTTCTCGCTCTCCTTTTTTGCTATCACCTACTTTTTCAAGGTAAGAAACAACTTGAGCTTGTGTGGCTTCATTTAGTCCAACTCTTGGCATAGCAGTGCCGGGTAAGAGTTTTTGTGTATTGTTGATGAAGTCATGTAAATACTCACCGCCTCTTGATCGTATCATCATAGAAAGATCAGGTGGGATAGAACCTAAATAGCCTTTTAAATCATCTTTTTTTGATGGGCTAGTAAAGCTATCATAACGTATGTCATGGCATCTTCCACAACTTTCTATAAAAATATTTTTATCCTTAGCGAAGCTAAGTTCTTTAGTGATTAGAGCGGGTTTTTCACTTTCTGTTAAATCTTCAAGCTTGGCGTATTTTGCGTTGATTTCCTCACTTGCTTTAGCTTCAAATTCAGTTTGGTATTGTTTGGCTATATCTTTAAGATAAGCGATCAAATCAGCAATATTTGCGTTTATTACCTCTGCTCGTTCTCCTGTAGTTTCAGCATTATATGCTGTCATGATGAAAGCCCCATCTGGGAATTTATGATCGACTTTTAAAGCAAGAGCTGGATTTAAGATCAAAGCGGCTAAAAACTTCTCATCATAAATAGCTCCAGCTGAACTTAGATCAGGTGGGATTACACCTAAAGTTGAATCCGTGATCGCTCCTTCAATTCCTGCAGTTTTAAGTCCATGACATGCAATGCAGTTTGACATAAACATTTCCGCACCTTTACTTGCATCCCCTTTTGCAAAGTCTATCTTTGCAACTTCGCCCCATAAGGCTTTATTTTGTTCTAGGTTTTGCTTTGCTTTATCAACAGCTTTTAGAGCTGAATTTTGCTTATCATAAGCTGTTTTAAGTGTAAGAAGTGAGCTTTCATTTTTATCAAGCACAAGCTTGGCTTGAAGTTCTTCAAAAGAAAGGTTTAAGTTCAAGTCTTCCTTTGTTTTTTCAAGTTCGCTTTGAGCATTTTTTAAGTCTGCTTCTTTTTGAGCTAAAACAAGTTCAGCAAAGCTGATATCTTCTTGCTCGAAATTAAAATTTGCCGGCGTTGTGTGAGGTTTTAAAACAGAGTGTGCGTAAGGCTCAACTCCCCAATACACAAGAGCTGTAAAACACGCTACAACTAAAAAGATTTTAAATTCTCTCATTTTGCACCACCTTGTTCAAATTCTTTTTGCTCAGCTTTTGTGATGAGTGGCAAGATCACTAAAAGCAACAGTAAAAATACTATAGAAGAAACAAAGCCAACCCAAGCATTTACGCCTGTTGGAGGCAGTTTGCCATACACAGTTAAAACGATAAGATCAAGTAAAAGTACCCAAAACCAAATGAAGAATTTACCTCTTGCATGAGCTGGTTTTACAACCTCACTTCGATCAAGCCAAGGTAAGAGGAAAAAGATGATTTGAGCGATACCAAAAGCAGTCAAACCTATATCAAAGGCTGGGATTTTTACAAAGCCAAGATTAATATCAAAGAAAAAACCTCTTAAAACTTCATAGCTCCACAAAAAATACCATTCTGGATAAATATGAGCCGGCGTTTTTAAAGAATCGGCTGGATCAAAGTTAATAGGATCCATTGCAAAGCTAAATTTAAAGCTTACAAGATAGAAAAAGAAAATCATAAATAAACTTATATACATAAAGTCCTTGCTTAAAAAGGCTGGCCAAAAAGGAATGACTTTTGAGCCCTTGGTATCGCCATTTTTATATTTTTCAGCTTCTATATCAAAGTCAAGTTCCTCTGCGATTTCGTTATTGACATGTGGGATTCTTAAAGAATAAAAGTGAAACACAATAATCATAATAATAACGATAGGAAGTAAGCATACATGAAGCATAAAAAAGCGAGTTAGGGTTGGATCACTTACCGCATAATCCCCTCTAATCCAAACAACTAAGGCATCGCCTATAAAAGGCACTCCACCGAAAAGATTGGTGATAACCTGAGCTGCCCAGTAACTCATCTGCCCCCAAGGAAGCATATAACCACTAAAGGCTTCAGCTGAAAACACCACAAATAAAAGCATACCGCTTAGCCAAATCATCTCCCTGCCTCTTTTATAAGAACCATAATAAATTCCTGTAAGCATGTGTATATAGATGATTAAAAAGATCACAGAAGCAGCAACGCCGTGCATATGACGCCAAAGCCAGCCGTATTCAACCTCTTGCATGATAGTTTTATTCACGCTATCAAAGGCTAAAGCCGTGTCTGGTTTATAATACATTACCAAAAGCAAGCCAGTTACAAAGAGTATAGTAAAAAGCACGGTTAAAATCACGCCCATAGCCCAAAGAAAGTTAATTTGCTTTGGTATCCAATACTCTATCATTAAGACATTCATCAATTTTTTTACAGCCAAACGTTGATCAAGCCAATCAACAAAACCTTCAGCTTTTCTAATATGAGCCATCTTAAACCTCCGCTATCATTTTTTGATATTCAGGACCTTCTTCGCCCAAAACAAGCTTAGTCCCGTCTATTTTAAAAGGAGGTATGTCAAGTGGTCTTGGCGGTGGTCCAAAGACATTTTTACCGCTCACATCAAACTCACCACCATGACAGGCACACTTAAACAAGCCCTCACTTGGTGCAAAAGCCGGAATGCAGCCTAAATGCGTGCAAAGTCCTATCACAACGGTATAAGCAGCATTATCTACGATCACATCTCTTTTTTCATCTTTTGCCATATTTGCATCTTTTTTGAGAATGAAGATAGGTTTTTTACGCCATTCTATCGTTCTTAACTCCCCTTCTTGCATAGGTGAAAGATCCACCGTTGTAAAGCCAGCTGCACGGACGCTTGGTAAGGGATCCCAAGTCTTTTTCATCGCTACAAGGCTAAAAGCCCCACCTACAGCAGCTACAGCACCAAAGCTCAAACCTATAAAGCTTCGCCTACTTTCTGAAGTAGCCATGTTTTTTTCCTTTCTTTGTGTTATCTAAAAAATTTACAATACTTATAAGTGTAGCGAAAATTAAATAAATTTTTTCTTTGTTTATTGGTTTTTATATCAATATGTAAAAACAAGGACTAAAAGAGCACAAGCAAGCACAGGTAGAGTAATTAAAAAACCAAATTTGCAATATTGCCAAAAAGAAATATCAATGCCTTTTTTGGCTAAAACCCCAAGCCAAAGCAAAGTGGCTAAAGATCCTATAGGAGTAAGTTTTGGACCTATATTAACTCCTAAAATATGGGCATAAACCATATTTAAAGGAAAATCTTTTAAAGCCAAATCGCCAATTAAAGTCATGGGTAAATTATTAAAAATCGAAGAAAAAAAGGCTGAAACAAAGCCTGTTCCAAAAATAGCACTGAATTTATTTTGAGCTAAAATATAATACAGCGAATTTAAAATACCACTCGCTCCCATTTTATGTAAAGAAAATACAACCATGTAAAGCCCAAAACTAAAAATAAGTACGCCCCAAGGAGCGTTTTTAATAGCCCCAAAAGCTTTTTTACCCTTAATAAAAAAAGTGAAAACCCAAAAAATAAAGGCTCCGCTTAAAGCAAAAACACTTATTCTTAAATCATAAAATTCACCCAGAAAAAAACTAGTGACAAAAAATATTAAAAAAACCAAACAAAAAACAAAAAGTTTATTAGAGAATTCATATTCTCTAATAATTTCAAATTCAAGCTCTCTAGGAAGTGTTTTTTTGAAAATAACAAACACCATAAAAAGGGTAGAAAAAAGCACAGCTAAATTAGGTAAAAACATAATTTTAGAAAATTGTAAAAAATCAAGTTTAAAATAATTAGCTGTGATGATATTGGTTAAATTTGAAATAACTAAAGCATTTGAAGCAGCATCGCACAAAAAAGAAGCACTGAGTAAAAATGCACCTAAAATCAAAGCTTGCTTAGGATTTTGTAATCTTGAAAAAAGAGCTATGATAATAGGGGTAATGATTAAAATCGCTCCATCATTAGCAAAAAATGCAGAAAGAAAAAAGATAAAAATAAGCAAAAAAATCATGAGTTTTTTGGTATTTATCCTGTAAGAATTTTGAATTTTCGAAAAATATAAAATTTTTTTAGCAATAAAATCAAAAAACCCCAAAAGTTCTAAACTAAAAGAAAGTATAATAAGTCCTACAAGTGTTAAAGAGCTATCCCAAACCAAACTTAGAACAAAATAAGCATCATCTAAATTGACAAGTTTTAAAGCAAAAACAAAAAAAGCTCCCAAAGTAGAAATCACCCACAAGGGCAAATTCCAAGGACGCCAAAAAAGCAAAAATAAAGTCGCTAAAAAAACCCATAAAGCAAGCATTTAAGTTTTTTCCTTTCTTTGTGTTATCTAAAAAATTTACAATACTTATAAGTGTAACGAAAGTTAAATAATTTTTTTCTTTTTCTTAAGGGTGGGGTGGGGCTGTAGATAAGTGTGTCATTTTGAAAAGAAATTTCTTGTTTTGCCTTGATTAGATTTGTTTTTTCGTGAAGTCACACAAGCATTCAACCAAGCTCTTTTTGGATGAGTGTTTTTAAAGACATAGCTTTGTCTGCTTTTCATCATCAAAACACACTTTACATTCAAGCTTATTTTCTCTTTTTATATCAAGCTCTATATCATCACAACTTTGTATCTCATAATGCTTTGTAAGAATCATTTCCCAGCTTTTTTGCTTCTCATCTTAAGATAAATTTGCAAAATATCAATGGCTGCTGGAGTGATACCGCTGATCTGCGAGGCGGCAAATAGTGTTGGTGGAGCAAATTTTACAAGCTTTTCAACTACTTCATTACTTAGCCCACTAATGCCTTTAAAATCAAAATCGCTTGGAATTTCAAGCTCATATAAGTTTTTCATCTTTTGAATTTGATCTTTTTGCATGCTGATATAGTGATAATACTTTGCCTCGCTTAAAATTTCATTTAAAGAATACTCATCCATTTGCTCAAAAATTGAGCCAAGTTTTTTAAGCTTTTCTTTATTGAAGCTAGAACGAGCCACTATCTTTTGCAAAGAGATGATGGAGCTTATCTTTTCTTCATTTATACTGGCTAAAAACTCATTGTTTTGAGTGTTTGGCGTCCATTCATTTTCGAGTAGATAGTTTAAGCCTTTGTTTAGATTTGACTTGATATTTTGAGTGAAATTAAAATCTATCTCATTTAAAAGCTTAAAATTATAACCATAATGAGCAAGCCTAAGAATAGCATTTTCCTCGCGTAAAAGCAAGCGGTATTCAGCCCTTGAAGTAAACATTCTATAAGGTTCTTTTGTGCCTTTAGTAACTAAATCATCTATCATCACGCCTATATAGCCCTCATCTCGCCTTAACACAAAGGCTTCTTTTTCTTCAAGGGCTAAAACAGCATTAATCCCAGCCATAAAACCTTGAGCTGCTGCTTCTTCATAACCTGTAGTGCCATTAATCTGTCCTGCTAGATAAAGCCCTTTTATGCTCTTTGTTTCAAGGCTGTGTTTAAGCTGGGTTGGCTCTGCGTAATCATACTCTATAGCATAACCAAAACGCGTTATTTTAGCATTTTCAAAGCCTTGTATGCTTTGAAGCATAGCTACTTGCACCTCATAAGGTAAGGAGGTTGAAAAGCCGTTAATATAGTATTCTGTAGCTTCTTTGGTTTGTGGCTCGATGAAAAGATGATGACTTGTTTTATCAGCAAAGCGGTTGATCTTATCCTCAATAGAAGGACAATACCTAGGACCCACGCCCTCAATCTGTCCTGTGAAAAGCGGTGCTTTATCAAAATTTGAACGTATAATGCTATGTGTTTGCTCGTTCGTGCGGGCTATAAAGCAAGGAAGCTGGATTGGGGCAAAGTTTTTGGTGCGAAAGCTAAAAGGCTTTGGTTTTTCATCGCCGTGCTGAATTTCAAGCTTTGAAAAATCAATACTTGAAGCTGCCACCCTAGGACAAGTGCCTGTTTTTAACCTACCAAGAGTAAGTCCTAAATTTTTTAAAGAGCTAGAAAGCTTATAAGAAGGCATTTCTCCAACCCTGCCAGCTTCTATTTTTTGCGTGCCAACATGGATAAGCCCACTTAAAAAAGTCCCTGTAGTGATGATGAGCTTTGAAGTAAAATATATATTGTGTAGATTTGTCTTTATACCTTTAATCTCGCCGTTTTGGCTTAGAATTTCTAGGGCTTGTTCTTGAGAAATTTGTAAATTTTTTAAGGCAAAAAGTTTGTTGCGAGCAATGATTTTATAACGATCCATATCAATTTGAGCACGTGATCCTCTTACAGCTACGCCCTTGCTTTCATTAAGAATACGAAACTGAATACCAGCTTCATCAGTAATTTCACCCATAAGCCCACCCATAGCATCAAGCTCTTTGACTAAATGCCCCTTAGCAAGTCCACCAACAGCTGGATTGCAACTTGCTGCACCGATTTGTTCTATAAGCGTGGTTAAAAGTAAGGTTTTTTTACCCATTCTAGCTGCAGCCCCACTTGCTTCAATGCCTGCGTGTCCTCCGCCTATAACAATAATGTCAAAAGTATGCAAAATTTTTCCTTTTAAAATGCAAAATTTAGAATATATGCTATGTGTTTATTTTAAACTATTTTCCGTATTTTGTTTTTATTTTTTAGTTTTTTAAAGCACCCAGCCTACAAGTTCTTAAAGGTGCTGTTTATGTTTGAATTATGCTTAATAAGCACTCAAACGAAAGAAATTGTAGCTGATTTTACTTTTAAAAGTTCTTAATGTGTGTGAAAACAAGTGGCAAAGTATAAATTAAATATAGAAAGCAAAGGGTAAGAAACTCGTGTTGGAAAAACATTCAGCTTTTACCACAGGAGAAGCAAATAGTAAAACACTTTCAAAATATTTATATCTGCAAGAGCTATTTTAAAAACAGCTCTCATAAATGCTTAATGCACTGAAATTTGATCTTTAATTTGCTCAAAAACCTTGTCGCCTATACCTTTAACTTTTTTTAGCTCTTCGACAGAAGTGAAGTTTTGATCTGCCCTATACTCAAGTATAGCTTTAGCCCTTGTCTCACCTATACCCTTAAGAGTTTTTAACTCTTCTAAGCTTGCTGTATTAATATTTACAGCTGCACACAAAAAGCCTACAAAGGCAAACAAGAAAAATAGAATTTTCTTCATCTTCGCTCCTTCAAAATCTTGATAATTAAAAATATTATTTCATAAACTTACTTAAAAAGAAGTGTGAAAATGAAAATGAGTTAAATTTATGTAAAAAACTTACCAAAGGTTACATTTTTAAGCTTGATTTATCACAGCAAGAATTTTTTCACATACTTTTCTTGGTTCTTTGTCTTTATAAATAGGACGTCCAACGACTATAAAATCAGCCTTTGCTTCTTTTGCAAATTCAAGATCAGCCACTCTTTTTTGATCATCGCTTGCTTCTTTAAAAGGACGAATGCCCGGCGTTAGGGTAAGAAAATTTTCATTGGTATGCTCTTTAATCATCTTACTTTCAAGAGCCGAACACACCATACCATCAAGTCCAGCTTCATATGCAAGCTTTGAAAAGCTAACAACTGCTTGATTAATATCTTGCTTATAAATTTGCTTAAAGCTTTGTTCATCAAAGCTTGTAAGAGCTGATA
Source organism: Campylobacter sp. MIT 97-5078 (assembly GCF_006864455.1). Taxonomy (GTDB): domain Bacteria; phylum Campylobacterota; class Campylobacteria; order Campylobacterales; family Campylobacteraceae; genus Campylobacter_D. The sequence goes on from NZ_QHLK01000009.1 coordinate 22,633, forward strand.
CGCCTAGCACAAAAGGACGCTTTGGTTGAGCACTTAAAGCATTCATACACTCACTTAATGCTGTTTTTCCAGCACTTGCATGTAAATTTATCATATCAACACCTAAATTTGCAAGCTCTTTAGAAGCTTGACTCATGGTATTTGGTATATCATAGAGCTTTAAGTCTAAAAAAAGCCTAAAATCAAGCTTTTTAAGCTCCTCAAGCAAAGCCCTGCCGTCTCTATAAAAGCTTCTCATACCTACTTTCAGCCATAGATCAAGTCCTTGTAGCTCTTTGGCTAATTTTACACACTCATTAAAATTTGCAACATCAAGCGCTACGCAAAGTTTCATTTTTTTGCCTTTATAATCGTATCAAGCACGGCATTAATGAGCTTTGAGGAGTTTTCATTACCAAGTTCTTTGCCTAACTCTATGGCTTCATTAATGATAATAGCTTTATCTGTATCGCTAAAAAGCAGTTCATACACGCTTAAACGAAGTATGGCAAGTTCTACTTTACTAAGGCGATTAAATTCTTTAAGATTGGCTTGTAAATTCATATCTAAAGCACTTAAATTCGCTTTTACGCCATCATATAAAGTCAGAGCGAAGGTTTTTTGCTCATTACGAATCTTTTGTTGCTCTAAAAATTCCTGAATAAAGGCTTGATTTTCTCCGCTTAAATCGCTTGCGTAAAGTAGCGAAACCACGCTTTTTCGTGCTTGATGACGCGTTGCCATTGCTATCCTTATTTTAAAATAAAGCCTAATTGTAGCTCATCTTAGCTTTAAAAACTCTTGAAAAAAGGCAAGTTATGATTAAAGAAACGGATTATTCATAATCTAAAAAAATCAGCATAGAAGCCGTTATTAAAAAACGAAGCTATCAAGCTAAAACAAGCATCCATATTTTAAAATGCTCAAAATCAAGACTTTAAAACACAGGAAAAAGCACGAATGCAAGTTAAAAATTGTGTTTTAAATTTAAAATTTCAATCAGGGTCGTCATCGCCTCAAAGCCTTTATTTCCAGCTTTTGATCCGGCTCGTTCTATGGCTTGTTCTATGGTATCAGTTGTTAAAACACCAAAACTTACAGGCACACTGTATTTTAAACTCACATTAGCTATGCCCTTAGTCGTTTCAGCTGAAACATAGTCAAAATGAGGCGTTGAGCCACGAATAACCGCTCCAACACAAGCTATAGCGTCATACTTTTTGCTTTCAATCGCCATTTTAAGCACAAATGGGATTTCAAAAGCTCCGGGCACAAGTATGAGGCTAAGATTTTCTTCCTTGCCCCCATGTCTTAAAAAAGCGTCCTTTGCTCCCTCAACCAAACGATCGGTGATGATATGATTAAACCTTGCATTAATGATAGCGATTTTTTCTTTACCATTTAGGGCAAGTTTTCCTTCTAAAATATTCATTTTTTATCCTTTAGTAATGATTTCATTAATCTCTAAAAGTTTCTTTACACAAGCTTTTAGCCTCGCAGGCGTAAGTTGATTGTCTCCGTCGCATAAAGCTTCACAAGGATTGATATGTGTTTCAAAGAAAAAGCCATCAACGCCAACCGCAGCTGCAGCTCTTGCTAGAGGCTCTATAAATTCGCTTTTTCCACTGCTTTTTCCTCCGCCAAGTCCGGGCATTTGCACGCTGTGTGTGGCATCAAAAACTACTGGAGCAAATTCACGCATAATAACTAAGCTTCTCATATCCACGACTAAATTCCCATAGCCAAAGCTTGAGCCTCGCTCTGCTACAAAAACCCCATTTTTCAAGGCTGCTTCATAGCCTTCATTTGTTTCGCCTCTGGTTTGAAGCACTTTTTTTACGCTGTATTTAATGTCATTTGGACTTAAAAACTGCCCTTTTTTGATATTTACTTTTGCTCTTGTTTTTGCAGCCGCAACAAGCAAGTCAGTTTGTCTACACAAAAAGGCTGGAATTTGAAGCACATCTACTACTTCAGCTACAGGCTTTGCTTGATTGCTTTCATGGATATCAGTAAGGATTTTCATACCAAACTTAGCCTTTACAGCCTCTAAAATACGCAAGCCCTCCTCAAGTCCTACTCCTCTAAAGCTTTCTATACTGGTGCGATTTGCCTTATCAAAGCTTGATTTAAAATAAAAATCTATCCTTTCATCATTTGCTAAGTCCTTTAAAGCCTCAGCCACGCTAAAAACAAGCTCTTTACTTTCTATCGCACAAGGACCAGCTATAAGTATCATCTTTTGCATTTTACTTCCTTTTTACTAAAATAAGTCCTCCAAAAATAATGCCTATTATACCCATAAAAACCATAAAACTTGGTAAATCATCACCCAAAAATAAACCTATGATTAAAGAAAAAACAACATCCAAATAACTCACTCCAGCAACTATTCCAGCTTTTTTAGCCACTCCATAAGCTTTAGTGATATGAATTTGATAAATGGTGCCTAAAACGCCCATGATGATGATAAATACCCACGCTTTTAAACTTGGCATGATAAAAGGAGCGATGATAAAATCAAGCTCTTTTGGAGCGTAAAATTCGCCAACAAGCATAGAAATAGCTGGCATTATCGCACCCATAAGTATGAAAGAAAAGGCAATCTTTTCAGTAGGATAAAATTTTCTAAGTTGTCTTACACTAGTAAGTGCTAAAGCTGCAAAAAACCCACTAAGCACGCCTAGGCTTGAATTTTTTAGATCAAAACCAGTGTGATTGATGGTGCTTGCCCAAGGTTGAGATACGAGCAAAACGCCCACAAAGGCGATAAGTATGGCAAAAATACCCTTTAAGCCTATATTTTCTTTAAAGACAAAAAAAGCGATAAGTATGATGAAAATGGGCGAGGTTTTTTGAAATACAAAAGCCCCACCTAAAGAGATGTTAGAAACATTATAAAAAAACAGATACAAAGAAAGCGTGCCAACAATCCCACGAAACACCAAAAGCCAAAAATGCCCCTCTTCTTTGTGAATTTTAAGCTTGCTAATTATATAAAGCATGAAAAAAACGCCTATGATGTTACGAAAAAACATAATTTCTATGCTGGGTAATTCTTTGCTTAAAATTTTCGCACACGCTCCAACTAAAGCAAAATCAAGGCAAGCTATCACCATAAAATACACGTCTAAATTGCGTTTTATCACTCTTAGCATTTTTTTCCTTTTTTTAAAAGCCTCATTATAGCCTAGCTTTGTGAAATTTATCCTTTAAAATTTGGTGGTATTTTTTAAACAAAACTTTTATAAGATATAAAATTCAATCAAACTATTACATCCAAAACAAATAGTATAAAAGCTGGGATTATAAAAAGAGTGATAAACATAAAAAAACAAAAAATCGTGCTAAGAAAAACTAGTGTTTCTACACCACTTTGCGATATGACAGCAAGAAAGATAAAAGCTTTTCAAAGCTTGGCGAAGTGTAAATTTGAGTTTATGATGGTATGTTTTTCTTTACCACCAAAAAAAGTTGAGCTTATTTACACTTTTAAATTCAAAACTCATTTATAATTTAAACTCTACACTTTGATTTTGTGGATCGATTTGATCTTGTAAATTTAAATCAAAACCTCTACCACACCTCCATCGCTTCTTAAATCTTTTAATCTATTAGCTTGCCATTGTTTTCTAGCTTTGTATTTTAGCTTTTAAATTATGAAATTCAAGCTAAAATTATAACTAAAATAGCTTAAATTTAAGCCAAGCCTTATATAATTACACAAAAACTTTTAAGGGAAAAATCCTTGCAAAAAATCATACTCATAGGCAAACCAAATGTTGGCAAATCAAGCCTTTTTAATAAAATCATCAAAAAACGTCTAGCCATAACTAGCGATATAGCAGGCACTACAAGAGATACAAACCAAGCTCAATGTGAAATTCTAAACAAAAAAGCCTTGCTTATCGATAGTGGTGGGCTTGATGAGAGTAATGAGTTTTTTAAGACTGTGCAGGCAAATACCCTTAAAAGGGCTGGGAGCGCTGATATTATCTTATATCTTGTTGATGGTAAAAAACTGCCTGATGATGAGGATAAAGCCTTTTTTTATAAGCTTAAAAAGCTAAAAAAGCCTATGGCTCTTGTGATTAACAAGGTGGATAATAAAAAAGATGAAGAAAGAGCTTGGGAATTTGCAAATTTTGGACTCAAAGAAGTTTTTAACATCTCTGTGTCTCATAACACAGGCTTTGATGAGCTTTATGAATGGCTTGCTAGCTTGCTTTATGAGCCTTTTTTGCGGGCTGATGAGGAGGAAAATTTAGAGGATTTTTTAGAGCATTTTGAGCAAAATCAAGAAGGCGAGTTTGAATTTAAAAATATAGATGAAAATCACATCAAAGTAAGTATAGTAGGACGCGTAAATGTTGGCAAATCAAGCCTTTTGAATGCTTTGGTTAAAAGTGAGCGAAGCGTGGTAAGTGAGGTGGCTGGAACGACTATTGATCCAGTTAATGAAAGCTTAGAGTATAAGGGTAAAATCATAGAATTTGTAGATACTGCAGGCATTAGAAAAAGAGGGAAAATTCAAGGTTTAGAAAAATTTGCTCTTAACCGCACTGAAAAATTACTTGAACAAGCACAAATTGCTCTTTTAGTGCTTGATTTAAATGAGGGCTTTAATGAGCTTGATGAGAGGATAGCTGGGCTTATTAGCAAGCATTATCTAGGTGTCATCATAGTGCTTAATAAAATCGACATTAGCGAATATGACTTTGACAAAGTCGTCAAAGAACTTAAACTTGATCGTTTTAAATTCCTTGCCTTTGCACCTATCATTAGCATATCAGCAAAAAGCGGTAAAAGAGTAGCAAATTTACTCGATAAAATTTTAGAAGTCTTTGAAAACTTCACTCAAAAAATTCCTACTTCAAAACTCAACGATCTTGTGCAAAATGCCACAAAAACTCACCCTTTACCACATGATAAAGGAAAATTAGTAAAAATTTATTATGCGGTGCAATATGACTTAGCTCCACCAAAAATAGCTCTTGTGATGAACCGCCCAAAAGCTTTGCATTTTAGCTATAAACGTTATTTGCAAAATCAAATTCGCAAGAACTTTAAATTAGACGGCGTGCCTTTAATCCTAGCAAGTCGTAAAAAAGGCGAAAAATATGAAGCATAATATCATCTTAATCGGCTTTATGGGCTGTGGTAAAAGCACTATAGCTAAGGCTTTAGCTAAAAAGCTTAATTACAAGCTTTTAGATACTGATGCCTTTATAGAGCAAAAAAATCGAGCTAAGATTAAAGAAATTTTTGAAAATAAGGGCGAAGAGTTTTTTAGAAATGAGGAAAAAGCCCTAGCACAAGAATTGCATACATTTAAAAACTATATCATCGCCACAGGTGGAGGCTTTCATAAGGCTTTGCTTAAGGATAACAACCAATATGTGGTGTATTTAAAAGCCCATTTTAACTATATCAAAACTCGCTTAAGTAAAACTAGCCTTGAAAAACGTCCCTTATTTAAGGATGAAAAAAAGGCAAGAACACTTTACAAAGAAAGGCTTGCGGAGTATGAAAGTAAAGCAAATTTAACCATAAACACCGAACATAAAAGCGTGTTACAAATCGTTACAGAAATCATGAAAGGGTATAAATGAGAATTTTAACTGGAATTCAGCCAAGCGGAAATTTGCATTTGGGAAATTATTTTGGCTCGATTAAAGCCATGCTTGAGGCTCAAGATAAGGAGGATATGTTTATTTTCATCGCTGATTATCATGCAATGACAAGTGTGCAAGATGGCACAAAGCTTTATGAAAACAAGCTTAAGGCTGCTGCAGCTTTTCTTGCACTTGGTATAGATGAGAACAAATGCACTTTTTGGCTACAAAGTGATGTTAAAGAGGTTTTAGAGCTTTACTGGATACTTTCTCAATTTACGCCTATGGGGCTTTTAGAGCGTGCTCATAGTTTTAAAGACAAGATAGCAAAGGGCTTAAATGCTAATCATGGGCTGTTTTCTTATCCTGTTTTAATGGCAGCTGATATTTTACTTTTTGAACCAAAACTCGTGCCAGTAGGAAAAGATCAAGTCCAACACCTTGAAATCACGCGCGATATAGCCTTGAAATTTAACAATGAATTTGGCGAAGTCTTTAGTTTGCCTGAAGCTTTAACTGATGAGTTTTTGGCTGTAGTTGTAGGAACTGATGGAGCAAAGATGAGCAAATCATACAACAACACTATCGATCTTTTTACTGAAGAAAAAACCCTTAAGAAACAAATTTCAGCTATCATTACAGATAGTACCCCCTTAGAAGAACCAAAAGAATGGCAAACTTGTAATGTTTTTGCCTTAGCTAAGCTTTTTTTAGATGAAGCTGGACAAAACGAGCTTAAAACAAGGTATGGACGAGGGGGCGAGGGCTATGGGCATTTTAAGATGTATTTAAATGAACTTGTGCTTGAGTATTTCAAAGAAGCAAGAGAGAAATTTCAAAAACTTGTAAATGATGAAAAAAAACTTAAGGAAATTTTAGAATTTGGAGCAGAAAAAGCAAGTAAAATCGCCAAAGAAAAAATGCAAACAATTTATGCTAAAATAGGACTTTAGGAGAAAAAATGCTAGATTTAAAAGCCTTAGAAAAAGATTTTCAAACTATAGCTTTAAAGCTTGAAAACAAAGGCGTAAGTAAAGAACTTTTAGCCCAGCTTAAAGAGTTTTTCACAAAGCTTAAGGCTGAAAGAAGCGAGCTAGAAAACTTACAAGCTTTTCAAAACAAATTCTCAAAAGAGCTTGCTAGCACAAAAGATAAAGAAGACTTGAAAGAAAAACTTATCCAAAACAAAGCTAAGATAAATGCTCAAAATGAAAAAGTTAAAGAACTTGAAACAAACCTTGAAGAACTAGCCTTTAATGTGCCAAATATCCCTGATGAAAGCGTTTCTATAGGCAAAGATGAGAGTGAAAATGTCGAGCTTAAAAAGGTGCTTAAGCCAAGAGGATTTGACTTTGAGCCAAGAGAGCATTTTGAGCTAGGCGAAAGGCTTAATTGGCTTGATTTTACAAGAGGAGTAAAGCTTGCTGGAAGCCGTTTTTGCGTGCTTAAAAATGAAGCTGCTTTGCTTAATAGGGCTTTGATAAATTATATGATAGATTTTAACCGCTCAAGAGGCTTTGAGCTTGTGAATGTGCCATTTTTAGCGAATGCAAACACCATGTTTGGCACAGGGCAATTGCCTAAATTTAAAGATGATATGTATAAGATAGAAGATGAGGATTTATATCTTATCTCAACGAGCGAGATTGTTTTAACTAATCTTTTTAATGATGAAATTTTAAAAGCTGAAGATTTACCGCTTAAAATGACAGCTTATAGTGCTTGCTTTCGTAAAGAAGCAGGCTCTGCAGGACGCGATACAAGGGGCATGATAAGACAGCATCAATTTGAAAAAGTAGAACTTGTAAGCATTACTAAACCTAGTGAAAGTGAAGCAATGTTTCATGAGATGCTTGAATGTGCAAGTGATTTGCTTACTAGCTTAGGTTTAGCCCACCGCCATGTGCTTCTTTGCACCGGTGATCTTGGCTTTAGTGCAGCAAAGACCATTGATCTTGAAGTATGGTTGCCCGGACAAAACAAATACAGAGAAATTTCATCAGTATCAAACTGCAAGGACTTTCAAGCCAGAAGGGCAAAAATCCGCTTTAAAAACGAAGTTGGCAAAAATGAACTTGTGCATACACTCAATGGCTCAAGCCTAGCAGTAGGGCGAACCTTGATCGCTATCATGGAAAGTTATCAAGAAAAAGATGGCAAGATAAGTGTGCCTGATGTTTTAAGAAAATACCTTTAAAGGATACAAATGGTTGAAGAAGAGGTCATACTTAAAGAAAAAGAAGAAACAAGCGGTGGTGAAGAAAATAGCTCTGGTTTTTCAAGAAATGACACTAATACGCAAGATGATTCAAGCTTTGAAGAAGCTCCGAGAGAGAAAAAATGGTATGAAGATACTAAATTTGTCTTCATACTAGCCGTCTTGCTCGGTGCTGTGGCTATTTTGCTCGTCGTTTTATCTTTTTTATTCTCCCAAAAAAGCGAACCTAGAGGAGTGCTCATTCCCACAACACCACAAGCTCATCAAGCTAATGCTGATAATGAAAGCTTTAAATTTGATATGAGTAAAATGGATAATATGATACAAAAGGCAAATGCTTTATACTTACAAGGTGAGAGAGAACAAGCCTTGCAAGTTTATGAGCAAATCGCCCTTTATAGTGAGGCTTTGTCAAATTATAATCTTGGCGTTTCTCAAATGAATCAAAATAATTACGCTCTTGCACTTGAAAGCTTTAAAAAAGCTATTGAGAGCAATGAAAACCAAACTGCTTCAGCCATAAATGCCGCTGTATGTGCCTTACGTCTTAATGATATGCCTAAATTCCAGTATTATCTTGATCTTGCTTACGTATATTTGCCAAATGAAGGCAATTCTAAGCTTTTTAATTATTATTTAAGTCTTATTAATTACTACAAAGGTTTTTACCCAGAAGCCTTACAAATGCTCCAGCTTACAAATGATGAAAGTTATGTGGATAATGCGAGGTATTTAAGTGCAAAAATTTATGCAAAAATGGGGCTTGATGCCAAGGCTTTAGAAAATTTACAAAAACAAAGGAATTTCGAATCAAGCCTTTCTCAAGGATTGATTTATGCAAGAATGGGAGATTATGCTAGAGCAAAAACTGCTTTGGAAAGGTCTTTGAAGGTTGACAAAGAACGCAACCAAAGCATAGCTGCTTTAAATTTAATCGATCTTAAAACAGGCAAATATCAAGATATGCTCTCAAGGATAAGAGCTTTTTATCAAGGTGCTGAAAAAACCACACTTAATACTTACAAAATAAAAGTAAGGCTTAAAAAAGAGCTTTTTGATATACAAACTGCTCAAGATAATTTTTCTAAGGACTTTTTACAAGATAAAAAAGCTCAGGCGGATTTTTTGTTTTATTTCGCACCTTATCAAGTTTTTGATACCAAACAAGCTGCAAATTATATCAATAAAGCCAATATTGTGGATTTTTTAGAGGATAAAAAAGACGGTATAGAACTTTTAAACGCAAGTCAAATGCTTTCTTCTGTGAATGTCAAGCTTGCTAAAATCATCTCAAAAGTTTTTGAAAACAAGCTCGAAGAAGCAAATAGTGAATTTAAAACTCTACTCAATAGCTACCAAGAACACAGCATCTTACACTATAATCTTGCTTTAAGTTATGCTCAACTTCAAAACTATGATCTTGCATATAAGCATTTTTCAAGTTCATATCATTTAGATCCAAAAAACTACGCAGCTGGAGCTTTTGCGGTGTTAGCTGGAAATTTAAGCCAAAAAAGCACTATTAAACTTGTCAATGAAATCAACGAAAATATTAGCGTTGATGATGAATTTAAGGCAAATATTTATCAAAATATCTTACTTTTTGCAAACAATGATAATGCTGCAATGCTTCCTTTTTTAGATGACAATACCGAATCAAGTCCTCTAAGCTTTATGCTTAAAAGCATTATCGCCAAAAATAATGGGCTTTATAATCAGATGGATGCACAGCTTGCAAGGCTTAAAAATGCTGTAAAAGATGATATTTTAGCTGATATCTTGCTTTTCAACGCTCAAAATTCAAATCTTAATATCAAAGAATACGCCCAAAACGCACAGCTTCACTTTAAAGATACAGAACTAAATTATAAGGCTTTAGCTGGTGGAGCTAATCTTATCCGTGAAAATTACATAAATTTAATGCGAGTTTCAGGGCTACTTAATCAAGAAAGAGAAAAAATCAAAGAAGAGCTTGCCTTAGGCACACAAGATGAAGCTGGGCTAAGTTCGATTTTAGCGTATATGGATATTTATGCAGGGCTGTATGCAGAAGCATATGCTTTGTATGATACCTTAATCAATGATTTTAATCGCAAAGACTCAACAACTTATTTTCTAGCCGCAGTTGCAGCTATTGGTTCAAACAACACAAATGCTGCCATTGCACTTTTAGAGCTTGCAAAGCTTGAAGATGGGAGTAATCAAGAAGCAAGAGTAGCTTTAGGTTTACTCTATCAAGAGGTGCAAAACTACGAACCTGCTTTATATCATTACGGACAAGTGGAAAATAACTTCCAAAGTAAATTTTTTACTTTTGACTTAAGATGATTGTTTAAATTTAACACAAGCTAGTTAAAATTTAATCTAAATCCTCCTTGAAATTGGGGATTTAGATTGATTTAAGCTTTGATATCTACAGCATTGCCGCCTAGCTCTTCTATCCTTGCACTTACTTTTTCAATCGCCTTAGTAATAGTATCTTGACTGATCTGAGGGAGTGCTGAACCCCACATTTTTTCAGCTTGTTTAAAACCTTGCTTCATACCCTCAAAGCCTTTTTTAAGCTTTTCAAGATCATCGCCAGCTCCTTGTATGACAAAATCAGCTATTCTATTTGCTGTATTTTCCACACCAAAAAAGCCATTTTCGCTGATTAAAGCATTAAGCTCGTTTTGATTCATTGATAAAGGATTTTTGCCTGTGTAGCCAATAGCTGCAAAATCAACATTTGAAAACGCTGTAGCCACTTTTGCGATATTATCCGCACTGCTACCAAAATTCCCTAAAAGTCCTAAAACTCCACTTTGAGAGCTAAAATTTCCAAAACTTGAGCTAAAAATTTCTTGCTGAAACTGAGCTACATAAAGCTGAGTAATACCTTTACCGCCGAGCTTTGAGAGCTTTTCTAAATTATCTTTACTGAGCTCATTTGTATTTAACGACTCTGTATTTTTTGTGCTTGTTTCACTCGTTTTTTTAGCACTTGCTGTAACGCTTGAAGTCGTTGTTAAGGTCGAATCTACTTGCATCCTTTTTTCCTTCCCTTCCTTAAAATTTCATTATAATATCGACAAAAAATAAAAAAAGCTTAGTATTTTATTACGAATGATTAACTTAAGTGCTTTATAATTTTCCCATATAACATAATTTATTCATAGAAAAACTCCTTAAAAATCAGCCTTTGTTTGGATTAAAGTCCTTCAAAGGCTTTTTTATCTCATCTTTTTAAGCTAAATTTGCTTTGATTTTTTCAAATAATGCCAAAACTCTACTTTGAATGTCCTTAGCCTGCTCTAAACTTGTGGCTTCAAAGCGAGTAATGAGGTAAGGGCTGGTATTTGAAGCACGAAGCAAAGCCCAACCGTAGCCAAAATCAATCCTTGCTCCATCAATCTCACAAAGTCCTTTCACACCTTCAAGCTCACCCTTTTCAACCGCTTTTTTAAAGGCATCTACAAGCACAAATTTCTCTTCTTCACTTACAGCGATTTTAAGCTCATCACTAGTATAAAGCTTTGGTAAAGAAGTGATCATACCCTCTAAATCAAAACCCTTGTGAATAAGCTCAAGCGTGCGTAAAAAGGCATAAATTCCATCATCATAACCAAAATACCTATGTTTAAAAAAGATATGTCCGCTTACTTCAGCAGCTAAGTCTATGTTTTGTTCTTTCATCATTTTTTTGATATTTGAATGCCCTGTTTTTCCCATAAAAATTTCACCAAATTTTCCCACCTCATCAAAAAGATTTTTCGAGCATTTTACCTCGCCCAAAACGCGTGGATTTGGGATATTTTTAGCAAACAAATAACAAAGCTCGTCCCCACAAAAAATATGCGTTCTACTTAAAGCCACCATTCTATCAGCGTCCCCATCAAAAGCAAAGGCTATGTTTAAGCTTTGATCCTCTCTTAAAAGTTCTTGCACGGCTTGTAAATTTTCTTTTTCAGTTGGATCAGGAGCGTGGTTTGGAAACTGCCCGTTTGGTTCTGCAAAAAGCACTTTTGGCTTTAAATTTAAAGCCTTTATTAAAGGCTCTATCACAACCCCACTTGCTCCATTGGCACAATCAATAGCAAAGTTATATTCAAAACCTTTTAAATGCTTAAATTGCTCGCTCATAAAATTTATATATAAACTCAATATATCATACTCTTCACAGCTTTCATTTGTAGGAATTTCCTCATCTAAATGAGCCTCAACTTCTTTGCCAAAGGCTTTTAACTCAGCTCCAAAAAAGCTTTCTTTGCCTATGGTGATCTTAAAGCCATTGTAATCTTTTGGATTATGAGAGCCTGTAATCATGATATTTGCATCAAATTTTAAGCCCTCATACAGACTAAAATATCCAAGCGGAGTAGGCACAAGCCCAAGTTTATATACCTTAATGCCAGCTTTGTTTAAACCACTTACAAGATAACTAAAAAACTCTTCATTGCTATACCTTGCATCATAGCCAACGCTGACATTTTTACATTTTCTCTCAAGCATCTTAAGTCCTAGTAAAAAGCCTATAACTTTAACGCTTTTTTCATTGAGTTCTTTGCCGTAAAGCCCTCTTATATCATACTCTCTAAAGATCACGCTTAGCATTTTTATCCTTTTTTCTTCAATTTCCTTTGAAATACAAACGATTTTCTGCTACAATTTTACAATATTTTACTTAAAGGAAAGATTTAATGGAAAACGAAGAAGCAACGAATGGTGAAGAGAAAAAGAAAAAAGGCGGTTCCTTAGTTCTTATCATTGTCATTTTTTTATTTGTTTTACTCCTTGTGGTTATCGGTGCGATCGCTTTTTTAATGTTTTCTGCCCCAAGCGATGAAAATACAAATGTAGCTACCACAGCAAGTGCAGCCACAGCCGCAACAACTGGTTCAGCCACAAGCAAAAACACAGCCGCTCCTACGCAAAGAAGTAGTGATTTTGCAAATATAGGTCCTATGTATCCGCTTCAGCCTTTTACTTTAAATTTACTTAGTGATGGTGGGGCAAGATATGTTAAATGCACTATTCAACTTGAGCAAAATACCGAACTTTTACAACCTGAGCTTGAAAAGAAAAATGCCATCATAAGAGATATCATCATACGAACTCTAACTTCAAAAACCTTTGAAGAAGTAAGCACCACAAAAGGCAAAGAAAGGCTAAAAGATGAGCTTGTAGGCAGAATCAATGAGGTTTTAACCGATGGTTTTGTCAAAAATATCTATTTCACGGACTTTGTCGTGCAATAACAATGCTTTTAATAGGTTGTGATCTAGTCTCTATCAAACGCATAGAAAGGCTATTTAACAAACAAGCTTTTTGGGATAAGTTTTTAAGCAAGAACGAGCAGGAGTATATCAAAAATCCTGCTTCTTTGGCTGGATTTTGGGCTGCTAAAGAAGCTGCGGGCAAGGCTTTAGGAATTGGTATAAGCAAAGAGTGCAGTTTTTTTGATATGCAAATTTACAAAGACACAAAAAATGCTCCAAAACTTAAATTTTCAACCCGAGTCAAAGAAAAATTTCACATTCAAAGCACAAGTTTAAGTATTAGCCATGATAGCGGCTTTGCTATGGCTGTTATACTTATAAAGTATCAAAGATAAATTTTCATCTTTGATACTTTATTAAGAACAATTTAAAAGATTTTTAATTCATCTTTAATAAATATTTTGTTTAAAATTTTCTCTTAATATTAAATACCGCTTTTATTTGATTTTAGTAATTTTAATAAGTCTTATTGTTTAGTTTTTGTTTTATTTTGAATAAAATTTAATAAAAAATTGAGATATTTAAAAAAATAGTGCTACAATATCTAACGGCTCAATGCCATTTAAGGAGAAGAAATGAACAAAACATTACAAAATGTTTTTTGGGTACTTGTCGCAGTTTTGGCGGCTTGGTGCTTTGGTGTCCTTGCTTTAAATCAAGGCGAAACCATAAGTGCAACTTGGCTTGTCGTAGCCTCAGTGTGCATTTACTTGATAGGCTATAGGTTTTACTCTAAATTTATAGCTGAACAAGTTTTCGAGCTTGATGACAATCGTGCCACACCAGCCGTTGTCAATAACGATGGCAAAGACTTTGTCCCAACGCATAAAGCTATACTTTTTGGACACCATTTTGCTGCTATTGCTGGAGCTGGTCCTTTAGTCGGTCCTATTTTGGCAGCTCAAATGGGCTATTTGCCAAGTATGATTTGGCTTTTAGTGGGTGTTGTTTTAGCTGGAGCGGTGCATGATTTTGCCGTGCTTTTCATTTCAATGAGAAGAAACGGACGCTCTTTGGGCGAAATGATCAAGGACGAAATGGGCAAGGTAACTGGCGGTACCGCTATGATAGGTATTTTATTTATTATGTTTATCATCGTGGCTATCTTGGCTATGGTTGTGGTTAATGCTCTTGCTGAATCACCTTGGGGACTTTTCACCATAGCTATGACTATACCTATCGCGGTTTTAATGGGTGTTTATATGCGTTTTATAAGACCGGGTAGGGTTGGCGAAGCAAGTATTATTGGCTTTGTTCTTCTCATACTCGCTCTTTATTATGGACACGCTGTAAATAATCCAGATCATCCTTGGCATAGTATATTCTTACTTAACAAAATAACTCTTGCTTGGATCGTTATAGCTTATGGTTTCATCGCTTCTGTTTTACCTGTTTGGCTTTTGCTTGCCCCAAGAGATTATTTAAGCACTTTCTTAAAAATCGGCGTTATTGTGATTATGGCAGCTGGGATTTTAATCGCCAATCCAGATCTACAACTTGGAGCAGTTTCAAATTTCATTGACGGCACAGGTCCAGTATTTGCTGGTTCTATCTTTCCTTTCCTTTTCATCACTATAGCTTGCGGTGCAATATCAGGCTTTCACGCCCTTATCTCATCAGGAACAAGCCCTAAGATGATAGAAAAAGAAAGCCACGCTCGTTTGGTAGGCTATGGCTCTATGCTTATGGAAAGCTTGGTTGGTATAATGGCTCTTGTGGCAGCGTGCATACTTGAACCTGGACTTTATTTTGCTATCAACACACCTTTGGCTACTCTTGATCCTATGGCAACTGGAACGTTAAATGCTGATTTAGCGACCGTTGAAGCAAGTTTGAAAAATATCTTACAAAATGGTGGTTTTGTTTTAACTCCTGAATTAATAAACGAAACTCAAAATAGTGGCTATATCGCCAATCTCATCACTAAAACAGCTGTTGATGTGGGCGAACAAACTCTTTTATCACGAACAGGTGGTGCGCCAACTTTTGCTGTGGGACTTACTCATATCTTGCACCAAATAGTCGGTGGTAAAGAATCTATGGCATTTTGGTATCATTTTGCTATCTTATTCGAAGCTCTTTTCATCTTAACAGCCGTTGATGCAGGCACGAGAACAGGAAGATTTTTGATCCAAGATATACTTGGCAATCTTTACAAACCTATGGCAGACACAAAAAGCTATACTTGGGGTATTTTAGCGTCTTTCATCTGCGTTTGTGGTTGGGGTTATTTGCTCTATCAAGGTGTTATCGATCCAAAGGGCGGAATTTTCACACTTTGGCCTTTATTTGGTGCAGCAAATCAAATGCTAGCAGGCATTGCACTTTTGCTCGCTACCGTTATACTCTTTAAAATGGGCAAGACAAAATATGCCTTCGTTACTATTTTACCAGCATTTTGGGTGCTTTTAACTACACTTTGGGCATCTTTGCAAAAAATACTCCCTATGAATGGCGAAAGAATTCATGATGCTGTAAGCCATGTAGCAGCAGTGCAAAAGGCTTTGGCTGTCTTAAATGATCCAAACGCCACACAAAAAGCCTTAGATATCGCAGCGATAAATTTCCATAACAATCTTGTTGATGCAGTCCTTTGTGCCTTATTTATGATTGTCGTTTTTGTGGTACTTTTTGAAACCATCAAAATTTGCTACCTTACTTCTAAGGGAGAAGGAGCGGATAAATGGCCTCTTAAAGAAGAGCCTTATAAAAAGGCTAGTGATTATGAGCCTTCATACTAAGGTTTAAAAATGGGAACAGCTCTTGTAAAGCGAACGAATACCCTACCAGCTCCTTTGGGGCTGGATAGGGCTAGTGTTTTTGGGAATTTGCTAAATAAATTTAAAAGACTTTATCATCGAAGTGATAGGTTTATCAATTTGCTTGTTGGTATGCCAAGTTATGATAAATATGTCGAGCATATGCAAACAAGACACCCAAACAGGGAAATTCTAAGCCGAAAAGAATTTTTCAAAGAAGCTCTTAATGCAAGATACAATGGTGGTTTTACGCGTTGTTGCTAAACTCATCAAAGTGAGTATGTAAAAGTTCTTCTAAGATAGTGGTGGCATAAGAGCCTTTTTGTAAGAAAAACTCCAAGCAAAAATGTGCTTTTTGTTCATCATATCGATATTGGGCTTTTTCTAAGAAACTCCACGCAAAGCGTCTTGAGCCTTGTATTTTGCTTTTAAATGTATAAAAATTATGATAAATTTCATCTTCTAAGTTTTGAGCCAAGCCCTCTTTACACTCAAAAGCTTTTGCACCAAGTAAAAGTCCCATAGGACTTAGCTCCTTGTTTAAAAAACGCTTGATTTCTATATCTAAATCCTCACACAAAAAGCATTTACCAAAAGGATAATGCCCCAAAACCTCATTTTCAAGGAGTTTAAAAAACTGCTTTTGCTCTATGATCTTTCTTGCTCTAGCTTTATCAAGTTTATAAATAAGTGCAAATTCTTTAAGGCTAAGTTTGCTAGCAAAGTGTGATAGCTCAACCCTTTTACTCAAATAACGATTAAAAAGCTCGCTTTGAAAAGCTGAGATAAAAAAATCACTCATTTTTTTATTTTTTAGCTTTTTTCCATGTAAAATTTCAAGCCCTAAATTAAAATTATCTTTAAATTTACCAAAACGTTGATAGCCAAAATAATTTGCAAAACCTTGCTCTTTAAGTGCTTTGAAAGCATTTTCAAGCTTAATAGCCTCAACCTTATGCACTTTCTTAAGCCTGATAAAAAAAGAATTCCCTTTCAAATGTCCAATTTTAAGCTTATTTTTGTGCAAGAAAGTATTTTTAATCTCAAGTTTTTCGTGTTTAAACTCCAAAAGCCTTGATTCAAAACTACGAGGAAGCGATAAAAACTGCGTTGTATAGCCTTGCTTGTCCTTAAGCCCAGCATAACCAAAATCACGCATTTTTAAGTCTAAATGCTCACTTAAAAGTCTTAAAGCCTCATGTGTGCTTAAGTCTTTTTTAGCGATTTCAAAGACTAAATGCTCGCCCTCACCGCTAAATTCATACAAAGGCACTTCACGCACCACAAAATCTTTTGAATTTTTACTAAAATACGCCTTTATAGGACCATGATTAAGCGTAAAAAGGGGCTTAAAAATGGTGTTCTTTTCCTCTAAATTCATATCTTCCTTTCTGTGCTTGCCCAAAAATAGTGATCTTTGTATGCGTTTTTCGAGCCATTTTTTCTATAAATTCTTTGTGTTTAGGAGAAAAAGCAAACAGCACTTCATATTCTTCGCCACTAAAAAGCTCTTCATCGCTTAAATTTAAAAACCAATGCAAGCCAAGTTTATTTACTTGAAGCATTCTTGATAAGTCCTTGCTTAAACCATCTGAAATATCCATCGCACAAGAAAGCCTTGAAGCAACACTATAAAAAAAATTTTGTCTTAGCTTTGGTTTAACAAAGCGGTGATTTTTATCAAGCCTTACACCTTTTTCGCACGCTCTTAATCCTTGCAAACCCTGCCCGAGCTTGCCTGTAAAAGCAAGCAAATCGCCCTTTTTTAAGCCCGTTCTAAACACTGCTTTTTTGCGAATTTTTGAAATAAGTGTAATTGAAATGGCGATATTATCAGAACTTATCGTATCGCCACCAATGATTTGAATTTGAAATTTTTTTGCACAACGCAAAAAGCCTTTTTGCAAGGCTTTAAGCTCAACTTTGCTAATATCTTTTGGTAAAGCAAGCCCCAAAAGAGCATATTTAGCCTTAGCATTCATCACTATGGCATCTGATATATTTACAAGCATGGCTTTATATGCGATTTGTTCTAAATCAAACCAAGTCCGTTTAAAATGCACACCCTCAAAAAATAAATCCTTTGAAAAGCAGTATTTGCCAACAACAGCAGCATCATCTCCATTTTTGGCATTTTCAAAAGCTTTGATAATTAAACTTTCTTTATCCATAAGCCACATTATAGCTAAAAAGCTTGAAATACTCTTTGAAATTTGCTGGAATTTAAGGAAAAATAAGGCAAGTATCAAAAAAGCGAATACTAAAAATGGGGCAGGGTTTTTATCCTCATTTTTGATTTTATTGGGGAAGGTATTATAAAAAACTTGCTTAGAATTTATTTTAAAAAAATAGCAAATTTTTGTTTTTTTGTAAATCTGGATATAATCACTCACTTATTTTTCAAAAAAGGGAGAAACGATGCATAAAGCAAAAGTGAGTGTAATTTTGCCCGTTTATAATGGCGAAAAATTCTTAAGAGAATCTATCCAAAGCGTGATCGATCAAAGTTATGAGGATTGGGAGCTTATCTTAGTAAATGACGCTTCTACTGATAGCACTCAAGCTATTTGTGAAGAATATGTAGCTAAAGATAAAAGAATTCATCTTATCAACAATCAAACAAATCAAAAATTACCAAAATCCTTAAACATAGGCTTTTCAAAAGCTAGTGGCGAGTATTATACTTGGACTTCTGATGATAATTATTATAAAATTGAAGCATTAGAAAAAATGGTGAGAGTTTTACAAACTAAAGAGCATATAGCTATGGTGTGTTGTGATTATGATATTATCAATGAAGAAGGAAAATTTCAGTATGTTAGAAAGATTAGCCCAAAACTTGAAGATTATATCACACAAAGCTATGTAACTTGCTTTTTATATCGTGCTAACATAGCAAAGAAAATTGGAAAATATGATGAAGATAAGTTTTATATAGAAGATTATGATTTTTTCTTAAGATTAGGACTTGAGGGCGAATTTAGCGTGCTTAATGAAAGCCTTTATGCGTATAGACAGCACTCAAAAAGCTTAAGTTTTATTGATAAAAAAATGGCAAGAAAAAGATACCATCAAATCACAGCTTTATATTTACCTCTTTATCTAAAAAAATACCCAAATCTTAAAAAAAATTTACATTTATTCTCACAAATTCAATATTATGGAAAAGCTTTTAATAATCAAGCCCTTAAAGAAATATTAACTGCTCATGGGGGGGGGCATTGCAACAAGACGCAACTTTATGAATTACTCAAAGACTTTTACAAAACCACAAGAAATAAAAACTACCTCAAAGCAATAAAAAAACTAGGCATATTCTACAAACTCAAAGCAGCTTTGCTTAAAGCAAAAATGAAAAAAACTTGGCAAAAAGAAGATATTGAAGATGGGGGGGGGGACATTTAATTTCTTTTGACACAAAACTAGAGCCACAAGAATGGGGAGAAATTTATAATACAAGCCTAAAAGAACAAGTCTTGCAACAAATCATAAAAAATGAACTTAGCTCACAAACACAAGAAATTCTAAAGCTTGCAAAAAGCACTGATAAGGTTTTAGAAATTGGCATAGGTTCTGGGCAAACAAGTCTTTGCTTGGCAAGATTGGGTTGTGAAACTTACGCACTTGATAATGAGCAAAAATGCTTAGATTTAGCTTTAGAAGTTGCAAAAGAACTCAAGATAAATCTTAATGCCATGCATCATGACGCACTCAAACCCTTACCCTTTAAGGAAAAAGAATTTGACATCATTTTTCATGCAGGCTTAATGGAGCATTTTCCTAAAGAAGAACGCATAAATATGCTGAAGCTTTGGAGACCGTATTGCAAAAAAATGATATCTATTATCCCCAATGGCAATTCTCTTGCCTATCGCATAGGCAAAGCCTTAATGCAACAAAATGGAACTTGGGCTTATGGCTTAGAGCTTTCTATATATACACAAATAGATGAACTCATAGAAGCTGGATACAAATTTGAACAAGAATATACTATAGGTGCACAAGAAGCCTTAAGCTTCTTACCAAAAAAACATTTTATGAGAAAAGCTTTAAAAAAATGGCTAGAAACAAACATTTGCGGTGATGATTGCAGGCAAGGAAATTTACTTGTAAGTATAGGCACAAACGAATAAAATTTGAAAATACTACAAAAAGCTTGCGAAAGGGTTTTATAGCTTTAAGAGCTACTTTAAAAGCCCTTTTTTACGCAGTAATTAAATTGTCGCCAATCAAGTTCATCATAAAACTTGAAAAAATCTTGATTTGATACTTTCTTTAAGCCCTTTTTACTCGAATGCAAAGCTCATCGCAAGATTATAACAATGTATTTATGCTTTTATCAGCTTTTTGCGAGCAAGAAAGCAAATCAAGTATTTTTAAGCTTAAAAATTAATACCCTTACCCGCTTGCTAAGAGTAAATTCAGCCTTATAGCATTCTTCGTTTTTCTCGTCGCTGAAGTAAATTTAACTCACACAAAAGCTTTTAAACTTTGTTCTAGTTTTTCTCTCATCTCATCTATTTGCTCTTTTTTGATGATGAGGGGTGGTAAGAAACGCAAGTCATTTTTGCCACAGCTAATGAGTATGAGCTTGTTTTGCCTTGCTTTGCTAAGCACATCAGCTACTTTTACCTTAGGGCTTAAACTTAATCCTTGCATAAAGCCTAAACCACTTCTTTTTTGCACAAAATTATATTTTTGCACGAGTTCTTCTAGGGTTTTTTCAAGATATGGGCTAAGTTTTTTGACATTTTCTAGGATTTTTTCTTCTTTAAACGCTTTAAATACAGCATTAACAGCTGCACACGCTAAAGGATTGCCTCCGTAAGTGCTACCATGATCGCCATACTCAAGCGAGTGTTGAGCCACCTTTTCACTCACCACAAAAGCCCCCACGCTAAGCCCACAACCAAGAGCTTTTGCACTTGTCATCACATCAGGTAAAATGCCAAAATGTTCGTATGCAAAAAACTTCCCACTTCGCCCCATACCACATTGAATTTCATCAGCAATAAGCAAAATATCTTTCTCATCACAAAGCTTTCTTAAAGCCTCATAAAAAGGCTTTTGTGCTGGATTAATGCCCCCTTCTCCTTGCACGCTTTCAAGCACGATAGCACAAGTTTTTTCATTTAGTTTTGCTCGCACGCTTTCAAAGTTATTAAACTCAGCAAATTTTATCCCGCGGACAAGTGGTTTAAAGGGCTTTTGGTATTTTTCATTTGCTGTTAGGCTTAAAGCTCCTAGTGTGCGTCCGTGAAAAGAGTGTTTCATCGCTATAAATTCAGCGTTTTTAATGCCTTTATTATAGGCATATTTGCGAGCGACTTTCATCGCTCCTTCTATGGCTTCTGTGCCTGAATTTGTAAAAAAAACGCGGCTTAAACCGCTTGCTTTGGCTAGATTTAAAGCAGCTTGAGCGATATTTTCGTTATAAAAAAGATTGCTTGTGTGTATGAGCTTATCAAGCTGTGTTTTCAAAGCTTCATTAAAGCCCTTGTGTGCATAACCTAAGGCACAAACCCCTATACCAGCAGCAAAATCAAGAAATTCTTGCCCCTTATCATCATAAAGATACACACTCTTACCTCTTTCAAGCACGAGATCAAAGCGTTTGTAAATTTGAACTATGTGGCTTTGTTCTTTGTATGCGTTCATAAATCCCCTCCTATCAATGTCCCTAAACCATCATTTGTAAAAATTTCAAGCAAAAGGCTGTGTTTAACGCGTCCGTCTAAGATATGCACTCTTTTTACGCCGTTTTCAAGAGCATCAACGCAGGAATTTAACTTTACAAGCATACCGCCTTGTGTGTGTTTGATAAGCTCTTTTGCTTCTTTGATTCCTATCCTTGAGATGAGCGAGTTTTTATCCTCGTAGTTTTTGTAAAGCCCCTCAACATCGCTTAAAAATACAAGTTTTTCAGCCCTTAAAGCCTTTGAAACCTCGCACGCTACATCATCAGCGTTGATATTAAAACTTTCATAGTTTTCATTCATACCAATAGGGGCGATGATAGGCAAAAAGTCCTTTTCAAGTAAATCTTTAAGCACGCTTTGACGCACACTTTTAATGTGTCCTACAAAACCTAAGCTTTCATCTTGCTTTTCGCAGTGTAAAAGTCCGCCATCTTTTCCGCAAATTCCAAGTGCTTTCACGCCTTGACATTCAAGGTTTTGCACTAAGGTTTTATTGATCTTAAAAAGCACCATTTCAGCCACTTCTACAGCTTCTTTTGAACTGATTCTTAGTCCATTTTTAAATTCGCTTTTAACACCTAGTTTTCCGCACATTGAAGTGATTTCTTTACCGCCTCCATGCACGATGACAGGCTTTAAACCGACAAGCTTTAAAAGGGCTATGTCTTGCATAACGCTGATTTTAAGGGCTTCATTTTCCATAGCTGATCCACCGTATTTAATTACTATGATTTTAGAATTAAACTTGCGGATATATGGTAAAGCTTCAATAAGCGTATTTGCTTTTTCAAGATAAGTTTTCATCGCTTTTTCTCGCTTTTTATACAAAAATTTTCTTAAAATTATAATATCTTTTTGCTTTATTTTTAATGTGTTTTTATATAAATTTATAAGTTCTTAAATCAAAAAAAATTATCATCACTCAAAAAGCTAATTTAGGGCTTTTGCTCTTTGTTTTATAAGGAGTTAAAACGAGTTTTTAAATTTATATTTTGCAAAAAAATACAAGCTTTAAAAGCTCATTTTTTCATAAAATAAAGATTTTTATGTTATAATGTTGCTTTTTATACGGATTATAAGGATATGCTTTGCGTTTGATACTTTTGGTTTTGCCAGCTCTTTTACTTTTCAGTGCTTGTGCAAATCACGTAGCAGATAATCAATTTTACGAAAAAGCTTTAAGCAATCATTTTTGTTCTGAAAGCTTCTTTAAAACAGAACAAAAACGAATGGATAGTAACAAAGATATCATTTACACAGGCTTAAATGCAGGAGCTATCGCAAGGAATTGTGGAGATTTTAATATCAGTAATGATTTCTTAGATAAAGCTGAAGAAGCTTATAAATACGATGTAGATTTAGAAGGACTTGGATCAAAAGGTGCAAAGCTTGTTGGATCAGCCCTTGTTAATGAAGCTGTGTTTGACTATCAAGGCACGCTTTATGAAAGGATAATGGTTAATATCTATAAGGGCTTAAATTTTATGAGTTTAAACGACTTTGAAAACGCAAGAGTTGAATTTAACAGGGCTTTAATGCGTCAAGGTAAGGCAAAAGAGTATTTTGCAAACCAAATCGCAGCTAATAGAGCCGAATTTGAAGAAGCCAAAAGCACGCAAAACTTTGATGAAAATATGAAACAAAACTATGAAAATGTGCTTTCACAATACGATCACTTACTCAAAGATTTTGATACAAGCAAAAACTTTATCAACCCCTATGCTACCTACACCGCAGCCTTATTTTTCTTTTTAGACAAGGATTATACAAGGGCAGTTGATTTGCTTAAAGAAGTTGCAGTGATCAACTCAAGAAGTGCCGAGTTTAAAAAAGAATTTAAAGTATTTAACCAATACGCTTCCTCAACAAATCCGCAAAGACTTCAAAAATACATTTTCGTTGTGTATGAAAGCGGCTTTGGAGCTGGACTTGATGAGCTTAGCTTTACTCTACCTTTTATCTTTGATGATCAACTCATCACAAGCTCTTTTGCACTACCAATCTTGAAAAAAAGGGAAAATTCCTTTAGCTATATACTCGCAAATGGGATTAAAACTTCACAATTTGTCAGCTTTGATGATGTGATTGCCACTGAATTTAAAACAGAACTTGCAACTAAGATCACTAAAGCGATCAGCTCAACCATACTTAAAACCACGCTCAATATTGCAGTAGCTAAAAACGATCCAACAGGAGGTTTGCTTAGTATGGCAAGTAGCATAGTTACAGCCTCAACAAGTAGAGCTGATGTGCGTTTTTGGAATGCTTTACCTAAATTTGCAAGCGTAGCAATGATCGAAAATAATGGCGAACTTATCATAAAAAGCGATGATGGCAGGATTCTTTACACAAACAATGAAATTAACAAAGATAAAAACGCTATGCTTGTAATACGATCATATTTAAGATACCTACCAAATACATTTTATCTAATCCAACCTTAAAGGGGAAAAAATGAGGAAAATTTTACTTATCTTAAGCCTTGCAAGTCTTACTTTTGTCTTTCTTGCTTGCTCAAGTAAAGAACCAAGTGCTTTAGAAAAAAGAGTGCAAAAGCACATTAGCTTTCAAGGCGTAAAAAAGCAAATCGTAAAAGAATTTAACTATAAAACCAATAGCAATGGCTTGCTTGAATTTGAACTTGTGCTTCTTAGTGAAGATGAGCTTAAACTCAGCTATCAAATTTCGTGGAAAGATGAAGACGGCTTTACACTTAAGACTTACCAAGATGGTGTGTTTAAAGATATTACACTTAAAGAAAATCAAGAGTTTTTGATCCAAAGGGTAGCAAGCAATAAAGACGCAAGCGATTTTAGAATCATTTTAAGCGAAAAATAACTTTCAAAAAAGGAGAAATAATGAAAAAAATTCAAACACTGGCTCTAAGCGTTATGTTTGGTGCGTTACTCACAGCGTGTGGCACTAAGCCTATTTATACTGATGGTAAAAGCGGACAAATTAAACAAGGTGATGCACTCACTTTAGGACTTGACAGAGAAGATTTTGAAAATGCTGCTGATGTGATGATACAAAGTATGCTTAAAGATCCAGCTTTTGCAAACATCGCTCCGGGACAAAGAAAGGTTATCGCTATAGGACGTATAGTTAATGACACACCTCAACGAATTGACACAGATAAGCTCATCTCAAAGATCACTATCGCTCTTCGTAAATCAGGTAAATTTGTGCTTACTACAGCTGTAGCAGCTGGTGGAGCAAGAGATAGTATGAGCCATGATGTAAGAGAGTTAAGAGATAATGATGAGTTCAATCAAGGCACTATCGCTAAAAAAGGCACACTTGTTGCGCCGGATTTTTCACTAGCTGGCAAGATCAGACAAGATACTGTTAAACTAAGAAATGGCGATATTCAGGCTGAATACTTCTTCTTGCTTAGCGTAACTGATCTTAACAGCGGCTTAGCGTATTGGGAAGATGAACAAACTATCTCAAAGGCAGGCGATAAAAAGTCTGTAACTTGGTAAGGCTTTTGTGATGAAAAGGTTTTTTTTATTAGTTTTATGTGCCTTTGGCTTTGTTTTAGCACAGCCAAACGAGCAAGTAGTAGAGTCAAACTCTACTACGACAAATTTTAGTCCAGATACTGCTACTTCAATCACAAGCAAAGAAGGCACTTTTATCAAAGTTTCAAGCGGGCAGGCAAGTGCACTAACACAAGAAGAAGCTGTGCGACTTGCTATCATTGATGCGGTAATGAAACTTAAGGGCTTTAATACAGCAAATTTCAAACAACAAATCCGCACACAAAGCTTTTCAAATTTCAATCTTTTTCAGCCTCAAGTCTTTACAAGTTCAACTTTTAAAGCCACAAAAGGTTATATAGATAGCTATGAGCTTACTAAAGTAGCTTTAGAGCCAAATGGAAGGTATTTTGTAAGCGTTAATGTCTTTAAGACGCTTTTCTCACGCAATGAAAAGCCAAATTTGGTGATTTTTAATGCTTCAAGATTTAAGGCTTTGGGCGAAAACTTAGGACAAAAACTTGTTAATGATTTCACAAAAAGCAAGAAATTTAATGTCTTAGATAGAAAAAATGAAGCCTATTATAAGGCTGAAAAAGCCGTGATTGAAAGCGAAGACGGCTCAAGTGAAGATATTTTTAAGCTTGGCAATGTCATGGGAAGTGATTATATGCTGATTTTTAACTTAAGAGATATCAGTGCAAGCTCAAGCAAAAGCTCAAAGCTCACCACCCAGTCAAACACGCTTAAAGGCGATGTGGCGGTGGATTATCGTTTGATCTTATTTGCCACAAAAGAGATCAAGCTTGCAAACACCATCACTTTGCAACTTAGCCTTAAAGATGAAAGCGTCAAAACAAATGAAGAAGCTTTGACAAAGATAGCAAATGCTCTTTCAAAAGACATTTTAAATGAACTTTATCCAGCTTATATCACGCTTGCAAACGAAGGTGAAGTAAGCTTTGAAGAAGAGCTTGAGTTAAATGCAGTGTATGAGTGTATAAATAAAAGCCAAGGCACAAGCTCAAAGGTGCAAATCACAAGCGTTAATAAGAACAGCTCAAAAGGCAAAGTTTTACAAGGCATAGCAGGCTTTAATGATACTTGCACGCTTTCAAGCGAGCAAGGCAGGGAAGCTACTTATAAACTTGGCACAAATGGCGGTGTGAATTTAGGCTTTTAGCTTCACAAACAAAAATAGACGAAGAGACTATCCTAGCTCCTCTAGTCTATTTTTGATCTTCTTTTGTCCGCTTCTGCTTTGGCTTTTTTCGTATATAGATATAAAACACGCTCGCAATGGCAATGAAGATAAAGATAATGATAAAAATTTGGTGCAAATATTCAGCGATAAGCTCTTCATTTTGTCCTAAAAAATACCCAAGCAAGACTAAAATACTTACCCACAAAAAGCTTCCCAAGCCCGTAAAAAAGATAAATCTTTTTAGGTTCATTTTCGCTAAGCCAGCTGGCATAGAGATATATTGACGAATGCCCGGTATTAAGCGACACACAAAGGTTGAAAACTCGCCATGTTTATTAAAAAATACCTCAAATTTGGCAAATTTAGCTTCATTAAGCCCGATATATTTACCCCATTTAAGCACAAAGGCTCGCCCAAAGAAAAAACAAAGATAATAATTAATCAAAGCCCCTAAAATAGAGCCTAAAACTCCACATACTATACATACATATATGTTAAACTCGCCCTTGTGAGCCAAATACCCAGCCGGGATCATTACAAGCTCGCTAGGAAAAGGGATGAAACAACTTTCTAAAGTCATTAAAAGCACTATGCCAAGATAGCTAAGCTTGCTTGCAGTGTGAAGTATAAAGTCTATGAGTTCTTGCATGAGTTCATTTCAAAAAAAGAATTAAAAAGCAAAAGCCCAAAAATGGGCTTTTTAAAAGGCTAGGTTTATTTACCAGCAAATGAAGCTTGATTTGGATTATCAGCAGCTCCAGCTAAAAGGCATTCTCTAAGCGCATCAGCATCAGCTGGGTTATCGACTTTGTTTTTTACCCAACGCTCGATTTGTGCCATAGTTTTTGAAGCTGGATTTGGAGCTTGATACTGCTTTGCAAGTGCTACACAATCAGCTGCTAAACTTAAACTTGGTAAAGCAAAAAGTGCTATTAGTAAAACTTTTTTCATCTTTACTCCTTTTTTAGAATTTTACATTATATACAAGCATAATGTTATCTGCTGTGCTATCTTCACCCACGTTTTTACCCGGTGCTCCATTTATAGGCAAGCCTCTATTGCCCCAAAGATTGTTAATCCTTGTATAACTTAAGCGGAAGAATTGATTTTTATCCACTTGAGCGATTGCATACACATCAAAAGCATGTCCTCTTGTTTGTCTTATATTTAAAGGATCATTAAAGCTTGATCTTGAAAGGGTATACCAAAAACGGCTTCCGTAGAAGTATTCGCCACCAAGTTTAAAATATTGATTAAAATCATATCTTAAGCCCACATGTGCAGCATAAGCATTTTTTTCATTGAATAATCTCGTCCCAGGTGCAAGCTCTTTTGCATCGCTTCCTTTATAATACCCCAAAGAGCCAAAATAATTCAAACCTATATCCCAAAGATTATACGCCTCAAAGTGTAAATTTACAATATCAGAATTTCCTAAATTACGCACGCCCCCTAATGTCGCACCTAATGGTAAAGAAAAATTATTCAAACGCACATAAGAAAGCATTAAGAGGTTGTTACCTACGCCAAATTGCTCAAAAGGAAGTCTCATTTCAGCTGAAGCATACCACAAATCAGCGTCTGACTTTGAAGTTGCTCCTGACCAATCTCTAATAATTCCTTCCTCATCATACTGATATACCTTGCCATACGCTCCACGCACTGCAAAAGCAAAATCACTTAATAAAACTGGCTTAAAAGTAACCACCGCTGCATCGCCTAAAGTGTTGATAGCAAGAGCTGGGTAGGTTGATTGGCGAAGAGCATTGTTTCTAAGGTTGCTTCCTGGACCTTCAGTTCCGGGTTGGCGTCCTAAGGTGAAAACCACTTCTTCGGTAGCAAAAAGATCAATATAAGCACGACTTACATAGATACTTGATCCACTTGTGCGAGGGTTGCGTCCAGCGTCTATATCAAGCGGATTGCCCACATTTGTAACATCCATTTGCCCCCAATTTTTCGACATGGATAAACGACCATAAAATTTAGTGTAGTCGTTAATCGCAGCACTCATATTAAGGAACAATTCACTCGCCCATTTGTTGTGGGCTTTGTATTTTTTGTGAGCTTTGGAATTGAGACTTTCCTTAACATCGTAGGTTGTATCGCCTACACCCAATGAAAAATCAAGACCAAATTTGATCTTATCCAAACCTGTTTGAAATTCCGCTTCATCAACTCTTTCTTCAAGCTCACTCATCCTTGTTTCAAATCTTTGCATAGCTGTTGGCTGAGGAACTGGTGCGACCCTTTGAGGCGGAGTTTGTCTAGGAGCATTTTGCCTTGGAGCTGCATAAAGCGAAGAGCCAAGCAAGGCAAGAGCTAAAACTATGGAAAATTTTGATTTCATGTAAAAATCTCCTTAAAAATTTAAAATTATCGCCCGAAATTCTAGCAAAATAAAACTTAAAAGCTTATATTTTTCTAAAAAAATTCCACAAAAAGAAGTATTTTGTGGAATTTTGACTTTAAATTCTTAGTGTTTTAAATTAAAATAAAATAAAAATGGAAAATACAAAAAACTACAAACAAACTCTCATAAAAAGCCAAAGCCTTTTTATGAATAAACGATCAAAGGCTATAAATTAACTTATCTTCTTTTAGCTTTGCTTCTAAACTTAGGACGTTTGGTTTGGGCTGGAATTTTTTTAGCTTTTTGTGTTGAAATTTTATCTAAGTTTTGCTTGCTTTTTAAAGCTTTTTTAGGCTGGGTTGTTGTTTTGTCATCTTGAGCTTTAAAGCTTTGCGTGCTTCTAGCTTTCATAGTCGGGCTTTGGTGCTTTTTATCTTTAAAAATCTTTATATCTTCGATAATATCACCTTGTTTGATACTATCAAGCACTTTTAAACTCGCTTCATCATTGAAGTCAATCTGTCCAAACACGGTATGAACGCCGTCTAAATGAGGCTGTGGGCTATGTGTGATGAAAAACTGACTTCCGCCTGTATCACGTCCTGCATGAGCCATACTAAGCGTGCCACGAAGGTGTTTGTGGCTTTGGTTATCACACTCGCATTCTATCTCATAACCTGGACCGCCCATGCCATTACCATAAGGACAACCACCTTGAATAACAAAATTTGGGATCACTCTGTGGAATTTCAAACCCCTGTAAAAGCCCTCTTGAGCTAAATTCGCGAAATTGCACACCGCTTGAGGGGCTTCATCTGCAAAAAGCTTAAGCTTTATATCTCCTTTAGAAGTCGTAATTAAAGCGTTTTGATACTCATTTGCCTTGCTTGTATCTATGTTTTTAAGCATTGTTTGTCCTTTTTTTAATCTATATTTGTATAAACAGCTTGCACATCATCATCATCTTCGAGCTTGTCAAGCAGTTTTTCTATATCTAAAAGCTGATTTTCATCAAAACTTAAAGGCGAATTTGGCACATACTCAAGCCCAGCTTTTTTAAGCGTTAAGCCCTTATTTTCAAGAGTGGTGCTAAGCTCACCAAAGGCGGTATAATCGCCCATGATTAAAAGCTCTTCTTCACTTTGCTCTAAGCTTTCAAGTCCAAAGTCTATAAGTTCGAGTTCAAGTTCTTCTAAATCACCTTTAAAAGGCTCAAGATGAAACACTGCCTTTCTTGAAAACATAAAGCTTAAAGAGCCATTTTGTAGAAGTTCACCGCCATTTTTGCTAAAAATGGCTTTGACGTTTGCTACTGTGCGTGTAGGATTATCGCTCATGCACTCAACCATAATCAAAGCTCCGTGTGGGGCTTTGCCTTCATAATGGATATTTTTTATATCGACTCCATCTTTGCCACTGGCTCGCTTTATGGCTGCGTCGATATTGTCTTTTGGCATATTGCTAGCTTTTGCTGTGGCGATGGCTGAACGAAGCTTGGGATTCATCTCAGGATCAAGCCCACCTTCTTTAGCTGCTACTTGAATAGCCTTAGCAAGCTTAGGAAAAAGCTTACTCATCTTATCCCAACGAGCCTCTTTTGAAGCCCTTCTATACTCAAACGCACGTCCCATAGCTGTCCTTTTTTATAAAAAAATTTGACTTTTTAAAATGAAAGTATAGGATAAAAATGTAAATTTCAAAGCAAAGTTTCTAAGCTTAGATAAAAGCTACTTGGGATATACTACACTTTTTCAAGCAGGAGAGAAAATGTTAGGCATAAGAAAGGCTTGCAAAAATGTCCTTAATCTTTGTTTTAATATACTCATCATAGCCTTTTAGTTCTTGTTTTTCATTATAAAAGAACAGCTTGACATTGATATTTTGCGAATTTGCTTTTGCAAAAATATGCTTAAATCCCTCGATTTTATTTATTGCAATATTTTGTGCGTGTTTTAAACCCTTTGGGTCGATAAATAGTATCGTATTATTCTTAGTTTTTTTATGTCTTAACCAAAAAATAAAATCTGGATAAAATCTCTTTTCACTCTGTGCTTCTTCATCAAAATATGGGATATAAATTTCATCAATATTTTCTACAAGTTTGCTAAAACACCATTCATAAGCTTTTAAAATATTATCATCATACTTGATATATTCTTTTAACTCCTTTAAAAAGTCAATTTCACTTTTATTTTTAATGCTATATGAGATTTTATTGTCATTTTCTTTAGAAATTAAGGGGCTATAATAATGTTCTTTTAATTCAGCATCAATAGTATAGCCAATAAATTCAAGCTCTTGTTTTCCTTGTTTCATCGCTTCTTTTAGGCTTTTTCCAGCCCTAATTTCTGCTTCTATCTCCTTATCACTCTTTGCTCTTAAAACCTCTTTTATTTTTTGATTTAATTCCTCAATCATATTATAAGAAAGCGTGCTTGTAAAATTATGAAAATGTTTTATCTCATCATTTAATGGCTCAAATTTTTCTAGCACCTTATAGCTTCTTGTGAAAAAACTATCAAGTATTTTTAGCATTTTTTCATAGTCATTGTATTGTTTTCTGCCCTCTATCACAGCTATATTGCTTTTATTTTTGATTTTTTCTAAAGTCTTAAAGCCTAAGGCTTCACTTTTTAAATTAGTATTTAAAAGCAAAACATCTTCATCATAACTTTCTATAAAATCACAAAGCCCTTCATAATCATCACAAGAGATTTTATACTCTCTTTCTTGCATAGTTTCTGCCTTATATTTTGGCACATATAAGGGACTAAAGTTTTGATTTTTTCTAAAACCTTTTAGGGCTTTTTTTGAGCTAAATTGCTGCATTTTTTCTAGTATGTATTTAATCGCTTCTTTATCACTAGCCATAATAAAAAGAGTTTCAAGCCATTTATTATAAAAGCCTAGCTTTGCTTCTATATCAAAGTTTTTTAAAGTGCATTTTTCAAGTCTTTTACGCACATAAGCAAAAGGCTCGATTCTTACACCTCTACCAATGGTTTGTAAAACATATTTTTTTGCCTGCGTGCTACCTATATTGATAAAATTGATAATATTTACGCGGTTACTATCCCAGCCCTCGCTAAAAACTTTGCTACCCATCATTATATTTATAGGGGATTTTGTCTCATTAATACCTGCAAAATATCCCTGCTCTAAATCCTCGCCTATGTCAATTCCTAGCTTAATGATATATTCTTTTTGCCATTCTTTAATATTTCCTATATTCAAAAGTAAAAAGGGCTTGCTTGCGTTTTTGCTCTTAAAAACAAGTTCTTTATCATTGCCCTTTATCTTGCAAGCCTCAATGCCAGCATTTGCCTTTGCATAAAATACGCTTTGTCTTACCTCATCTAAACTTATATCTTTTAGCTTTTCTATAAGTGTATTAGCTAAATAATCTGTCCCAAAATATAAGCTTGTTTTTTCTAAATCCTTGCAGAGTTTTGCTAATAAGCCCTCAAAATCCTTAACCTCGCCTTTAACTATCTTTAATATAGCCTCAAAATACAGCTTTATACCAGCTATTTGCGTATTTACCTTATCTGAAACTGCTATGATTAAAGGATTGTGATAAAATAATTTTTTATTTTCACTCTTCTCAAAAGAAGTGTGAAACTGCGTAAAAAGCTCTTTTTTAGCCTTTAAAATAGCCGTAAAGATAATAAAACTTTGCATGATTTTTTCAAGCTGTTCTATTTCATTTTCCCCACTTGAAAAAGCCTTTAAGTCAGAATCTAGCACAGCGATATTTTTACCATAACCGTCAAGATTAAACCTTTCTAAATTATAATTAAAAGCACAAGTTTGCATATCAATTTCATCATCAAAAGTCGCAGAGAAATTAAAAATAAATCCACTTGGTTTAGCATCTTGCTTAAGTCCTTTTGCAAGCTCGTTTATATAACTTTTTCGCGTTGAAAAGCCACTATCGCCCCTATGTGCCTCATCAAGCAAAATATACCAGCCATTTTCGCGTAAATAATTTTTGTAATTTAGCCTTTTTGCTTTTTTATCTTTACCTACATTTGCTTCATTATCAAGCAAATCACTCCTTGCTATATACACCTTGTATGCACTTTCAAAAAGGCTTGGTGTGCTTTGTTTTTCATATTCTTTAAGTTCTAGAATCTGAATTGGCTTTTCTTGAAAATTATTATAAAGCAAGATAGTATTTTTAAATTGTTCTAAAATTTTATCATTTGGAGCAAGTAGCATTATGGGCTTAGATTCTAATTCTTTTTTATGCATAAGTCTAGCTAAAATAGCAATAAGCTTTATCATAACAATAGTTTTTCCACTCCCAGTAGCCATCCAAAAACTTGCACGATTGATATTATCAAGACTTAGCCTGCTATCATAACTTTGATAAAGTGCGAGCAAGCCTTTTATATCATAACTCGCTTTAGGAATAGGGCATTCTTTAAAAAGCATTAAAGCAATAATAGCATTTCTAAGTGCTTCACTTTGATAGCTTTCAAGCGTGATTTTATCGCTAAAACGAGTAAAATCAATACTTTCTAAAATATCCTTAAAGCTAGTTTTATCAATGCCTTGATTGATGATTTCATTGAGTATTAGCACATCGCCTTTTTCTATCTTTTGCTTTTTACTCATTTATTTTCCTTTGTGCGATTGCTTAATATAAGCTTGAAATTTATATTTTATTAAATTTTTATATTGCTTAGAATCTGTAGCAGTATGTAAGTAATCCTTACATACTAAAACCTCGCTTAGTTCCCCCTCTTTGAGAATATTTGTGATATGTTCGCTGATACTAGATTTTGAGGTGTCAAAACGAAGTTTCTTTAGATGTAATCCTGCAAAGGTAAAAAGTTTGGCAATAGAATCTTGTGTTAAAAATACACTCTCGCCAAGCTCATAGAGTTCAACTTTGACTTTTTTATCCTGTGTGGTGTAAAGGAGGAGGTTGGGTATAGATTCTAAACTCATTCAAATAAACCTTTGATACAATTTTTATTATTGCTATCTTGTGCTTTTCTTGCTAAGTCTTTTAATTTTTGAATTTTATTTTTCTTTTCTTGAGATAAATTATAATTAATAGGTAATAACTCGCAAAATCTATAAAAATACTTAGCTAAATTTCCATTAAAAGTCTTGCCAACTATCCATTTTTCTAATTCATAAGAATCATAAATGAGTTCTTGTTTTGCATTCCATATTTTAGCTACCCTTACTAATCGCCTTAGCGTTTGATTATTTATTAATGCCCCATTTAAATCATTTGGATTAGTTGTAATCCAATCTGAATTTTGTTTGCTTGGTATTTTATATTTATCACCACAAATAATAGCAGGAACTAAATCAAATTTAATATGATTAAGCTCTAAAACTACAGACGGAAAACTTTGATAAATTTGGGAGCGGAAATAGCTTGATTCTGCAAATTCTTTTAACCAATTTAAATAAGTTTGTGGCTTATAGCTGTTATCATTAAAAACAACCATTATATCAATATCAGAATTTTCATCAAACTTTCTTGATATAATTGTCCCTCTTTTGTAAGAACCAAAAAGAAAAACCTTATCTATTTCGCTAGTAAAATGCTGTTCTAATCTTTCTTTAATAGCATTTACTGAAACTTGAATTTTATTCTTTTCACTATCCCTAACAATTGCCCCTTGTGCCAAAACATTCAAATAGCTATTTACGCTCATTTTTGCTCCTTATCTACTTGGTATTGTGTATTTTTATCTACTTCAATTTGCCTCTTTGCACTTTTATATCCATATTTAGAAATGGGTAAAGAAGTGTTGTTAAGCTTATTCTTTTTAGAATCTAACTTTTTCAAAGATTCTATTTGTTGTTCTAAATTCATATTCTTAGATTCTACTTCTAAAAAGATACTTGCTTTATTTCTAAGAGACAGAAATTGATTTCCACTTCTATAATGAGAGAAATGTTTTTCTTGAGGGTTTAAAAATATAAGCAACATTGTAATAAATCCAGATGAAATAGCAATAAGCCCACTCCAAAATTTGTCTAAATCGTGATACACAAAAACTAAACTTGCACAAACAGAAACAATAGAGACGCTCATTAAAGCATAATTCCATTTTCTCCAATATTCTGCACTTTCAAAATGCCCTTTGGCTGAATAATTAGAATCCTCTTTAATTTTTTCAACTTCTTTTTTAATATTCTCTAAAATTTCATCTTCGCTCATTTTCCTACTCCCACCATATTAGATTCTTAAGTTTTGGATATTTGGCTAAGTCTAGCGAATCTAGGCTTAGAATCTCGCCATTGTCAAACTCACAGGATTCTATACCTTTGGAATCTAAAAATAATCTTTTGATTTTCCAACACATAAGATTTGCCATAGTGTGAAAAATATCAAAGCCCTCTCTATACTCTGTGCTCATATCTAGGCTCACAATCTCACCCTTATGTAGCCTATCAATGAGTTTGCGGGATTTGCGGTAGTCAAGTATTGCTTTGGCTTTTGCATAGTCTTTGCCTTTATAGTTGTTTTTATTCTCTGCCTTTTTTGCTTCTTTGCAATCTAACACATATTCACAATTTGCCAAAGCCTCTTCATAGGATTCTAATTCATAGTAGCGAAATGCTCCGCCACCTTGATAATTGCATTCTTTGCTAATCCCGCTTGCAAATCCTGCAATGACTTTCTTAAGGCGAGGAATGATGACATTATAAAAATGCTCTCCCATTTCAACACCTAGCCATTTACGCCCGAGTTTTTGTGCTACTGCTAAGGTTGTGCCACTTCCTGCAAAAAAATCTAAAATGGTAGAATTTTCATTGCTACTTGCTTTAATAATCCTTTGAAGTAGTGCTTCGGGTTTTTGAGTAAATTGCCCATCAATTTTTTCCATAGCTTGTGAATTTATCGGGAATATATCATCCCATAAACATTGAACATATTTTCCTTTCCATTCATCAAGATATTGTTTTCTCATGAGTCTTTTACTTTTATCATCTGGAAACCAAATTCTGCCTTCAGAATCAAATTTTTTCATCGTTTCCAAAGACAAAGCCCAACCCTTTTTTGGTGGTTTATACCCTTTGTATTCATAAATCAATGTAGGGCTATAACTTGGACTTCCTAAATCTCCTAATTTATAGATTCTTCCGTCAGAATCCTTGTAGATATATCGTTCTTTAATATATTCATCTGTATTATATTTTGTATATTGTGGATTAAAAATATAATTTTCTGGATTTTTAACATAATAAAAGATTACATCAATATTTGCCCCGAATGAAGCACTTTGATTTACTAATCCTTGTCTTCTTTTCCAAAAAATTTCATTAACAAAAGAATCGTCCCCAAATATATTATCAAGCAACAATCGCCCTTTACTATCAGCATTAAAATCTAATTGCAACCAAAAAGAACCATTTGGATTCAGCAATTTCCTTGCTAACTCTAAACGATTTTCCATTAAAGAAAGCCAAGTGCTATCTTGAAATTTATCTTTATACTCAAAGTCGCTTCCTGTGTTAAATGGCGGATCAATATAAATTAAATCTACCTTGCCTTGATATTTTGGCATTAGAGTATTAAGAGCTTGAAAATTATCAGCCTTTATAAGCTCACCATTAAGGATAGATTCTAAATCTTCAAAGGCATTTAAAATCTTATATTTTGTCTCTTTACTCAAATGCTTTGTATCAATGGATAAATAGCGGTATTTGTCATTTGTTATAAAGTCTTCTTTTTTAAAGCTTTCGTCAATGAGACTGAGTTCTTGCCATTCTTTGATTTGAGATTCAAAGCCTTTGTCGCTGAAAATAGAATCTATAAGAGAATTTTGAGATTTTGCTTTCTTGATAATATCAATACTCAAAACATACTCTACTTTTTTAGCAAATTTAGGTTTTAATAATATACTTTTTAGCTCATCTTCAAAATCAGCGATTAAGTCTATAGTCAATCTTGCCGCGTCTTTGATTTTTGTAATTTTTGCTAGGGTCTCTTGTGTAAAATCGCTTAATTTATCATCTTTATGTAAGTAAGAAAAAAGCCACAAATCAAACTGCTCGTTTAAAAACTCACGTGCATTTTTATGGATAAAAAAATCCACTTCATTTTGCCTTTTATAGCTTGAAAAGTCCTTTTTTAAAGCTTCTTCATCAAGTTTATAGGGCTTAATTGCCTTTAAAAAATCCTCGCTAAATTCACTTGAGTTTTGCTTGAAAACATTGCTAAGATCCTCAAAAAGTTCTTTTTGATTGCTTACTTTTATCTTTATTTGTAAATCCTGCTCCTCTTGTTCAATACTCTTTATTTTAAAAAATATCTTATTTTTTGTATTATCAGCATTTTGTTTAAACTCGCTTGCATCAAAGCTAAGTATATAATTTTCGCCCTCAAACACCATATCCTTATACAATGTATCAGACTTGACATAATACAAATCTTGAGTTTTATAAAATAAGCTTGTATCGCTAGAATTGCTATAAACTCTAGCGTAAATATTTTTATAAATAGGAGTGTCATTAAAAAATGGCGTGCCTGTTTCATTAAGATAAGTATCAAAAAAGGTATAAAGCTTGTTGTAAATATCTTGGTTTTCATAAGTGTCTGCACCTATGAAATTTTCTAGTTTTGATTTTAAATGTTTAAAATACTTTGCCTTAATTTCAAGCAAATTTGTAAAGCCGCTTTTATCTTTTATATCTTTGATTTTTGAGCCAAGATAAGAGCTTTCTAATCTTGAGTAAAATTCTAACTTGTAATTCATTTTCTACCTTGCAAATTTATCTAAAAATTATAACTCAATTTTACTTAATCTTTTATTCTTTTATTGTTCTAAGCTTGACAAATTTTAGCCCGCTAGATATAGCTTGCATTATCTTAGCTGTCGTGCTTTTAAATATTTAATTAAGCTTTTTTTTATCTTAAAAAGGATAAAATTCATCAACTTTATACCAAAGGAAAATTTATGAAAACATTTCAAGTTGCTAATGTTAAATGTCAAAATTGTGTAAATTTAATCAAAAACGCCCTTGAAGATGAATTTGGCAGTATAGAAATCAATCTTAACACAGAGCCAAAAACTTTAAGTATAAACTTAAGCGATGAAAGACTGGCAGAATTTAAACAAGCCCTTAAAGAGCTTAATTTTAACATTTTAAAAGAGCTTTAAACTTTATGCAAGAATTACATTTAAAAATTGGCAAAATGACTTGCACAAACTGCTCAAATGCGATTGAGCGTATATGTTCTAAAATACAAGGTGTTGAAAAGGTAAGTGTTTCATATCTTAACGCAAGTGGGATTTTTTTACTTTCAAGCAAGGAAGCAAGGGCAAAAATTCAGCAAAAAATCAAAGATTTAGGCTATGAAGTGTTACAAAATGATGAGGATATATATGAGTTTAAACTCAAAGAGCTCCAAAAGCTTAAATTCAACCTCATCTTAAGTGTGATAATAAGCGCTTTGGCTATGCTTTTAATGATGAGTTTTCATGGGATTTTAAGCGAGCTTTTGCAGATGATTTTGGGACTTTTTGGGGTGTTTTATTGCGGACGCGGATTTTTTGTGCATGCGTTTAAGGGTTTAAAAAATCTAGCTCTTGATATGAATACCCTTGTGAGTTTGGGTTCTTTGAGTGCTGTGATTTACTCATTTTTAGCTTTTTTGGGTATTTTTGAAACACATTTATATTTTGCTGAAGCAAGTATGATTATAAGTTTTGTGCTTTTAGGCAAATTCTTAGAAGAAAATGCTAAATTTAAGGCAAATAGCACTCAAAAAGGGCTTGAAAATTTTGAGGTAAAAACTGCGAGATTAGTGCAAAAAGATGGCTCTTTTACTCTTGTAAATCCTTCGTTTTTACAAGTAAATGATGAGGTGCTTGTTAAAGAAGGTGAGAGCATTAGCGTTGATGGTGTGGTGCTTGAGGGTAAGGCTGAAGTGGATATGAGTGTGATAAGCGGAGAGTTTATGCCCTTACTCAAACAAAAAGGAGATAGTGTAGAGGCTGGTGGGCTAGTAGTAAGTGGTTTGTTGCGTATAAGGGCGAGTAAAAAGGCTATGGATAGCAATCTTGAGCATATTAAAAATCTCATCTTTCAAGCAAGCAATGCCAAAATGCCTATAACCTTGCTTGTTGATAAGCTTTCAGCGTATTTTGTGGGAACGATTTTAATACTTGCTCTTATCACTTTTATAGCTTGGTGGTTTATAGCTGGTTTAAATGAAGCTTTTTTGCATTCAAGTGCGCTTTTGCTTGTCTCTTGCCCTTGTGCTTTAGGGCTTGCAACACCAATTGCTTTAGTTTTGGCTATACATAATGCTTCAAAACATCATATCCTTATCAAAAATCCTAGTGCTATAGAGCTTTTGCGAAAGATAAAAGAGGGGATTTTTGATAAAACAGGCACTTTAAGTGAGGAAAAACTAAGCATTTATGCACATAATTTAAGCAAAGAAAACTTTGAATTACTCAGCAAACTTGAATATTTTAGCACTCATCCTATAGCCAATGCGATAAAATCAAACGATGAAGCTCAAGTTACACATATCAATAAAGACAAACTTGAGTTTTTCACTGCTCGTGGGCTTTTATATACAGATGAAAAGGATGTATTTTTAGCTGGAAATGAGACTTTTTTAAAAGAAAAAGGCGTGATGATTTCTCAAGAACAGCACAATTTCGTGCTTGAAAATGCTAAATTTGCTCCTATTGTAGTGTATTTTGCTAAAAATAAAACTTGTCTTGGGTGCGTATGCTTGCAAAATGAGTTACGAAAAGAAGCATATACACTCATTGCTTCACTGAAGGCTTTGGGTATAAAAAGCCTTATTTTAAGTGGGGATAATGAAAAAAGCGTAAAAAGTGTAGCTCAAAAACTTGATATTAAAGAATATTATGCGAATTTAAAGCCTGAAGATAAGCTTGAGTTTATTAAAAAAAGGCGTGATGCTTTTTTTGTGGGAGATGGAGTCAATGATGCAGCGAGCTTAAGGCTTGCAACTGTGAGCTTTGCTTTAAATGCTGGCTCAAATTTGGCTAAAGAAAATGGGGATTTTATCTTGATAAAAGATGATTTGATAGGGATTGATTATGCTTTAAAGCTTTCTAAAAAAACCTTTAGCATTATCAGGCTTAATCTTTTTTGGGCTTGTATTTATAACGCCCTTTGCATACCCCTTGCTGCTGGGCTTGTGCCAGGTATTAGTCTTAGTCCTCATATCGCTGCTCTTGCTATGTGCTTTTCTTCTTTGTGTGTGGTGATGAATTCTTTACGGCTTAAAAAGGATATCTAATCACTCTTTTGTAGGTTCGCCAAAACACTCATCAAGTGCAGCTTTTGCTTCAGCTTGATGATCATAAGTCCTTGCTCCTTGTCTTAAGCTTGCAAACTCAGCTTTTAAATCCTTTTGTATTTCATTCATATTTTTTTTTTCGTTTGAAACGGGTTTTTGTAAATCTTGAAGCTTGCTCTCATCAATTTGCATAGCTTTTTGCACACTTAAACTCGCATTTAAAAGCTTTAAGGCAAGCTCTTGAATGAGTTTAAAGCCACGATTTAAAATACCTTTATCTTCTTCTTTAGCATGAGAACTTATGCTTAAAATGCCGTTTTCAAAGCTTATAAAGGCTGTGGAACGCTCAAAACATTGTCCTAGAGTATAATCCCTATCATAAATTGCTTCAAGCAAGCATTCATAAGGGCTTTTCTTTTCTTTTATGCTTTGAGAGCTTAGCACATTAAAGCTCATCTTTTGAACACTTACAGGCTTTTCTTCATTTTGTGCTACTTGAGCCTTGCTTAAGTTTTGAATTTCTTCATCAATATTTTTAAGAGAGCTTGCTTCCATAAGCATAAAAGCCATAACACAAAGCACAAAAGCATCATCATCGCAGTGAGTAAGCATAGTTTTTGCTCTTGAAAGTATCCTAAAAAAACGTTCATAAATAAGCAAAGAAAATTCCTCGCTCTTAGCAAAAAAACTTTCTTTAAGATAAAAAATCATCTCATCTATAACATTGCTCGCTTCATAATCTTGCAAACTTTTTAAAAACTCAAGCACCTTTTCTTTATTTTTTTGTAAAATAAACGCATAAAACTCACCTACCTTTTGAGGGTCTAAAAAGCCAAGCATTTCAGCGATTTTAAGGCTGGTAAGCTCATTTTCACAAAAGATAATGGCTTGATCTAAAAGTGTAAGTGTATCCCTTAAAGAACCCTGCCCGCTTCTTGCGACAAGTTTTAAGGCTTCATTTTCAAATTTTACGCCTTCTAAATTTAAGATATGT
The DNA here is from genome assembly GCF_006864455.1 of Campylobacter sp. MIT 97-5078. Taxonomy (GTDB): domain Bacteria; phylum Campylobacterota; class Campylobacteria; order Campylobacterales; family Campylobacteraceae; genus Campylobacter_D. Next base: position 63,457 of record NZ_QHLK01000009.1, read on the forward strand.
TCTAAATGTTTTAAAATCTCACTTTGAGGAATTTGCTTAAAACGAAAATGCTGAGTGCGAGAAAGCACGGTAGCAGGTAGCTTTAAAGGATCAGTGGTTGCCAGTATAAACTTAACATAACGAGGTGGTTCTTCAAGGGTTTTTAAAAGAGCATTTGCAGCTTGAGGCGTAAGCATATGCACTTCATCAATAATGAAGATCTTAAATCTTGCCATAGAAGGAGCGTATTTGGTTTGCTCGATAAGCTCTTGAATATCTTCTAAGCCTCTATGAGAAGCTGCGTCCATCTCGATAATATCTATATGCTTGCCCTCAAGTGCTGCTAGGCAATGCTTACACTCCCCACAAGGCGTGGCACTTGGTCCTTTTTCGCACACCAAAGCACGTGAAAAAATCCTTGCGCTTGAAGTTTTTCCACTCCCACGAAGCCCTGAAAAAAGATAAGCATGAGCTAAACGTTGGTGATTTAAAGCGTATTTTAAACTTGTGCTAATAGTGCTTTGTCCGATGAGTTCATCAAAGGTTTTAGGGCGGTATTTAATAGCAAGGGCTTGAAGCATTGTTACTCTCTTTGAATTTTAAACTTATTCGTTCATAATGGATAAAAGTTCAACATTGTCTTTGGTTTTTAGCATTTTTGAGTATAAAAATTTCAAAGCTTCTACATCATCCATTTGAGAAATAGCTGAACGTATAGCCCAAATTTTTTGTAAATCACCCGGATTTTGTAAAAGCTCTTCTTTTCTTGTGCCTGATTTGATGATATTAATAGCTGGATAGATACGGCGATCTGAAATATTGCGATCAAGCACGATTTCGCTATTTCCTGTGCCTTTAAACTCTTCAAAGATCACATCGTCCATTCTTGAGCCTGTATCAATTAAAGCTGTTGCGACTATGGTTAAGGAGCCACCATTTTCTATATTTCTTGCTGCTCCAAAGAATCTTTTTGGCTTATGCAAGGCATTGGCATCAACGCCCCCGCTTAAAACCTTGCCAGAACTTGGCGTAGCGGTATTATACGCCCTTGCAAGCCTTGTTATACTATCAAGCAAGATAATGACATCTTGTCCCATTTCTACCATTCTTTTTGCTTTTTCTATGACAAGTTCAGCCACACGTACATGGTTATAAGCTGGCAGATCAAAGGTCGAGCTAAACACCTCTCCTTTAACACAACGTTGCATATCAGTAACTTCTTCTGGACGCTCATCGACTAAAAGCACGATGAGTTGCATTTCTGGGTGATTTCTAGCTATGGCAGCAGCTAACTCTTTCATCAGTTCAGTTTTACCGGTGCGAGGAGGTGCTACTATAAGCCCTCTTTGTCCCTTGCCAATAGGCGTAAAAAGATCAAGCACACGTCCTGTGAGCTTAGTGGCTTCATACTCAAGTTTAATCTTTTCAGTTGGAAAGATAGGAGTAAGATTATCAAAAAGTGGTCTTTCTCTTGCTTCTTGCAAAGGCATATAATTAATGGCTTCAATTTTAAGCAAGGCATAGTATTTTTCTTGTTCCTTTGGCTCTCTAACCTGTCCTGTGACGATGTCTCCTACCCTTAAAGCAAATTTGCGAATTTGAGAGTTTGAAACATAAGCATCATTTACACTATCGCTTAAATTTGCGTCCATTCCACGCAAAAAGCCATAGCCTTCATTTGAAATTTCTAAAATCCCTGTAAAAAGTATAAAGCCACCTGCTTTTGTTTGAGCTTTAAGTATCTCAAAGATAAGCTCTTGACGACGCAGTTCTCTTGGATTTTCAATACTGAGTTCATTAGCGATTTTAACGAGACTTTCTAAGTCTTGCAACTTTAAATCTTCGATTTTATACCCTTCCACTGGAATGTGGGTTCTTTGTTTTTTGTTATTTTCCATAAAACCTCGTAAGTTAGATAAGTAGTTTGTTTTGCGTGTTTAAGCTTAAATTCATTTGTAATTATAAGCAGTTTTACTTAAAAAAAAGCTAAATTTGCATTTTTTATACCTAAGCCTTTTTTTAAGCAAATATGCTACAATTAAAATTTTAAATTCGCAAAAGAAAGTAATAAAACAAAGAAAAAGTATGAAATGCACACATTGCAGGCTTGAATTTAATAAAGCACAAATGCTCGAAAAAAACGGACATTTTTTTTGTTGTAAGGGTTGTGAAAGTGTGTTTGAGATACTAGAAAATAAAGGCTTAACAAGCTTTTATGAAAAACTTGGCACACAAAGCCTTGAGCCAGCAAAGCTAGAAGAAATAAGCAATTATGATAGTTTTGTGCGTCAGAACAAAGACGGCTTCAGTGAAATTCATCTCATCATCTCAAAAATTCATTGTGCAGCATGTATTTGGCTCAATGAAAAAATTCTCATTAGCGAAGAAGGTATTATCGAAGTGCAAATCAGCCCCTTAACGCATAAAGCATACATAGTTTTTGATGAAAATATAATCTGCTTAAAGCAAATTCTAAGTCTCATTCAAAGTATAGGCTACACAGCAATTGCATATGATCCTTTAAAAGCTGAATCAAAAGCTGTAGCTTTAAAAAGGGAATTTTACTCAAAACTCATCGTTGCCATAGCTTGCGTAATGAATATCATGTGGATAAGTATAGCAAAATACGCCGGCTTTTTTAGTGGCATGGATGAAGAGACAAAAGATATTTTAAATTTTGCTGAGTTTGTTTTGGCAAGTCCAGTGCTATTTTACACCGGCTCAAGCTTCTATCAAGCCGCTTTTTATGCTTTAAAAAATAAAATCATTACTATGGACTTGCTTGTCATTAGCGGTTCAAGCTTGGCGTATGTGTATTCGCTTTGGGCGATGTTTTCAAGGGCTGGGGAGGTGTATTTTGATTCAGTAGCGATGATTATTTGCTTTGTTTTTGTGGGAAAATACCTTGAAGTGCTGATGAAAAAAAATGCAAACGATACAATGGACGGCTTAAATGAGTTTTTAAAAGCGGAAATTTTAGTATTTGACGGCGAAAAATTCACAGCAAAAGATCCTTATGCGGTGCAAATTGGCGATATTATTAGCCTTAAAACAGGCGATAAAATCATCATTGATGGAATTTGTACAAAAGGTGAAGCAAGCATAGATAGCTCGAGTTTAAGTGGGGAAAATGAACCCATTTTTATCAATAAAGGCAAAGAGCTTTATTCAGCTTGTATAGTCATAGACGGAAGCTTAGAATACAAGGCTAGCAAGCTTTATAAAGACTCAAAACTCAGCCAAATCATCTCTTTGCTCGAACTATCTCAAAACAAAAAGCCAAAAATTCAAAGCCTAAGCGAAAAAATCGGTATGTATTTTTCAAGAATTATGCTTGTTTTGGCTTTGCTTTGTTTTATGCTGTGGTTTTTCGTGCTTCAAAGCTCATTTGAACTTGCCTTAATCACGAGCATTTCAGTTTTAATCATCGCTTGTCCTTGTGCCTTAGCTCTTGCAACGCCTATTAGCAATATTATCGCTTTATTTAAGGCTTTACAATTTAAAATTTTGTTTAAAAACTCAAGTGTAATTGAAGATCTTAGCAAATGCAATCAAGTTGTATTTGATAAAACTGGGGTTTTAACCTCTGCAAAACTTGAAGTTTCGCGTTTTGAGCAAAACAAAAACTTAAATTTAAATGAACTTTTAAGCTTTATCAGCCTTTCAAAGCACCCTGTATCTGCAAGTTTAGCTGAGTTTTTGCTCAAAAAGGGGGCAAAAGATGAAAATTTAAATTTCAACGATTTTAAAGAACTTAGAGCAAAGGGCTTAAGTGCGAGCTTGAACGGAAATTTTTTACTTGGTGGAAATGCATATTTTTTAAAAGAAAAAGGCTTAGAAGTGACATATAACTTTGAAAATTCACATTTTATTTATGCAAAAAATGATGAAATTCTTGCTTTTTTTGAATTTAAAAGTGTGCTAAAAAAAGGAGCAAAGGAGCTGGTTGATTACTTAAGAGAAAATCAAATTCCTATAATGATGCTTACTGGAGACAATGAAAAAGCCGCAGCAAAAATAGCCGAAGAACTTAATATAAAGGATTTTAAAGCCTCTTGCCTGCCACAAACAAAAATGCAAATCGTGCAAGAACTCAATAAAAAATACAAAGTTTTAATGGTAGGCGATGGTATAAATGATGCTTTAGCTTTAAAAAATGCAGCTGTTGGTATAAGCTTAAAACAAGGCTCTGATCTGGCAAATGAAACGAGTGATGTGATTATGCTAAATGATGACTTAACAAGTCTTAAAAACGTTCTTAAGCTTTCTAAAAAAACCTTTGTTATCATCAAACAAAACCTTGCTTTTTCCTTGCTTTATAATGCTTTAACTATACCGCTAGCTTTTTTGGGACTGATTAATCCACTCATCGCTGCTCTTTCAATGTCTGCAAGCAGTATAGTCGTAGTGCTTAATGCTTTGCGTATAAAGGGGCTTAAATGAATGGTGTGATTATGATGATGATAGCAGTGTCGATTTTTGTCTTTTTTATCGCTTTAACTGCATTTTTATGGGGGATTAAAAACAAACAATTTGATGATGAGTATAAATTTACAAGCTTAAATGATAGCGAAGAAGCTTTACATGATGCGATCAAGCTTGAAGAGCGAAAAAAAGAAGCTTTAAAACGCAAAAAAATTCAAAACGAGGAAAAAACATAAAAATAAAATTTCAAAAGTATCACAAAAATCTAAAAGATATAAAGTTTAAAATTCCTTGAATTTAATTGTATATTTTATGTGGATTGCTTCATCTTGTAAGCACAGCAGAAAAAAGCTTTTCAAGCTTTTAAAATCAAGCTTGAGAAAGTATTTCAGCCCTGCCATTAATCACAGCCAAACAATGCTCATAATGAGCTGTGTTTAAGCCATCTTTACTTGCTGCGTCCCATTTACCTTTAAGATGTGCTGGAGTGCCGTCTTTTTGACAGATCATAGGCTCTATGCAAAATACCATTGAATTTTTGATTTTTGCTCCGCTTTTGATATTTTCGCCCTTTTGGGTGTAATTTGGAATTTCAGGCTCGCCGTGTGGTTTTGAGCCTATGCCGTGTCCGCAGTATCCTAGCAAAGGCACAAAACCTCTTTTGTGAATAAAGCTTTCTATAGCCGCTGAAAGTTCCTTAAAACGCATACCCTCTTTGATGATGTCTATGGCATAATACAGCGCGTCTTTTGCACAAGCGATTAAGGCTTCATCTTGAGCAGAAATTTTGCCTATGCCTATAGTTCTAGCTGCATCGCCATAAAAGCCATCTTTAAAAGTGCCTACATCAAGCCCGAGTATATCGCCTTCTTTGATCTTAGTATCATCTGGTGTGCCATGAATACAGACTTGATTTAAAGAAGTGCAAATAGCTCCTTCAAAGCCATAAAGTCCCTTAAAACTCGGTTTTGCTCCCTTTGAGAGTATGAATTTTTCTGCCATATCGCTGATCTCTTTTAAGCTCATACCAACTTGAATTTCTTTTTCAAGATAGTCTAAGGTTTGAGCTACGATTTGATTTGCAGCTCTTAGCTTGTCAATTTCTGCTGGTTTTTTAAGTTCTATCATGTTCTAATCCAAAAAATTTTGATATGCTTTACAAAAATCATTCAATTTTTCATCACTCATAGCAAAGCTATCATCACTATGAAAAATACCTTTAAAATTAAAGCCTATATAAAGGCACATTGCTCTGAAATTATAAGTGATTTCTTCTATAGTATAGCCATTTGCTCCATCTTTTTGATAATTTTGCTTAGGGCTTCCTGTGCTGACAACTAAAGAAAAATCTTTTCCCACCAAAGCCTTACTTTCAAGCAAATCAGGCAAAAAGATCGTATCCATATAACTTTTAAGTAATGGCGGACAATTAAGCCAAAAAAGTGGGAATTGAAAGATAATATGCTTGGCTTTCACAAGAAAATCTTGCTCAAGCTTGATGTTAAATTCCTTCTTGCCCTTTTCATAAAGTGCTTCTAAATTTCTTACTTCAGCCTTATCTTGCACGGCTTTAAGCAAAGCTTTATTTACCCTTGAGTTTTCAAAATGAGTGTGCGAAAATATAATAAGATTTTTCATTTTTATCCTTTTTTTGTTGTATTATAGAGCAAAAATCTTGCCTAAAACTTATGCTACAAAGCTGAAACTACTTTGATCTTGAGCCTTATTTTGCTCTTGATATGCTAGGGCTGCTAAATTTGCACGCTGGTTTAAATTTGTTTCACTAACATTATCTAAACTTGATTTTTGCTTTAAATCAAGCTCGTCATTTGAATGATAATTTGTAGCTAAAGTGTTTTCGTTTTGATTAAAGCTTGTTGTTCGATTTGAACCATCAGCTTTGTTTTCTTGAGAATTTGTGTTTAAACTCTCATTTAAAGGTTTTTGACTAGGTTCAAACTTGACATTTAAAGAGTTGCTTTCGCTGTTTTGTTTTGTTTCGTCTTTTTCTTCTGTGGAGTTTTGGCTGTTTAAGCCTAAAGTATTCTTTTCTCCTGTCTTATTTTTGGGCGTATCATAAGAAATGCTTGATGAAAAATTCGAATACTGAATTTGCATATCCTACTCTTTTTTGATGAAATTTTGCCTATATTATAACGAAAATTTGCTACACTTGAGCTTGAATTTATCAAAGAAAGATTGAAAAATGATTTTTGAAAGCAATAATTTTTACATAGAACAAGAGCTTTCACAAATTCCTTGGCTAAAAATCTTTACCAAAGAGCCTTTTAAGGAACTAAGTGATTGTCCCTTAGCTATACAAAATGAACTTTTTGCTTTGATTTTAGAATGTGAGAAAGCCTTAAGGGATTTTTATAAACCCGAAAAAATCAACATCGCTTCATTTGCAAACTATGTCCCGCGCGTGCATTTTCATATTATGGCTCGTTTTAAAGAAGATGAGTTTTTTCCAGAGTGTATGTGGGGCAAACCTCAAAGGCAAAAAGTTACACTTGACTTACCCAAATTTTCAGATTTTACCGAGTTTTTAAAAGGCAGATTACAATAAAACAAACATTTACTTATCATTATTTTTCATCGCTTAGAATTCCAAATACAAATTTTTATCAAAAAGGATTGACAATGAAAAAATTACTTCTTTCTTCGCTCATTGTAGCTTCGTTGTTTAGCTCAGCACTAGTTGCTAAAGAATACACGCTTGATAAAATGCACACTAATGTGGGCTTTAAGATCAAACACTTGCAAATTTCAAATGTGCGTGGACATTTCACTGATTATGATGGGCTCGTTGATTATGATGCTCAAAGTGGCGAGTTTAAAAAACTTCAAGCAAAAATAAAAGTTGCTTCAGTAGATACTGATAACAAATCAAGAGACGATCATTTACAACAAGATGATTTTTTCAAAGCAAAAACTCACCCTGAAATCACTTTTGTGATGAAAAAATTTGACAAAAATAGCAAAAAAATGACAGGTACACTTAGTATAGCCGGTGTTTCAAAAGATATCACCTTAAACACTGATATAGGCGGCATTATTCAAGCTCAAGGCAAAGAAAAACTTGGCTTTTCGCTTAATGGCGTAATTAAAAGATCAGATTTTAAATTTGCTCCAAGCTCATCAACTATGCTTTTAAGCGATGAGGTTGAACTTAACATAGAAGTAGAAGCGAACGCAAAATAAGTTTTTAAGACTTAAGCTCTAAATTTTAGGGCTTAAAGCTCTTTTATCTCTCTTAAAAGCTTTTCAAATGAAACTTTTGAACTCAAACTCTTAAGTGCAAAGCTTAAAATCACCTTTTCATTTTCAAGTTTAAAACTTACTTGTGAGAAAAAAAGCTCGATTTGCTTTAGTACAAGCTCATCATTTACCACAAAAACAAAATCTTTATCAAGGCTAAAAATTTTATAATTTTTGAAATTCTTTCTTAATAATCTTGCTATAGCTTTGAGTAAAATCAAGGCATATTTTTCTTGCATAGCTTCAAGCTCATTAAAACGAAGTAAGAAAATTTTATAATTTTCAAGCCCTATAAGATAGCGTTTGAGGCTTTTTTGATTGGGTAGCTTTGTAACACGGTCAAAATACATTATTTTATAACTATGATAAAACATATACAGCACAAAAAAAAGCGAAGCAAATTCAAAAAAAGGATAGGCGTCAAGTCCAAATAAAAATTGCACAAAACTTAACACGAAAGCAAGGATCAGATAAATTTGAGCCTTTAAAACACACCATATCAAAAAAAATATAAACAAAACAAGAAAAAATACCAAACCTATATCGCTAACAAAATCAAGATTCTCAAAAAGCTTTGTGCTTAAGGCTGCATTAAAATTTGTGCTTTTGCTTAGAAAAAAACCCAAAATCAACACAAAAATCAAGATAGCAATTTTACTTAAATTTCTTTTTTCAAACACAAGATTTGAAGCTGGCAAAAGTGCAAAAAGCACAAATACAAAAGGCAAGAATAAACAAGCAAACAAATGTGCTTGATATAAGCTTGCATACACATACACAAATCGCATACAAAGTAAAGCAAGACTGACGAAAAAAATACGCGAATTTTTAAAATAAAAACTCAAAAACAAAGCAAAAAACTCAAAAACAAAACTCAACATCGCTAAAGAGTTTAAAAATAAAAGTGAAGACAAGTAAAAACCTTTGATATTAAGAAAATAATGCGAAATTATAGCCATTTTAAACTAAAATACAAATGAGTTTGTAAAAAACTCACATAAATTCAAAGCACATTCAAATATTTTTATTTTACTAAATGCAATTTAAACACTATCATTTTCTTTGATATTTACTCGCTTTTAGGTGAATATTCTTTTAATTTTTCATAATTTTCTTTACTTTAAGATAATATGATACAATCTCATTTTATTTTTAAATTCAGGAATTTTTATGGTTGAGATTAGAAATTTAAGCATGCGTTTTGCCAATCAGCTTTTATTTGAAAATGTCAATCTTACGCTTAAAAAAGGCGAAAGATATGGACTTATAGGGGCAAATGGAGCTGGAAAATCTACCTTTTTAAAAATCCTCTCAAAAGAGCTTGAGGCTAGCAGTGGTGAGATTGACATTGATGCTGGGCTTCGCGTGGGTGTTTTAAAACAAGATCAATTTGCTTTTGAAAACTACAGCATAAAAGATGCGGTAATGTGTGCCAATGATAGACTTTTCAAGGCTTTTAAAGAAAAAGAAAAGCTTTATATGAGTGAGGATTTTACAGATGCGATCAACGAGCGTTTAAGTGAGCTTGAAATCATCACAGCTGAGGAAGATCCAAATTATGATTGTGAAACGCGTTGTGAAAAGATTTTAAGTGCTTTGAAGATCAAGAATTTCAGCGATCCTATGTCAAACCTTCAAAATGCAGATAAATTTAAAGTTTTATTAGCTCAAGTGCTGTTTTTGGGTGCTGATGTGCTATTTTTAGATGAACCAACAAACAATCTTGACTTTGAAACTATAGCTTGGCTTGAAAACGAGCTTTTAAAGCACGAGGGCACACTTGTGGTTATTAGCCATGATAGGCATTTTTTAAACCGAATTTGCACGCGGATCTTAGATGTGGATTTTAAACAGATTAGAGATTTTGCTGGAAACTATGATGATTGGTATATGGCTTCTACGCTTTTGGCTAAACAAGCTGAACTTAAAAGAGATAAAGCCCTAGCTCAAAAAGAAGAGCTTGAAAGCTTTATAAGACGCTTTTCAGCAAATGCAAGCAAAGCAAAACAAGCTACAAGTAGAGCAAAAGCTTTAGCAAAAATCGAACTTGAAGAAATTCAAATCTCAACGCGTCGCGATCCAAGCATACTTTTTCGCCCTCAAAGAGAGATAGGCAATGAAGTTTTAGAGCTAAAAAACATCTCAAAAAACTATGATAAAACTCTTTTTAAGGATTTAAATCTCAAGGTAGAAAAAAATGATAAAATCGCTCTTATAGGCACAAATGGTGTAGGCAAAAGCACCTTAGCTAAAATCATCGCTTCAAAACTTAAAGCTGATAGTGGAGACATTCATTTAGGTGCAACTATAGAACTTGGGTATTTTACGCAAGATACAAGTAGTGTTATTTGTGAAAATTTGAAACTTTATGAATGGCTCATGAGTGAGAAATTCAAGGACTTTGATGAAATTCGCAAATGTTTAGGTAGAATGCTCTTTAGTGGTAGCGATCAAGAAAAACTAGCCTCAAGCTTAAGTGGAGGCGAAAAACACCGCCTAGCTCTTGCAAAACTTATGCTTGAACGCCCAAATTTCTTGCTCTTAGACGAACCTAATAACCACCTTGATCTTGAAGCGATCATCGCTTTGGGCGAGGCTTTGTTTAATTTCAAAGGTGTGGTGCTTTGTATCAGCCACGATAGAGAGCTTATCAGTGCATTTGCAAACCGCATTTGGCACTTAAAAGACGGCGAGTTGATCGATTTTCGCGGCTCGTTTGAGGAATATTTGCAAGGAGAATTTTGATGAATACCTATAAAATCAAATACGCAGCTGGTTTTGGACACTACACCCAAAATCACAAAGGCTTTGGACCTACAATCTACATTGAAGAAACCGTGCTTTACGAAAGCACGAAGGATTATTTTGACTATATGGATTTTTATCTTTCGCATTCAAAAAGCGATGATACTTATTTTCATATCTCGTTTTTAGAAGATCGCCCTCTAAGCGAGCAAGAATTAAAAACAAGAAATGCTTATCGAAAGCTAAGAGATGAACGCTGTGAAAAGGCTAAGCTTGAATTTATCGAAAATTCAGAACTTGACGCTGAATATCACCCTAAGCATGGAGATTAAGCTATAAAAATCTAAATTTTCTCCTTTTAGGAACGATTTTTGCTTATTTTAAGAGCATATTTTGAAAGGAGAAAAGACTATGCAAGCAAATTACAAAACCATAAGTTCTATGGAATTTGATGTCTTAAGCGGAACTTATAAAAAAGTTGATAAGCAAGTTGAAGACAAATCAGCTTGGCTGTTTTCTCAGCTCATCAATAGTGGCGCAGAGCAAGAGCAAAACAACTTATCAAAACTAAACACTGATATTTCAAGCTTTAACATAAGCGATCAGAGTTTTAACGATAGCTTTAATACAACACTTCAAAGCTTTCGTTTTAGGCAAAGCGAAAATGAGTTTTTAAAGACTCAAAACCCAGTCAATCAAGCACAAGACGAGCAAAAGCAAAATTTGACTGCTGATTTACTTTCTATGCTTTCTTGATTTAAAAAAGCGGGTAATGCCGAGCAAAAATAGAGTGGATTGCAAACAATGACTTGCAAAAAGCAAAACCTTTTCATTGTAAGGCTTTAAAAAAAGCCAAAGCAATCCATTCAAAAAAAATGTAAAAAATAAAAAAACACAAAAAAATATACTTTTGTATGTATTTATTATTTTGAGCAATGTATTTTTTTATGATCGATTTTCTCTATCATATGCTTCATAAAACCTGCGGTATGCAAGATAATTTACTTCTCAAGCTTTACTTAATCTTAACTAAACAAGCCACACAAAATCTTTGAATTCCAAATGGGCATTATTTTGCAAGAAAAATTGCAAACTTTTTTGCTGATTTTGACTTAAATTCAAATTTATACGCACCTTATCATCTTGAAATTCTGGATGAAATTCAAAGGCATTTTTAAGCAAAAAATGTCTTACTTTATCAAAATACTTAATCTCAAGGCTTAAAATACTACTTTTTTTAAGCTCAAACTCCACAAGCTTGGCTACAGATATAGCTTCATTTACTGCTTGAGTATAAGCACGCACAAGCCCACCTGTGCCAAGTTTTACACCGCCAAAATAGCGCACAACAATCACTGCTACATTCACAAGCTCGCTTCCTCTTAAGGTATTTAAACTTGGCAAACCCGAAGTGCCTTTTGGCTCATTATCATCACTTTTATCCTCGACAATCTGGCCCAATTCATTTAAAAATCGATACGCATAGACAAAATGAACAGCTTTGATGTGCTCTTTTTTAAGCGTTTCAAGCAAATTTTTAAATTCAAAAAAAGAGCAAAGATGGGCTATAAATTTAGACTTTTTAATCTCAATTTGAGCACTACAACTTTTTTCGATCGTTTTCATAAGGACATTATATCAAAAAGCTTTAAAATATAGTATTCAAATATGAATTTCAAAACCTCATAATCAAAAAATATTTTTCAAATAAAGACTTAGAATTTATTGATAGTAAAGAACTTCAAAAATTAGAAATTTTTAAACCAAAAGGAGCTAAGGAAAGAATTCAAAACACACTTTCATATAAACTTGGCTTAGCAATGATACAAAACTCAAAAAAAGAAAAATATAAAAAGAAATAAGAAATAACTCAAACAAATAAAAATTTAAAAGTAAGTAAAAGCAGTAAAATAACAAAGTCCGCAACAAGCTACTTTCCCC